>CAMJCK010000102.1:0-2524 GCA_946404125.1 uncultured Bacteroidota bacterium | reverse complement strand
GCGTCTCCGCCAATCTTGACATCGGCGACGTATTTTCTCACATCGTCCAAAAGCGGGTCAGGACTTAGCTCAAATGCGTTTCCGTTATCGTCGATTGCCATAAGGTAGCGCATCCACAAAGCGAAAACAGCAGGAATAACCTCCAAATTGGCCACATTCAAATCGTTGCGTGAGAGATAGCCTTTAATTGTTTCGCCAAAGCGTATGCTCAATTTCTGCGATGTGTCGCAAGCAATGCGCTGCGGGGTGTCGGGCATAAACGGATTGGGAATGCGGATGTCAACAACTTCGTCGATAAAGTTGCGCGGTTTGATGATGCCTGGGTCAACAACAACAGGCAGGCCTTCCTCATATCCCAAACGCTTGACAAGACGCAGCAAATCAGGGTCTTTCATTTCGTCGGCTATAAGAGTGTAGCCAAGCAGGCAGCCGCTTACGGCAAGGAATGTGTGAAGCGGGTTCAAGCAAGTGCACACCTTCATTTTCTCCACCTTGTCCACCGTCTCGCGATTGGTGAAATACAATCCCGCTTTTTCAAGTTCGGGACGGCCGTTGGGGAAATTATCCTCAAGAACCAGATACTGGCACTCTTCGGCGTTGACAAAAGGCGCCACGTACGTCTTTTTGCTTGTGATGACAGGCTCAAGCTGTTCAATTCCGTCATCGGCAAGAATCTTCTCAATTTTGGCGTCGGGGCGCGGGGTGATTTTGTCAATCATTGTCCAGGGGAACGACACCTTGCTGGCGTTATTCACATAATCAAGGAAGCCCTTTTTGCAAACACCGCGTTTCTCCCACTCTTTAGCAAACTCATTGACAGCGGCATACAGTTTGTCGCCGTTGTGCGAGCAGTTGTCCATACTTACCATTGCAATCGGAAGTTCGCCGTTGGCATAACGCTCATAAAGCAATGTGACAACCTTTCCGATGTAAGATTTTGGAAGGACAGGCCCTTCGGCAAAATCGCTTTCAACACCAGGCATAAACACGCCAGCCGCATTTTTCAGCAGATAGCCTTTTTCTGTAATGGTGAATGTGACCATTTGAAGCGAAGGATTTCGGAAAATCTCAATCAGCCGCGACCAATCGTTGGCATTGGAACTGTCGGCTGTCAGCGACTCCATAATTGAGCCGACCACAGTTTTTTCGACATTTCCGCTCGATTTGAGTGTTACAAGCGCACCGATGTTGTCGTGGGGGCGGTACATTTTCTCGATAATCTCGTAGTCGTAGCCCTCAGCGACCACAAGACCACGGTTTATCACACCCTTGTTTAAAAGTTCCTGCACCACATTGGCCTGAAAAGCACGAAAAATGTTTCCGGCACCGAAGTGAATCCAAAACGGCTCTTTTTTAGTTGCAGCCTCAACTTTTTCCCGATCGAATTGTGGAAGTGAGTAGCCTTTTGCTTCCCACTCCGCTTTGTTTTGTAATCCTTGTTTAGTCAGTTTCATCTTTTAAACATTTTATATGACTGAATTAATGTTGATGCCGTTATATGTCAGATTGCCAACATTTTAAAAACGCGAATATTCTCGTTGGCAAACAAATGATACGCAAGGCAAAAGAAAGAATTTTTTGCTAAATAATTCAAAGTAAATACGCCCAAAAAAGAGATTGCGTGTGTGTCGCGTAAGATTCCGGACTCAATTGTCAAATGAAGGGGCCGCCCAAAACCTCTTTGGACAGCCCCATTCTTTTTCTGCCGACAGGCTAACTGCGCATTGCCGTCAGGCGGTCGGCGACGATTTTGTGCCACCGTGCCGCCAGCCGTGACTCATCGTCCGACGTGGCTTCGACATTGCTGTTATAAAACTCAAGGTAAACATCGGGTTTGCCGTCGGCGGTGAAATTCAGCCCAATAGTGTCGGGTTTATCAATAATGCCGCACGTGCGAACATTTTCTAAATCAACACATTCGTGCAAATCGCCTTTGCTGCGGGCATAGAACAGCCAGCGGCCGCCACCATCGATGCCGATGGCATTATTGCCGCAAATCTCCGAGCTGCAAATGGTTGTGGATTTCTGTCGCGCCATCTCGTTGAGCGCGTCAGTGAGTTTCTTCTCGCGGCGTTTGCGGGTGTAACCCGAAAGCCAGAAAGGCAGGGCGCATAGAGCCACTATGGCCACACCTATAATTATTGTTACTATATCCATTTTATTATTATTTAATTGATTGTTAAACGTGTAGGCACACCACAGCGATTGGCGTGGGCATCGCTACACAAAAAAATGTTTTGAAAAAATCAGATTTTTCGCACGGTTCGAAATTCCATTATTCCGTGCGGTGACAGGCTGGCCAAATTTTACCAGAACACACTGAAAGGAAATGAGATATCGAATTTGGGAAATTCAATTTGAAATCCCGCGCGATTGACTTTGTTGCTCGAAAATGTGGCAAAAAACACCTTTGCCGACGATTTGACAATCTCGAAAAAGCCGTCGTAGATTGTCCGCTCGTTAAGTTCACAGGTGCGCACCGTGAGTTGGCTCTGCGGCGGCATCACGCCGTGAAAATCGTGCA
>CAMJCK010000101.1:0-2688 GCA_946404125.1 uncultured Bacteroidota bacterium | reverse complement strand
AGGCGCCGGTGGTTGTTCGGCAGAGTCCGGCAAACGGAAGTGACAGTCTCGCCAATTCGCTGTATATCAGTATGACTTTCGACGAAAAAGTTGTTGTCACAGATGGTGCAAAATTGAATATCAGCGAGCTGGAGTTCCCGATTACTGCTGTAGGCGACAGCTCGGCCAAAGCGTTTGTCAGCGGACTGAATTTCGAAACTGAATATTCTATTGAACTGCCTGCTGGCGCAGTGAAAGACCTGGCTGGCAACTCGGCAACACTGCCGACTTGGACATTAACAACCCGCACAGCTCCGCAGCCTGACCTCTATTTCAGCGAATACGCGAAAGGTTCGTCCAACAACAAATACTACGAAATCTACAACCCTTGCGACACGGCGGTTTATTTGAGCCGGTATTTTGTGACGATGGACAATATAGTTGGTTCTACTCGTTTAACCACATTGCAACTGTCGGGGTGGCTGTTACCGAACGAGGTGCTGGTTGTTGCAAACGGTAGCGCATCGGCGGAAATTAAAAAGCGAACCGACGTATCTAACTCTGGCACAACTAAATTCACCGGCGATGACTTACTTGGATTGTTCCGCAAAGATGGTTCCGACACAGTTTTGATTGATGTTCTCGGGCCATTCGGCAACTGCGAAACGGCTGCCAACTGGGGAGCGGCTGGCATTGCTGACGCATCGACGAACCGCACCATCGTACGAAAGATAATTACTTGCGGCACTGCCGATTGGAACGAATCGGCCGGAACCGACTCGCTCGACAGCCAGTGGATTGTCCTCGAACAACAGAACGACTTGAGCAGTCTGGGACAGCACGGCATCGGACACGGTACGGAAATTTTGAGAATGAGCATCGGCGGCCTTGCGGCGACTGTCAACAGCACGGATACGACCGTCTCGGTTGAAGTGCCCTACGGAACCGACCTGACCAAATTGGTTGTAGCCTACCGAATCTCGCAAGGCGCGCAAATGCTTATCAACGGCTCACTTGCAACTGACACAATTGATTTTTCACAACCAGTTTTGGCGACCGTCGTTGCCGGTGACAATATCAATCAGAAAAACTGGACGATAATTGTGACTATGGCTCCGAGACCAAGTTCCGATGCCAACATCTTGACATTCAACTTTGTGGAGACAACGCCAATCAGTGTTTCGATTGACACAACAAACGCGACCATCGACGCCGTGGTGGCTTACAATCTTGACAGTCTGAAACTTACGCCGGTCATTACAATTTCCGAAAAAGCCAAAGTTCCAACGACCCTGTTCAGGTCGAGCCGCGGCATATTCACGGCAAAAACCCGCTGGGACTTCGAAGAACCGCAGACCATCGCGGTGACGGCCGAGGACTTGACGGTGAAAAACTGGACGGTGAACGTCGCGAAAGAGCCCGAGCCGCATCTCACCTTCTCCCCGCTCGCCACCAATGCGTTCGGAACGGGCGACACTATCAGCTTGTCGTGGACTAGTTACAATATTTCTGATATTAGCTTAAATCTTGATATTCAAAACAATACGATTCAGCTAACTGACTCCGCGATAAGCGCAGATTTGGGCGAATGGAATTTCGTTGTTACTGACGCGATGTTCGGCAACGGATTGGTGAAGGCCGTGCGCAACGGAATTGCACTCGACAGCATCGCAGTGACAATCAGCGACACAAAGGCGCCGGTGGTTGCTCGGCAGAGTCCGGCAAACGGAAGTGACAGTTTGGCCAACTCACTGTATATCAATATCGTTTTTGATGAGCGGATTACGGTTGCCGATGGTGCGAAATTGAATGTGGGCAACGTTGAAGCTGCGATTATCGCGGTGAACGACACTATGGTGAAGGCGTTTGTCAGCGGTTTGGATTTCGGAACTGAATATTCCGTTGAACTGCCCGCTGGCGCAGTGAAAGACTTGGCAGGCAACTCGGCAACGCTGCCAACTTGGACGTTCACAACGCGCAACGCTCCGCAGCCTGACCTCTATTTCAGCGAGTATGCGAAAGGCTCGTCTAACAACAAATACTACGAAATCTACAACCCTTGCGACACGGCGGTTGACCTGAGCCGGTATTTTGTGACGATGGACAATATAGTTGGTTCTACTCGTTTAACCACATTGCAACTGTCGGGGTGGCTGCTGCCCAACGAGGTGCTGGTTGTTGCAAACGGCAGCGCATCGGCTGAAATCAAAAAGCGAACCGACGTATCTAACTCTGGCACAACCAAATTCACCGGTGATGACCTGCTCGGATTGTTCCGCAAAGATGGCGCCGACACGGTTCTGATTGACGTTCTCGGACCATTCGGCAACTGCGAAACGGCGGCAAACTGGAGTGCGGCTGGCATTGCTGACGCATCAACGAACCGCACCATCGTAAGAAAGATAATTACTTGCGGCACTGCCGATTGGAACGAATCGGCGGGAACCGACTCACTCGACAGCCAGTGGATTGTCCTCGAACAACAGAACGACTTGAGTAGTCTCGGGCGCCACGGCATCGGGCACGGAACGGAAATACTGAGAATGAGCATCGGCGGTAAAGCTGCAACTGTCAACAACGCGGATACGACCGTCTCGGTTGAAGTGCCCTACGGAACTGACATTGAGCATCTTTTCACTACTTTCCGAATCTCACAAGGCGCACAAATGTTTATTGGTGAAGCTCTTGCGTCTGACACCATCGATTTCT
>CAMJCK010000100.1:0-2720 GCA_946404125.1 uncultured Bacteroidota bacterium | reverse complement strand
CATTGGGTCGGCCTTGATTGACAGGTCCTTGTCGATGGTGAAATCGAAAAAGTGCGCGTCAACGTTGGCGTCAATCACCTGCAGCAGGTAGAGCGCCCCAATGCCGATGAAGCAGATATCGCGGTAGCGCCGCCACGTGTCCTTCAGCCGCTCGGTGTTTGCGGCGGGATATTGGCTCACGGTGCGGTCGTCGTCGTCGGTCGCCCACTTGTACTCGCGTCGGTATTTTTTATAGACGTAGTTGTTGTAACTCGCATAGTAAATCAGCCCCGTGAAACCGCCGTAAATAATCGGTATCTTCCAGTATTTCTGATTGTAATACTGCCCCAGGCCAGGCACCAGTGACGACATAAACGTGGCCTTGTTGGGCTTGTGCAGGGCGCGGTAGGTGCTGTCGGGGATGTCGAAACCGTCAGCGTATTGCGCGCGGGCGACGGGTGCCAGCCCGATGGTCAAAACCAGCAGCGCACCAATCAGCAGCGATATGCGTTTTAGCGTCACAACAGCCTGTGTTAAAGCGATTTAAGTTTATCAAACAGCGATATGATGCGCTCAAGGTCCTGGTCGTTTTTGAACGCAATCACAATCTTGCCGTTGCCTTTGTCGGTGCGGCTGAACTTCACTTTCGAGTTGAAGAAACTGTTCAGTTTGCTTTCGAGCTCACCGTAAGTGTCGTCCTTCTTTTTGGTCTTCTTTTGTTTCTTCTTGTCAGGATTGCCTTCCTTCATTTCGCTGGCAATCTCCTCAACCTCGCGCACCGACAGCCCTTCGCTCACAATGCGCTCGAACAGGTATTTCTGGTCGTTTTCGTCGTCGATGCTCAGCAGAGCCTTAGCGTGGCCGGTGGTGATGAGGCGGTTGCGCAACCCCAATTGGATTTCGTCGGGCAGATTGAGCAGACGCAGGAAGTTTGTCACCGTCGAGCGTTTCTTGCCCACGCGGTCGCCCAAGTTCTCTTGCGTCAGGTTGCACTCGTCAATCAGGCGCTGATAGCTGATGGCGATGTCAATCGGGTCAAGGTCAGAACGTTGGATGTTCTCAACCAGTCCCATAAGAAGCATTTCCTGGTCGTTGGCCGTGCGAACGTATGCCGGAATAGTGGTTTTTCCTGCCGATTTCGATGCGCGGACACGGCGTTCGCCCGATATTATCTGATAGCGGTCATTATCGAGCTTGCGCAACGTAATAGGCTGAATTATACCCAGTTGCTTTATCGATTCGGTAAGCTCGTCAAGTTCTTCCTCGTCAAATTTTGTACGCGGTTGGTAGGGGTTCACGTCAATCAAATCGAGTTTGACCTCGAAGATTGGCACCTTGTCGGAACCTTGCGGCGCCGCCGATTTCAGCAGTGCGCCCAATCCCTCGCCCTTCTTGATTCCTAACACATTTTCCATATTTCGGCCCAGAGCCGGTTTCTTTGGTGTCGCCATAATCAGTCAATCATTTTTTCGTCAGAGTCCATTTGTGTCATATTGTTGCGCTGCAGCACCTCGCGGGCAAGGTTCAGGTAGTTGATGGCGCCCGTCGACTGCGGGTCGTACACCACGCTCGGCGTTCCATAACTTTGCGCTTCCGATATTTTCACGTTGTTCGAAATCATTGTCTCGAAAACCATATCCTCGAAGCAGCGGCGCACCTCCTCAACCACTGTGTTGGCAAGTTTTGTGTTGCTTTGGTACATTGTGCACAGGAAACCCTCAATCTGCAGGCCGGGGTTCAGTCCGCCTTGTATAATTTTTATAGTGTTTATCAGTTTGCCGATGCCCTCGAGTGCGAAATACTGGCACTGAACCGGAATTATCACCGAATCGGCCGCAACAAGCGAGTTGACGGTAATCAGGCCCAGCGACGGCGAGCAGTCGATGATGATGAAATCGTACTTGTCGCGGAACTTTTCGAGTCCCATTTTCATAATCTTCTCGCGGTCAGCCTTTTCAAGCAGCTCAATCTCAGCGCCAACCAGGTTGATGTTCGATGGCAGAAGGTCGAGTGCTTTCAGGCTGCTGTTCTTTTCAAGGCTGCTGACGTTCAAAATGGCATTTACCGGGTCAATCTCGTCCACAAGGCACTCGTAAAGGCCCACTTTTATGTTTTCCACTTCAAATCCGAATCCCGATGTGGCGTTGCCTTGCGGGTCAGCGTCAACAAGCAGAACTTTCTTATCGAGCACTGCCAGACTCGCCGCCAAGTTGATTGCTGTGGTAGTCTTGCCCACGCCGCCTTTCTGATTGGCCACTGCTATAATCTTTGCCATAGTTGTCAATTTTTTAATGTTGTTATTTACAATATTCTTAAAACCAACAATTTACGTTTGTTTTTCACCTATTTTTAAACGGTGCAAGGTAGCGATTTATTCCACATTAGCCGGGTTAAAATATCAACACTCGCCGGCTTGCGGTTGATAACTTGTGAATAAAATGCAGCTTTTTCAACAGTTGCGTTTTTGGCACACCACCCTCGCACATTTGATAATCGAAACAATTCAATAAAATATTGCACACTATTTCAGATTTTTTCCACCTTCGCATTATGAAACGTTTTTTGGGTTTTTCGGCTATGTTTTTGGCGTTGGTCTGTTTCTACGCCTTTCAGCCCGTGGCTGTTGCCGATGGGTGGCAGACGTATGCCGGTGAGTCCGATTCGGATTGCTCGATAATTGAAGCCGTGCACGATTTTCACGGCGTGATGCCGCCGCAGAGCCAACTCACGGTGCGCACCTG
>CAMJCK010000099.1:0-2830 GCA_946404125.1 uncultured Bacteroidota bacterium | reverse complement strand
CCTATTCGCTCTCGGTTGCCAGCGGCGGCCGTGTTCTTTCCTATGAGAACGGCTGGGCTGTGCGGGTTCTGAACAATGGCAGCTACGCCTGGCAGTGGCACCGCTACTCGTATGAGGGGCACACCCATACGATTGCCGAAATCACCGACCTGCCCGACATTGCCGACAGCATTGTCCTGGCACTCAACCCGAACACCTACGAAATCACCGCCACCATCAAGAAAGGCAACACAACCATCGCCACCAGTGCGGCCATCGACCTGCCGCTGGAGACAATGGTCGTGGGCGGCTCATACGATGACCAGACAAAGAAGGTGGTTCTGACGTTGAAGAACGGCCAGACGGTTGAGTTCTCCGTGGCCGACCTTGTGAGTGGCTTGGCCGCAGAAAACCACACCCACTCCATCAACGACATCACCGACTACACGCCGCCAACCATCACCGTTGACAGCGCTCTCGATGAAACATCGGAGAACCCTGTGCAGAACAAGGTGGTCAAAACAGCCCTCGACGCAAAGGCGGCAAGCAGCCACTCGCACTCAATGGCCGACATCACCGACTATTCGCCCGACGGACAGTTCACCGTCTGGCTCAACGAGGCGCTGGAGTGCAAGACTGTGCCCAACGCTTTGGGCGCGTTCACCATCAGCGAGATTGATTGTTTCAACATCTCGACGCTCTACTATTCGCTTTCGAGCGGTGCGGAACATCAGCAACTCACGCTCACCAACGGCAAGGCTACGGGGCTGTCGATTGTTGTGCCCGCTGGCGGTTGGATTCGTTTTGAGGACGCGGGACGCACCGTCTATAACAGCGAGGCCGCCATTGGCGTCAAATACGCTTTCAATTCGTAATTATTAATCACAAATCCTAAATCGAATAAGTATGAACTCAACACCAATCTATTGGAAACGCCAGAACGCGGCCTACATCTACGCCGACTCTGAATGGGGCACAGCCGAAGGCGACGGCACGCAAGGCAAGCCGTTCCAAACACTCGAACAGGTATTTGAGTACCTGAACGCCAATTTCTACAACACCACGGCAAAGACGGTTGTCCTGCGCGGTTATTTCCCGCTCACCAAAACCTTTATGGATTATATGTGCACAAGTTTTGTCGCCGACAAACCATTTGAAGCAATTGTGGACGGAATGAACGCCAACGGGCTTCTTTTCTGCACAAATTATGATGGGCTTGTTATGCGGAATATGAGAGTTGGAAGCACTGTTGTTTACCGCAACGCAAATGCTCAATCAACGTTCAATCAGTTCGGACCGCTGTGCGGCGCGGGCCGTGCTACCGCTGCGGTCAGTGCGGACGGTGCGAACTACGCGGGCGGTGTGTGTTCCTCACCTGTCCTGATTGAGGGCACCCAACTGTTCCGCGGACAGATGGGCTCGCAATCGGCGAACACGCGGCAACTTTACCGAGCCATTCCGCCAACCGATAATGGCATTTTCGCTCACATCAGCCGCAACGCCTATGCCAGCACATTCATCGACGGCATCTACGAGGGGCTGCCGACTGATACCGTTCGCGGGTATCAGTCGCAGGGCGCGCCGTATCAGAATACCGACTGGCAAATCCGCGACCACTGCCTGTTCAGCAATTGGGCCACGTTCCTGAACTGCCAAAACCAAAAATACCAGGCGTGCTTCTTCGATGCCGACTGCAAGTTCTACTATTCGGTTACACCGAACAACGACAACTCGGCGCAGTATCTGCTTGTGATGGGCGACCCCACGGCGGCAAAAGGCATCACCGAAGATGCCAATGCAAAAACCTACACGGTTGACGGTTGCGCCACCGTCGATGAAATGGTGCGCTACGTGCTCGCCACCAAGGGCAGCACCAACACCACATTCGACGCGGCGTGCGTGTTCAGCGAGACGGAGCACAAGGCCGACATCTTCAATGACGAGGCCAACAGCGACTACACACTGAAGGAGACCAGCGCCGCAGCCAACGACGGCGCATATTTCGGAGCGTTCCCGCCAGCGCTCCACATCCGCACCCTTCAGAACAGCGACGGACAGTTGAACTGCTGGGACCATCGCCGCATCGACGGCGCGTCAATCGTCATCAATTCGTCGAACAAACTCTGCATCGATACCTCGCAGCATTCGTCGGCAAAGATTTTGTCGAAGGTAATCCGCATCAACCCGTCAGTCAAACAACTCGACGGGCTGTGGTCGCTGGTTCTGTCGAAGAAAAACACCGAGGGCTATGTTCTGGCCGACAATCAGACCTACCCGTTCCTGGGCAACTTTGTGCAGCCATCAACCGACGGCGGCACAACAGGTCAGAACCTTGAGGCTGGCAAATGGTACATTGTCTGTGAGGAGGGAGTCAACATTGAGTACAACGGCAACTCATATCAGCACGGCGGTGTGTTCTTGGTTCCCGCCAACGGGCCGCTCTACTACGAGAGCGAATCATCGGGCCAGTATCAGGTTCGGGAGTTGCTCAATCCTGGACAGCCCGATGTTGTTTACATCCGCTGCCGTTCGATGATTTATAAGCACATTGCGCAGTCGGTCAAACTCATCAAGGGCGTCAACTATATCAACGACGGCAACAAGACCATCCATCTGACGGTCGCCAACCGCGATATTGTGGCAGGTGAGGATTTTGTCTGCACCACCGACAATGAGTATTTCTCTTGCACAGGCGACGCGGCCTATCAGTTGGGCATCATCTTCGATGACCGCTCATCGTTCACCGAGCAGGAGCCGCGCCAGGTTCCCGCCGCCGAGGACTGGGTGCCCGCAATCTTTGTGGGCGATTACTTTGTGTCGAAGGCCGAAGGCGTCATCACTCGCACAGCCG
>CAMJCK010000098.1:0-2845 GCA_946404125.1 uncultured Bacteroidota bacterium | reverse complement strand
TAGAAGGTTCTGCCTTCCATAGTTGGGTATATTGGCTTTTGGATAACTTTGGCAATCAGGATGCTGTGCTTGATGGCCTACATGCTAATATGTGCTCATTTGCTTGGTCGGGGAGCGTGATACCGCTACTTGAACGACGAAAAGAATGTCTTGAGAAAATTATTAAACACCCAAGGGTCGAAGTTGGAAAGTGGGCAGAACTGTGTATTAAAGAAGTAGATGAAGAATATACTAGAGAAAATAACCGAGAAGAATATATGAGGCTACACTACAATTAAGCATTCAAGTTTAACAATTCGGGCGGAAACATTATTTATTTGCAAGTTCCCGCCCGAAATTCTTGTTAGAAACTCATCACTTCAATTTTCCATACTCTTCCTCGCTCACCGCTTCCAGCCACTCGTTAGTCGGGTTAGGTTGCAGGTTTTTGTGATATGTCAGATGTTGCAGCCACGAGCCTTTGGCGGCACCGTGCCAGTGTTTCACGCCTTCGGGCACTTCAATCACCACGCCTTCCTTGAGTTCCACCGCGGGCTTGCCCCATTCCTGATACCAGCCGTGACCATAGACGCATATCAGCACCTGAACGGCACCGTGATGCACGTGCCAATTGTTGCGGCAACCAGGCTCAAAGGTCACATTCACAACACTTTCGCCGTAAGGCGACACGTAACTGCGTCCCGTGAAGTATTGTGCGTATGCGTCGTTCGGGTTGCCACGCCGCCAATACGATTTCAGGTCAACTTGGTCGTACTCGCTGCGGCTGTTGTCCTCAACGCCCAATAACGCGTTCACGGCCTTCAGCGCCCTCGACGCGGCCGCCTTGCAACCATTCGCCGCCAACGCCACAGGAATCTGTTGCAGTTGTTCGTCGGTAACACCCATATTGTGTGCCCCACGAACGTGCGCATTCAGTTGTGGCTCAACGCCTTCCAGTCCCGCAAGGGCGCTCACCGTAACCAATTCGCGGTCGGCGTGGGTGAGAATGTCGCGGGCAAAGATGTCGCCGAACAGATGCGCCTTCAGGTAATAATCCTCGGCAGGGCTGAACTCGTAGTTGAACGGCTGTCCAGTGAGTTGGGTCTGCACCTCGGTGCCCTGTTTCAGTGCGTCGTAATCCTTTGGCAGAGCCGATGCCTCGCTGCCCGCCAGCACTTTCACGCCTTTCGCTTGTCTGTCGCCCACCACACGCTGCAACACGCCCAGCGCATTGAGCGAACGCGGAAAGCCCGTGTAGGCATAGAGTTGCGAAAGCGCTTCTTTAATCTGACTTACTGTCAAATCGGCTTCCAAACCGTTGTGAATGGCCGATTCGAGCGACACAAGGTCGCCCTGTGCCTCATTGCAGGCGATGGCCGACATACAAGCCGCCTGTTTCTCATTGAATGTCAATGTGTTCATATCTTTGATATTGTTTTCTTTACTATCCTGACAACCCACAATGGTTAACGCCCCAATCAGAGACATGCATAAATATTTGATTTTCATAATATAATAAATTTTGTTTTAATATTTAAAATTCTACAGTTCAATTGTTTACACCGAAATACTATATTGTTATACAATGGTTCACAATTGCAATATCTTAATTTTTAGTATTTTACGATACAAATATAACGAGAACGGCAGAAAATAATGTTATACATTTTGCGGTTTTGATAACCAAAAATTCGGGGAAACGATATTTTGTGCTACTTCTGCACATGCTCCGCTATCCACTCCTCTACCAAGTCGGCAATCTCTTTGTTGTTCATTTCTTGAAACATAAAGTGGCTGTTGCCGTGGATGTTATGTTTGGGAAGGTGGATTACATCAGCAACGCCGCCGTCCTTGACGTATTGCTCGGCAAAATCGCGGCATTGTTTCAAAACCGTCTGCCAAAATCCCGTTGACATTATGTCCTGAGGACCGTTGTCGATGTAGTCTCCGAAAAGGAAAAGCATTGGAGTTTTGGCGGCAAGAAATTTTTTGTATTCGTCGCTGCCAATTTCAGGTGCACCGCCGGGTTCTACTGCCACAATTGCGGCAATATTTTCGGTGTCGGTCTGCCAACCAACGCGACCGCCTTGTGAATGGGTTATGTAAATCGACTTTTTGCCTGTAAGTTGGTGAACATCAGACAGTACCGCTGACAGTGCAGTACCAAAGAGTTTCTCGTCGTAACTGCCTGTGTTTGGTGTCATCTGACAGAAAAACTGTGTCTGAGCCGCATCTCCTGCGGGAAATTGAGATCCGTCGTAACGCTCAGGCGCAACTCGTCCTATTCTGAAATGAGTGTACCAAGCCTGTTCGCCGGGACGATATTTTGTTCCGTCGGCATCAAGTGCATCTTTGGTCATCTCCACTGTGGAGCCTGCCGCACCTCTGCGAGGTTGGTCAACAAGAAAAACGGAATGTCCTTTTTTCAAGAAAATGTCCGACCAGCCTTCCCTGCCATCGGGTGTTGACTGCCAACCTGTTCTCGATTGTCCGTAGCCGTGCAGAAAAACCATCGGCAAACCGTTGCCGTCGGCGGGAATCTGATAGAATGTGTTGGCGTGGTCAACGTGCGAAGTTGTTCCTTTGCGCGTCATATCGAGCCAATTTTGAGTAGGGTCGTATTCGCCTTCAACGGGTTCGGTAACACGTCCGCCCGACGAGAAAACGCCTTGTTTTTCGATTGCGATGCCATTAGGCGTGCTTGTGCATTGCTGCGCATTGTTGCCGCACGATGTTAGATCTCCTCGTCGGTGAGTTCAAAATCGAAAATCGTAATGTTTTCGAGAATGTGTGCAGGGTTAGTGGAGCCAGATAATGCTCAGATTATATGCCCTTCTTATAGATATACGTGGTATAGCCAGGAGCG
>CAMJCK010000097.1:0-2959 GCA_946404125.1 uncultured Bacteroidota bacterium | reverse complement strand
CCTCCACTTTAATTTCGGACTGGCGCCACCACCACTGTTTGCTGTTCAAATTGTTTACCATTTTGTTTTTATTAACGCAACGAAATAAATGATTTTTGGCGAAAGTGCAAAACGTTTTTTCAGCGGATACGAGATTTGCGCACAAACAACATTCACTTGTTCCTCTCCCACATTTTCCGGGCTTTTTCAGCCAGTGTGTTGCGGAGCCACTCGGGAGCAACCACCTCAAGTGTGTCGCCGTTGCGAAGTAATTCCTGAATGAAATCGTAAGTGGGGCGCACCCGCAAGGTGAAGATGCTGTAGTCGTCGTGGCGCTCCGCCTCCTCCTGCGACGGGTGCAGCGGCAGCGAGCGCAGATAGTTGGCCTGGCTGGCATCGACCTTCAGCCGCACGGTCTCAATCTTGTAATCGTAATCGAGAATGACACCAAAGCTTCCGCGGAAATAAACTTTGGGGTCGAAATCTTTTGGATGGGTGAACTTTTTATTAGTCAGATTGATACCGATGATACGGTCGAGGCTATAGATGCGGATGTTATCGCCGCCCGCTCCGTAATCGTTTTTGCCAACCACATACCAACGCTGCTTGAACAATTTCACGCAATAGGGTTTCAGACTGAAAGATTTCTCATCGTCGCTGCTGAACCCTTTATGCGTGACTTCCAGCACTTTGCCTTCCTTCATCGCCTGCAGAATAGTGGCCAGAAATGTCTGGCTCGACGGAATGTCCTCAAGCAGAATGCGGTCGCTGAGCGATTTGTTGTCGAGCAGCGTGTCGTTCACCGACATCGCGTCGAGCAGCCAGCGGTGGAATTCATCCATATCATTATCAAGATAATAGGTGTATCCGCCTTTGGTGGCGCACTCGATATTGATGTCGAGCATATCCTCAACGGCATCCTTCCAGTCGCAGAAGGTGCGGCGCGGCAGCGTGTCTTGAAAACGCTCGAAGTAGCGTTGCTGTATCTCTTTGAGTGTTATGCGTTTGGCTTCGTAGATTGTCCTGATAAGCCAGAAATATTTTGCGTACTGATTTAGTGCCATTTTTTGAATGTTAAGTTTTTGAAGTTCTGCAATGTAGTTCGACAAATGTAAAGATTATTCCCGCAAAGGGAAATCTCGGATGTGCAAAATACGCGCACAAGGTAGGATTTTGAAAAAAAATGAGCAAACCGCATCTCTGCAAGTTTGCTCATTACACAATTCAGGCGCCAGAAGCTCGGGGGGGGACGGCGATGTGCTCTACCCGACTTGCCTCTACTCCCCAACATACACCGCGCTGTCGGCGTAGCTTGGCGCAAAATCGATTTGCGCGGCGGCGGGCTGAGGCACTGCCACCGTATCAATCACAGTTCCAGCAGTTGGAGCACCAGGCTGGGCATCGCCGGTTGAGAGCCAGGCGGCCCCCACGCCCAGCAGCAGTGCCACCGATGCGGCGGCAAGCCAAACGCGGCGGTTCGATGAGCGGCCGCTGACTTGTTGTTCAACACGTTCCCATACCGATTCGGGCACTTCAGCAGAGTGGTTCTCAAGGCCGCTCTTAAAAATCTTGTCGATGTTGTTCGTAGTCATAATCAATCAACTATCAAATAATTACACATTCTTCCGGCGGCTGCCGTAAAGGGCTTCCACCTTCTCTTGCAACATACATCGCGCGCGCGACAGGTTCGATTTCGATGTGCCTTCCGAGATGTTCAGCATCTTGCTAATCTCCTGGTGCGAGAACCCCTCGATGGCGTAAAGGTTGAACACCGTGCGATACTGCGGCGTGAGCTGCTGCACCATCTGCATCAGCTCGTTGCTCGAAATAACGCTCAGCACGTCGTCGGGCGAAAGCTGCGTATCGTATTCGGCAATGTCGGCCACGGCGCAGAGCTTGCTCTCGCGGCGGTAGTGCGTCAGTGCGCAGTTGACCACCACCCGGCGAGCCCACCCCTCGAACGAGCCCTTGAAGTCGAATTGCCCGATTTTCGTGAAAATCTTCACAAACCCATCCTGCAAAATATCCTCGGCCTCGGTCCGATTGCCGGCATAGCGCAGGCACACACCGAAAAGCTTGGGCGCCAGCAGTTTGTAGAGTTGCTGCTGGGCGGCGGTACTTTTCTTCTTGCATAGCCTGACCAGTTCGTCGAAATCAGTTCCAGTCATTTCAAATTTCAATCAGTTGCGTTAATATGACTCTGCAGGGTAGCCTAAGGTTGCGCGGAAATGTTTTTTTTCTGCAAAATCCACAGTCCGGCAAACGTGAGCGCCCCATTTATAATAAGTAGTTCGTAACCCATTTTGTAGCCGTTGAGCAGCATCGGCGCAAGCCAGTTGAGCACAATGCAGATGCACGGCGACACCACCGCCACAATCCACACCCAGCGGTCGCGGACAGTTTTTTTGGTGAACAGCCCGAAAGCGTAGAGGCCCAGAAGCGGGCCGTAGGTGTAGCCTGCAATGGTGTAGATGGCACTGATGACGCTGCGGTCGTTCAAGCGGTTGAAGATGATGATGACCAACGCAACCACCGCCGCAATGGCAATGTGGACGCGCTTGCGGAGCCGCGTCTGCCCATCGGGCGAAAGGTTGCGCTTTTCAATTTCAAGAATATCGATTGAGAAGGCCGTGGTGAGTGCGGTGAGCGCCGAATCGGCCGACGAATAGGCCGCCGCCACAAGCCCCACGACAAAGAAAAGCGCCACCACCTGCGGCAGATAGCCCTGCGTGGCGAGCATCGGATAAAGGTTGTCGGTCTGCTCGGGAATGGCAATTCCGTTGCGGGCGGCAAAGATGTAAAGCATCGCGCCAAGCGCCATAAACAGCAGATTGACAGGTATAAACGAGAATCCGTACCAGTACATATTCTTTTGAGCGTCCTTCAGATTGCGGCAGCTCAGGTTTTTCTGCATCATATCTTGGTCGAGCCCGGTCATCACAATCACAATGAAAATTCCGCTCAGGAACTGCTTCCAGAA
>CAMJCK010000096.1:0-2960 GCA_946404125.1 uncultured Bacteroidota bacterium | reverse complement strand
GGTTGTAGAGTTGGTCGATTAGTTGCTCGTCGGCGTTTTTGGCTGTGCAGCCTGCGAAAATGGCGGCCAGGCACAAGAGTTTTAGTGGTTTCATATGTTTTATTTTTGTGATTATTAGAAAATTATATCGCCTTTTGCATTTCTATATCTTACAAAAATAGCATAATTAGATGTGCGGCAATTACGTCTAAAGAAAAAATCCGACTTGGCAATCTGCGAAATAGATTCGTCGATGTTCGGACTCTTTCACACCCTCAGGTTGATAAAATTTGCTCAAAAACGGCCTTTAAGGGGTGTTTTTCACGATACGCTGCCGTATATTTGCGGCCGAAACAAAAAGAGCAATGACATTCATTTACAACCTGAGTATCAGGGTTTACACGTTTTTAATCCGCGTGGTTGCGCCGTTCAACGAGAAGGCGCGGCTGTGGATTCGCGGCCGCAAGGGTTTGCTTTCGCAGATGGCCGCAAAAATCGACGGCAGCAAGCCGGTTGTTTGGTTTCACTCGTCGTCGCTTGGCGAGTTTGAGCAGGGAAGGCCTGTCATTGAAGCATTTAAGGCCAAGCACCCCGATTACGCCGTGTTGCTCACGTTCTTCTCGCCGTCGGGTTACGAAGTGCGCAAGAACTACGCCGGCGCCGACTACATTTTCTACCTGCCGGCCGACACGCGCCGCAACGCCCGCCGTTTTATGCAGATTGTCAAGCCGAAAGCTGCACTCTTCATTAAGTACGATTTTTGGTATAACTACCTGAACCAGTTGCACAAAGCCAGTGTGCCGACATACGTCTTCTCGTCGATTTTCCGTCCGCAGCAGGCGTTTTTCAAATGGTACGGCGGATGGTATCGCAAAATGCTGAAATTCTTCACTTTGCTGTTTGTTCAAGACGAAAACTCGAAGCAACTTTTGGCAGGAATCGGAATCAATAATGTGCAGATTGGCGGTGACACCCGCTTCGACCGCGTTTACGACCTTGTGCAACAGGCTAAACCACAGCCTATTATCGAGCGTTTTGTGGCCGATGCCGATAAGGTTTTGGTTGCAGGCAGCACGTGGATTGGCGATGAAGAATTGCTTTGTCGTTATGCTAACGAGCACAATATCAAGATGATAATCGCACCGCACGAGACCACCGAAGCCAATGTCAGCCGTGTCGAGAGTTCGTGCACAGGTAAGGTTGTGCGCTACACCGACGCGCAAGCCGATGAATCGAAAGTTGACGGTGCAAACGTACTGATTATAAACTGCATAGGTCTACTCTCGTCGCTCTACCGCTACGGACAGTTGGCCTATATTGGCGGCGGATTTGGCAAGGGAATCCACAATACGCTCGAAGCCGCAACCTACAGTGTGCCAGTGGTTTTCGGCCCAAAATATCACAAATTCCGCGAAGCCTGCCAACTCATTGAGCGTGGCGCCGCTATCAGCATATCTGATTATGAGCAACTTGCTCGCGCTTTCGACCATTATTTCGCCAATCCCGACGACTGCAAGCGAGCCGGACAGAAGGCTTCGGCCTACGTTGACGAGATGCGCGGTGGAACACAGTTGATAATGAAAGAGATAAAGTTTAAAGAGTAAAGTTAAGTGTGTAAAGAGTAAAGTTGAAAGAGAGATATTGGTTGAATCACATATTTAATTGAAAACAAAAACTTTACTCATTATACTTTACACTTTACTCAACAATTTCAACAGCGCAGTGCTTCAACTTTAAACTTAAAACTAAAAAACTTAGAACTTATAAATGAAATTCGCAGACTTACACTTAAATCCCGAAGTTTTTGAAGGTATCGATGCAATGGGCTTCGACGAAGCGACGCCTGTGCAGGAACAGGTGATTCCGCAGGCGCTCGACAAGCGCGATATGATTGCCTGCGCCCAAACCGGAACGGGCAAGACAGCGGCCTACATTCTGCCGCTTCTGCACCATTTGACGACAAAGCGCGAGCAAAAAATCAAGGCTCTGATTCTTGCCCCCACACGCGAACTCGTGATGCAGATTGACCAGCAATTCCAGGGATTCGCCTATTTCTGCGGTGTTGAGTCTGTGGGCATTTACGGCGGCAGCGACAGCGGTGTTTGGGACCAGCAGCGCTCGGCTATCGAGAGCGGTGCCAACGTGCTCATTGCTTCGCCCGGCCGTCTGCTTTCGCACTTGAATCTTGGCTATGTAAAACTCGATAGTCTTGAATATCTGATACTTGACGAAGCCGACAAGATGCTCGATATGGGTTTTGTCGATGATATCAAACGCATAATCACCTATCTGCCAAAACAGCGCCAGACACTGATGTTCTCGGCCACTATGCCGCCCAAAATCAGGCAGTTAGCAAGCGCAATCCTGACAAATCCAGTTGAGATTAACATTGCAATTTCAAAACCCGCCGAGGGCGTGCGCCAGACGGCTTATATGGCTTACGATGAGCAGAAGAACAAACTGATTGCAACCATACTGAAAAGCAAGGATTTAGACAGCGTCATTATTTTTGCTTCGACCAAGAGCACCGTGAAAACGCTTGTGCAGGACCTGCGCCGCGCAAAAATCGATGCGCGCGCCATTCACAGCGACCTTGAGCAGTGCGACCGCGAGGCTGTGATGCTCGATTTCCGCAACCGCAAATTCTCGGTTTTGGTGGCTACCGACATTGTCTCGCGCGGTATCGATATTGATAATATCGGTTTGGTTATGAACTACGATGTGCCCCGCGACCCCGAGGATTATGTGCACCGCGTTGGCCGTACCGCCCGCGCCAAATCAACAGGCGAGGCCATAACGCTCATTAACCCGAAGGATGTGCAACGCTTTGCCAAAATCGAGAAACTGATTGGTTACGAGATAGAAAAGCCTGCGTTGCCCGAAGGTTTCGACGCCGCACCCGAGTATAAGCCCGAAACGGCTGAACGCAAGCAGAACCGCCATTTCCACCGAGGCGGACGCAACAACCGCGGTGGCCGCAA
>CAMJCK010000095.1:0-3347 GCA_946404125.1 uncultured Bacteroidota bacterium | reverse complement strand
TTGTTGTAAGTATTAAGTTTTTTAAAAGTTTAGAGTTTATCCCGATAGCTATCGGAGGCTTTGCTGTTTAGGGTTTAGAAGGTTAAGCGCTTCGCTGTTTAGAAGGTTGAGAGAGTTTAGTTTCTAAACCTTCTCAACTCTCTCAACTTTCTAAACCTTCTCAACTCTCTCAACTTTCTAAACTTTCTAAACTTTCTCAACTTCAATTCACCGATTCACCATTACTCCGTCCTCAACGATTCCACAGGGTCGCTTGTGGCGGCGCGCAGCGAGCGCAGTGTCACAATGGTCACTGTGATGGCCATTACAGCCACGAGCGACAGCACAAACACCCACCAGTGAATGGCCGTGCGGTAGGCGAACTGCTGCAGATAGGCGCTTATGACCACATAACTGACAGGCGCGGCAATGCCGAAGCAAGCCAGCACAATCAGCACATAGCGGCGGTTGAACATTCGCAGAACGTCGGCAATGGTGGCGCCGTTCACGCGGCGGATGCCAATCTCCTTGCGGCGGTATTCGGTCTCGAACAGCACCAGCCCGAACACGCCCAGCAGCGCAATGATGATGGTGATAATCGACAGCATACGAGTCACTTTTGCAAATCGTTTGACGTCGTTGTACAGTTGTTGCAAGTCGTTGTCGAACAAATGCACGTTGATGTCCTCTGTGGTGAGTTTCTCGTCGAAACTCATAACGGTCTGCTCAATGTGTTTGAAAACCTCGCGGATATCGGCGCTCGCGGTCGTGCGTACAAACAGTTCGGTGCAAGGACGATAGCCGTTGTCGCCCCAAACGTAGAAGCAGTACGGGCGGACGGCTTGGCTCATTGGCCAGGCGTTAAAATCTTTGCAGATACCGACAATCTCGGCGTCTTTCTTGGCGTGTCCTGTCAACAGTTTACCGGGCGTGAAGTTGTACTGATTGCGGGCCGTCTCGTTGAAAATCATTACGCCGGTCTCGGTTTGCGTGTCGGCCTTTGTGAAGTTACGGCCTTCGACAATTTCAATTCCCAGAAAATCAAGCATATTCCACGAGCACGGATACAGTTCCCACATACAATTGTTGCCGTCAATCGTTTGTCCCCACGACATTCGTCCCCAATACACTAACCTGCCGTCACCCCACGCCACGTCTTTCACCTGCGGGTTCTGTTTCAGCGCCGACTCAACGGTGGTCGTCTCGTTGCCCACTTTGTTCGACACGTGCGCCACCACAATGTTCTCGCGGTCGAAGCCCATATCGTGTTTCAGCAGGAATCGGTTCTGAATATCGACCAAAATTGTCATAATAATGAAGGCGATGGCCACCGTAAACTGCACCATAACAAGCGCATAGCGCAGAGTTCTGCCTGTTTGGCTTGCACCGAAATTCGCCTTGAGCGCAAACGCCGGCTCAAACGATGTGATGTAGAGCGCCGGGTAAAGGCTCGAACCTACGGCCACCACAATGGCGCCAATGCCGCAAATCAAGGCCACGCCTGCGTTTCGGACTATCGACACGCTACAGGCCAGCAGCCCGGCGTAGGTTGTCGATTGCATTATCAGCAAAAGCACAACCGCCAGTCCAATCGACACGGCCGTCATTGCCACAGCCTCCGACACCACGCCCATTGTCAGGCTCGTGCGGCTACTGCCCAATATCTTGCGGGTGTTGATGCCACGCATTTTCACCGGCACCAGCGCAAAAAACATATTCACATAGTTGATGATGGCCACAAACAAGATGAGCAAAGCGATGGCAATCCAACCGTAGGCCATACCCTTGTTACCTTGGCGCATATAGTTCGACCCTATTTCGGAAAAATATAGGTCGGCAATGGGAATGAATTTGACATTCACCTCACCCATAGCCTCTTCAAGTTCCTCGTCGTTTTCAGCAGTGCCGAACCATTCGGGGAAGAAACCGCCCTCGGTCAAGGCGCGGCGCAGACGGGTGTCGGCGGCGCGGTCAAGGTCGTCGGGTGTAAGTCCGGCAGTGGGTTTCACAAAATAGGTGAAACTGCCTTCGCCCCAATTGTCGATGCACACATTGCCAATGTCGCACAAAACGTCGAACCTCTCAAGGTCGCTGTTTTTTGACGCGTCTTTAAAGATGGCCACCACCTCGCACATTTTCTTGCCATCGTCGGCGTTCTCTTGAATGATGTCGCCCACCTGCAGGTCGAATTTCTTTGCCAGCGATTCCGAAACGGCCAGATGGCGGTCGTCGCCTTCCATAGCCGCCCACGAGCCTTGAATAAACTCATAACCAAGTATTTCGATGGTCGGTTTCGTCACATAAGTAAATTGGGTGTTCAAATTGCGCGGAAACCCGTTTTCGGCGCTGCCGTGCTCGCCCTCGGGCTGAAGGCTGTAACTGCGCCAACTCTGACCCCACGGTCCGAACTCGCCACCCGCGGCAATCTCGGGCAATTCGCTGATGAGCCGCTCGGCCAGCGGTCGGCTAATCGATGTCATACGCCCCTCGCCGCTAAACCGCGGAACGTGCATTGCATAAATGTTCTCGTGGTCGGGCAGATTTTTGTTGTAGGTGAACATAAAATGCACCTGCACCGCCAGAATGTAGAACGCCGCAATGGCTACACCCATTCCCAAAGTGTTGATTATGAACGACGCGCGTGTCGTTTTGCCTTTTCGAAATAATGAAATCATTTCAGTTTGTTTTTAGTAGAGACGCGCCGTGGCACGTCTGAACAAGTTATTAATTTTCGAAGTTATAAGATATTGGTGTTAGGTGTTAGGTGTTGGGGGTTGGAAGCAGACCGCAAGCCACGTAATTGTTAATTGACTGTTGTCTGAAGTCCGTAGTCATTTTGCTTTCCACCCCCCCGATTCACCATCCCGATAGCTATCGGGACACCGATTCACCATTAAATTCAACACTTCACCGTTCTCATTCCCATTATCGGCGCTTTCGCGATGTTTGTACGACGGTTTTGCTGCATTGAGCGGCGTCCGCTGCGGCGCCACGATTCAATTCTGATAGTTGTAGTAATCATAGTTTTATGTTTTTATTGTTATAAATTTTATGTTTTCAAAGTTTTAAGTTAGTGTTTTGCGGTTTTTGCTATTCTAACTGACGCTCCCGCCAAGCGATTGTGACGGTTCTGTAGCATATTGTTGCGTCCGCTACGGCGCCACGATTCGATTCTGATAGTTGTTGTAATCATAGTTGTAAGTTTTAGTAGTTAATATTTTTGTTTTAAAATGTTTTACAAAACTCTTGTGCCACAACTATTACACGGTGCGTGCCAAAGTTTTATTTTATTGATTTACAGTAATTTTAATAATTTGTAAAGTGTAAAAAAGTGTAAAGTTTTTTACAGTGGGTTTACAGTTGCTTTA
>CAMJCK010000094.1:0-3371 GCA_946404125.1 uncultured Bacteroidota bacterium | reverse complement strand
CAAAAAAAGTGTACTTTTGCAACGCAAAATGAGGAAAAATGAATGTGGCGATTATCATATATTACCTGCTGACCATCAACCTGCTGACTTTCGTCACCTATGGCATAGACAAGTACAAGGCTCGCCACAAGCACTGGCGTGTGCGTGAGGCGTCGCTGCTGCTGCTTGCCGTCCTCGGCGGCAGCCCTGCGGCCCTCCTTGCGATGCACCTCTTCCGCCACAAGACACAGCATAACAAGTTCCGTTACGGCGTTCCGGGCATTCTTATTGTTCAGGTTCTGCTGGTCGTTTTAGCCTACAAATATCTTTAAAATAATTCGAAATCAAAATGATAAGCATTGTTGAAATCTTCAGTACTTTCCTTGTGATGTTCGCCATCATCGACATCACCGGTTCCATACCCATCTTTGTTTCGATGCGCGACAAGGGGTCGAAAATCAAGCCTTTCCAGGCCACCATCGCCGCCTTGATTCTCTTCATCGGTTTCTATTTTTTGGGTGACGCGTTGCTGCACCTTTTCGGCATCGATATGCCATCGTTTGCCGTTGCCGGCTCGGTGGTGCTGTTCATCCTTGCCTTCGAGATGATTCTGGGTCGCGACATAATCAAGAACGAGCCCACGTCGTCGGGTGCCAGCATCGTTCCCATTGCTTTTCCGCTCATTGCAGGACCCGGGGCCATAACTGCTTTCATCTCGCTGCACGCCGAGTATGCGACGGTTAACATTATGATTGGCCTTGCCGCCAATATTGTCATCGATTTTCTCGTGCTGCGCTATCTCGACAAGATAACCCACTGGCTGGGTGCCGACATCATCTATGTGCTGCGCAAGTTCTTCGGTGTCATCCTTTTGGCTATGGCCGTCAAGCTCTTCGCCGGCAACCTACCTATGGTCTTCGGCTTCCAGAATTAGCCTGAGCCCATTCGATTGATAGCGTTGGGAAGGACAACCCAATATCAGAATTTTACAGTATAATTAAAAATTCTTATAAGATTTTTTAATTACGAATTTAGACTTTGTCTGTGAAAAGTCGTAAAGTATTAGTATTTTGACGTTTGTATGATGAACTTGGAATATTGGTTTATCGAATAGCTCGGTTTCTAAGATTATTATCGGAGAAAATCAAAAATATAGTCAAAACGGATTGTGCATTCTCCGACAACCACAAAGTACTAAACGCTTTGCTACATAACGTTTACGCTTTGATTCACCTGCGATTGGATGAATTTTGTGAATTATCGGTCATATAAAATCTGTTATTTCAGTAAATATTATTATATTTGTAATCCAATTTTAAAATGTGTTTCGTGTTTAATGAATTAATTTATAGGTGATTAATCAATAGGAGAGTAGGATGAAACGGGAAGATATTGAAGCTTTGTTCGGTCAATTTGAAAAAGCTGTCATAATAGTTGACGGCGTAGAGTGCTGGAGTGCAAGGGTGCTTTGTGGGCTGTTAGGTTATGCCCAATGGAGGAACTTCCAGAGCGTGATTGAAAAAGCTAAGGTTGCTTGTGGGAATGTAGGGCTGTCTGTTTCCGACCATTTTGCTGACGTCAGCAAAATGGTCACCATAGGTGCTGGTGCTAAACGTGAAGAAAATAGAACGTCGCCTGGTATCCGATGAAAAGAAATCCCTGAAGAGAAGAACAAAGAAAGCAAAATGACCGTGCTGGAAGACGTGAAGAATGTCCGGTGGACATCGCGACCGAATGGAAGCAATGTCGAAAAACATTCGATAGCGTAGCGGAAAACAAACGAAATAGGAAACTGCTGAAATAATTGATTTGGCACTCGCGAGTGCCAAATTACAAAACGGGGAAAAAAACAAGAATAAAATGAATAACGGAGAGATAATACTATATCAGCCTAACAATTCCATCAGCATTGAGGTGCGGATGGAGGCAGAAACCGTATGGTTGAACCTCAACCAGATGGCTATGCTGTTTGATAGGGATAAGTCGGTTATTTCCCGTCATATACGTAATATTTATACTGAGGGAGAGCTAAAGAAAGAGGCAACCGTTGCAAAAAATGCAACAGTTCAAATGGAGAGCGGCCGGCAGGTGATGCGACAGATTGAATACTACAACCTGGATGTCATCATCTCTGAAAATGACCGTGCTGGAAGAAGTGGGAAATAGAAAACAGATGAAATAACATTCAAAAAATAGACAATGGCAAAGAAGACACTTATAGTTCAAGACACTCCCATTACCGTCATCAAGCAAGGTGAGGAGGATTATATCTGTCTCACCGATATGCTGCAGGCAAAGGATGGAGATTTCTTTGTCACCGACTGGCTTCGCAACCGCAACACACTTGAGTATATCGGCATCTGGGAGAAGGTCTACAACCCCGATTTTAATTATGGCGAATTCGCCACAATTAGAAATCAGGCAGGTCTTAACAGTTTCAAGATAAGTGTCAAGGAGTTTGTTTCTCGTACCAATGCCATCAGTCTTCAAGCCAAAGCAGGACGCTACGGTGGCACATATGCCCACAAAGATATTGCCTTCGAGTTTGCTATGTGGATTAGCCCCGAGTTCAAGATTTTTATCGTCAAAGAGTTCCAGCGGCTGAAAGAGGAGGAGCAGAAGGCGATTGGTTGGTCGGCGAAGAGGGAACTGTCAAAAATCAACTACCATATACACACCGACGCTGTGCGCGCCAACCTTGTGCCCGACGAGGTGGATGCCTACCACAGCTCGCTTATCTATGCTGAGGAGGCGGACGTTTTGAATGTCGCTCTCTTCGGGATGACAGCAAAAGAGTGGCGCGATGCCAATCCCGGCAAGAAAGGCAATATGCGCGACTATGCCACGATAAACCAGCTTATCTGCCTCTCCAATATGGAAAATCTCAATGCGGTGTTTATCAATGAGGGCATCCCTCAACACGACCGCCTGCACAAACTCAACAAGATAGCCATCCAACAAATGACTGTGCTGGAAGAAGTGGGAAATAGGAAACTGTTGAAATAATTAAAGTATGAAAATGGCATCCAAATACGACACAAATAAATTGTTTGAGCACTATCCATTGTGTTCATTGGTAAAGTATTTGAAATCAGAGAAGGATTTAGAAAAGGAGCCCGATTTGAAAGGGTTACCTACGTTTGACGTATATGGATTGACCTATAACGACATATTTGACTACTTGTGTGAGAAGACAGCAATTCGTATTAATGCAGAGAACCTCTATTCCAGTACGAATAATCAAATATCATCACGTACTGCCACCTTGTTTGGAATATGTTACGTGCCCGCATTCATCTGCGGAATAATTGCGTGGCCCGATGAAGGAGAAGACACTAACGGAATTCTTGCCTTAATAACTCTTATTCTGCTGATACTTCCTTTCATCATTA
>CAMJCK010000093.1:0-3522 GCA_946404125.1 uncultured Bacteroidota bacterium | reverse complement strand
CACCTTGTTGGGTGGCTTTTTGTATGCATATTTCCGCTTTTCAATTCACCATAACCCGTTTCGTTACATAGCCAACCTTGACAATGTAAACGCCTGCGCCGTTGACATTGATTTCTGCACGGACGCGGCACGCCACGTCCCTATCGACCAATGCGCCCATTGCGTTGTAAACGCGGATTTCTTCGGTGGCGTTTTCAACAATGATGGTGTTGCCGTGGGCGTAAACCTGCAAATTATTCGCGGCGGGTTCTGAAATGGCTGTTGCCAATTTTGTGCCTTGTGCTACACGGGTGTCGGTTTCACCGCAACGCCAGCAAGTGGCCGTTTCAGTACCATCGGCAATTGTAGTGGCATCGTTGTTATAAACGTAGTTTGAAAACTCGTGACCCAATGCAGGATATTCATATTGCCGACTTCGAACAAAACCGCACACATCGCAATGCGAACCTTCTGACAAACCTGTAGTAGTACAAGTTACAGCCACAGCGGAATCAACAACCCAATGGTGTGAAGTCATACCAATCGAAATTTGCTCTTTAATTACCATTCCGCAAACCGAACAATGAGAGCCTTCTGTTAAACCTGTGGCTGAACAAGTTGCTGCTACCGCAGAATCTACAACAATTGTATGCTTCTCAAACGATGCGGTAATTTCAGCATTGGTTGCTGTTGTAAATTTGCGCGGATTGTCGGTGTTGCCGTCATACCACTTTGTGAAGTGATATCCTTGAGCAGGAATAGCAGTAAGAGTTGTACCCTTCTCGCCCAAGATGAAAGGATTACCTTTGATTGCACCGACCGTGTCGATGGCGTTCTTTATAGTAATAGGCGTGTATGGAAGAATCACTTTGCGCTTCCAATATGGTGCGGTTTGATATGCTTCAACGCTTTCTGCCTTGACATAAATGGTGTCTGCTTTTATGAATGGGTCTCCATCGGGCAATGTTGGGGGCGTAGTGGCTGCGCTTATCACATTAACCAATTTGTCGCAACCGTTGAAAGAATTGGTACTGATACTTGTAACCGCCTCACCAATATGCAATGTTTTAAGACTTGTTTTCCCTGCAAAATGCGCACCGATGGCATTGGTGTTAAAATTCAGAGTTTCAATGTAATTACAATAGTCAAAAGCAAGCGTGTCAATGGTTAAAACCGACTCGGGAATAGTCACAGTTCTCAAATTAGCGCAACTGGCGAACGCACGAGTTCCAATGCTTTTAATTGTATTTGCAATTGTGATGGATTCAATTCTCTTGCCGTAAAATGCAGATGCGCCAATGCTTACAACGTTATAAGTATTGCCCGCAGTTACTATTGTGGGTATTGTTATATATGTGTTTCCTAATCCCCCCTCTCCATAATTAAATATAGATGCGATGGTTGCTCCATAAACCTCAACTGTTTCTTTATTCAATACTTTGTAACGAAGGTCACCATTTTTAAATGTTATTGCAGTTTTGCTGAAGTCGGCATTGCTTTCTGTTGTTACTGCCGTTAAACTGTCACAATAATTAAACGCATTGTCACCAACGTACTCAACGTTTTTGGGAATGGTTAAAGATTTCAAACTTTTGCAACCGTCAAATGCGTTGACACCGATACTTTTAACGCTATTAGGAATGAATAATGATTTTAGATTATTACACCCAGAAAAAGCATAATTGCCAATGGCTGTAACTGTGTTAGGGATGGACAGTTCTGTCATTTCCTTACCACCAATGTATAAGCGATGGACATAGTACAATGGATTGGCATCATAATTTTCAAAAACTATTCCGCACAAACTACTGATGCTTGCAAATTCAGCATTTGTTAAACTATTGCAACCGTTGAACGCTCCATTGCCAATCGTCGCAACCGATTCAGGAATTGTTACTGTTGCAAGATTGCTGCAACTGCTAAAAGCGCTGCCACTAATAATCTTACATTTGTTGTGCACGGCACACGATGTAATATCCTGCTTTTTAGGCATAAACAAAACCATATACGGGTTTTCATCGTTGCCAACATAGCAACCGTTGTCAAATACATTGTAATCCAATTTATCGCAACCGCTGAACACTCCGCTTCCAACGCGTGTGACAGATTCTGAAATTGTTATCGATGACAGTTCGCTGCAACCATCGAATGCATTGTTACCAATGCTTACAACTGAATTTCCCATAGTTATTGATGACAGTTTGCTGCAACCACTGAATGCATTACTGCCTATACTTTTAATGGTATTAGGTATGGTTACTGATTCCAAATTTTCGCAACCACTAAATGTTTCTTCTCCTATTTCAACTACTTTATACTCAATGCTGTCTACTAATATAACTGATGGGATTTCGAAAGAAATGCTGTCACCAATATATTTAACCGCACTTGCTGTGTATGGTGGCGTATCGCTTGTTATCTTAAAAATCATACCGTTTAATAAGTGAGCATTCCATACTACATTATTATTCGGCGGTAGGCTTAACCAACTTGTCGGTCTACTTTCCACCTCGCAATAGGTTGTTGCATTATAACTATAAAACGCATTGTAACCAATGAATTCTATTGTATTGGGAATGAATATGATTTCCAGACTATAGCAACTGTGAAACGCTTTTTCACCGATTTTAGTAACGACATATTCGTTTCCATTATAAGTTATTTTTGGGGGGATAATAAGAGTTTTTAGGCCGTAATAGTTATTTGAACTATACTCATTCTGATATGTTACCATCGCTGTTGCCCCAATGCTATAACTCAAACCTCCATTTGGGGAACTATACGCCCACACTTGCCCTGCAAGCGTGGTGGCGAAAATGATTGAAATTAAATGTTTCATAAACTCTTAATTTTAAATTATTTGACAATTGATTGTATCACATTTACATTGATTCCGTGTTTATTTAAAATTTTCTCAATTAGGTCTTTTACATAGGGTTTGGCTGATGAACCAACATATATTTCTTTTATTAGCGTTTGTGTATTAATGATGAAACCGATACTATCTGTTTGTGTTTCTTTATCATTATCATTAAATATCAATCTTAACTCTTTTTCGTTTTCGTAAGGTTTTGTCTTTGAAAGAGCAACATAGTAGAAATTAAAAGGCCGACCATAGTGCTGCGTCACTTTATAGATGCTATCGAGATAATCCACCTTTCCTGCCGTAACTAGAATGTCTTTGTTGTCAGGAACATCATTAAATGCAGAGAAAAGACTATTTACATCTGTTTTTATCGCCACTCCTGTTGCTGTATCGGCGTATGCATTCCACATTCCAAACGATTCACAATCAGACAAACGCCAACTATTAACAAAAGCATTCTCCTTAAATCTATTTATTTCTGCTTCGTATGTTTCTTTGGGTAATCGGAGTATTTCCGCATCTGCATCAAATACAGGGAATTCGTAGGGGTCAGCGAAGCATTTGGCTCGTGTAAAATAGAGCATACCATTTTCAACAAGAGCCATAAATGCAGGGAAAGGGAAATATTTCCATATTGTTTCTCCCATCGAAAAATCAATGCCAACGTAATCGTGTTT
>CAMJCK010000092.1:0-3570 GCA_946404125.1 uncultured Bacteroidota bacterium | reverse complement strand
GCCCTCCACAACCAGCACTGAATAGACACCATCGTCGAGCGTGAGCGACAGCAGAACGCTGATGTCGGCCACGTAGATGTAGTTATAGACGGCTCGGCCTGTCACATCGTCGAACTGTGTGCCGTTCCATAGGTAGAGCTTGCTCTCGTCGAGTGTCTTGTAGATGACCTCGGTCGATGGCTCGGCAATCTCCTCAAGAGCGGCGGCGTTGGCCACTGTCACCACCTCTTTGGTGGCGGGCTCTCGCTGCGCCAGAAGGTCAATCTGCGCTTGCAGGTCCTCAAGGTCGCCAAACCCTGCATATTCGTTGTGGTAGTGCTCGCTGGCGGCCTTGCCGTCGAGTGCTTCTTTGATGACCTTGTTCTGAACGGGGTTTTCGGATTCGTCGCTGATTGTGTCATCAACGGGCACGGTGATGCTGTTCAGCGCTTCGTCCAAACCTTCGACTGACGCCATTGGAATACTGTCGTCTTTGTGCCAGAACGAATCTATCCAAGCCGCAAACTGCGACTGCAACGGCTTCATTCCTCTGCGGAACCAAGCCTTCAGTTGTTCTCTTGATGTGTTAGCCATACTTATACGATTTTGATGATGTAATTCATAACAATGAACGGCGGGCGGTTCTCGTGCGACTGGTCACCGCCAGTGGAACCCAAACCGCCTGTTACGCCGCGAAACCAGTCATACTCATAAACAGCGCCCCAACTGTCACTATCGCCGCGCCCTTGGATTCTGGTGTTGAACCGCACATCCACTTCATTGCCGCCTTCGTCGAAGCCCTTTAGGACTTTGATGGCTTGGTATGGGTTGGCATAGCTGTGCTGCTGGTCAACCGCAGCGAATCTTCCTCGCGAGTTCAGCGTTCCGAGTCCGTGCGTGTGCGACGGCATTTCGTCGGGCACGAGCGTAACGCGGTTTGCACCGCCTTTTGCGCCGAGTGAATTGTAGTCGTTGGCTCCTTTTCCCGCAACATAGCGGCCGCGCATATCGGGCAGGCAAAAATCGTCTTCGGCATATCCGCCGTATGTGTGGCCGATGACGGCATAGAGCGCGGGATAGTTGGCTCGGTTCAAGTGTGCGCCGTCGCACAGGTGCCAGCCTTCGGGGGCGGTGGCTCCGCTCCACATCATCACGCAGCCGACAGGAACGGCCGACAGACCATTGACGGCAGTTTGCAGAGCCGTCAGTTCCTGGCGCAGTTGGCGGTTGGTTTTGTCGGTGAGCGGCGCAAAATCGGCCCACGCGTAAGTTTCGGCGCCTTGTCCCGCAACCAGTTTGCGCTCGGTGTAGGCGTTGGGGTATGGTGTGGCGCTGGCTGTCACGCCAATGCTCTGTTTCGACACGCAGAGGTTCGCTCCCGTGCCGCCCTCAAAGTAAAGAACCTCGCCCTGCGGGTAGTCGGTTGTTTTCAGAAACACGTAGCCAGCCGAGCGCGTGTTGCCCGAAACGGCGCAGCCCGAAAGAATGATTTTGTCGCCAGCAATGGCTCCGAGCATTTCGGCCATCGCGCGGTTGGTTTGCAGATAGTCAAGTGTCTCGCAGTCGAGCGGGAAACTGCCGTTGTTCTGCGATGCAAGACAATTGCCGATTATTTTATTCATATCAATAGAAATTTAAGGTGTAACGTTTCGATGCAAGTTTGAACTGGTCAATCAGTGCGCGAATTTGTGCCTCGCCATAGGTGAGCCGCACATCGTCGGGCACGCTGACGGTGAAGTCGAGAGCGCCGTCAATCGTCATCGAGCGGCGGTTGATGATGATTGCGCCGTTGTTTCTTACGGGAACCGAGACAGAGTGCACTGGGTCATCGCGGCGGTAGATAATCACGCTTTCGCGATAGTCGCCCGTGTCGTCGATGGTGATGCGGCGGCGCTCCCAGTCGAAACTGTCGTTGAGCGCGGCTCTCAGGTAGCACACCTGGCCATTGTGATAGAGACGGAAGTTGGTGTCGGCGCGGAACTGGCCAAAAACGCTGTCGGCGCGGCGCACGCCAGTCAGCAGCACATTGAGCAGCGCCATCAGCAGCGGCTTGCGCAGTTTGATAGGCACAATGGCCAGCGCCAAACGTCCGTAGTTGATGCCGTACTGTGTCATAATGCGTAAGGATAGATGTTGATGGTGGCCTCGGCCAAATGGAAATATCCAGCCGCAGGAATAATGTATGCGTTGATTGGCATAAACGCCTCCGACGCCGCTGGCGCGCTCTCGCTCGACAGCAGTTCGGCAATGCGCACGCCGTCAACCGCCTGCAAGGCGTCAATCAGGGCCATATTGCTGAACTGTCCGTTGAAGGGCAGATTCTCAATGTAGTTGCGGATGGCGTCCTCACAGTCGTACTGAACGCTGGTCGGTTCTTTTGTCGGGTCGTAGTAGATGTCAACGGCGCAGCGGAACTCGTCGGGCTGTTCGTTGACAAGTTGGATTCGCACACCCGCGTCTTTTATCTCGTGCAGATAGGCCGCAAGTTGTGTGGCCTGGCTTTCGGTGAGCGGTGCGCGTTTGGTGCTGTCGTTAGGGTCGGCGCCAGCCACTTTGATAATCAGAGCCGACGCTTCGGCCGATTCGTTGGCCGTGGCGTGTTTCACAACGCGGGCTGCCGCAATCTCATCCTCACCCATTGCCGACGTGTCGTACTGGTCGGTGTCGGGAATGAGCGTTTTGTCGGCCATAAAGGCCAGAGTCTTGTCGCGGTACCATTTCGGGCGGTGCGGCACCATCTCGTCGATGGCCGTGTCAACCTCTTTGCGGTACTCGTCCCAAAGAACCTCAAGCACGTGGACGGCAAAGGCCACCACGTAGAGCATCAGCCGCCAGATGGCCGTGGCCGACGACGATGTGAGTTCGTTGAGCGCTGGTGTGGCGTTCTTCTGCGCCACCATTTCGTTGAAGATTGTGTCAATTGTTCGTGCCATATCAAGAAACTATAAAGTCATATTCAATGCCCCAAAATTCAATGCCTTCAAAGGCGAGAATTGCCGTGTCGTCGGCAGTTGCGGCCGTAGCCGGATTCAGCCGGCGGTCGCGGTAGTAAGCCTTCACGTTGGCGTCACCGGTTATTCCGTCGGGAACGTCAACCTCTTGTCCGGCTTCCAAATCATCGGTCAGGCAAAGGCCGTTGGCCAATGCTATTGTCAGAGCCTCGGCAGCGTCGCCGGTGGCCTGAATTGCTATGTCGAGCAGGTTCTGCCCGTTCTTTATCACTTCCATTCCGCCTCCACGTCTAAAGTTGAACCTGTTATCCGAACGCTGCTCACACTCATACCGTCGCGCGAGAACTGCTCGCGGATTTCGCGGCTCAAACGGTCGGTGGCGCCTGTCTCCAGATAGTTCGAGACGCCCACGCCCATTGTGGGGTTCTGTTTCCACTCGCCTTTGTTGGTGACGAGCAGAAGTTGCTGCGCCTGTTTCAGATTGTCGGCCACGGCAAGGTCGCCATTGGCAATCTGCAATTCGAGTTCCGGTGTGAGTTGTATATCGTTCATTTTATCGCTGTTTAAATTCTGTTTAAATAGGACTAATGTTTGATTTTGGTGTCCTCGTGGTTGGTGAGCGAGGGCTTCATTTCGTTGA
>CAMJCK010000091.1:0-3815 GCA_946404125.1 uncultured Bacteroidota bacterium | reverse complement strand
ACAACTTCAAGAACTCAACGCCCATCAACCCGCGCGAGTCACAGGCCGAACGCCTGGCACGCAAGCAGCGTCTTGAGAAAGACGACGAGGCGTGGTTCGCCTATTACTTTCCGAACTACTGCACCGCGCCGCCTGCCGCTTTCCACAAGGCCGCCACAAAGCGACTGTTCTCGCACCCCGAATGGTTCGAGGTGAGGGCGTGGAGCCGCGAGCTGGCCAAATCGGCACGCTCAATGATGGAACTGTGCAAACTGGCACTCACAGGGCAGACACGCAACGTGCTGCTTGTGTCGAACAGTCACGACAACGCCGTGCTTCTGCTTGCGCCGTTCAAGGCTTTCTTTGAATCGAACAACCGAGTGGAGCAGGACTATGGCGTGCAGCGCAACCTTGGCCAGTGGACCGAGGACAAATTTGTGATACGCAGCGGCTGCTCGTTCCGTGCGCTTGGCTGGGGCGAATCGCCGCGTGGCACCCGCAACAACGAGAAACGCCCCGACTTCATTCTGATTGACGATTTCGACACCGACGAGGAATGCCGCAACGAGGACATAATGAAAAAGAAAATCACGTGGATGGAACAGGCGCTCATCCCGACGCGCTCCATCTCGTGCAAAACCCGCATTCTGGTCAACGGCAACATCATCAGCAACAACGGAATGGTCAAATATCTGGGCGAGTCGAAGTTCTGCGACAAGTTCGACATTGTGAACATCCGCGACAAAGACGGCCGCTCGTCGTGGCCTGAAAAGAACAGCGAGGAGGACATCGACCGCGTTTTGAGCACCATAAGCTACGCATCGGGGCAGAAAGAGTATTTCAACAACCCGATGGACGAGGGCGGCGTGTTCACCGACCTGAAGGACGGCAAGATTCCACCATTGGGCCGCTGCCAGTGCGTCATCTACGCCGACCCCGCCACATCGAACAAAGACGTGTCGCAAGGCTCATACAAGGCTGTGGGCGTGCTGCTCTTTAAAGACAGCACCTTCTATGTGGCAAAAACACGGGTCAACACAATGTCAACACAGCACTTTGTGGAGGCTCTCTACGACCTTTACCAGTGGGCAAAGGTGCACGGAGCCGACGACGCACAGGTGTGGATTGAGAACAACACACTGCAAGCGCCGTTTTTTGAGCAGGTTCTCCAGCCCTCGATATTCCAAGAGGGGCAGCGGCGCGGTGTTCTGCTCCCTGTCATACCCGACGGGCGCATAAAGAAGGACAAGTTTGTGCGCATCGAGGGAACACTTGAGCCAATCAACCGTTCGGGACGGCTCGTTTTCAACGCCGCCGAAGCCGACGACCCCGATATGAAACGGCTGAAAGACCAGTTCAAGGCGTTCTCGGCAAAGCAGAAGCGTATGGACGGCCCCGATATGGTGGAGGGCGGCGTGTTCGTGCTTCAGCAGAAAGCGGCCGTGCTCGCATCAACAGGCATCTATTCAGTTAAACGCACCAACACTAAAAAACTATGATTATAACAGTCGAAAAACTACAGCAAACCGCCCTCTACAAGGAGATTTGCGACTGCATCACACGGCAGGACGACACCATTGTCAGCCTTCAGATTATGGCCGCTCAATCGCTGGCCGCCACCTATCTGTTTAAATACAATTTAAAGGAGGTTTTCGGCGACGACGCGGCAAATCCGCCCGTGCCGCCAACCGTCAGTTGCCCAGCGCTGGAGCAAATCATCATTGTGATTGCCTGCTACTACCTTGTGCGGATGTCGAGCCCAAACATCGACACGGAACTCTATGCCGACGCCTACAAGCAGGCCATCAAACTGCTTGAGGACATCCGCGACGGCCTTAACAACCTGACCGAACTGCACTATGCTGCCGACGACCCGACAACCGAGGACGACGAGTCACTGGCAAACGGCGTCAGCTGGTCATCAAATCCAAAACGCACTAATTTCTTTTAGTCTATGAAAACCAAAGAGAATAGCCCCGAAAAAACGGGGAAAAACAACAACAGCATTGTTGTTCAGGAGATACGCCTTGTGGCTCCCGACCGCAACCGCAAGGACGTGGGAACGCTGAAACGCGCCATTATGGGCGCCGAATCAATCGAGGTGCCGAACCGCTACAGGCTGATGGACCTCTACCACGATGTTGTGACCATCGACGGACACCTGTCGGGCCTGCTTGAGAAGCGCACCAAATCGGTGACAAACAAGCGGCTCACGTTCATCGACAAGGCGGGAAAGAAGGTTGACGAAATGGACACGCTCATCAACTCGTCGAAATTCGAGCGACTAATCGAGGTTTTTATGGAACGCATTTACTATGGATGCGCTGCTGTTGAGTTTGTCGTGGGCGCAAAGTTTGACTTCAACGAGATTGACCGCCGCCACATAAGGCCCGAATCACGCGAGATTGCCATCTGCCAGTACGATACGAAGGGTGTGAGTATGGACGCACTGCCGATGGTGATGCTCATTGGCGAACCTTACGAACTCGGCAAACTCCTTCAGTGCTCTATGTACGCTCTTTACAAGCGCAGCGGCTTTGGCGACTTCGCACAGTACGTTGAGATTTTCGGACAGCCTGTGCGCGTTGTCAAGTACGACGCTTACGATAAAAAGACACAGGACGACCTGCGCAAGACCCTCGACGAATCGGGTTCGAGCCTTGTGATGATGATTCCGAAACAGGCTGACTTCGAGATGCTCGACGGCAAAACAAGCAACGGCAGCGGCGAACTTCAGGAGCGACTAATCAACTGTTGCAACCAGGAAATGTCAGTGGCCATTCTGGGCAACTCCGAAACCACCACATCGAGCAGCTCGTCGGGCTACGCACAGGCCGAGGTGCACGCTGACCAACAGCAGGAACTGACCAAGAGCGATATGCGCTATGTGGCAAATCTGCTCAACGGCGAGTTTATGATGCGCATTCTGGCGGGTTACGGCTACCCCGTCGAGGGGGGACGCTTCGAGTTCGAGGTGGAGAAGAACCTGGGCGAACTCAAGGCACGGCTCGACATCGACACGCAGCTGGCCAACCGCATACCCATCGACGACGACTATTTCTACGAGACTTACGGCGTGCCAAAACCCGACAACTACGACCAGTTGAAACAGGAACAGGAGGAACGCCGACAGGCTACGCTCGACGCGCTGCGCAACAGCAAAAAAGATGACAGCGACGACGACGCGAAGAAAAAGACGGACGGCAAAAAGACTGAAAAAGAGGGCAAACTCTATCAGGCGCTGGCCGATTTTTTCGGTTTCGCCCCTTGAAAGACAGGGGCTCGGAACTCGACAGCCAATATTTTGCCGAAGGCTTGCCCGCGCTGGTCAACCATAAAGCCGAGTACGATGTTGAAGCAATAGCGCACGCGCTCACCAACATCTACCGCCGCAACGTTGACGTTGACCACGACATTGAGCCGCACCTCTACGAGGAGACGCAGCGCATAATGGACGAGGCCATTGCCGAAGGCTATGCCAACGCCGCCGAAAAGAACGTGCCAACACCCGACGAGACTTTCCGCAACGCTTTCAGCCACTCGGCAGACGTGTTCTCGGCTTTCCGTGTGCACAAAATGCAGACCGACATTGCCGCACAGATGCTCGACTCCGACGGCCACCTCAAGCCGTTCAGCAAGTTTGTGAAGGACGTGTCGCCCTATATTGAGCACCGCAACCGCGCCTGGCTGCAAACCGAGTACGACACCGCCATTATTCGTGCGCAGAACGCCGCCGAGTGGCAGCAATTCCAAACCGAGAAGGACGTGTTCCCAAACCTTGAGTGGATTCCGTCAACATCGCCACATCCAGGTGCCGACCATCAGGTGTTCTGGGG
>CAMJCK010000090.1:0-4074 GCA_946404125.1 uncultured Bacteroidota bacterium | reverse complement strand
GACATCGACGTGCCATTCTGATGGAACGACCACCAGAAGAACACCGCAATCACCAGCACTGCAAACAGGGCGTAGATGCGCTGGCGAATCTCGGTAGCCATTGCGGCGCGCTCCTCGGCGGTATAGTCGGCAATCTGCTGCGCCTCTTTCTTGGCCGGAGTCGGCATATCTTTCTTGGTCAGAAGGAAGATGGTGAGCGATATCAGCATTGCCGCAACCGAAGCGATGAACGAGTAGTGAACACCCGTGTTGAACACCGAAAGGTAGTTCTGGCAAAAATCGGTGAGATTTGCCGGAACGGCAGCCGCCACAACGGCAATCAGGTCGTTCATCTTGGCCATTGCCGCCGGAGCCATTGCCGCGCCGTCGGCCAGATACTGATGGCAAAGCGCCGGAAGGTCGGCGTTGTAGGCCAGATTGTTAAGTCCTAGCCACCATCCGCGCAAGACGGGAGCCACAAACGGCGCCACAAGTCCGCCCACGTTGATGAACATATAGAAAATCTGAAATCCGGGGTCGCGTTTCGACTTTGCAATAGCCAGCGCCTCCTCGCCTTTCTTGGCGGCCTCGGCCTCAAAGTTGTCGTACATCTGCCCCACAATGGCCTGCAGGTTGCCTTTGAACAATCCGTTGCCAAAGGCGATGAGGAACAGCGCAAAGCACGTGAGCGGCAGCAGCCAGCCCATATTGCCCGCGGTTGCCATCACCGGCACCGACAGAATCACATAACCAGTGGCCATAATAATCAGGCCCGACTGAATGGTGGCCTTGTAGTTCTGAGTGCGGTCGGCGATGATGCCGCCAACAAGGCTCAAAATGTAGATTCCCATATAAAACACTGAATAGATGGCAGTTGCCTTCTCTTCGGGCAAGCCGAATTTCGAGCAGAGGAACAGCACCAGCACGGCATTCATAATATAGTAGCCAAAACGCTCGCCCATATTACTCAAGGCTGCCGCCAAAAGCCCTTTAGGATGATTTTTAAACATTTTTGTAGTTATTTTCGATTTCGGGCAAATATAAATCAAAGTTTAGAGGTAGGAAAGTTTAGAGGTAAGAAGTTGAGTGTTTAGTTTTGGTTTAGGAGTTTAGAACTATACCAACACCTGATGCCCAGCGCCTAATGCCCAGTGCCTAACACCTAATACCTAATGCCTAGTGCCTAGTGCCTAACTCCTAACTCCTAAATAACTAACACCTAACATCCAACACCTAGTGCCTATTTCCCAAATACCATTATCTTTGCCTCACAAAAAAACACCGATGAGCAGAATTGCAGTTGTCATATTAAATTGGAACGGAAGGGCGTTTCTGGAGAAATTTCTTCCGTCGGTCACGACTTTGTCGGACGGGGCCGATGTGTGGGTTGCCGACAACGGGTCAACCGACGACAGCATTGAACTGATACGCAAGCAGTTCCCCACCGTCAAAGTTCTGCAATTCGACCAGAACTACGGTTTTACGGGCGGCTACAACAAAGCGCTCGAACAGATTGAGGCTGAATACTTTGTGCTTTTGAACTCCGACATTGAGGTTACCCCTGGCTGGCTCAATCCACTTGCCGAATATATGGACGCCAACCCCGATGTGGCGGCCTGCGCACCCAAACTCCTCTCCTACGACCAACGGACAGATTTTGAGTACGCCGGAGCCTCGGGCGGTTTCATCGACAAATACGGCTATCCTTTCTGCCGCGGCCGCATTCTGGGCACCATTGAGCGCGACAACGGCCAGTACAACGACATCCGCGATGTTTTCTGGGCCTCAGGCGCGAGCCTTTTCATCCGTAGCAGACTATACAAAGAAGCGGGCGGCCTCGATGACGACTTTTTCGCCCATATGGAGGAGATTGACATCTGCTGGCGGTTGAAAAATATGGGCTACCGCATTGCCATTGTCCCGCAGTCGGTTGTCTATCACGTAGGCGGCGGCACTCTGCCCAACAACAACCCTAAGAAGTTGTTCCTGAACTACCGCAACAACCTCTTTCTGCTCTATAAGAACCTGCCCGACAAAGGTTTCCACCGCACAATGTTCATCCGTATGATTCTCGACGGAATCTCGATGGGCCTCTATCTCGCCCATCTGAAATTCAGCTTCCTGATGGCGGTTCCGCGGGCCCACATTGCTTTCTATCGGAATCGCAACAAGATGAAAGCCAAACGCCGCCAGCTGCAAGCCCTGCGCAAAACCGATTGGCACAAAGAGTGCTACCGCGGCAGCATTGTGACTGGTTATTACCTGAAAGGGCGAAAAACATTCGGGCAGATTAAATGGTGAATCGGTGAACTGGTGAATTGGTGAATCGGTGAATTGTTTAATGGATTGAACAGGTTGAACCATACAATCGAAAATCATAAATCGAAAATCAAAAATCCCCATTCCTAATTCCTAAATCCTAAATAATAATTACATTTGCACCCGATGGAGCACACTTTAGATTGTTAGAGTATTTCCATTTTATTGATTTGCACTTAAATGTGCAGTTTTTTTAAAGTTGGTTACTTATAACCACCCGACTTGAGAAACGGTCAATAAGAGTAGTAAAAGTAAATATTTACTATATAGACTCTGACAATCTGCCGAGGTTCACCACAAGCAGATAAAGTAAACAAGAAAGGTAGTATTGTTTAATTTTTTAAAACGCTTGAAATGAATCAAGACCAAGCACCTATCTACGAGGCTCTGGAAGAATTCCGAAGAAAACGCATTGTACCGTTCGACGTACCTGGCCACAAACGCGGCCGAGGCAATCCCGATTTGGCCAAACTGTTTGGAAAACAGTGTGTTGAGATTGACGTCAACTCAATGAAGCCGCTCGACAACCTTTGCCACCCCATATCGGTCATCAAGAAGGCCGAAGAGTTGGCCGCCGAAGCCTTCCACGCCGCGCACGCCTTCCTTATGGTGGGCGGCACCACATCGTCGGTGCAGACAATGGTGCTCACGGCCTGCAAGAAGGGCGACAAAATCATTCTGCCGCGAAACGTGCACCGCAGCGTCATCAACGCGCTGGTGGTGAACGGCGCAACACCCATCTACGTCAACCCCGATATGGACCGCCGACTGGGTATCGCCCTTGGAATGAAGATTTCGCAGGTTGAGAAGGCCATCGAGGCCAACCCCGACGCAGTGGCCATTCTGGTGAACAACCCCACCTACTACGGCATCTGCTCGAATTTGAAAAAGATTGTTGAACTGGCTCACGCCCACAATATGCTGGTGCTGGTTGACGAGGCGCACGGCACGCACTTCTATTTTGGTGAGAATATGCCAATTACGGCAATGGCGGCTGGCGCCGATATGTCGTCAATCAGTATGCACAAATCGGGCGGAAGCCTGACACAGAGTTCGTTTTTGCTCATCGGCGAAAGCGTGAGCGCTGGCTACGTTCGGCAGGTGATAAACCTGACGCAGACCACGAGCGCGTCGTATCTGCTGCTGGCGAGTCTCGACATCTCGCGCCGCAACCTGGCCATCCGCGGCAAGGAGGCTTTCGCCGAAGTGCAGCGCATTGCCGACTACGCCCGCACCGAAATCAACAAAATCGGCGGCTACTACGCTTATGGTAAAGAATTGATTAACAACGACAGCATCTACGATTTCGACACCACCAAACTGACGGTCTTCACCCTTGACATCGGCTTGGCGGGCATTGAGGTTTACGACCTTCTGCGCGACGAGTACGACATTCAGGTTGAGTTGGGCGACATCGGTAACATATTGGCATACATATCGATAGGCGACCGAATGCGCGAGGTTGAGCGGCTTGTGAGCGCACTCTACGACATTCAGCGCCGCTACCGCCGCGAGCGCACGGGCCTGTTCGACCACGAGTATATCAACCCGTCGGTGGTTATGACGCCACAAGAGGCCTTCTACGCGGCCAAAGAGGAAATGATTCCCATCCGCGAGACCAACGGCCGCATCTGCACCGAGTTTGTTATGTGCTACCCCCCTGGAATCCCGATTCTGGCACCTGGCGAGCGCATCACGCAGGAAATCATCGATTACATTCTGTACGCCAAAGAGAAGGGCTGCTCAATGACTGGCCCCGAGGACGAGAAAATCGAG
>CAMJCK010000089.1:0-4349 GCA_946404125.1 uncultured Bacteroidota bacterium | reverse complement strand
ATCGCTCGCCTTCCTTAGCGGGCTGAATTTCAACAATATCGGCATTTGTCAGCCCTTTCAGTTCGTCAACAATCGACCGCACATTGCCCGTGTAACTGTAGTAGGCCACAAGGGTGCGGTTTTGTGCTGACTCGGCAAAAACACTGTTATCGTCTGAGCAGCAAATAAATAGTGCGGCCAACAGAAGTGTAATTATGCGTTTCATATCATTTTATGTTGAGAGATTCGGTTTACCAGTTTTCGTAACGCCGACCAGTGTTGAGTGCGGCAATGCGGCGCATTTCGGCCTCAGAAAGTTCGAAATTCCAGATGTCGAAGTTTTCAGCAATATGCAGACTGTTGCCGCTGCCAGGAATCGCTATGTAGCCCGACTGCAGATGCCAGCGTACAAGCACCTGTGCGGCGGTTTTGTTATGCGCTGCGGCAATTTCAAGAATCACGGGATTGCCGAAGTGGTCGCCAGTGTGTCCGCGTCCGCCGAACGGATAATAACTTTCGACATAGATATTACGCGCTGCAAGACAGTCTCTTAGCGTATTATTTTGATAGAAAATGTGGTTCTCGTTCTGGACAACCGCAGGGGGGATTTCGTAGCCGTCGATAAACTTTTCAACGTCTTTTTCGGTGTAATAGTTAGAGATACCTATCGACCGTATCTTACCGTCTTTAACCGCTTGAACCATAGCCTTGTAAACAGCGTCGTCCTCTTTCGCGCTGCCGTGCTGGTGCAGAAGGCAAAGGTCGATGTAGGTGGTTTGCAGTTTTTGCAGCGAGTTGTCGATGTCAGCGGCAGGATTGCTCGTCCAAGGCACAATCTTGGTGGTGATGAAAACCTCTTCGCGTGTGCAGATGCCTTCGTTCACGGCCTTCTTTACAGCGTTGCCCACTTCTTGTTCGTTGCCATAGTATTTGGCCGCGTCGATGAGCCGATACCCGCATTTTAATGCCTGATAAACAGCGGTTTCGCACGTTGCGCCAGTCAGCGTCCACGTGCCAAGCCCCAATGTGGGCATTTGGTAGCCAGAGTTGAGTTTCACGGTTTTTCTAACTTCAAAATTCGCTGTATCCATAGTACTTATGTTATTGTTTTCTGGTGCTTCAGTTGCCTTATCTTCTGCGCACGATGTTTGAAAAAGCATAGTGCTGAATGTCAAGAATGTGAGTAGCGGTTTCATTTGTAACCGATTTGATTTCATTAAGATACATTCTGTTTTAAGCCGCGCGGTACTCGGTTGGCGTTTTGCCCGTTTTGCGCTTGAAGAACCGCACAAAATGCTGCGGATAACCGAAGCCCAGACGGTCGCTCACTTGCGCAATGGTAAGTGTCTGACTGTTAAGTAGTTCTTTGGCGCGGCGCACAATGTGGTCGGCAATGAAATCCTGCGCCGTGCGGCCCGTTTCAACCTTCACCAACTCACCGAAATAGCCCGCCGTCAGGCTGCATTTGTCGGCAAAATAGGCCACTGTCGGAATGCCTTCGGTTTCGGCCTTGTCGGTCAGATACTCGTCGAGCAGCGACTCAAACCGCTGCACCGTGGCGTGGTTGATTTCTTCGCGCGTAATGAACTGACGGTCGTAAAACCTTAAGCAATAGTTCAATAGCAGTTCGATGTTCGACACAATCAACTCGCGCGAGTGCTTGTCGATGGCGTGCTGAAGTTCCTGCTGAATCATTGTGAGCACGCCGCGGAAAATCTCGATTTCGCCCACCGAAAGATGCAGCGCTTCGTTGCTCGAGTACGAGAAGAACTCGTAGCGCGAAATCTGCCGCCCCAATTGCGTACGAGCCAGAAAATCAGGGTGAAAGAGCAGCGCCGTCCATTTCGGATTGGGCACTTCGGGGTTCGGCTCAACGCGGACGCTCTGCCCTGGCGCAAACGACGTGACGGTCATTTCGTCGAAGTCGTATTTGGTGCGGCCGTACGAGAGTTTGCAGCCCTTGTTTTCCTTCAGAAACAAGGCATACACGCCGTAGTGTACCACGCACTCTTCAATGGGCAACTGCTTGTCGTAGCGCACCACACTCACAAGCGGATGCAGCGTCTCGAATCCGTAAAAATCGTTGAACTGCTGAATTGTGTCGAAATGTATCTCGTTCATTTTCTTTTGTTTTTGCAAATATACTGAAATCTTATTAACCCACCGTTTTACCCAACTCATAAGCCTCGCTGAGCGCCTTGTGGCCTTCAATCTCGCCCATATCGTTTACGCCGCCGGCAAAAACGGTGCCCGCCAGTCGCGCCCGCTCAAAGCAGTCAATCCAGCCCGTCAGGCCAGAGACGGCTCGCTGCGGCACTTGCGGCTCGTCTTCGGCGGCGGTGGTGAGCAGATAAATGTTTCTGAACTTATAATCAGACGGATAGAGCGGATTGGCGCGGTCGAGCAGGGTTTTCATTTGGCCGCACATTTCGTAGTAGTAAATTGGTGTGGCAAAGGCGATTACGTCGGCATTGTGCATTTTTGCCACAATGTCGGGCGCGTCGTCCTTTATGACACATTTTTGCGTTTTCTGGCAGGCGAAACAGCCACGGCAGAACTCGATTTTCTTTTCGCGAAGCGAGACAACTTCGACCGAATGGCCAGCAACGGCCGCGCCCCGCGCAAACTCACGGGCCAGAGCGTCGGAATTGCTTGTGGGGCGCAGACTTGTTGATATAACTAAAACGTTCATATTGTTGGATTTAAATGCTCGTTTTACTTCAAATTTTCCTTGAAAAACGCTTCAATCTTGTCATACGGAATGCGGCCGTTCTTGTCGTCGTAAAGGTCGGTGTGGACGGCGCCAGGGATAATCAGGATTTCCTTGTTGCCGTCGGTCATACTTTGGCCGTCGCATTTTTTGCCCGTCATTTTCTCGAAGGCATACTCGCTGAAGTAGCGGCTGTGCGCCTTCTCGCCGTGAATGAGCAGCACGGGCGTTTCGATTTCCGAAGCCCACGCCAGCAGCGGTTGGTTCAAAAACGACTGACAGCCCGTAACGTTCCAGCCGTCGTTAGAGTTGCCGCTGCGCTTGTGGTAGCCGCGCGGCGTCTTGTAGTAGTCGTAATAGTCCTTCACAAACCACGGCGCGTCATCGGGTAGGGGGTCGATAACACCGCCAGCACGTTTGTAACTGCCTGTGCGATAGTCTTCTGTGCGCTGTGCCGCGATGGCCTTGCGTTTTTCCATACGCTGCTCGGGCGTGTTCTCGCTCTCAAAATAACCTTCGGCGTTCACCTTGCTCATATCGTACATTGTGCTTGCCACGGTGGCCTTGATGCGCGGGTCAATGGCGGCGGCGTTCACAGCCATTCCGCCCCAGCCGCAGATGCCGACAATGCCAATCCGCTCGGCGTCAACGTCCTGACGGTTAGACAGATAATCGACAGCCGCCAGAAAATCTTCGGTGTTGATGTCGGGCGAAGCCATACGCCGCGGCTCGCCACCGCTCTCGCCCGTGAACGACGGGTCGAAGGCCAGGGTCAGAAATCCGCGCTCGGCCAAATGCTGCGCGTACAGCCCCGAGCACTGCTCTTTCACAGCGCCAAACGGTCCGCTTACCGCGATGGCCGCCATTTTGCCATTGGCGTTTTTCGGCACGTAAAGGTCGGCCGCCAGCGTAATGCCGTAGCGGTTGTGGAAGGTTACTTTCGAGTGGTTCACCTTGTCGCTTTGCGCGAAAACCTTGTCCCACGCCTGTTCGAGTTGCAATTCTTGTTTGTCCATAGTCTTGTCGGTTTTTGTTTGCGAGCAGCCCCACAGAGCGGCAATGCACGCAATGGTTATTACTGATTTTTTCATTTTAAATAAGTTTTTGAATCCGAAACAAAAATACCCACATCCGGATAGTTGAGGTTATCTGAAATTCGGAAAGGATTACCAAAATTTGGGGAAATTCTACTTCGGTTGCAAACTCTTTCTGTATTCCTGCGGCGACATTCCCAACTGCTTCTTGCAATAACGGCTGAAGTACGACAAGGTCTTAAAATTCATCATTTCAGCGATTTGCGTGATTGAGAGACGTTCGTCGTTGAGCAGATTTTTGAGAATGGGCACGCCGCCGCAGTCGACATCCGTGCCGACTACGTGGCCAAGAACGGTGCTCCCAGCGCTGCCGCCCCGAAGATCTTCTTCCGCTACTACCTGGTTGACTCCAGCACCGGCGTCAAGTCCCAGGTGATGCTGGCGGAGACCAAGTGGGAAGCCGGCGCCTAAGCCGCTCCCGGTCATCCGGGCCAAACCTAAACCTTCCTGCCCTGGCGCCTCCGGCGCTGGGGCTTTTTTATATGCCGGAAAATCAGTAAATTTGCTTCGCTAAATCGGAATTTGACGAGGTAAGACAAATGAACATCCAAACAGTTGAACAAAAC
>CAMJCK010000088.1:0-4653 GCA_946404125.1 uncultured Bacteroidota bacterium | reverse complement strand
AAGTCGGATATGGAAGTGTACCTTGTCGATGGAATGAGCACCGACGGCACGCGCGACATTATTGCCGACTACTGCGCGAAATACGACTATATCCACCTGATTGACAACCCGATGCACTACGTTCCGTATGCGTTGAATCTGGGAATCAAAAAGGCTGTCGGCGATATGATTATGCGCCTTGATGTCCACACAACCTACGACGCCAACTACATTTCGATGCTGGTGCGCAAACTCAAGGAACTCGATGCCGACAACGTTGGTTGCGTCTGCCGCACCGATGTGCTTTCAAAAACGTCTAAATCGTTGGCAATCAAGGCAGTATTGAGTAGCAGATTTGGTGTTGGCAATTCTGATTTCCGCACTGGCGTGGCCAATGTGCAAATGGTTGATACTGTGCCGTTTGGCTGCTACAAGCGCTCGGTTTTCGACAAGTACGGATTGTTCGACGAGCGGCTTGTGCGCAATCAGGACATAGAGTTCAACAAACGCATAGTGAACGGCGGCGGCAGTATTTATCTGATTCCGCAGGCACTCTGCACCTATTACGCCCGCGACACCTTCCGCGCGATGAGTCGCAACAGTTACAGCAATGGCCGCTGGAACATTCTTACCGTGAAGATTACCAAGCGGTTTAGTTCCTTGTCGCTGCGGCATTTTGTGCCAATGCTGTTTGTTCTTTCGCTGATTTGTCCGCTGGCTCTGATGCCTGTCGATTTGCGGTTTGGATTGCTTTCGGCGGCTTCGGCTTGCGCCTACATTTTGCTCACTCTGTTTATGTGCGCGAACATTAGCGCGCAAGGTAAGGGGTTGAAAATTAAATATTTGTTTGCGGCATTTGCGATGTTGCATTTGTCATACGGAACGGGCTCGTTGGTTGGCTTGTTCGCATTTAGAAAGAAAATCAGATAGTTATGGAAAAGTTTAGAAAATTGTTCTTTTTTCTCGCCGGATTGACTCTGGCAATTATTCCATTCTATCCTGTATGGTCGGAAGTGGCTGTAACTCTGCTTTTTATATTTGGCATAATGGCGAAGCGCAGCAATACTGAGTTGCAAATCAGCATCGATAAAATGATGTTGCCAATGTTTATGGTGGCTTTTTTTGCCGCTACCGCAATCAGCTTGCTGGTTAGTTTCAATAAACTTGAGGGTTTTAACAATCTGCACACCTATATACCATTTGTGGCTTTGCCGATTCTGATGTTTTATTATTATAATGAATTGATTGATAATAAAATGCGCTTGTTGAAAGTGCTGTCGGGTGGAATTCTGGCGGCATCGGCATTGTGCCTGATTTTGGCCGTTTGGCGTTCGTTCTATTTAATCGATGGCCATCTGGTTTTCAATCCTTACATCAGCTACCGCAATCAGTTTGTTTATACATATCTGTCAGTATTTCAATACACTAACACCTTCGCAATGATGGCGGTCTTTGTGGTTGCGGCAATGTTGTGGTTGCTTCTCTGCAAAAACGTACAGCATCGTAAATGGTTGATTTACACTGCGATTGGTTTGTCGATATTGATGGTTTTCCTACTCTCGTCGCGCACCAATGTTTATGCGCTTTTTGGCGTGCTCTACTATTCGGTTCTGATTTTTTATATTCGATATAAGAGGTTGGTACATAGTGTTTTATTAGCGTTTGCAGTGACGGGTTTGTTTGTGGTTTTCCAAACGTGCAACTACCGCGTGATGAATCTTTCGCAGACTGTGACGAGTTATATCACCGAAGAAGATATTTTACTTGAAAACGGCAAATTGATTCATCATCCGGAAAGCATCGACGGTGTGAACATTCGTTTTAAAATGTGGGAAACAGGTGCGCGGCTTGCCAGTGAATACTGGACAACTGGCTGTGGCATTGGTGATTACAAGGAATTTTTGCGCATCAACTATCTGCTTGACGGACTCGGTGAAGCGTATCACAAATGCTATGACCAACACAATCAATACCTTGAGACATTAGGAACAACGGGCATTCTTGGATTTGCGCTGCTTGTCGCGATGATGGGTTACGCTTTGTATCAGGCCTGGCGGCATCGGAACTATCTGCTGTTTTGCAGTCTTTTCATATTGGCACTCAATATGTTACTTGAGTCGATGTTTAACCGATACAGCGGCAGTTTGTTCTTTGTGGTCTCGCTTTTGCTGGCATCTGCCGTTGGCGGCGAAACGGAAAAAGTGTGCGAAAACAATCGTAACGCAGCAATAACACAATGATTATTAAAGTGATATAGAAATGAGCAATCAGTACATCGAAATAAAGGGCGCGCGTGTTAACAATCTGAAAAACATCGATTTGAAGATTGAGCGTAACAAACTGATTGTCATTACTGGACTGTCGGGCAGCGGCAAGTCGTCGCTGGCGTTCGACACGCTCTATGCCGAAGGGCAGCGGCGCTACGTCGAAAGTTTGTCGGCATACGCGCGGCAGTTTTTGGGCCGCATCAACAAGCCCGAAACCGACTATATAAAGGGCATTCCGCCCGCAATCGCCATCGAGCAGAAGGTTTGCAGCCGCAATCCGCGCTCGACAGTTGGCACATCGACAGAGATTTACGACTACCTAAAACTGCTTTTCGCACGAATCGGCAAGACATATTCGCCAATTTCAGGGCAATTAGTCAAGAAACATTCGGTGCAAGATGTTGTGGATTACCTACTTACGTTTCCCGAACGGACAAAGGCAATCATTGTGGCGCCGCTGAATCTGGCAAATGGCCGCACCATCGCGAAAGCGCTCGAAATACTTAAACAACAAGGTTTTAGCCGCGTTGAAGTGAATGACGCGATTGTCGCCATCGACGATTACAAACCCGCGTCAAATGATGTTGTAAATATTGTTGTCGACCGCATTGTGGTCAGCAACGAGCAGGACAACATCAGCCGTATTGCCGACTCGGTGCAGACCGCTTTTTTTGAAGGTATGGGAGCGTGCACGGTAAAGGTTTTCCGTGGCGAAACCGTTGTATGTCAGGATTTTTCAAGTCGGTTCGAAGCCGACGGAATGACTTTTGTTGAGCCGACCGAGCATCTTTTCAGTTTCAACACGCCGCTGGGCGCTTGCCCCACGTGTGGCGGTTTTGGCAGCACCATCGGCATCGACCCCGACCTTGTCATTCCCAACAAAAGCCTGTCGATTTACGAAGGCGCGATTGTCTGCTGGCGCGGCGAGAAAATGCAGGAATGGCTTAACAAATTGATTTACAATGCCGATAAGTTCGATTTTCCAATCCATAAGCCTGTCAACGAACTCACGCGCGAGCAATATAATCTGCTTTGGACGGGCAATCGTTACTTCCACGGAATCAATGATTTCTTCGAATTTGTCGAGCAGAATTCCTACAAAATCCAATATCGCGTGATGATGTCGCGCTATCGCGGACGCACGGTGTGCCCAGCCTGCCACGGGTCGCGGCTCAAGCCCGAAGCCGAATATGTGAAAATTAACGGCTACTCGATTGTCGATTTGGTGAATATGCCTGTCAATGAGTTAAATAACGTTGTCAGAAATTTCGAACTCGACGCTCACGAAGAGAAAGTCGCAGGCCGTTTGTTGGTCGAAATCCGCAATCGGATTGGATTCCTGAAAGATGTCGGACTGGGCTATCTGACGCTTTCCCGCACATCGTCCACGTTGAGCGGCGGCGAGAGTCAGCGCATCAACCTGGCCACATCGCTCGGCAGCAGCCTTGTCGGGTCGCTATACATTCTCGATGAGCCTTCAATTGGTCTTCATTCTCGCGATACCGAGTTGCTAATCAGAGTTTTACGCAACTTGCAGCGCATCGGCAATACGGTGGTTGTGGTTGAGCACGACGAAGACATCATCCGCGCCGCCGATGAGATTATCGACATTGGTCCGTTGGCTGGACGGCTTGGCGGCGAAGTTGTCTTTCAGGGCGACCATACGAAGTTAGAATCTGAAAGTCAGAGCCTTACGGCACAGTACCTAACTGGCAAAATGAAGATACCCGTGCCCGAAATCCGCCGCAAATGGCGCGATTACATCGGCATTGAAGGGGCTTGCGAGAATAATCTGAAAAACATCGATGTAAAGTTTCCGCTTGGCGTAATCACCGCTGTTACAGGCGTTTCGGGTAGCGGAAAATCGACTTTGGTGAACAAGATTCTTTACAACGCACTCGCCAAATACTTTGGCGGACAGAGCGATACGCCCACAGGCAACTTCCGTCGGATGTATGGCGACCTGAAGCGCATCAGCCGCGTTGAGTTTGTCGACCAAAACCCGATTGGACGCTCAACTCGTTCAAATCCTGCATCTTACATAAAGGCTTACGACGAAATCCGTAAACTTTACGCCGACCAACAGGCCGCCAAAATAATGAATATGACACCGTCGTTTTTCTCGTTCAACGTTGATGGCGGACGGTGCGAAGAGTGTCAAGGCGAAGGCAAAATCAAGATTGAGATGCAGTTTATGGCTGATGTTGAGTTAGTTTGCGACAGTTGCCACGGGCAGCGTTTCAAGCAGGTTGTGCTCGATGTGCGCTACCGCGATAAAAACATCAACGATGTGCTGAATATGACTGTGAATGAAGCAATTGAGTTTTTCAGCAGCGACAGCAACGCAACCTGCCGACGCATTGTCGAACGTCTGCAACCGCTTGCAAATGTGGGACTTGGCTACGTC
>CAMJCK010000087.1:0-4819 GCA_946404125.1 uncultured Bacteroidota bacterium | reverse complement strand
GTGGCAATCCTGATTTCGGGATTGAACGGATTCATCTGCGAATCGTGCGTGAGCCAGGCCAGCGAGATTATCAAAGACGAAATCCAGCATCAGCAGAAATTCGATTTGAATGATATTAAACTGCTGAAACCGAAAGAGATAAAGGGATTCTTGGACCAGTATGTGATTGGCCAGGACGATGCGAAAAAATATCTTTCGGTGGCCGTCTACAACCACTATAAGCGTCTGGCACAGCCAAACACGAAGGACGATGTCGAGATTGAGAAGTCGAACATTATTCTGGTTGGCGAGACGGGCACTGGCAAGACTCTGCTGGCTCGCACCATTGCCAAAATGCTGAATGTGCCGTTCACCATTGTCGATGCTACGGTGCTGACCGAGGCTGGCTACGTGGGCGAGGACATTGAGAGCATTCTGACGCGTCTGCTGCAGGCTGCCGACTACGATGTGAAAGCGGCCGAGCGCGGAATTGTCTTTATTGATGAGATTGACAAGATTGCCCGCAAGGGCGACAACCCGTCGATAACGCGCGATGTGAGCGGCGAAGGCGTTCAGCAAGGCCTGCTAAAACTGCTCGAAGGCTCGATTGTGAACGTTCCGCCACAGGGCGGCCGCAAGCACCCCGACCAAAAAATGATTCCTGTTGACACAAAAAATATTCTGTTCATCTGCGGCGGCGCCTTCGACGGTATCGACCGAAAAATTGCGCAGCGCCTTAACACCCAAGTTGTTGGCTACGGCAACAGCGCCCGCACTGCCCAACTCGACCGCAAGAATATGATGCAATATGTGGCGCCGCAGGATTTGAAGGCCTTTGGTCTGATTCCTGAAATTATCGGCCGTCTGCCTGTTCTTACACACCTTAACCCACTGGACCGCACCGCTTTACGCAATATTCTGACCGAACCTAAAAACGCCATCATCAAGCAGTATGTGAAACTCTTCGAGATTGACGGCATAAAACTGACATTCAGCGAAGAGACGTTCGAATACATTGTGGATAAGGCTGTTGAGTTCAAACTTGGCGCGCGCGGACTGCGTTCAATCTGCGAGATTATTATGAACGACGCAATGTTTGAAATGCCGTCGGAAAAGGTGAAAGAATTCACCGTTACGCTCGACTACGCCAAATCGAAACTCGACAAGGCCAACCTGCACAAATTGCAACTGCAATAGTTATGCAATCAGACGGTTACCGTGAGCAAGGGCTTCGCAGCCAACTGGTTGCCGAACTGGCTAGAAAAGGCATTTCCGACCAAAACGTGCTGGCCGCCATTGGCAAAATTCCGCGCCACGTGTTTATGGACAGCGCGTTCATCGATTTTGCCTACGCCGACAAAGCCTTCCCGATTGGTGCGGGACAGACTATCAGTCAGCCATTTACGGTGGCTTTCCAAACGCAACTTCTGAATCTGAAAAAGGGCGACAAGGTGCTTGAGATTGGCACTGGCTCAGGCTATCAGACTGCGGTTTTGCTTGAGATGGGCGCAAAGGTGTATACCATTGAGCGTCAGCGCGAACTGTACCAAAAAGTTCAGCAGATGCTGCCGCCGATGGGCTACCACCCGCAATTCTTCTACGGCGACGGCTACCTTGGCAAACCCACCTACGGCCCGTTCGACAAGATTCTGGTTACGGCTGGCGCACCGTCGATTCCCGAAAAACTGCTGCCACAACTGAAGGTTGGCGGCGTTATGGTTGTGCCTGTGGGCGACAAGCAGCAGCGAATGTTCCGCATTGTCCGCACGAGCGAAACTGACTTCACCAAAGAAGATTTTGGCGACTGTATGTTTGTGCCGATGCTTGAAGGGGTGAATAGAGGGTGAGATTGAAGGATTGAATAACTGAAGGATTGAAGGATTGAAGGATTGAATGAGTGAAGGTCTTTCAAATCATTTATAATCACCTTGTTGTTAATTATCAGTTGCCAATTTTCACTTTACTTTTCCCCGATTGTCAACCTTCACTTTCACTAAATCGTCGTTCTTGTAGGTGGCTTCGTACACCACTTCGCCCTTCATTGTCAGCACTTTGTAGGTGCCGTTGCGCATTCCGTTGCGGTAGTTCACTTCGGTGTTTAGCGGGCCTTCGTCGTACCAAGTCAGCCACTGGCCGTCTTCGCGTCCGTTCTTGTACTGTTCCTGGCGCAACTGCTTGCCGTACTCGTTGAAATATTTCCACACGCCGTTCTTCACGCCGTTCAGGTAACTGCCTTCAAACTCTTTCGAGCCGTTGATGCGGAACGTCTGGTAAACGCCGTGGTAAACGCCTTTCGAGTAGTTCTCAACCATCCGCAACTGACCGCCTTCGTACCAGTAGGTGGCCGTGCCGTGCTTGATGTTCGAGCGGTAATTGACAACATATTGTTTGTCGCCGTTCGGGTAGTAGCCGTTCCAGGTGCTGTCCATCATCCCGTCGCGGAACCAGCCTGTCTGCTCGGTCTGGCCGTCTTCAAACCACTGAATCCAATAGCCCGTCTCGCGGCCCTTTGCAAAGTCACCTTCGTGGAATTTCTTGCCGTCTTCGTAGTACACAACCCAGTGTCCGTCCTTCTTGCCGCGCGCAAAATCGCCTTCCTTCCACACCTGACCGTTGGCGTACCAATAGGTCCAGTGGCCGTCCATTTCGCCGTCGCGATAGTGGCCTTCGTTGCCCTTTTGGCCGTCGGTGCGCCAATAGGTCCACAAGCCGTCCTGAACATCGTTTTTGAAGTTTCCTTCAATGTCGAGTTTGCCGTCTTCGCGCCACCACGTTGCCTTGCCGTCCTTCTTGTCGTTGGTGAAATTTATCTCGTCCGACTTGCCGCCCGACACAAACCAATCGGTCTGCAGGCCGTTTTTCTTGCCGTCCTTGTAGTTCACGCGCATCTTCTGCTTGCCGTCGAAATACCAGAAATTCCACTCGCCATCTTTCTGATTATCTTTCAGATGGCCTTCCATTTCCTTCTGCCCGTTGGCGTAGTAGCGAATGTTGACTCCGTTCTCGTAGTTCATTTCGCTTTTCAGTGCGCCTTCGCGATAGTAGGTCAGCCACTTGCCAACTTCAACGCCAGCCTTGTAGTGGCCGCTGCTCATCATTTTCCCGTTCGGGAAATAGCGCTTCCAAAGACTGTCTTCGCGGCCGTTCAGGTAGTAGCCTGTCTCTTTTATTTGCCCTGATTGATAGTAGGTTGTAAAAACGCCCTTGCCGTCTTTCACAGTCTGATTCTTGCCGTCTTCCCAATAGTTGACCAGCAGAACCGAGTCGCGGAAGTGGCGATCTTCGCGGTATTTGAGCCCCGAGCCGTTGTAATAGGTCCAAGTGCTGTCTTTGCGGCCCGATTTGTAGTAGCCTTCCATCTTCGGGCTGCCGTTTAGGTAGTTCTCAACATAGCGGCCATTCATAATGCCATTGCGGAACTCGCCTTGGTTCTGAATTTTTCCATTGCTGAAAAAATAGGTGAGCCGACCGTGCACCGTGCCGTTGCGGAACTCAATTTCTTCCGTTTTCACGCCAGTGCTGTCGTAGTAGGTCCAGAGTCCGTTTTCCTTCCCTTGAACCAGAACGCCTTCGCTGGCCACCTGGCCGTTTTTGTACTTGTTCACTATTCTCTCTTGCGCGTTGGCCGTTGCCGATAACGCAATTAGCAGTATGACAGCAATTTGTTTCATTCGTTTCAGTTTTTTCAGCAATAGGGCAAAGCTAATAAATTCGAGGGCAATAGGCAATGGTTCGATTAAGCGTAGAGTGTTATTTATAAACAAGGAAGAAACTGATAATTTTTCACCATAACTCCAGTTTGTTGGTGTTTTCATTTAGCTTTAGTTCTAATATTATAGATTCTTTAAAAGGCTTTCCATTAAACTTTATAATATCAAATTGTAACTTACGTAGTCTTCTTTTTAAAAAACGTGTGACTCTAGTGCGTTCATCCAAACCGTCTTTGACCGAAACCACCTTGCCATTTGCACCAATTGTTATGGTATAATCGTCTTCTATACCTTGCCAATAACGATTATCTAATGCATTCCAATCTGTTTCTCTGCTTACTATATGGTTGAAAATCACTTTAGTTATTGTATCTTTGGGGGAGGTAAAAATGTTCTTTGTATGTCTGTCTATACCTTTGGGCAAGTCAATATAGTTGTGGACTTTTTTTCGTGATGCTACACATCCTTTAATAAAGGTTAAATGTTCTTCCTCAGTATAGGTGCGGTAAAAAACCCCATCCCATCTTAGAAAATCTCCTTTGGGAATTATCAATTTTGAATTGTACCAGTCAGCTAATACTTTGCCTTTATTGGTTTTGTCAGGAAAGAGTTGTTCCAAACTGGGTCGGCCATAATTGGATATTAAGCCGACTAAAAACAAAGAGTCATTTTCCAACTTCCATATTCCACGATACCCCCTCCAATAATTGGGGGCAGGCAATAAGAATTGTGTGGTATCAATCTCATTTTTAATATTTTCGATATTGTGGTACAATTGGTCCGTCATATCATCTGACAGTATAATCTGATAAATAGGTATAGTGTCGTTTTGAATGATTAGAAGTTCGGATAGTTGAGGCGATGCTAGTAATCTGATAGTTGATAATACTAGTAATCCAGCAAATAAGAGAGAACGGAAGAAATTAATGTTCATTGCATATTTAAGATAAGAATTACTTATGACGCAAAGCTAAGATTTTTCCCATAGATAATGAAGGCAGAATTTGGAAACGATGAGCTTGCCGCGATGGAAAACAAAAAAAGCCGACTCTTTCGGAATCGGCTTTGGGGTGCGGGGTGGGGCTCGAACCCACGACATTCAGAACCACAATCTGACGCTCTAACCAACT
>CAMJCK010000086.1:0-4845 GCA_946404125.1 uncultured Bacteroidota bacterium | reverse complement strand
AATGAGGAGTTAGTATGTAGGAGTTAGGATTTTCTAATTCCTACATTCTAAATCCTAAATCCTGACTGGATATGCGAAAGATTGACCAGATAATAATCCACTGCACGGCCACGCCTGAAGGGCGCGAGGTGACGGTTGCCGAAATCGACAGCTGGCACCGTCAGCGCGGATTCGACGGCATTGGCTACCATTATGTAGTCCATCTGGACGGCACAGTGGAGGCTGGCCGACCGCTGAACGAGGTGGGTGCGCACTGCAAAGGGCACAACAGCCGCTCGATAGGCATCTGCTATGTTGGCGGGTGCGACCGCAACGGCAACCCCAAAGACACACGCACCGAAGCACAGCGGAAAAGCCTGCGCCTGGTTGTCTCGCATTTCCTTGACTATTTCCCGACGGCGACCGTCCACGGCCACAACGAGTTCGCCAACAAAGCCTGCCCTTGCTTCGATGTGCGGGCCGAGTTCGCAACCGCCAAGCCAGGCGACCGCCAGACGGATTTACTCGATTTTCTGAACGGACTATGCACTGGCAAGAAACTATGAACGCTTCTGAAATTCTGAACGTGCTTCTGTCGGTTGGCTTCATAACCACCGTGGCCACGCTGCGGTCAACGCGCAAACGCGCAGCCGCCGAGGCCAAACAGGCTGAAGCCGCCTATATGCAGGCCATTCTTGAGAACAACAAGAACTACGTTGTCGAACCCTTAAAAAAAGAAATCAATGCGTTACGCAAGGCTCTTGAACGACTTACACGCGCCATTAATCGCATTACTGACTGCCCTCATTCTCACGACTGCCCTGTGCGGTCAGAGTTGCAAAGGCAGCAAGACTGCGGCGACCAGTAGCAGCCAACTGCACGACACGTGCTTTGTTGAGCGGTTCACGGTTGACACTGTTGTCAGTTTCGCCCCCGACTCGGCTCTTATGAGAGCATTGTTTGAGTGCGACTCGGCAGGCAACGTGCTGATGACCGAGTTGCAGACAGTGCAGGGTCAGAGGGTTTCGGTTGCGCCGAAGTTCAAGTATGTGGTTCTGAAGAACGACAACGGACAGGTCAGGCGCGATGTCTATCTGGCCGTATTGGCATACGCCGACAGTTTGCAGACGCAGGTTTACGGATTTAAAGAGCGTTTAAGCGCTGCTAAAACAGAGATTAAACAGGCGCAAAGTCAAACCAAACGGAGCGGACGGCGCAGCGTCGGTCTGTTCCTGACAGGTGCGGCTGTGGGGGCGTTCTTTGCCGGACTGCTGATTTTCAAATTGAGCCGTTGAACTGTTAAACGATACGACAATGAAAAAGAAACTCAAAGACTTTTTCGACCGCTACCCCAACGTTGACACAGCCTACGTGTCGGGTGGCGGTGTGTTCCTGACCGAGAGCGACGCGCTCGCATACGGCAAGGGTGAGGTTGTGAAAGTCACACGCAACGGCTTTGCAAGGGCGAACAACCCTATGGCAGAACCGCTCACCAAGGAGCAAATTGAGAATATGTCGCACGATGAGATGAAAGCAGCCGTCAAAGAACGCGGTCTCAAAGTGGACAATGTGAAAAAAGAAACACTGCTTGCGGCTCTGCTTGCCGTGGCTGAATAAAGGAGGACAAAAATTATGTTTCCCGGAGTAAATGTAAACGTAACCAACGGCAACCTTTTGCAGTCGATAGCGGTGCTCGACGCCGTTCCGGCACTGATGGTCAGTGTTGAGACCACATCGCTGATTGCCGCAAAGGTTGAAGTGTACGACCTTGCCGACGCCGAGTCGAAAGGCTACACGCTGGCAGCCGAGCCGTTCGCTCACAAGCTGCTTGAGGAATACTACAATGAGATGGGCGGCAAGCAGCGTCTCATTCTGTTCGGCACAGCCCGTTCGATGACAATGGCGCAAGCCCTGACGGCATCGGAGGCAAACGGCGTGAGCAAACTGCTTCGCCTTGGCCGTGGCGAAATCAATCTGGTTGCCATAGCCCGAAAGCCAGCCGACAACTACTCGGCAGGTTCGGCTTTCCTCGACAGCGACGTTCAGGCGGCCGTTACGGCTTGCAAGACCGTTGGCGAGGCTATGCAGGCAGCCAACACGCCTGTCCGCTTCCTGATTGAGGGCCGCGTGGCCGATGCCACCAAGACCAACGCCTACTCGCCAAAAACAGCCACCAACGGCTTTGCCGGTGTTGTGCTGGGCGGAACCGCCAACGACGGCAGCGCTGCCGTGACAGTGGCACTGGCAAGGGCTTGCAAGTACGGCGCCCACATCAAACTGGGCAGCGGCGAGAACGGTGCATTGTCAGTCAACCAGATTTGGATTGGCTCCGACAAATACGAGGAGCGCGCCGATATGGAGACACTGCACGACGCAGGCTTCATCACCTTTATGCACCGACCTGGTAGCGCGGGCTATTTCTTCGGTGTCGATAATATGTGCTCCACCGACGACTACCGCATTTTGGTGCACGGCCGTGTCATCGACAAGGTGCAGCGCATTGCGGTTGAAGCCTACCAGCCATACATCGAGACTGGCATCCGTATGGAAGCCGACGGCTCCATCAATGCCACCGAGGCGAAGGATATTGAGGCAACGCTTGAGAACGCTGTCAAGGCCGCAATGGCCGAGCAAATCTCGCGCGTTGCGGTCAACGTACCGTTAGACCAGGATGTCATCAACACATCGTCGCTGACGGTTGAAGTGAAAGTAATGCCGCTGGGCTATCTGTCGTGGATAACAGTTAACCTCGGTTTGGCAGCAACCATCTAAAAAACGTAAGATATGAACACACACATCAAATCGAGCGAATATGCCTGGCACCACACCGAGGTGAAGGTGGCCGGCAAGATTATCACCGGAATAACCGCGTGGGAACTGAAAAAGACCACCTCGAAAGAGGCTCTCTACGGAGCAGGACAGCACGCCATCGACATTCAGTCGGGCAACATCGAGTGCAGCGGCAGCATCACGCTGTGGGGCTACGAACTCGACCGTCTGGAGCAGGCTGCGCAGGCTGCGGGCTACGACAGCATTATGGACGTTCCGCACGAGTTGCTTTCGATTGTTATTAGCGCACGCAAACTGGCTAAAGACCCCATCACAACGTGGGTAGCCGTTGGTGTGGGCTTCACCGAAACAACCGACGGACTGGGACAGGGCGACAAGAAACGCGAATGCCCGCTGCCGTTCATCTGTATGGACATTCAGAAGAAAACCATCAGCCTCTAACACGACAGCCCTATGGAAAAGAAAGATAAAGCCACGGTTAACCCCGTGATTGCATTGGCGGAGCAGAAGTTCGGCAAGGAAAAACTTGCCGAACTCCAGGCCCAATTCCCGGGCCGCAAACTCAACATTCTTGTTGTGGAGGACAAGGTGGCTGTTCTGATGCCGCTGACACCGAAGGCGTTGAGCAACTACACACGTATGGTGATGGGCAAGGACACAGGCATCGATGATGCAGCGCGAATGCTCATCAATGAATTGTGGCTCGGCGGTGACGACGAAATTCGCGACGACGACGAATACTTTATGAGCGCAATGATTGAGGTTCAGAACCTCATAGAGGTAAAAAAAAGCGCTTTTGGCAAGTATTAGAAACAGGACAGCGTGACGAGGAGAGCCTTGAGTTCTCTCTTTGTCTCGCGCTGTCGTACTACGGCCCGCAGGCCGAAACCTGGGACATTGACACGCTGGCCTACCGCACAGGCGTTGCCATTAATATGATGAGCAAAGGTGTAATCAAACGACTATGAGCGACATTGTTGAATACGCATATAAGATGAAAGACCTCGCCTCGGGGCCGTTGGGCAAAATAGCAGGTGCTTTTGGCAAGACAGAAGCGGCTGCCAGCAAGGCACACGAAAAGGTTTCACTCTTCTCGAAACTGTCGGCAGGCGCTTTCGGCATTCTCAACATCGCCGGCGTTGTGAAGGGTGCCGTCGGGGCTTTCAAAGAGTTTACCGACGCCAACCAGGCACAACAGGAGGCCGAAACCAAACTTGCGCAGGTGATGCGCAACACAATGGGCGCGTCGGAGGCCGAAATTCAGTCAATCAAAGACCTGACCGCCGCGCAACAGCAACTCGGAATCGTCGGTGACGAAATCCAACTTGCGGGCGCGCAGGAACTGGGAACCTACCTTGAGAAAACCGAATCGCTCAAAAGCCTTATTCCAGTAATGAATGATATGGTGGCTCAACAGTATGGCTACAACGCCACACAAGAGAACGCCGTGAACATTGCCACAATGATGGGTAAGGTGATGGAAGGCCAGGTGGGCGCGCTCTCGCGCTACGGCTACAAGTTCGACGAGGCGCAGGAGCAGATTCTGAAGTACGGAACCGAAGCCCAAAAGGTGGCCACACTGACCGAAGTTATCGGTGACAGCGTGGGCGGAATGAACGCAGCAATGGCGCAGACGCCCGAAGGCCGTATGAAACAACTCAAGAACACGCTCGGTGACATTAAAGAGCAAATCGGCAACGAGGCCACCAAACTCGGCGTTGCTATGCTTCCAGCCATTCAGGGGCTGATGCCTGTTGTGCAAAAGGTGATGGGCGCACTCTCGAAGGGGCTTGAGGCCATCACGCCAGTGTTGCAGAACCTGCTCGGCAAAGCCGTCAATGGTGTGACCTGGATTGTTGACCACATCGGGGCTCTGAAACCCTACATTGCCGCCTTGTGGCAGCCTATTGGTAAAATGTTCGACGCCATTGGCGAGAAGATGTCGGGGCTTTCAGTTTTTCTTGAGCCGTTGAAACGGTTCATCGACAGTATGTGGGCGGCACTTGTAAGAATGTGGACGCGCATCGGCGACGCCTTCAGTGGGCTGCTCGATTTTCTCGACCCTATTATTGAGGT
>CAMJCK010000085.1:0-5499 GCA_946404125.1 uncultured Bacteroidota bacterium | reverse complement strand
CGCGCGTGCCGTCGGTGCTCATTCCATCGACAAGGTACACTTCCATATCCGACTTCGGATAGTCTTGATTTACAATCGATTCAATGCAGTTTGCAATGTATTTCGACTCGTTGCGGCAGGGAATTATGACGGAAAGTTGTACCATTTTTCTACTTAATGACGCTTAACCATTTTTGCGCTTTATTCGGCCAGCAAAATTCGTCAAAATCCACTTTCCGTATATCATTCACCATCGATTTTCTGTTGGCAAGCGCTGTTTTTAGTTTTTCGGCCACATCGGCGGCACTCTTCGGATTGACGGCCAAACCAACATTCAAGTCGGGCATTACACCGCTAAATCCCTGACCATCAGTATAAATAACAGGCAGCCCTTGCGTAAGTGCTTCCAGATAAACCAAGCCGAAAGTCTCTGATTTTGAAATCATTGCAAAAACGGCGTTTTCGCGGCAAATCTGCATCAGTTTCTGCTTGTCGTAAACGGGACCGTGGAATTTTATCCAGTCGGCATTTTGCGCTATCTGCTTCATTATCTGCTGCTCGCAAGCGCCACCACCGCCAACCAGATTCAGCATGAGACGCGGATTCAGCTCGCGCGCCATTTTGCAGGCTTCAATGAGCGTGGCCACATTCTTGTTTTTGTCGAACACACCTATATATAATATGGCGTCGGGATTGCGATTATCGTCGGCAAAATATTGATTATCAATCCAAATTTGGTCAATTCCGTTGGTAATTGTCACCAATTTCGGCTGCAAGTTAGCGGCCAAAAGCCTGAAAGCCAGCGAGTTCTCGAATTGCCGCCGTTGGACGGGTGATATGAAAACCACCTTACGAGCGTTTGCAATTATCTGACGGCCAAGGTGATACAACTGCGGCATCAAGCGCAGGTAGAGATTGACATCGGTGCCGCGAACCGCCACCACGTAGGGGATTCCGCGCTCGCGCCAAAGCCTGTAGGCCACCGCGCCATCGGAAAACAAAGTGCTTGCCACAACAAGGTCGATATTCGCAGTATCAACTTTTTGCGCCAACTGACGGTATTTGCACCTGATTTTGTACGGGAACAACGCTCTGTACATCAGCATATTACCATCGAATACAGACTCAATCAGCCGATAATTGGCATCGGTGTAGGTGCCACGCAAGTCGCGCAACGGATAATTGGGCCGATTGAATGCGAAAACGGTCATATCTATCTGACTATCAGCATTGACAATTGAGCGGCACAGGTTGTGGTGAACCCGTGAGCCAATGTAATCTTCGGTCAGATATAAAACGTTCATAATCAATCGGCTATTGATTTTTCGTACTCGCGGACAACTTTCAGCGTCATCAGCGCGACAATGGCGTAACTGAACAATTCAACCGCCAGATAGCAGCGCAAGAAGCCGTAAATGTCGCTGACAGGAATGAATATCAGGCTGAAAATCAGCAAGAAATAGATAGTCTGCCAAACCGACAAACGGCCAATCTTCTCGAACGCCGTGAACACCATATTGAACGGCGACACCACAAATTTGAACGCGAACGCCCAAACCATAATTCGCACGTAAATGCCAGATTCTCGCCAAGTTTCACCAAAAATAAGCGCCAGAAGCGACGGTGCCAGAAGGAAGGCCACCACTGCGAACAGCAGCGCCAAAACGGCCAACAGTGCGGCAATGCGGCAGAAATCGTGGCGGATTGACTCGCGCTTGTTGCGCAACTCGGTGAACCGCTGCACCAGCACCTGCCCCATCGACGTGGTGACAAGCGAGAGCGGCATAATCATCAGCATTCGCGCAAGGTCGAAAAGGCCCGTGGTCTGCTCGTCGAACAGGCGGTTTATGAAAATGGTGGGCAAAAGCAGGCTCAAAGCGTTCAGAAACGCCGCGAAACTGTTTTGCAGCGGAAAACTCTTGTATTCGGCCGCCACACTTTTTATGGTGGCCCACGACAACTTCAGGCCGCCGACAAACTTGTGCACCTTGAGCCCAGCCGCCAGCGCATTGACCGACTGTCCCACAATGTCGCCAAAAACGAGCCCCGTTTGATTGCCGCAATAGCCTGAAATTGTTTGTGTTACACCTTCGGCAATGCGGCGCTCAACTTTGTTCGAAGCCGAAAGTCGGAACTGCTTCAGCCGAATCAGATAATAGTTAAGTGCCTGATATATTGTCAGTAGCAGCAGCGATAACGGCACAAACGCAAGCCAATAGGAATACTTTTCGGGGAAATTGATTAGTTGCATTATCGGCTGCTTGAACACAAAAAGCAAAATTGCCGTTAAAACGCTCACAATCAGACCAATGCCAAACGAGAGATAAAGCAGATTGTAGGCTTTGTTGTCGTCGGCGGGCAGGATAATCGTCTGCTCGTAGCGCAGCGACGCAATCACAGCAATAATGCCTATAATGCTCATATACACTGCGAAAGCACCAAAATCGGCAGGCGTGTAAATGCGGCGCAGAATGAGTTGGAACAGAATTATCAGCACCTGCGCCAAAGCGGTGCCTGTGACCAGATAACTCAAGTTCTTGATTATTGTGTTGCCGAATATTTTTTTTACAATACTCATTGAATCAATGTTTTGCGGCCAGCCACCAACTATTCAAAGCCTTTCACAGTTTTGCCCAATGCAGTGCAAATCAGCACTTTGACATCGAGCCAAAGCGACTGCCGTTCCATATAGAGAAGGTTGAGCCGAACCTTGTCGGGCCAAATCACCTTGTCGTTGTATTCCTGCGGATTGGTCTGCGCGGCCAGCAAATCTTCTTCGTTGCGGTATTTGAGCGACGCCACGCCAGTCAATCCAGGCTTCATTGTCAGCAGACGGCGGTCATCGCCTTCGAGTTTGTCGGCGTAACCCGCCACATCGGGGCGCGGCCCGACGAAACTCATATCGCCCGCGAAAATGTTGAGCAACTCGGGCAGTTCATCAATTTTGGTGCGCCGCAGCCATCGGCCAACGCGCGTAATACGGTTCAGTTCTGCCGCCGCCACGGGGCTTTCTTCTTCGCCTTTCATTGTGCGGAACTTAATGAGTTTGAATGGTTTGGCATTTTGTCCGATGCGTTCCTGAATGTAAAAAATCGGCACGCCGCTTGTCAGCAGAATAACTATCGCGACAAGCAACAAAACCGGCATCAGCACTATCAGCAAAACAAGCGAGAGCGTTCTGTCGAAAAACCATTTAACCATATTGTTGCCACGTGAAAGCATCGGTGCAAAACTAAAAAAAGTTAGTGGTTTTTATGGCCGATTGCGCAATTTCAATATCAGTTTTCACGCCTTTCGTCAATCGATATAAAACATATATTTGCGCCATCGAAACAATTATAGTCGTGAAAAAATTTTTAAGCGTACTCAAGTATCTGCTTTTCCTGGCCATCGGGCTGGCGGTATTCTATTACATTTATCGTGAGGTTGAATTCCGCGAATTGATGGAGCAAGTGTCGTCAATCAATTGGTGGTGGATTGCCCTGTCGCTGTTAGTGAGCATTATCGGCCACATTTTCAGAGCGATACGCTGGTGTATGCTAATCGATTCAGCCGGATATGGCGTCAATCGGTTCCGCACTTTTTGCTCGGTTATGGTTATGTATTTTGTCAACCTGATTATTCCCCGTGGAGGCGAGATTGTGCGCTGCACCGTTCTTTCACAAACCGACAGAGTACCGTTCGCCGTATTGCTGGGCACTGTTGTTGTGGAGCGTGTTGTTGATGTGATTATTTTGCTGATTGTAACGTTTTTTATGGTTTTCTTCCAACTCGACTTTATAGAAAGCCTTGTCGGTCAGCTAGATAGCGATGTCATATTCAACCGTTTCGCATTTTTGTTCTCGCCATTTTTTTGGATTGCCGCAATTGCCTTGGGGGGCGTAACAATCGCTGTTTTGTATAAGTTCCGGCACAAATTGCTCGAAATCAAACTGTTGAAACCCATCGTGGATTTGATGCTGAAGTTCTGGAACGGTATAAAATCAATTTTAAAGCTCAAACATTGGCCGTTGTTTCTGCTCTTTTCGTTGCTTGTCTATTTGGCCTATTTCACAATGTTTTACGTGGCATTTTTCAGTTTCGCGCCCACCAGCGGACTCTCATTTGGCGTTGCGGTAACAACCATTATAGTCGGCGCGTTTGCTATGCTGGTGCCTGTTCAGGGAGGAATTGGGCCGTGGCATTTTATGGTGTTCCAAACGTTGGCCGTTTATGGTGTGCAGATTGCCGACGGCAAGATATACGCACTAATCAGCCACTCAACAACGAACGGTATATGCCTGATTTTGGGCGCCATAAGCCTTGTATATCTGACAATTATAGGCCGGCGCGCCGTTCCGCAAAGCAAGGCGGACACAGCACAAGCCGACTGAGCCGCCACCGCCCGGACCATTTACAGGCAGAATTGGAAGCAAAAAAAATCGGCACTGAAGAATGCCGATTTTTGTATTCAACTCATTTACAATCAGAAATTAATCTGAATACCTGTTGACAGGCTATAAAAGTCGTATGTCAGGTGCGTAAGGCTCTCATTGATATCGTTCAGATAGCAGAAGCCCGCCTTGAAATTCCACTTCACGTGCTGCGAACCCAAACGCAGAACCATTTGCGGCTCAAGAAGCAGATTCGGCTTGGTGTAATGCTCGGTGCGCTCGTCAATTCGCACTTCGTCGCGGTCGTACTCGTAATAATGAAGGTTCGGAATGTAAGAGCCGGCCTTAAATCCGACGCCAATATCGATATGAATAGGTGTCAAATCGTGCCAACCGAAGTTCACCTGGCTGAACGGCACGTTGAAACGGCCATCGTATGAGTATGTTTTTGCGTGCCGAGTGGTGGTTGTAGAGCCATCGGCATTCTCTTCGCTGCTCACCGACGCGTTATCGACGCTCATAAAGCCCGAGTTCAAACCCATATAACCTTCGAAAACAGCGTGCTCGCCAAGCGGTTTGTAGGCGCCAAAGGCAAGCTGCGCCGCACCCATTCCACTGCCGTAATTGACGTGCGCCTGCCCGGCTATCCAATCGTTGAAAGCGTGGGTGGCAGTGGCGTTGAGTGCCATTTTTGTAGGAATCACGTGCCCCGACAGACTTACCGAAGCATCAATTTTAGTCTCGCCGCTCTGGCTCATAAGCGGAATGTCGACAGCCTGCGGGTGATAGACGCTGCAAGCTGAGATTGTGATTGTTCCGGCCACTATGGCCAATGTTTTTTTCCACAACATAGCTTTTCAGTTTTAAAGTTCTGTAATAAAGACAATCGAAACGGGCTCTACCCTACTCTCAAATGTCCGCTAGCCGCCGGTTTCCCGAAAGGCTCATCCAAAAATATCGCTTAAAGCGACACGAAAAACCGCCGCCGGACACCGATTTTGCCACCTACACCAAAAAAAACGGCCGTCGGCGAAAGCCTGATATTTTTATTGATAAGAAGTGTAAAGATTGCGCCCCAAGTATGACAAAGAATGATATATTTGCCATCGGTTTTAGAAAAGTATATTTTTAATTATACAATTTTAAT
>CAMJCK010000084.1:0-5929 GCA_946404125.1 uncultured Bacteroidota bacterium | reverse complement strand
AGCGACGACGACATAACGGCGTCTTTGTCGCGCACGAAATCGCCGCAAAGGTAGCCGTACGACTCCTCGCCACCGCCAATGAACTGCTTCTTGCCCTCGTTGCGCTTAATGGCGTCGGCAATGAACTTGAAGCCTGTGAGCACATCATAGTACTCAACGCCGAAATCCTTGGCCATCGCGGCAAGCAGTTCGGTGGTTACTATCGTTTTGACAATGAATTCCTTACCTTTCAGTTTGCCGTTCTCTTTCCACTTGTTGAGCAAGTAGTAGATAAGGATTGAGCCCGTCTGGTTGCCGTTGAGCAACTCAAACTCACCATTGTTGTTCTTGGCTGCGATACCAACGCGGTCAGCGTCGGGGTCGGTGGCGATAACCAGTTCAGCGCCAGTCTCTTTCGCCTTCTCAATAGCCATTGCCATTGCGGCAGGCTCCTCGGGGTTCGGCGATTTCACTGTCGGGAAGTTGCCGTCGCTAACGTCTTGTGCATCAACGTGAATAATATTTTCGAAGCCGTAGTTTTTCAGGCTTGCGGGCACAAGGCGCACACCCGTTCCGTGAATCGGGGTGTAGACAATCTTCATATCCTTGTGTTTGGCAATAATCTCCGGCGACAGCGTAAGTGCCTTAATACGTTCAAGATACGGTTTGTCAACATCGTCGCCGATAATGGTGATTCCGTCGTTGCCCTTGCCCCATTTCACCTCATCAACCGAAGTGATTTTCTGCACTTCATTTATAATATTGGTGTCGTGCGGCGCGATAATCTGCGCTCCATCGTCCCAGTAAACCTTGTAGCCGTTGTACTCTTTGGGGTTGTGCGAAGCGGTTACAACCACGCCGCTCTGGCAGCCCAGATAGCGGATTGCGAACGAGAGTTCGGGTGTCGGGCGCAGAGAATCAAACAGATAGACTTTGATTCCGTTTGCTACGAAAATTCGAGCGGCAGCCTCGCAGAAGGTGCGGCCGTTGTTGCGGCTGTCGTGAGCCAGCGCCACTTTTATCTCTTTGCCAGCGAACTGCTTGAGCAGATAGTTGCAAAGGCCTTGTGTGGCCATTCCCACGGTGTAGATATTCATTCGGTTGGTGCCAGCGCCCATAATTCCGCGCAAGCCGCCTGTGCCGAATTCCAAATCGCGGTAGAACGACTCAACGAGTTCATTCTCATCGTTTTCCATCATATTTTTCACCTGCTTCTTTGTCTCTTCGTCGATTGAAGCGGTGTTGAGCCACGCCTGAGCGCGCTGCTTAACGGTTTGTAATAAATCTGATTGCATATCTATAAGTTTTAAGTTTTCCGAGTTTTAAGTATTAAGTTTTTTGTTTCAAGGCACTAGGCATTTGGCACTAGGCATTAGTTTTATCTTTCAGTTTTTTCAGCATCTCGTCGAGACTGTCGGTCCAGTACGGGATGGTGATGCCGAATTTAGTTTTGATTTTCGACTTGTCGAGCACCGAGAAGGCAGGCCTTTTGGCGGGTGTGGGGTATTGCTCGCTGCGGATTGGGTTCACACGGCAGTTGATATTCTCGTGGCGCAGAATGTGCTGCGTGAAATCGTACCAACTGCACACGCCCTCGTTGGTGTAGTGGAAAAGGTCGGTGTAAGGTTTCGTCATTGCCTGCAATTGCGGCAGAATCTGCAGAATGGCGTCGGCAAGGTCGCGGGCGTAGGTTGGTGTGCCCACCTGGTCGAAAACCACGTTCAGTTCGTCGCGCTCGGTGCCGTATTTTATCATCGACTTAACGAAATTCTTTCCGTAAGTTGAATAAAGCCAAGCAGTTCTGATTACAATGGCATTGACATCGGAATAGAGTATAATATGCTCGGCATCGTTTTTTGTCTTGCCGTAAACCGAACTCGGAATTGGCACATCCTCCTCGTCGTAGGGGCGGTTCTTCTCGCCATCGAACACGTAGTCGGTGGAAATTTGAATCAGGAAGAATCCGTATTTGCCAGCCATTTCAACCAGCATATCTACAGCAGTGGTGTTCAGTTTGAAGGCAAGTTCCTGATTGCTTTCTGCGGCATCGACAGCCGTGTAAGCCGCGCAGTTTATCAGAAAATCGAATTTTCCGTTCTTCTGAAAGAAATCGTTAAGCGCGCTCAGGCTTGTTATGTCCAACTCCGCCACATCGGTAAACGTGAACTCATAATCGGCATATTTGGCAGACAATTCGCGTAATTCGCTACCTAATTGACCGTTAGAGCCTGTAACTAATATTCTGTACTTCATTTCACACGTCAAATTTTTAACAAGTGGCTAAAATAGCAATTTGAGTAAAATGTTTTTCCGGCTGACGGCGGAAAATCGCACTATTTATAAACAAGTTTTTATGGGGCGGGCGTATAATTATGATTTTTGAATTACGAATTACGATTCGTCGATTACCCGATTATCCGTTCACCAATCCAAAAATTCTTACATTTGCGCATCTGAAAAACAAAAAACTATGAAACTTACGGTGATTGGTGCCGGCAATATGGGCGGGGCGCTCATACACGGCTGGGCAAAGAGTGGCAAGGTTGAGAGCATTACCATTGCCGACAAAAACGAGCAACTGCTTGCCGATTTCAAGGCGAAATATCCGCAGTTGACCACAACAACCGACAATGTTGCGGCCGCAAAGGGCGCCGACATTATTATATTGGTGGTAAAACCCTGGCTGATGCCGATGGTTGTTGGCGAGATTAAGCCCGTTTTGGACCTGAAACGGCAGATTGTGGTTTCGGACGCCGCCAATTTCACCACCGACAAACTGGCCGAAGCGCTTGGCGCCGATGGCAATCTGCTGTACGTGATACCCAACATTGCCGCCGAATTTGGCGCAAGTATGAGTTTCATTGCCAAAGGCAAATCGGCCACCGACGCCGCTCTGGCACAAGTGAAAGGCCTTTACGACATTGTGGGCGACACGCTAGTAGTGACCGAGAATCTTGTAGGCCCGGGAATGATGATGGCCAGTTGCGGCATTGCCTACGTGATGCGCTACATCCGCGCGCAAATGGAAGGCGGCTGCGAGATGGGCTTCTACCCTGCCCAAGCCAAACAGATTGCGCTGCAGACGATGCAAGGCGCAGTGTCGCTGCTGAAAGAGACCGGCTGGCATCCTGAAGAGGCCATCGACAAGGTGACAACCCCCGGCGGCGTGACCATCAAAGGCTTGAACGAACTGGACCACGCAGGATTCAACAGCGCAGTTATCCGCTCGCTGAAGGCGGGACTGAAATGAAAGGGTGAGAGGGAAAGGTTTAGAGGGGAGAGGTTGGACGTTGGACCAGATTCGGTGAATCGTTGAATCGGTGAAAAGTTTAGAAGTTTAAAGGTTTAGAAGTTTAGATGTTTAACATAGCACCTAACTTCTAACTCCTAAATCCTAACTTTATTATTCGTTAGCACCTTTCTGCCTGATTGTAAATTCAGTTTGCATTTCTCGCACAAAGACCATACTTTTGTGCGATTTTTTAAAAATAATGTCTAACTCATTAATTTATTTAAAATTAAATGGAAAAAGAGAATCAGAAAACTCAAGAAATTGAGAGCGAAGAGGCATTCGAACTTGCCGCTCCGCAGCAACAACAAGTGGTGAAACCAGAAGATTTCGACTGGGACGCCTACGAAAACGGTGGCACCGTATCTAGTTCAGAGCGCGGCCAACTCGAGGAAATGTACAGCAACACACTTTCTTCAATCACTGAAAACGAGGTTATTGAGGGAACAATTGTTGCAATGAACAAACGCGAGGCTTTGGTCAACATCGGCTACAAGTCGGAGGGCGTTATCAATATGAACGAGTTCCGCTACAACCCCGATTTGAAGGTTGGCGACAAAGTTGAGGTTTATGTTGAAAGCCAGGAAGACCGCAACGGTCAGCTTTCACTTTCGCACAAGAAAGCACGCGCACTGCGCTCTTGGGACCGCGTCAACCAGGCACTGGAGCAAGACGAAATCATCAAGGGTTACATCAAGTGCCGCACAAAGGGTGGTATGATTGTCGATGTATTCGGCATCGAGGCCTTCCTGCCAGGCTCACAAATCGACGTGAAGCCAATCCGCGACTACGATGTATTCGTTGGCAAGACTATGGAGTTCAAAGTTGTGAAAATCAACCACGAATTCAAGAATGTTGTTGTTTCGCACAAGGCTCTCATCGAGGCTGAGCTCGAGCAACAGAAGAAAGACATCATCTCGAAACTCGAGAAGGGTCAGGTTCTTGAGGGAACTGTTAAAAATATCACATCTTACGGTGTATTCATCGACCTTGGCGGTGTTGACGGACTCATCCACATCACCGACCTGTCGTGGGGCCGCATCCAGCATCCTGAGGAAATCGTTCAGCTCGACCAGAAGCTCAACGTTGTTATCCTTGACTTCGACGACGACAAAAAACGCATTGCTCTCGGCCTGAAACAGCTGACTCCGCATCCGTGGGACGCTCTTGACCCGAACCTGAAGGTTGGCGACAAGGTTAAGGGTAAAGTTGTTGTGATGGCTGACTACGGCGCATTTGTTGAGATTGCCCCGGGCGTTGAAGGCCTTATCCACGTATCGGAAATGTCGTGGTCGCAGCATCTGCGCAGCGCCAACGAGTTCCTGAACGTTGGTGACGAGGTTGAGGCTGTTATCCTGACACTCGACCGCGAGGAGCGCAAGATGTCGCTTGGTATGAAGCAGCTGAAACCCGATCCGTGGGAGAAGATTGCCGACCAATACGCTGTTGGTACAAAACACACTGCCAAAGTTCGCAACTTCACCACATTCGGTGTATTTGTTGAGATTGAGGAAGGCGTTGACGGCCTCATCCACATCTCTGACCTGTCGTGGACCAAGAAAATCAAACACCCTGCAGAGTTCACCACCATTGGTGCCGACATCGACGTTGTTGTTCTCGAAATCGACAAGGAGAACCGCCGTCTGCGCCTTGGCCACAAACAATTGGAGGAGAATCCTTGGGACGTATTCGAGACATTGTTCACCGTTGATTCAATCCACGAAGGAACAATCATCGAGCTGACTGAGAAGGGTGCCGTTGTAGCTCTGCCTTACGGCGTTGAGGGCTTCGCAACTCCGAAACATCTTGTAAAGGAAGACGGTACACAAGCCAAACTCGACGAGAAACTCGATTTCAAGGTTATTGAGTTCAACAAAGAAGGCCGCAAGATTATTGTAAGCCACTCACGCATCTTCGAAGACGCAAAACGCGGCGAGGAGAAGAGCAAGAAGGATTCGGCTGCAAAAGCTACCAAGAAGGCTACCAAGAAAATCGCCGACAGCATTGAAAAAACAACGCTTGGCGACATTGCCGAACTGGCCGCTTTGAAGGACGAAATGGCTCAGGCCGAGAAACCGAAAGCCGCTAAAAAAGCTAAAAAAGACGACGCTGCAGAAGAAAAATAATTTTTTCTGAATGATTTTATAGCACGATGAATTGTTTTTTCTATATTTGGTAACAGAAACAAATCACATCTGATATGGAATTCAAAATTGAAAAACTTGACAACTTCACGCAGATTGAAGTGCTGATAGACAAACTTGATACGCACATTGCGCCATCGCTGAAATCGGAGTTAGTACTGATTGCCGGAAACGGAGAAAAGAACATCATTCTTGATTTAAGTAACTGCAGATATTGCGACTCATCGGGTTTGAGCGCCATTCTGGTGGCAAACCGACTCTGCAAGAACGCCAACGGTGCTTTTGTTCTGTCAGGGTTGCAGACAGCTGTTGAGCGATTGATAACCATATCACAACTCGACACAGTTCTTAACATTACAAAGACTGTTGACGAGGCTATTGAAATCATTAACAAGGCTTAAATGTCTTTATCGCTTAGAATACTGGGGTGTAGCTCGGCAACGCCTACACCCGACAGATACTCAACCGCTCAAGTGCTCAATGTGCTTGAGCGGTTCTTTTTAATCGACTGCGGCGA
>CAMJCK010000083.1:0-6165 GCA_946404125.1 uncultured Bacteroidota bacterium | reverse complement strand
CGAATGCTGGCGTTGTCGTCAACAACAAGGATTTTTCCTGTTTTGGAAGCCATAATTATCTTTTTAATTTCAAGAAAGTCTGAAAGGGGATGAATCTTTGTACAATAGGTGTTTATTCTTTATTCATAATCTTTTTCAGTTCCTCGACATCTGGTAATGCTTTGCGCAGATGGTCGGGCATTTTATCTGCTGTAGAATAAGTGGCAACACCCATTGGCCTATCGTATTCTTGTATGACAAATTCCACAAAATCTTTATTGGCAGATTTACAAAGAACAATGCCAATAGATGGGTTCTCGTGTGATTTGCGAACTTTTGTGTCTAATATTTTCAGATATGCTGTTAATTGTCCGAGATAACTTGGCTTGAAATCACCAATTTTCAGTTCAACAACAACTAACGCATTTAATTCCCGGTTGAAAAAAATCAAATCGGGAAAAAACTCCTCACCATAAATTTCAAGATGGTACTGATTGCCCACAAAAGCAAAATCGCTACCAAACGTCATTATAAAGTTCTTGATGTTCTGAATTATTTTTTGTTCAAGAACTTTTTCGTCTATATCCTGCTTGTCGCGTTCTCCAATTTCTTCTGTGTTAATAAACTCCAATGCGTATGAATCTTTGAACATCATCACAGCCTTACGGGCTATTTGAGAATTGGAAATGGTTGAAGAAAAATTGTTTGGTATTGTGGCGCAATTCTCATACGCTTGCTGACTGATGAGTTTTTCAAGAGTATCAACAGACAAATGTTCTTCAACAATGCGATGGATATAGTAATATCTTGCTTTTATATCTTGTGTTCTCTCTATGAGCCTGATATGGTGTGTAAACGGAACTTTTAAAAAATCGTCTATTGGAAATTTCGCAATATTCGGAACCATTATTGAATGATGTATATCAATCTTGTTTACAGTGCTTTGTGATTCGCCAATCGCAATTGGCGAATTTGAGTCTGCACTTTCGCCAATCGTGATTGGCGATTGTTGTTCAATGTTTGCTGTGCCGTCTAACGTTTTCCATTCTTCAAAGAAACGGCGCATATTCTTCAAACTACTTTCAGCAAATCCTCTTAATCCTGGCAGTTCTTTGTGAAGTTGCTCGCTGATAGCCTTAATTGCCCCTGCACCATAGGCAAGTTTACGCGTATTCACTGACAGATACTTACCAATGGCAAAATACACCGCAAGCTGCACACGATTGACATCTTTCAATGCCTCATACTGGCCTTGTAGAATGGCGGTCTTGATGACCTCAACCGCTTCTGACAATGATATCACAGATTGGCCATTATCTATAGTTGCCATTATTCTAAATTGAAATCTCCAATACAAAAATACAAAAAAAACATTCAAAGAATCCCGAACAGAAACCGCAAGCAATTTCCGTTCGAGACAGGTATAATGGTTAGCCGATTTTATTTTTAGAAGTTTAGTCGCTTCGCTGTTCCGATAGCTATCGGAAAGAAGGTTGAGAAAGTTGAGATTCTAAACCTTCTCAACTTTCTCAACTTTCTCAACTTTCTCAACTTCGATTCACCATTTCTCACTCCTTCTTCAGCGCCTCGGCGGGATTGGTGTTTGCGGTTTTCACGCTTTGGTAGAGAACCGAAACGGCGGCAATCAGAGCCACAGTAAGTCCGGCAAGGGCGAAAATCCACCAGTGCAGGTCGATGCGGTGGCCGAAGCCGGCAAGCCAGCGGCTCATAACGTACCAGCCGAGCGGAATACCCAGAACAAAGGCCACGCCAACCATCTTCATAAACGACAGCACCAGTTCGCGAAGCACGCCTGAATATTCGGCGCCAAACACCTTCTTGACCGACACGCTGCGAATCTCCTGCTGCATATAGTACGAACTCATTGCAAACAGACCCAATGCCGACACCAGAATTGACAGCAGTGTGAAGATGAACACCACGCTGAGCACACGGCGCTCGTCGCGGAAGCCATCTTCGATTATTTCCTCCATATACTTGGCTTCGAAGAGTTTATCGGGGAAGACCGATTTGAATGCTGCCTCAACCTGCTGGCGGGCTGTGGCGTGGTCGCCTGTTGTCTTGATTATCAGCGTCCAGGGATAGTTGTCGTCAGAACTCTCGCCCCAGTTCGATATCAGCGCTGCGCTTTGTGCAGCCTCAAGCGGACGAATCTTGAAATCGTAATAGATTCCTGCAATCTGCGCCTTTTGGTCGTAAAAAGTAAATTCGGTAGTCGTTTCGTCGATGCCTATCTGCTTGAAGGCGAATTCATTGAGCCATACAGCTTCTTTGTTGGCGCTGTGGTTGTCTTGCTTCATTCTCAGTCCAAGAATCTCGAAGTAGTTGTCGTCACCATCAATCTGTTGGAAAGAAACGAAGTCACCGTTGTCAATAGTCACAGTTACATTGTTGGTGTGCTCAAGCGGGATGCCATTGCCCTGACCGACCATCTCAACACACGACGTCGCGTTCAGTTTGTCGATGGCGGGACGAAGTTCGCCCGACGTGCCGAAACCGTTCTCGACAACAAGAATATCTTTTGTGTTATAGCCCAAATCGGCGTTAATCATATGGCGAATCTGAAGCCACATTGTGAGTGCCGCCACAAGCATCACTACAGACACAACGTTCTGAACCACAATGATAACGCGGCTGTAAACGGTTTTGGTCTTGCGCCGAAGCGTGCCACGCACAATCTCAATTGGTTGCGTCTTTTGTATGAGCAGGGCGGGAACCAGTCCGGCCACGAATCCAAGCACAGCAATGAATGCTAGCACAAGCAGTATGTTCACGGGTGAGACGGCGGCAAAGACTGAAACTTGATAATTTAGCAGTTGCGATGCGGCAGGGGCAAAGAGTTCGCCCAGCACAACGGCTAGCAGCATCGATATGAAGCAGACCACGGTGCTTTCGGCAATGATTTTCAGGAAGATTCCGCTTTTTCCAGCACCCACCAGCCGCCGCGTTGCCATTTCTTTGGCGCGGAAGCCCATCAGAGCCGTGCTCATATTCACATAGTTGAGCACCGCAAACGCCAGCAACAAAAGGCACATTGCAAGCAGAAGAGTCACAAAACTGCGGTTGCCAAGGTGCAGAGCACCAGTCCATTCGCCGTTACCCTCTTTCAGGAAATAGACATCGCGCAAAGGAATCATCCGCACATCGTTGAACGCGCCAATTCTATACACCCACCAGTTCTGTTTCATCCAGTCGAGCATATCGTTCTGCCGCGCCTGAAGGTCGGCCCCGGGATAAGTCATCACAAAGCATACACCGCCAGCAGCGTTGCTCATATTCTCATTGTGAGCGGGATTGCATTTCGGCATCAACTCGCCCCGAGCCAACACATCGGGTGTTTTTATGATTGAATTTCCAAAATCGCTGAAAACTCCGCAAACAGTGAGCGAAATTTCGCCGTCCTCGTTTTTCAGGGTGATTACCCGTCCAAGCGGCTCTTTGTCAGCAAAATAGGCATTGGCAAACTTTTGGCTTATCATACATTGGTCGCCTGATACGTGCCAATCGGCTTTGTCGCCGGCAATCAGCTCGTAACTGAAAATATCGAAGAAGTTGCTGTCGGCGCACGTTACGCTGCCATAAACGGTGGCTCCATCAATATGAAACTCGCAGGTCGAAGATAAACTGGCCACGCAGCAGCCTTTCTCAATTTCGGGGAAATTGTTCTTCAGATGCTTGTCGAGCCAATAACCCGTATTCAGATGCCCCTCACAGGCAATCAGATAGGTGCGGTCGGCATTCTTCTGAAACGAGTCGGTTGTCAACTGCCGTTGGACATACGCCGCCAGCAGCAGCACAAACGCCATCGAGACTGTCAGTCCCACAAGGTTTACAAGTCCGTACAACTTGTTGTTTTTTAGAAAATTCCAGAAACTTTTCATTGTTGTAAGTATTAAGTTTTTTAAAAGTTTAGAGTTTATCCCGATAGCTATCGGGGGCTTCGCTGTTTAGGGTTTAGAATGTTGAGCGCTTTGCTGTTGAGAAGGTTGAGAGAGTTGAGATTCTAAACCTTCTCAACTTTCTCAACTTCGATTCACCATTTCTCACTCTTTCTTCAGCGCCTCAGCGGGATTGGTGCTTGCGGTTTTCACACTTTGGTAGAGCACCGACGCGGCGGCAATCAGCGCCACGGTAAGGCCCGCAAGGGCAAAAATCCACCAGTACAGGTCGATACGGTGGCCGTAGCCTGCAAGCCAGCGGCTCATAACGTACCAGCCAAGCGGAATGCCAAGCACAAAGGCCACGCCAACCATCTTCATAAACGACAGCACAAGTTCGCGCAACACACCACTGTATTCGGCACCAAACACCTTTTTGACCGACACGCTCCGAATCTCCTGCTGCATATAGTACGAACTCATTGCAAACAAGCCCAAAGCCGACACCAAAATTGACAGCAGAGTGAAGATGAACATCACATTAAGCACTCGTTGTTCATCGCGGAAGCCCTGCTCGATGCTCTCTTCTATATACTTGGCGTCGAAGATTTTATCGGGGAAGACCGATTTGAATACAGCCTCAACCTGCTGGCGGGCGGTGGCGTGGTCGCCTGTTGTCTTAATTACAAGCATCCAACCGCTCTCATCGCTTCCCTCACCCCAGTTCTTAATCAGCGCGGCGCTTTGTGAAGCCTCAAGCGGACGAATCTTGAAATCGTAATAGATTCCTGCAATCTGCGGCTTGTATTCGCCACCATTTAAAGAGACTTCGGTTGTTGTTTCGTCAATACCTAACAGCTTGAAAGTATACTCGTTGACCCACACAGCATCTTTGTCACCGCTGTGGTTATCCTGCTTCATTCTCAACCCAAGAATCTTGAAATAGTTGTCGTCACCTTGGATTTCTTGGAAAGAAATGAAGTCTTCATTATCAAGACTAATCGTCATATTGTTGGTTCCTTCAAGCGGAATTCCGTTGCCTTGACCAACCATCTCAACACACGGCAAAGCATTAAGTTTGTCAATGGCAGGACGAAGTTCGGCCGACGAGCCAAAACTATTATCGACAACAAGAATATCTTTTGTATTGTAGCCCAAATCGGCGTTAATCATATGGCGAATCTGAAGCCACATTGTGAGTGCCGACACAAGCATAACCACAGCCACAACGTTCTGTACAACAATGATTATCCGGCTGTAAACCGTTTTGGTCTTGCGCCGAAGTGTGCCACGCACAATCTCGATAGGCTGCGCCTTCTGAATGAGCAGGGCGGGCATCAGTCCGGCCACGAACCCCAGAACAATGATGAACACCAACACAAGCAAAATGTTCACGGGTGAGACGGCATCGAAAACCGAAACCTGATAGTTCAGCAGTTGCGATGCGGCCGGGGCAAACAGTTCGGCCAGCACAACGGCCAGAAGCATCGATATGCAGCAGATGATGGTGCTCTCAAGAATGATTTTCAGGAAGATTCCACTCTTGCCTGCACCTACCAAACGCCGTGTTGCCATCTCTTTGGCGCGGAATCCCATCAGAGCCGTGCTCATATTCACATAGTTGAGAACCGCGAACGCCAGCAACAAAAGGCACATTGCAAGCAAAAGGCTCACAAGGTTGCGATTGCCGAGTTGCAGTGTCTCCGTCCAGTCACCGTTCCCGTCTTTCAGAAAATAGACATCACGCAGCGGTATCATCCGCAGATTCTCGAACACACCCAAGTTATACACCCACCAGTTCTGCTTCATCCAGTCGAGCATATCATCGTGCCGCGCCAGAAGGTCGGAGCCAGGATAGGTCATCACAAAGCAAAGGCCTGCCGCGGCGTTGCCCATACGTTCATCGTGAGCGGGATTGAACTTCGGCATCAAATCGCCACGCAAGAGCACATCGGGTGTTTTTATGATTGAGTTACCAAAATCGTCATAGACTCCGCACACAGTGAGAGGAAAACCGCCATTCCATTGAACAGTAATTGTCCGTCCAATTGGGTTCTTGTCAGCAAAATGTGCGTTGGCAAACTTTTGGCTTATCATACACTGGTCGGCCGACACACGCCAGTCGGATTTATTGCCAGCCGTCAGCTCGTAACTGAATATTTCAAAGAAGTTGCTGTCAGCGCACGCTGTGCTGCCATAGACGGTGGCTCCGTCAATTTTAAACTCGCAGGCCGAAGATAAACTGGCCACGCAGCAGCCTTTCTCAATTTCGGGGAAATTGTTCTTC
>CAMJCK010000082.1:0-8001 GCA_946404125.1 uncultured Bacteroidota bacterium | reverse complement strand
AGTTTAGACGTAGGGACGTGGCGCGCCGCGTCCGTACAAAATTGTCCGAAGGACAAAATCTGCATAACCGCAGGTAAGCGAAGCGCAACCCACGGAAAAGCCAAACTATGGAAACCAATCTGAAAGACTGAACCTTTGTAAAGTTCAATCTTCCAGATTGTTGCCTCGGCTGCGTTGTAACCGGCGGCTGCGCTGCGCTTGCGGCCGGTTATGCAAATCACGTCTTTCAGATGTTCATATATATTGAGTTTGTTAGTCATTTTCAAAATCCTAACTAATCACTCCTTTTTCAGCGCCTCGGCGGGGTTGGTGCGGGCGGCACCGACAACCTGCCAAATCACTGATATAAACGCAATTGACATCGATATAAGAATGGCCACGACAAACAGCCAGCCGTAATTTTCAATCCGATAGGCAAAACGCTCCAGATAGAGCCGCGCGGCCCAAACGGCCAGCGGAATGCCAATGACGCAGGCTACTCCAACCAAAACCATATAACTCTGAACGTTGCGCCAGGTTTCGCGTGTGACATCGGAACCGAAAACCTTGCGAATGGCTATCTGCTTGGTGTTTTCGTCGGCAAAATAGGTGCTCATAGCCAGCAGGCCAAGCAACGCTATCAGGATTGACAGTGCCGCAAAAAGCTCGAGCAGGCGCATTGTTTTGCGGGCAGGCGCCAGTTGCTGACGGTAAACATCACGGATGAATCCTGCATAAATAGGTTCTTGGTAGATGCCGAACTGCTCCATCCGATAATCTCTGTAGGCATTGAGAATCTGCTGTTCGTACTCTTTGCTTTCGCCAATGGTCTCGATGAGCAGATTGTTCGAGAAATACGTCTCATCGGGTTTGGCTATAATGGCGCAGACATTCTGAATACCTTCATCACCAGCTGCCGCCGAGTTACTTGGGAAATCGGCCACCACACCACCAATATATTCAGCTTGGACGCCTCTGACATTGAACTTGCGGGCAAAAACCGTCGAAGTGTCAGAAAGGTTCGCCGCCCTATAAGCCGTCTGACCAAGCCAAACCGAGTGCATCATAGGGTGCTGAAAATCTTCAAGAATCTCAAGCCCCAACAAATCGAAATAGTTGGTGTCAGCCACAATAAAAGACAGATTGATATCGGTGCCATCGTCAAGCTTAAATCCCTGCGAACCATTGAGCGTTCCTGGCAAATCACTCCCTAAACCCACTTTAGTCACAAATGGCAGTTGCTCAACCTTGTCCTTGAGAAGTTTCGCTTGGTCATAGAACGGCACCAAATTATACAAATAAAATCTATTCTTCGTCTGCGAGTGAGTGGGCCGTTCCAGCATATGCTTCATCTGCAACTCCATCACCAATCCCATCGCGATAAGCATCACTGCCAATACGTTCTGAATAATGATGAAGACGCGACTGAACACCATCCGGTTCTTGCGGCGCAGTGTGCCTTTAATGATATCAATTGGTTGGTAGCGCGATGTTGCCAAAGCCGGAACAAGACCGTTGGCCGTACCCAACACCAGCACCGCTAAAATGTAAGTTACTATGTAGCCTGGAGTTAGCAGGACTTGCAGCCTGACATTTGTATCAATCGACAATTTGACTTCCTCACCAAGCAGTCCGTTCATAAATGGCACCAGCAGCACGGCCAGCACCAGCGCACCTGCAAAGCAGACGGCGGTGAACGCCACCGATTCGGTAATAATCTTCCGAAGAATGCCGCCTTGGCTCTCGCCCAGCAAACGGCGTGTGGCCATCTCTTTGGCTCGTTTTCCGCTTAAAGCGAAACTTAAATTGATGTAGTTGAAAACGGCCGAAAGCAAAAGCAGGAACACCACTAGAGTGAGCAGATAAACCTGTTGCTTGTTTCCTACGCGAGAGAAACCTCGGCCGCCGTTACCCATCCAGAAAATCTCATCGAACCGCCACGTGCGCCAGCTCTTTGTCTGGTCGCCATAGGTTGGTCCGTAATCCTTTCGGATGAGGTCCATAATCTTGGTGTCAGCCTCTTCGCGCGGAATGTCGGCTCTGATTCGGTACAGCGTTGAGCAGTTGCCTAAACTATTAAAATTCTTCTCCTCTTCAGCATTATTAAGAGTTGAAATAATAGACACTTCCGAGAGGAAAGTTCCTTTAAGGTCTTGCAGCACACCGACAATCGTATAGTCTTTATTACCTAAACGAAAATTTTTGCCCAAGAGCGATGCCATATTGTCGCTATGCCCAATGCTAAGAAGTTCTCGGGCAAACGACTCACTGATAACAACCTTATTCTGCCCACAGAAATCACTTGCCGAACCTTCTACCCAACGCAGGTATGGGAACAATTCGAACAACTCCGGGTCAACGGTAAGAGTGGCAGGATTCCTTCCCTGTATTTTTTCTCCATTGAACTCAATTACGCCTCCAAAAAGCGACTTCGACACCCGGCAGACTTTCTCTACCTCGGGAATGTTAACTTCGAGCTCTTCTTTGTCCCAGTAGCCCAAACCTGTGGTTTTGTCGGTGCCGAGCGAGTAAATGCGCTTCCAGTCGGGGTTTTCGTGCGCCACCTGGTACTGCTGCACCACGTAACTGCCAATCAGAATCACAAACGCCAGACTGACAATCAACCCCACCGCCTCAATAGCTGTATATAACTTGTTGCGCGATAGGAATTTCAGGTAACTTTTCATTGTGTTAAGTTTTAAGTTCTCGAAGTTTTAAGTTATTGGTGTTGGGTGTTAGGTGTTGGGTGTTGGAAGCAGACTGCAAGCCACGTCATTGTTAATTATTAATTGTTAAGTGTTAATTGTCTGTAGTCTGTTGTCCGTAGTCTGAAGTCATTTTGCTTTCTCAACACCCTTTCCCCTTTCATCTACAATTCATTCTTCACGTCCGACACAATCTGACCGTCGAACAGGTTGATTGTGCGTTGCGCGACGGCGGCGTCTTTGGGCGAGTGCGTCACCATAATCACGGTGGTGCCGTCGGCGTTGAGTTCGCTCAAAAGCGTCATCACCTCGCGGCCGTTCTTCGAGTCAAGGTTACCAGTGGGCTCGTCGGCCAGAATGAGTTTGGGGTTGGCAACCACGGCGCGCGCAATGGCCACACGCTGCTGCTGACCACCCGACAACTGCTGCGGATAGTGCTTTGCTCGGTGGCTGATTGCCATTCGTTTCATAATCTCGGTGACGCGTTGCTTACGCTCGGCGGCGCTGATATTCAGATATTTGAGCGGCAACTCGATATTGTCGTACACGTTCAGTTCGTCAATCAGGTTGAAACTCTGGAACACAAACCCAATATTGCCCTTGCGGAAGTTGGTGCGCTCCTTCTCCTTCAGCCCAGCCACCTCGGTGCCAAGCAGTTGGTACGAGCCGCCCGTGGGCGAGTCCAACAGGCCCAGAACGTTCATCAGTGTTGACTTGCCGCAACCCGACGGCCCCATAATGGCGACAAACTCGCCCTCTTTGATTTCAAACGATACGCCGTTCAATGCAACGGTCTCAATTTCCTCTGTACGGAACACTTTCGATAAATTTGATACTTTAATCATTGTTTTAAGTTTTAAGTTATTTATTTAAAGTTTAGTCGCTTCGCTTGTTTAAAGTTTAGTCGCTTCGCTTGTTTAGGGTTTAGCGCTTCGCTGTTTAGAAAGGTTTTGGGTTTAGAAGTTTGTTTCTCAACATCTTAACTTCTTACCTTCTCCCCTTTTTTCAGAACACCAGCACCTCGCAGTCGCCGTAACTCTCATACGACGAAGTGATTACCTTCTCGCCTGGCTCCAGACCGTCGAGCACTTCGTAGTACTTCGGGTTCTGGCGGCCAATGCGGATTTCGCGCTTGACGGCTTTGTCGCCGCTGGGCGATACCACGAAAATCCATTTGCCGCCCGTCGATTGGTAGAACGAGCCGCGCGGGATAATCACCGCCTCCTCGCTCTGGCCGAGTTGCAGGTTCAGATAGTAGGTCTGGCCGCTGCGGATATTGGCGGGCTGGGTGCCGTCGATACGGAAATCGGCCTGGAACTTGCCGCTGCGCACCTCGGGGTACACCTTGCGGACGGTGGCGTTGAATACCTCGCCTTGGCGGTCGAATGTGGCCGAAAGTCCGAGTGTCACGCGGTCGATATAGTGCTCATCAATCTGTGCCTCAATCTTATAGGTGCCGACAGAGTTTATCTGCCCGATTTTCACACCAGCCTGAATCGACTGTCCCAGAACAGCGTCGAGCAGGCCGAGTTCGCCGTCAATGGGCGCCTTAATCACCAGGTTCTCCTTGCGGCGGCGAATGATTTGCATATTCTTCTGCATATTCTCCAAACTCTCCTGAAGCCTCTCAACCTCAATGCTGCGGAAGGCGCTGTCCTGTTTCAGGCGCTCGCGAACCAGTTCGTACTTCTCAACCGACAGGAAATAGTCCTCTTCGGCCTTTGTAAACTCCTCACGCGCAATCAGTTTTTCCTCAAACAGAGCCTTCTGCTGCTCGTAGTGGCGTTTGTTGCGTTTAACCTCAATGCCGAGTTCGATTTCGCTCTGCCTGTTTGAGAGTTTCTGCTGTTCCATCGAGATTACCGTGTTGCGCAGCATATTCTCCTTTTCGGCGAGTTCGGCTTCCGAGTTAAGAATCTGCATATCAAGGTTTTCGTTCGACAAGACCAGAATGGGGTCGCCAGCCTTAAGCCTTGTACCTTCCTCTGCCACAATGCGTTCCACCACGCCGCCTTCGAGCGGGCTCAACTGAATGGTTGTCTGCGGCACCACCTGTCCGCTGATTCGCACGTAATCGTTAAACTCGTTGCGTGTTACATTGCTGATTGTCAGCGTTTCAGCATCCACCTTCAGCGACCGCGAGTCGCTCTGCAGAAGCAGATAAACCACTGCGGCCACCACTGCTCCGCCCAACCAAAACGGCACCGCTTTCTTTGTGAAAGCCGCCGCAAATCCTTTCTTTTGTTCGATAATGTAGTCCATAATTATTTGTTTTTTAATTGTTTTCGCTTTGAGAACACTGATTTATATTTTTTTATCTAACCGATTTTAGCAGATTCAATCAAAAGAAAACATCGGTTACAATCGGATTGAATCGGTTAGATTTTTTCTATTCTCTTTCTGTCATCATTTAAAATTTTACACTTTACAAAACTCTTGTGCCAAACTTAATACACGGTGCGTGCCAAATTGTTATTTTGCTGATACTCAGATAAATCACAATTTGACAAAGTGTAAAAAAGTGTAAAGTTTTTTACAGTGGGTTTACAGTTGCTTTACAGATTTGTGCCGAGTGTAAACAAAAAAGACCGCCCCTTTTGGGAACGGTCTGCTACGAGTGTGCCAGTGCAATCAGTTACCACTGCATCTCCCACATCGCCTTTTCAACCTGCTTGCCTTGCGACGCGTTCATCTTGCCAAAATTGTAGGCCACGCCCAAAAGGAAATAGCGGCCCATAACGGTTCGGTACACGTCTTCGACATAATCGGGTGTGGTGGAACGGTGAAGCGATTTCCGACGGTTGAGAATGTCGGAAACTTTCAGGCTCGTGGTGAATCGGCCGAAAGTTTTGGCCACACCGCCGACAACCCGCTTGTGATTGACGTCGGCCGCCGTGGCGACTGCATTGTGGTTCAGAACAATCTGAATCCGCTCAAAAGCAGTATGCCCGCCACAGGCACGGGGCTGCAAACGCTGCGCGACAGATATTCAATGATTTACGGCAAGGAAATTTCTGTTGTCAAGACCGAAAACAGTTTTGTTGTCGAACTGCCACTAATTCCGAAGGATTATGAAAGTGCTGATAATTGAAGACGAGCGTCCACTTGCGCAGGGCCTACTGTCGATTCTCGAAAACTGCGGGCGCGATATTCAGGTGATTGGAACGGCCGCGAACATTCCCGACGCCGTGGATTTGATTCGCTCGTGCCCCGACCTGCAACTGATTTTCGCCGACATCCGCATCGAAGACGGCTACAGTTTCGACGTGTTCGGCGCCGTCAGCACCAACGCTCTGATTGTGTTCACCACCGCCTACGAAGAGTATGCGCTCAAGGCTTTCGACTACGACTGCATCGACTATGTTATGAAACCGTACGACAAGACCGATATTTTGAGCGCCCTTGAAAAATACGAGCGCCGCATCCTGCACACGGGCGTTGACGACGCGCGACGGGCAATGGATTATCTGCGCGGCAAACCAGCGCAATACCGTCAGCGCTTGGAATTGCACCGCGCCGACTCCACCCGCATTGTCGATACGCAGGAAATCTGCTACATTGAGTATGAATTGGGCAATGTCAGAGTGTTCTGCAAAGACGGTTTTTCGGGCAGCATTGACAAGTCATTGTCAAGACTTTACGAAGAGTTGAACCCCGAATTGTTTCTCAAAGTGTCGAGAACCCACATCATCAGCATCGGCCAGGTGGACCGCATCTGCCCGACACTGAAGCGCAACAAACTCATCCAACTCAAAGCCCCGTACCAAAATGTCAGGATTGAAGTGGTAATGGAATCGGTTAAGGTGCTGAAGAGTAGGCTGCTGTAAATGGTTTGGTTATTGGTGTCGGGGGTTGGGTGTTGGTAAGGGTTTAGAGTTAAGTCGCTTCGCTGTTTAGAGTTTAGAAGGTTTAGTCATAGGTGTTAGAAGCAGACCGCAAACCACGTCATTGTTAATTGTCTATAGTCCGTAGTCATTTTGCTTTCTCAACTTCTTAACCACTAAACACTCAACTCTAAACCCTCCCCTTTTCACAACTGATTCACATACTCCACTCCGCTGTAATACTTTAATACACTTTGCTTTATCAGATAGGTGAAAAGCGATTTCATATCGTCGGATTTGGTTTTCAGATAGTTGTTGACGGCCGTTTGATACTCAAGTCCCGAAATCAGGCCCTGTTCCATCCGTTTTTGATTGAGTTGATAGGCTTCCTGCTGAATTTCAGTCTTTTTGCAAGCCTGCTGATAGGCGGCCAGAGCGGTGCGGCAATCGTTGAAAGCCTTGCGCACAGCCGATTCCGTCTCGCGGTTTTTTTGGTCGAGTTCGGCATTGGCGCGGGCGTATGAGTTGCGCTTGCGCGATATTTCAGAGTAGCGGTTCAGGCGGCCGAAGATTGGTATCGAGAGCGAAAGACCTATGTTCTCGCCCACGTTGTCGCGAATCTGCTTATTGAACGACTGCGCATCGGAACCATTGCGCTTGCTATAGCCCGTGCTCAAACTTGCGTTTGCACTCAAATGTGGCAACAGTTGCCAGCGGGCTGTCGAGAGTTCGCGACGGGCGTTTTCGGCGCGCCAGTTGGCAATCTTCACACTAGGGTTGTTGCCCAGCGCATAGTTGACAATCTCATCCTCGGTTTGATTGTCGGCGGTGGCCAAAGGTATTGTTGTATCCACCGCAAACTGCTCATCCATAGGGAAGAACATCAAATCGGAAAGCGTCATAATCTGCTCGTCGCGCATCTGACGCGTGCTTACAAGGTCGTACTCGCGGTCGGCAAGGTCGGCCTCAAGTTGAATGACATCGGCGCGGCTCTTCTGCCCAATCTCCTCCTGACGGCGCATCTTATCGAGCGCTGTGCGGGCTGTAGCAATCTGTTCATCAAACAGTTGGCACAGGCGGCAGTAGTAAACCACGTTGTAGTAGGCTTCCATCACGGCAAGGCAAATGTCGGCTTCGGCCTGCTCCTGCTCCGTCCGCGAAATGGCCAGCGCCGTCTTCGACACGCGCATATTGTTCACCGCCTGGAACCCGTTGAAAAGGGTGATTCCCGCCGAAATGCTATAGTCGTTGCTGAACGTTGTAATGTCGATTTTGGTGTTTGTCAGCCAGTCGGTATTGTGGCCAAAACTGTAACTTGCGCCTGCCCCCGCATTAACACTTGGCGTGAAAGCCGCCAGAATGGCGTCGCGGCGCGCAATCCGCGCATCGTCAACGGTGGTCTCGCTAATGCGGATTTTTGTTGAGTTCGATATGGCGTATTCCATACAATCTTTCAGAGTCATTGTGCGGACGCTGTCCGAAGCGTTTGCCCC
>CAMJCK010000081.1:0-8117 GCA_946404125.1 uncultured Bacteroidota bacterium | reverse complement strand
AAAAATGAAGTACGCATTAGTAACAGGCGGAAGCCGTGGAATTGGCCGCGCAGTGTGCGTCAAGCTGGCGCAGATGGGCTATCAGGTGATTGTGAACTACGTGTCGAATGACGCCGAAGCGCAGAACACGCTGAAATTGATTGAGGAGGCAGGCAGCAACGGCGAACTGCTGAAATTCGATGTCTCGAACCAAGAGGAAGCCGCCGCCAAACTGGCCGAATGGCAGAAGGCGCACGAGGGCGAATATATTGAGGTTCTGGTAAATAACGCGGGAATCCGCAAAGACAACCTGCTCTTTTGGATGGAGCCGCAAGACTGGTACAAGGTGCTGGGCATTGCGCTCAACTCGTTCTACAACGTTACGCGGCCGCTTATTCAGCCGATGCTGCGCAAGAAATACGGCCGAATCATTAATATGGCGTCGCTCTCGGGCCTGAAGGGACTGCCTGGCCAAACCAACTATTCGGCAGCCAAAGGCGGTGTGATTGCCGCCACTAAAGCGCTTGCGCAAGAGGTTGGCCGCAAGGGAGTTACGGTGAACGCCATTGCCCCTGGATTCATTAAAACCGATATGGTTGAAGGCCTTGACGAAGCCACGCTGAAGGCGCAGATTCCCGTCGGCCGCTTCGGTCAGCCCGAGGAAGTCGCCGAACTTGTCGGATTCCTGGCGTCGCCCAACGCAGCCTACATTACAGGCGAGGTGATTTCGATAAATGGAGGACTTTATAGTTAGGATTTAATAATTAGGAGTTAGGAATGAAAAAATGGTGTTAGGTGTTGGTATTGTGCTAAACTTCTAAACTCTAAACTTTTAACCTTCTAAACTTTTAACCAATGAAACGCATATTATTATCGATATTGCTGATGACTGCCTTCGGTTTTGCCAATGCGCAGAAGGATGCGGCCATTGATAAGATTCTGAAAACCAATGAGAAATATCAGACTGTCAGTTGCGATTTCACGCAAGTGAAGACAATGGCAATGGTTGACCAGAAGATTGAGTCGGCTGGAACGCTATACTTCAACCGCGCCGACAAACTCAAAATGGACTACACGAATCCGAAGGGTAACTTGCTGCTAATCAGTGGCGAATCACTGCTGATGATTCAGAACGGCCGCAAAAACGACTTCAACACCAAGCAGAACGCGCAGATGCGTAATCTGAAAAACACTCTGCTGTTGAGCATTGCGGGCGATGTCGCCGCTGTGGCCAAAGAGAACGGTGCCGAAATCGAATTCACCGAAACGGCTGATTATTACACATTTGTGCTCACTCGCACCGACAAGCACGTGAAAAGCCGAATGTCGAAACTCGAATTGAGTTACAGCAAAACCGACTGCTCGCTCTGCGTGATGAAGATGGAGGAGCCCAACGGCAACAACACGGTTTACAATACGCCCGTCAAGACGTTCAACCCCGAGATTCCCGCAGGAACGTTCGATAAGCCGAAGAAATAGTGATATTTGCATAAAACTGTTTGATTATGAGCAAGACAAATTTTGGATATGTGAGAGTGGCGGCGGCGGTGCCGATGGTTCATCTGGCTGATTGTCAGGTCAATGCCGAAGAGTGCTTCAATATGGTTCAAGAAGCGGCAAAGCAGAATGTGCAGATTGTCTGCTTCCCCGAACTTTCAATCACGGGCTATACTTGCGCCGATTTGTTTCATAATCAGCAACTTATTACTGATGCCGAAAACGCTTTGCAATGGCTCATAGAGCAGACAGCAAAAATCAACATTATCGTAATTATCGGATTGCCAGTGCGTTGCGGCAACTCGCTGTTCAATGCGGCGGCCGTATTGCGTGGCGGAAAGATTGTGGCCGTGAATGCCAAAACGTGGCTGCCCAACTACAACGAGTTCTATGAGCACCGCTGGTTTGCGCCTGCCGTGAGCGCTGTTCGCGACAGTATAACCCTTTGCAATCAGACAGTTAAGTTCGGTCGCAACCTGATTTTCGACGGGGGCGAAGTGTCGTTCGCCATTGAGATTTGCGAAGACCTTTGGACGCCAATTCCGCCCAGTTCGGTTGAGTCGCTGGCGGGCGCGCACCTTATTTTCAATCTTTCGGCAAGCGACGAAGTGCTGGGCAAGCACCGCTATCTGCGCAGCCTGATTGAGCAGCAGTCGGCACGCTGCATCGCTGGCTACATCTACGCTTCGAGCGGTTTTGGCGAGTCGAGCACCGACCTTTATTTCGCTGGCAACGGCCTGATTGCCGAAAATGGTACAATGGTGGCCGAAAGCCAGCGCTTCAATATGGATAAACAGTTGGTTGTCACCGATATAGATATTGAAAAACTGATTGCCGACCGTCAGAAAAACTCAACGTTTATGACAGGCGCGGGCGTTGTCCGCGGCGAATTGTACACGGTTGTCGGCATCGATTTTCCCGAGAGCAAAACGTCTGATTTGCAGCGCAATATCGACGCAAGTCCGTTTGTGCCATCCGATGAAACCAACCGCCAGCAGAATTGCCAGGAAATCTTCAGCATACAAACTGGCGCTCTGGCTCACCGCCTTAAGCACATCGGCTGCAAACGTGCGGTGGTGGGCATTTCAGGCGGTTTGGACTCAACTTTGGCTCTGCTTGTCACGGCCAAGACATTTGACCGTATCGGCTTGAGCCGCAAGAACATAATCGGCATAACAATGCCAGGTTTCGGCACCACCAACCGCACCTACAACAACGCTGTGGCGATGATGCGCGCGTTGGGCGTCGACTGCCGCGAGATTAGCATCAAGGCGGCTTGTGAGCAGCATTTTGCCGACATCGGTCACGACATTAACACGCACGATGTGACCTACGAGAACTCGCAGGCGCGTGAGCGTACGCAAATACTTATGGATGTGGCAAATAAAGAGAATGCCATCGTCATCGGCACGGGCGACCTGTCGGAACTGGCGCTGGGCTGGTGCACCTACAACGGCGACCATATGTCGATGTACGCGGTGAACGCGGGCGTGCCCAAGACGCTTGTCAAGTATCTGGTTAAGTATGTGGCTGATTTTGAGATTGATGCCGATGCAAAACCATATCTCTACGATGTCATCGACACGCCCATCAGCCCCGAACTTTTGCCCGCCGACAGCAACGGCAACATTGCGCAGAAAACCGAAGATTTGGTGGGCCCGTACGAGTTGCACGACTTCTTCATCTATCACTTTGTGCGCAACGGTTTCGCACCCGAAAAGATATTCTATCTGGCCCGCAAAGCCTTTGCTGGCGCTTATTCCGACGATGTTATCGACAAGTGGCTGCGGGTGTTCGTCCGCCGATTCTTCACGCAGCAGTTCAAGCGCTCGTGTATGCCCGACGGCCCCAAAGTCGGCTCAGTATCGCTTTCGCCCCGCGGCGACTGGCGAATGCCGAGCGATGCGGCTTGGAAATGGCTGCAGAAAGAGTAGGATAGGGGTTATCACAATAAAAAATGCGGCTGACGAATTCGTTAGCCGCATTTTTTTGTAAGCTTTTTTGTCAGCAATCACTGAATGAAACCTTTCTTTTTCAGCAAATTAGCCGGGTCGGGTTGGCGGCCGCGGAAGTTGACGTAGAGCGTCATCGGGTCGTCGGTGAAGCCGCGCTCAAGAATGTTGCGGCGCAGGCTGGTGGCCACCTCGCGGTTGAAAATGTCGCCCGTCTCCTTGAAGGCTGCAAACACATCGGCATCCAAAACGGCTGCCCACGTATAGCTGTAATAACCAGCCTCGTAGCCGGTTGTGAAGATGTGGCTGAAGTTGGTGCTCCGGTAGCGGACAATTATCTCCGGAATCATCCCCATCCGCTCCATTGAGGCCTTTTCAAAAGCTTCAACATCAATTGAGTCGGTGGTGGTGAGCAGGTGATAGTCCATATCAAGAATGGTGGCTGAGAGCAGCTCGGTCATCACAAATCCCTGATTGAAGGTTGCGGCGCGTTGCAGGCTGACAATCAGCGAGTCGGGGATTGGCTCGCCCGTGAGGTAGTGCTTGGCGTAGAGCCGCATCATCTCGGGCTCGTAGCACCAGTTCTCCATCAGCTGCGACGGCATCTCAACAAAATCGCGCGGCACGTTGGTGCCCGACAGGCTGCGGTAGGTGCATTTCGAAAGGAATCCGTGCAGGGCGTGGCCGAACTCGTGGAAGAGCGTCTCCACCTCATCCATCGTCAGCAGCGAAGGCTTGTCGGCAGTGGGTTTTGTGAAGTTGCAGACGTTCATAATCACAGGCCTGTGGTCAACGCCGTCGGCCGATATGTACTGTTCGGTAATGTTGTTCATCCACGCTCCGCCGCGTTTTCCGGCACGCGGGAAGTAGTCGCCATAGAAGATTCCCAGCAGCGAACCGTCGGCATCTGAAACTTTAAACACTTCAACATCAGGATTATAAACGGGCATCCCGGTGAGTTTTTCGAACTTCAGACCATAGAGTTTCGTCGCCAAGTCGAACACACCCTGGCGCACGTTTTCAAGCTTGAAATAGGGCTTCAGCGCCTCTTCGTCGAGGTTGTATTTCTGCTGGCGAAGCTTCTCAGTGTAGAACCACCAGTCCCAGGCCTCGAGTTTCTCGCCGCGGCCTTCGGCATCCATAAGCTTCTGGAGTTCATCGGCTTCCTTTTTCGCTTGTTTCAGAGCCGGCTTCCAAACTGTTGGCAGAAAATCCATCACATTTTTTGAGTTTTTCGCCATCGATGTCTCGAGAATCATATCGGCCGGATTGTCGAACCCGAACATTTTCGCCTTCTCAACTCTCAGTCTCATAGTCTGGTTGATAACCGATTTGTTGTCGTTGGCGTTATTGTTGTTGCCGCGCATTGAGTAGGCCAGAAGCAGCTCTTTGCGCAGCTGGCGGTTTTGACAGTATTGCAGAACCGGTATAAAGCTGGTTTTCTGCGTGGTAAACAACCATTTGCCTGGTTGTCCGGCAGCGGTGGCCTCTGCTGCGGCAGCATCTTTGGCGGCTTGCGGCAGACCAGCCAAATCAGCCTCATTATCAATCCATTTCTGATATGAGTTGGTCTCGGCCAGGACGTTTGTGCTGAATTTGATGTCGAGCAGCGCCAACTCCTTGTTAATCTCGCGCAGGCGGGCTTTTTGCTCATCGCTCAATTCGGCGCCGTTGCGCACAAAAGCCTTGTATTTCTTCTCTAGAAGCCGCATCTGCTCGTGAGTCAGGTTGAGCGAGTCGCGCTGGTCGTAAACAGCCTTCACGCGGGCGAACAATTTCGCGTTAAGCAACACATTATCAGAGTGGTCGGTCATCATTGGCGACACTTTCTCGGCAATTTTGTCAAGGTCGTCGTTGGTGTCGGCCGAGTAGAGGTTGTAGAACACGTTGGCCACTCGCGAGAGCAATTCGCCGGTGTTCTCAAGAGCCTCAATGGTGTTGGCGAACGTTGGCGGCTCCGGATTGTTCGCAATTGCTTCAACTTCAAGCGAATCCTGGCGTATGCCCTCGACAAAGGCCGGCATATAGTGCTCGGATTTTATCTTGTCGAATGGCGGAACACCGTAGGGTGTCGAAAATTCTGAAAAAAACGGGTTTTGCGTGTCGGCGCACGAAACAGTTAATGCTGACATTGCACTGAATATTAGATATTTGACTTTCATTTTGGTGTTTGTTTTGTACGTATCTTCGAGATTCGAAAGGTATATTATTTGCAATTTGGTTGGAACAATGCCGGGCGAAAAAAATGGCGGTTCAGACATATATTATATGTGTCGGGCCACCGGAAGAACAACTTACAAATGGCCGAAGTCTTGTGATAATGCTTTGATTTATAAATGTTATCGTTTCGAAAATCGGGCCGTCAAACTTTTCGCACTCCGGAAATTTGCATTCCGAAAAAAGTGTATATTTGCACCGCTTTTTGCCGCGGGTGTGGCGTAATTGGTAGCCGCGCTAGACTTAGGATCTAGTGCCGTGAGGCGTGGGGGTTCGAGTCCCTTCATCCGCACAGTTGTCTCAACCGCTTCCGACGATTCGGTGGCGGTTTTTTAAATTTTATCTGGATAAAACTCTCAAAAAAGAGAAAAAATGAACATCACAAGAGAAAACATCGACGAGCAGAACATCGTTGTAACACTGAATGTCGCAAAAGCCGACTACGAAGAATCAGTTGAAAAAGCATTGAAAGACTATCGCAAAAGGGTGAGCCTTAAGGGTTTCCGTCCTGGCAACGCGCCTATGGGCCTTGTCAAGAAAATGTATGGCAAAGCCATTCTTTGGGACGAGTTGAACCGCGTGGTGTCTAAAAACCTGATGGAATATCTGAAGAACGAGAAAATCGACTTCCTGGGCGAGCCGCTGCCTAGCACCGAGCGTCCGTCGGACATCGATTTGGAAAACAAAGAAGAGTTCAAGTTCACTTTCGATTTGGGTCTGAAACCTGCTTTCGACCTGAAATTGAGCAAGAAAGACAAAATCAACTACTACCAGATTAAGGTCGGCGAAGAGATGGTTGACGGAATGGTAGAGAGCAATGCATACCGCTTCGGCAAGACCGTGAGCGCTGACAAGGTTGAGGAAAAAGACCTTGTGAAGGGTACTTTCGAGCAGTTGGCCGACGACGGCAGCGTGCTTGAGGGCGGCGTTAAGGCCGAAGACGCTCTGTTTGCTGTTGACCGCATCAGCGAGGATTCGGTTCGCGCGCTGGTGATTGGCGCAAAGAAGGGCGACATCATTGATTTCGACATCGCGAAAGCGTTTGCCAACAATACTGACCGCGCTCAAATGCTGCGCATCACTGCGGCTGCCGCCGAAAAACTCACTGGCAACTTCCGATTGACAATCAACGATATAAGCCGTCACGAGCCTGCCGTTATGAATCAGGATTTGTTTGATATGATTTACGGCAAGGGCGTTGTGAACTCGGTTGACGAGTACCGCGCAAAAATCAAAGAGGAATTTGGCAAGGAACTGGCCATTCAGAGCGACTTCAAGTTCATCATCGACGCGAAGGAAAAACTGGTTGAGAAGGCCGATATGAAATTGCCCGACGAGTTCCTGAAACGCTGGATTGTTGTGGCTAACGAGAAGACTACCAAAGAGGACGTCGAGAAATCGTACCCCGAAATGCGCAAAGAGTTTGCCTGGCAGTTGATTAAGGGCAAAATCGCCACTGAAAACAACATCGAGATTTCGGAAAACGACCTTTTGGACGCAGCCAAAGAGCAGATTTCGTCGCAGTTCCGCCAGTACGGCCTGTCGACTCTGCCCGATGAGCAACTGACAGAGTTCGCCAAACAGTCGCTCTCGAAAGAGGAAGAGCGTCAGCATCTGCACGACCGCAAACTCGATGAGAAGATTGCCGCCTGGCTGAAAGAGACTGTGAAAGTTGAATCGAAAGAGGTTACAACACAGGAATTTAACGAACTTTTCAAGTAATAACGATATGATTCCGAACGACGAATTCAGGAAATATGCCGTCGGACACGCTGGCATCAGCAGCCTGACCTACCACCGCTTCACTTCGGCGATTAACAACAGTTACATCACGCCGAACATCATTGAGGAACGCCAACTGAACGTGGCTTCGATGGACGTGTTCTCGCGTTTGATGATGGACCGTATCATCTTCCTTGGCGTGCCCATTGACGATGACGTGGCAAACATCATTCAGGCTCAACTGCTTTTCCTTGAATCGGTCGATAACACAAAGGATATTTCGATTTATCTGAACTCGCCTGGCGGCTCGGTTTACGCGGGATTGGGCATCTACGACACAATGCAACTTGTGGCGCCCGATGTGTGCACCATCTGCACAGGTATGGCCGCATCGATGGCCGCCGTGCTGATGACCGCAGGAACCAAGGGCAAACGCTCGGCTCTGCCGCACTCGCGCATAATGATTCACCAACCGATGGGCGGCGCGCAAGGACAGGCTTCGGAAATCGAAATCACTGCCCGCGAGATTCAAAAGTTGAAGAAGGAACTTTACGAAATCATCGCCAAACATTCGGGCCAGCCATACGACAAGGTTTGGGCCGACAGCGACCGCGACTATTGGATGACAGCCGCCGAGGCGAAGGAATACGGAATGATTGACGAGATTCTGGAACCGAAGAAAAAATAAGCGGAACCGATGAGCATATTGAAATAGATTTTCGGCCAGCCGAGAATCTATTTCGTTTTTAA
>CAMJCK010000080.1:0-8190 GCA_946404125.1 uncultured Bacteroidota bacterium | reverse complement strand
TGTCGGCAATGTCGCGGCTGCGCTCGCGTCCGCGGGTGTAGGGCACAATGCAGTATGAGCAGAAATTGTTGCAGCCGCGCATAATACTCACAAACGCCGACACGCCGTTGGTCTCGATGCGTGTGGGACAGATGCCCGCGTAGGTTTCGGTGGTCGAGAGTTCGGTGTCGATGGCCGGCTGGCCGCCAAGCGCCTTCGTCACAAGTATTGGCAGATGAATGTACGAGTCGGGACCCGCCACAATGTCAACCGATTTTTTCTCAATCAGTTCCTTGCCGAGCCGCTCGGCCATACAGCCGATGACACCAACCAGCAAGGCGGGCTTTTGGCGTTTAAGTTGCTGAAGCCCATCGAGTTTGGCCCAGATGCGTTGCTCGGCGTTGTCGCGAATTGAGCAGGTGTTGAGCAGAATAATGTCGGCATCGTCGCGCTCACGGGTATAATCGTAGCCCTCGCCCTTCAAAATAGCCGCAACAACCTCGCTATCAGCAACATTCATCTGACAGCCGTATGTTTCGATATAGATTTTTTTCGTCATTTACTGTTATTTTTCAATTCGCATTTCGGGCTTCTCCTCAAGCAAATCGCGCGTTACGTGCGACATTCCCTTAATCTTCTGCAAATCTTTTATTATCTGTGTAAGAAATTCATTATTATGCACATACACATCGATTGTACCCTCAAAAATTCCATCGTGGCAATCGATGTTCATTGCCCGCAGATTGACATCGAGCTGGCTTGTGACGGCCTTCGACACCTTGTTTATCGCGTCGGCGCTGTAGATGCCCTTCACCTTGATGCGCCCCAAATAGGCCATCAGCTTCTGCGATGTCCACTCAACCTTCACCACATTGGCGCTGTCGCTCGAACTCAGCTTAATGGCGTAGGGGCACGATGTGCTGTGGATTACCAGCTCGTCGTCGGCAATGCGGTAGCCAATCACATCGTCGCCGGGGATTGGATTACAGCAAGTTGCAATCTGATAGCCTTGCGTGTTATCGTCAACAATCAGCGGCTTCGACTTGTCGAACTTCTGCGTGGCGTTGGTCTTCGAGCGCGAAATGCCCCAAAAGCGCATCCACTTGCTCCGCGACCGCGTCTCCATTATGTTTTTGAACTCGTCCAGAGTGATTTTCTGCGAACCAAGCTTGAAGTATAGCTCGTCTTTGTTGTGGGTGTTGAAGTGATTGAAAAGCTTGCGGAAAATGTTCGAGCTGATTTGCATTTTTGCCTGCTCCAGAAGCCATTCCAGATGCAGTTTGCCCTCGGTGGCGGCGTTCTTGCGCTGGTCTTTGAAGAAGCTTTTGATGGTGTTGCGCGCCTTGGCGGTCGTGACATAATCAATCCACTCCGGCTCGGGCTGCTGCTTTTCCGATGTCAGAATCTCAATTTGGTCGCCGGCGTTAAGTTCCTGATTCAGTGACACCAACTTGTGGTTCACCTTGGCTCCGTAGGCGTGATAGCCCACCTGCGAGTGAATCTCGAAAGCAAAGTCGAGCACCGTCGATTTGGCCGGCAGCGTCACCGATTCGCCTTTTGGCGTGAACACCGTGATTTCCGACGCAAACAGATTGAGTTTGAACTCATCGAGGAAATCGAAAGCATCAGTTTTGGGGTCCTCGAGCATCTTGCGAATTTCGAAAATCCACTTGTCAAGCTCATTTTCGCTTGTTGTGTTCTCCTTGTATTTCCAATGCGCGGCGTACCCGCGTTCGGCAATTTCGTTCATTCGGCGCGAACGTATCTGCACCTCGACCCATTGTCCGCCAGGGCCCATCACTGTAGTATGCAGAGCCTCGTAACCATTCGATTTCGGCTGGCTGATCCAGTCGCGGATGCGGTCCGGACGCGGCGTGTATAGGTCGGTAATTATGGAATAAATGGCCCAGCACTGTGTTTTTTCCGGAATGTTCGGATCGGGGTCGAAGATGATGCGAATGGCGAACAAATCGTAAATCTCCTCGAGCGGCACCTTCTTGGTCTCCATCTTGTGCCAAATGGAGTAAATCGACTTCGGCCGGCCCGTTATCTCGTAAGTGTATTTTTCGGCGTTCAGCCTTGCGGTGATGGGCAGCGAAAAGCGGTTGATGTAGGTGAAACGCTTCTGCTCGCTCGCCTTGATGAAGCTTGCAATACGCTGATACTCAAACGGGTGGTGATACTTCAGACACAAATCCTCAAGCTCGGTTTTGATTGAGTACAAACCCAGACGGTGGGCCAGCGGCGCATAGATGAACAATGTCTCGCTGGCTATCTTGAGTTGCTTGTTGGGCGGCATACTGTCGAGCGTGCGCATATTGTGCAGACGGTCGGCCAACTTGATGAAAATCACCCGAAGGTCGTCGGCCATCGTCATTATTATCTTCTTGAAATTCTCGGCCTGAAGGTTGGTCTGCCCGTCGAACACGCCCGCAATTTTCGTCAGGCCGTCAACAATGTTGGCAATCTTGTCGCCAAACTGCATTTTGATGTCCTCGACGGTGAAATCGGTGTCCTCGACCACATCGTGCAACAGGGCCGAAACTATTGATTTAGTGCCTAATCCAATCTCAGTTGTGGCGATTTTTGCCACAGCAATGGGGTGCAGAATGTACGGTTCGCCCGATTTGCGCCTCATATTGGCGTGCGCGCGGTTGGCAAGGTCGAACGCCTTGGTGATAATCGCCTTATCTTCGGGACTTTGCGACATTCGCGCCGACTGCAGCAAATCCTGAAATTGGTCTTGAATCAGTTGTTTTTCTTCGTCAGTAAATTCAGAATTCTTCGAATCCATTGATTAACATTTTTCTTTTGGGCAAATGTAGATGATTTTTCAGCATTATGCCTTGCCTCACAACTTCTTCAGCGCATCCATCAGCTTTGTGCCGCGAAGGCCAATGCCGACAACCGTTCCCTCGCCATTGATAAGGAAATTGGTGGGGATGGCTGTGATGCCGAACTTTTTGGCTATTCCCAGCCACGATTTGAGGTCCGACACGTGTGTGTCCCACACTAGTCCGTCTTCCGCAATAGCCTTCACCCAGGCGTCCTTATCGGTATCGAGCGACACGCTCAGAACAACCAAACCTTTTCCTTTGCCCTTCTTGAACTTCTTGTTTTTGAACTTGTTGTATGCGGCAATCACGTTGGGATTCTCGCGGCGGCAAGGTTTGCACCACGACGCCCAAAAATCTACCAAAACAACCTGGCCTTTGAATTGCGAAAGGCTGACAGGTTCGCCGTTAACCGACGTCAAAGTGAAATCGGCCAGCTTGTCGCCAACCTTGACATTCTGCGCTCGCACGCTCGAAACCATTGCCACAGCAACAATTGCTGCCAAAAAGAATCTTTTCATCGCCGTAATTTTTTAAACCGATAACAAATAACCGAAACTTAAACGAGAAAAAGAAGTATTAGCCGCTTTTTTTGTTTCGCTATTTGCTCTGCAACTCCTCAACCATACGCCGCAGCTCCTCAATCTGCTTTTGCTGCTCTTTGATAGCCTCGACCAAGACAGGAACAAGCTTTGAATAATCAACCGATTTAAAGCCTTTTGCATCGGTTGCAACAACCTCGGGCACAACCTCCTCTACCTCTTGTGCAATCACGCCAACCTGCTTGGTTTCAGGGTATTGGCATTTCTCGTGCGTGCCAAGAACAGTCTTGATTTCCTCTTCCGATTTCCAATAGAAATTGACGCCACGCAGTTTTAATACTTTCTGCAATGAGTTGTCGAGGTTTGTAATATCGCGTTTCAATCTTATATCCGATGTTTCCGAAACATTGTTTGCCTTAATTGTGCCGTTCACTTCAAGTTTATATTCAGGTGTTGAGGTTCCGATGCCAACATTACCAGACCTCTCTACAACAAAAGCATTTCGCCTGCTTTCCCAACCAGTGCCGTTTCCTATTGTAAAAATGCGATTGTGGCCAGGATGTAGAGTTGTGTCGTTCAATTCGCCCATAACTATTTCTTCTTCACCATTTGATTGAACATAATTGCCTATGGCAAGAGAATTGCGTGCTTTGGTCTTTGCATAAAATCCAATGGCGTAAGAACACTCACCATGAGCCTCTGAAGCCTCGCCAATGCTAAAAGACTCATCAGCATTTGCTCGTGCAGATTTACCCAAAGCTACTGCCCCCCATCCGTGTGCGTATGAAGCACCGCCTATGGCATACGCGCCAACTCCGTCAGCTTCACAACTAACACCAATGGCCACACCAGAATTGATGGCTTTACAACAGTGCCCAATAGCAAACGATGTTTCGCCGCTGGCATTCGACCCAGGACCTATTGCTACGCTGCTAATGCCGTATGCTTCAGCCATTTCGCCAATGGAAAAGCTGGCATTTCCTGTTGCTTTCGACCAGTTGCCAATAGCCATTACGCCATCGCCTTTTGCCAAAGAAGCCTTGCCTATGGCTATACTTGCCTCTGTACGGATGGAGTCTATGATTAGGTCGGTTCCGAATCTGTAATATCTAACGGCCGCACAAGTATCCACTTTTGCAAAGTATCCCAAAGCCAAAGAACCGTCTCCCTTGACTTCATTGCCGTAACCTACGGCTAAAGTGGCATTATCGAGTGTAATACAATCTTTTCCAATGGCTGTTGAATAATTGCCTAAGGATTGCGCACTTGAACCCATGGCCACACTTGATGAACCTTGTGATACGCATCGAAGTCCTGCAGCAAAAGAACTCTCACCGGTAGCAGAGGTTAACAAGCCAAATGCCGTACTGTAATCACCGGAAGCCGACGCTCTATAACCCATAGCTGTGGCAGCAGAACCTCTAGCAACAGCAAACTGGCCCAAAGCAGCTGTATTGTCGCCGGTTGTTCCTTCCAAATCAACTGCAAACAGCGTCTGATTGTCTTTTGATGCCGAGCGGCCGGTAACAACAAATCCGCTGCGGCGGGCCTTGCTTGAGGCGGTATCGACAAAGACCTGCGTACCTTCATCGTTCACAGAGAAATAGTTGTTGGCTTCACCATCTTTTGAGGCCGAGCGACCGGTTACCACAAATCCGCTGCGACGGGCCTTGTCGTCATCATCGTTAACAAACACCTTGGTGCCATCGCCATTGATGGAAAAGAAATCGGTATTATCACCATCTTTTGAGGCCGAGCGACCAGTTACCACAAATCCGCTGCGGCGGGCCTTGGTGGTTGCGGTGTCGTCAACATACACCTTGGTGCCATCGCCATTGATGGATAAGAAATCGGTATTGTCACCATCTTTTGTTGCCGTGCGGCCAGTTACCACAAATCCGCTGCGACGGACCTTGTCGTCGTCATCGTTAACAAACACCTTGGTGCCATCGCCATTGATGGAAAAGAAATCGGTATTATCACCATCTTTTGAGGCCGAGCGACCAGTTACCACAAATCCGCTGCGGCGGGCCTTGGTGGTTGCGGTGTCGTCAATATAGATGTGAGTTCCTTCGGCATCGATGGAAAAGAAATCGTTGTCGGCGTCATCTTTTGAGGCCGAGCGACCGGTCACCACAAATCCGCTGCGACGGGCCTTGGTCTGCTCATCGACATAAACACGAACCCCGTCAGGATAAACCGCAAAAACAATGTTTCCGTTGCGGTCTTTAACGGCAAACAGCGGCTCGTTGATGGTGTCGTTGGCAGCCACTGAATCGGGTTTCACGTTGAGCTTGCTCACATCCAACTTCGCAACCGACAGCTCATCGGTGGCCACCCAGGTTGTTCCGTTGTGCACAAGTGTCTGGCCTGCGGTTCCGTCCACCTGCATTCCGTCGCGGCCGGGGTCGCCCTTGTCGCCTTTCAAGTTGTAAGTGTATTCGTTGCCGTCGGTGAGAGTGAAAGTTACCAGTCCGTTGCTGTTGGAAACAGAATCGATGCCCACGCCGTCGTTGCCATCAACGCCATCGTCACCTTTCGGGCCTTGAGCGCCAGCGTCGCCCTTGTCGCCTTTCAGATTGGAAGTGTGTTCGTTGCCGTCGGTAAGCGTGATAGTCACCAGACCTTCGTTGTTTGAAACCGAAGTGATGCCTACGCCGTCGCTGCCGTCAGCGCCATCGTCACCTTTCGGGCCCTGAGCGCCCTGAGCGCCGGTGTCGCCTTTAGCGCCTTTCAAATTGTAAGTGTATTCGTTGCCGTCGGTGAGCGTGAAAGTCACCAGACCTTCGTTATTTGAAACCGAAGCGATGCCTACGCCGTCGTTGCCGTCAGCGCCATCGTCACCTTTCGGGCCTTGAGCGCCGGTGTCTCCTTTAGCGCCCTTCTCGCCTTTAGGAGCCTGAAACTCAACCCAGTTGTCGCCAGCGGCAGGGGCTGTGGGCGATGCCACGATGTCGGTTTGCGCAATCCACATTGAGTTACCCACCGATTTGCTCGACGATGGTGCGAAGACATAGTCGCCCACGTGGTAAGTTGAGTCGGCCGACCAGGCGCCGCGGTTCGTAAGACCTGTTCCGGGGTCGCCCTTGTCGCCTTTATCACCTTTGTCGCCCTTTGCGCCATTGTCGCCCGGGTCGCCTTTTGCGCCCTTATCACCTTTTTCACCTTTCAGATTGTATGAATACTCCCGGCCGTTGGTCAAGGCGATGGTTACAATGCCGTCAGCGTTTGTAACATTGCTGATGCCCACGCCGTCGGCACCGTCAGCGCCCTTGTCGCCTTTAGCTCCGGTGGCTCCGGTATCGCCCTTGTCACCTTTTGCGCCTTTCAGGTTGTATGAATATTTCTGGCCGTTGGTCAGGGCGATGGTTACAATGCCATCAGCGTTTGTAACATTGCTGATGCCCACGCCGTCGGCACCGTCAGCGCCCTTGTCGCCTTTAGCTCCAGTGGCTCCGGTATCGCCCTTGTCGCCCTTTGCGCCTTTAGCTCCGGTGTCACCCTTATCTCCTTTTGCGCCGGTGTCGCCTTTTTCACCTTTGGCTCCAGTGTCGCCTTTTTCGCCCTTAGGTGCCTGAAATTCAACCCAGTTGGCACCAGTTGCAGGGGCTGTGGCCGATGCCGCGATGTTGGTCTGCGCAATCCACATTGAGTTGACGGCAGCGTTTGCCGAAGCCGGTGCAAAAACATAGTCGCCCACGTGGTAAGCGGAGCCGGCCGACCAGGCGCCGCGGTTCGTAAGACCTGTTCCGGGGTCGCCCTTGTCGCCTTTCGGACCCTGCGGGCCGGCCTCGCCGGTGTCACCTTTGAGTCCCTGAGCGCCCTGCAAACCTTGCGGTCCCTGAGCTCCCGGGTCGCCTTTGTCACCTTTCTCGCCTTTCTCGCCTTTCTCGCCAGTGTCGCCTTTCTCTCCCTGAACACCTTGTTCGCCTTGGTCACCCTTGTCGCCTTTATCACCTTTGTCGCCCTTTTCGCCTTTCGGGCCATTGGCGGCATAGAAGGCGTAAGGAACGGCCTGGAGTTTGGTCAGGCCCAAATCGATGTAGTTGGTGCCGCCGCGCGGGTCAACCTCGACGTGCATCCAAACTCCCCGGCTCCAATCGACGCGGTTCATTGCGGCGGTGTCTTGCGAGCCCACAAGCACGCTCAGCACGCCATAGCTGTTGGTGGTCGCGCTCAGCGTCTCCTGATACATCACGGGCACGCCGCTCTGGTCGGTCAGAGTCAGGCGCAGCCCGACATTTGCGTTTTCAACTAAGTTTCCGTTCGCATCGCGCACAACTGCCTGATACGTGAATCCGCTCGATTGTGCGTTTGCAATTAACACTGCTGCCAGAAGCATTCCCGCCAGCATCAAAGCCTTGATTTTCATAAAAGTTTGTTTCATAGATTTTTATATTTAGTTAAATTAAAATTATATATCGGTTTTTATACAAAAAAGCGCTTGCGCCTTGTGGTTCACAAATGCGCAAATGCCTTATGTTTTTAACAAGCAATGAGTTATAGTGTGTGTTTAAACAAATGTTTAACAATTGCAAACCGTTATTACACAATATTTCACACATAACGCGCATTAAATTACTTTTTAGAATTGGTGTCCATTTGGTTAAACGGTGCGCAAATATATATTTTTAATGTATAGTTTGCCGATTGAGGGGGAATTTTTATGGCAATTCTGTTGCGATGACGCGCGCATTGTTTCCACATATTGTGCATTGCATTCATTTTGTGCATTTTTCATAAAGCCATACAAAGAAAGAACCCCGACTCCAAAAGGAATCGGGGTTCTGAAGGCGGGCGGCGACCTACTCTCCCACTGTACGCAGTACCATCGG
>CAMJCK010000079.1:0-8286 GCA_946404125.1 uncultured Bacteroidota bacterium | reverse complement strand
GCTGCAACTCGCGCACAATGGCCGAACCCACCATTCCGCGGTGGCCTGCTACGTATATCTTGCTTGTCTTTTCCATTGTTCTTTGTGAGTAAAGTGTAAAGTTTAATGAGTAAAGATAATGTTGAGAAGGTTTAGAAAGTTTAGAAAGTTTAGAACTAAACTTTCTAAACAGCGAAGCGCTAAACCTTCTAAACACTTACCTCTAACCTATTCCATATTCGCCTTCAAATGAATCTTCTTCACAAACTTCATATCGTGCTCAACCATAATCTTCACCAGGTCTTCGAAACTTGTCTTGCGCGGGTTCCAGCCGAGTTTTGTTTTGGCTTTGGTGGGGTCGCCAAGTAGTTGGTCAACCTCGGCGGGACGGAAATATTTCGGGTCCACCTCAACCAGAATCTTGCCTGTGGCGGTGTCAATGCCTTTTTCGTTCACACCCTCGCCTTCCCAGCGCAGATTGACGCCCAAAGTCTTGAACGCCAGCGTGCAGAAGTCGCGGACGGTGTGATACTCGCCAGTGGCAATCACAAAATCGTCGGGCTTTTCCTGCTGCAGAATCAGCCACATACACTCAACGTAATCCTTGGCGTAGCCCCAGTCGCGCAGTGAGTTCAGGTTGCCCAGATAGAGTTTGTCCTGATAGCCCTGCACAATGCGTGCGGCGGCCAGCGTAATCTTGCGGGTGACGAACGTCTCGCCACGGCGCTCACTCTCGTGGTTGAACAGAATGCCGTTGCAGGCGTACATTCCGTACGACTCGCGGTAGTTCTTCATAATCCAGAATCCGTACTGCTTGGCCACGCCGTACGGGCTGCGCGGATAGAACGGCGTTGTCTCTTTCTGCGGCACTTCCTGCACCAAGCCGAACAGTTCCGACGTTGAAGCCTGATAGATTTTGCATTTCTTCTCAAGACCGAGAATGCGCACAGCCTCAAGCAGGCGCAGCGTGCCGACAGCATCGGCCTCGGCGGTGTATTCAGGCACGTCGAACGACACCTTCACGTGGCTCTGTGCGGCCAGATTGTAGATTTCGTCGGGCTGCACAAGTTGGATAATGCGGATAAGCGAACTCGAGTCGGTCATATCGCCATAGTGCAGATTGATAAGGCGTTTCTGCTTCATATCGCGCACCCACTCGTCAAGGTAAAGGTGCTCAATGCGTCCCGTGTTGAACGACGACGAACGGCGCATAATGCCGTGAACCTCATAATCTTTTTCCAAAAGAAACTCTGCCAGGAACGAACCATCCTGACCTGTTATGCCTGTGATTAATGCTACTTTTTTGCTCATAATCATACTGTTTTAATCGTTATCTGAAAAAATCCAAAAGCCTCTATGCGACGCTCGGGAACGATATTATAAAGAAACAAAAAAGGTTGGACAATGCCCAACCTTTTATGGCGATTTTAATCATCTACTAATAGAAGTTCGAACGGTTGTCCTCAATGTCGGCGGCAGCCTCAATTGCTGACAGAACCTGATAACCAGCCTTCGACATATTGGTGCGCTGCAGCAACTCGCGTTCGCGGGCCAAATCAACGTTCTCGGCTTTCTCAACCTGCTTAACCTGAATCAGATATACACCGTTGTTACCTTTAATCGGGCTGCTGATTTTCTGCTCATCCAAAGTTACCATTGCGGCCTGCAGACTTGGCTCAACACCAACTGTCGGAACCGAATACGAAGAGTAAGAAACGCTCTTGGCCTCTTTAAGCTGCTCGCCAAGCTTGTCGGCAACAGCCTGAAGAGTTGAAGCACCTACGCTTGCATCGTTGAGTTTCGAAATCAGATATTCAGCTTTCTTCTCAATCAGCACGCGGCGGGCAATGTCGTTGCGAACCTCGTCAAACGATGCCACACCTTTTTTGTGAACATCGGCAACCATTGCAATCACAAACTGGCCATCGAGCTCAAAAATTTCCGACATATCGCCCTTGTCAGCCTTGTATGCCCAGCGGATAACTTGGCGCGGGTTGTCGAAGTTTGACAAACGGCGGTCGTTACGTTTGATGTTTGCGGTACGCAGAGTCAAACCTTCTTTGTCGGCGTTGCCACGGAAAGCTGACAAGCTGCTGTTTGTGCTGCCAAAGCGGCTTGCGTTGGCGTAGATGGCGTCAACGGTTTTGTTGCTTGCCGAAATCTCGCGGGCGATAACTGCCAATTTAACCTTCTGCAATGGTTTGGTCTGGTCTTGAATCTCAACAACGTGATAGCCGAATTGTGTTTTCACAACAACCAAATCGCCCTTCTTACCGAAGAAGCAAGCGTCGTTGAACTCTTTCACCATCTGGCCCTCGGTGAACCAACCCAGGTTGCCGCCGTCTTGTGCAGAGCCGTCAGCCGAGAATTTCTCAGCCATCTCGGCAAACGAAGCGCCCTTCTTGATGGCGTTCAGAATGCTGTCGGCTTTTGCTTTAGCGTCCTCTTCGCTCAAAGCGGCCGACGGGCGGATGAGAATATGGCGAGCCTCAACAGAGTCGGCAACTTTAGCGCTGCCAAGCTTGCGGGCAATCTTCACATAGTTGCCCTCCTCATACGGTCCAACAACGGTGTTGTCAGCGGCGTCGAACAACTCGGCAACTGGTTCCGAAAGGTCTTCTTTTGCAAGATATTTGCCGTTGAAGGCGATTTCCGACTCAAGGTTAACGAATTGCTCAATAGCGTCTTCGTCCTTGCTTGCAAACTCGTTTTTCAAATCCTCAACACTCTTGACGGTGTTCTGGCGGTCATCTTCCGAAGCCACAATCGGGAACACAACATAGTAGATGTCGCGCGACTCTTCCTGCTCAAAATCTTTTTTGTGGTTGCCATAATAGCTCTTCAAGTCGCTCTCTGTAACCTTCACAAGCGAGTCAGCAACAGAGCTGTAGCGCAACTGAACATAGTCGAAATCGTATTTGGTGTTTTTGTCGTTCGACTCTTTTTCTGCCTGAAGGCTGGTGGCGTACATTCCCATACCAACCAGCGAAAGGAATTTCTGGTCTTTCTTGTTCTGCACAAGGCTCTTTTCGAATGCTGTCCACGATGCGGCTGCCTGGCCCGACGGATCCAAATCCTTGTTTTTCAGGAACTGGATGACCAGGTTGCGGTCGAACTGGCCGGTCTCGGCGTCACGGAAGATTGGAATCTGCATCACCTGCGGGTCAACAAAGTTGCCTTGAACCATATCGAACAACTCGTCGGCAGTAACATTGATGCCGGCCTTTGCATACTCTTCCTCAATAACATACTGACGGATGAGCTGCTCCCAAGTTTGGTCTTGGATTTGGTCGTAAACAGCTGACTCCAAGGAGTTTTGCTGAGTGTTTTGTTTGTAGATTTCAGTGTTTTCGTCAACCTTGGCTTGGTAGTACTGGATTGGAATGTCAGTTCCGGCTATCGAGCCGACGTTGTTTCTTGAGCTTCCAAATGTTCCGTCGGCTTTGAAAAGGTCACCAACGATGAATGCCAGCAAGGCTAAAGCGACGATGATCGTTACCAGTGTTCCGGCGTGATCACGTATTTTCTGTAAAGTTGCCATTTTTTATTTTTTAAGGTTTATTTCAAAAATTTAGGCTACGAAGATAGCAATTTTTAGAAACGGCATAGGAAAAAGGTTTTTTTTCAAAATGACTTATCATTGATTGATTATCAACGTATTATAAAATCAATTCGATGACAATCAGGCTGTTGTGACGGCAATGTGGCAGTTGCAATGGCAACATTTACAACCCAATTGTCCCGATTTTCGCGCAAAGCGATATCAAAATCGCCGGTTAGTTTACAATGACGTCGACAAGCTCGATTTTTGTGGCGCTGGCGCGAAGAATGGTGAACCTGAACTTTCCGAACGACACCACATCCTGTACCTTGGGGATGGCCCCGTAGTGCGACAGAATGAGCCCGGCAAGCGTCTCATACTCGTCCGATACGGGCAGGTCGAGGTCGTATTTCTCATTAACATAGTCGATTTCGAGGCGGGCCGAGAACTGATAGTGGTTTTTGCCGAATTTGTGCTCACGGTAGCGCTTTTTGTCGTGCTCGTCCTGAATATCGCCAACAATCTCCTCCAGAATATCCTCCATTGTGACTATTCCCGAAGTGCCGCCAAACTCGTCAACCACAAGGGCAATGCTGCGGTGGTTCTGAATGAAGAGCGTGAGCAGTTTGTTGGCCGGCATAGTCTCGGGCACAATTGGCAGGTTATGCGTGATGGACGCTATGTTTGTCGGGTGCTGAAACATTGATATTGACGGTGCAAAGCCCACCACATTGTCGATGGAGCCTTTGTAAACCATTATTTTTGAGAGTCCGCTGCTCACAAACAGTTTTTTGAGCTCGTCGATGCTGTCGTCGATGCTGATGCCCACAATCTCGGGACGCGGAACCATACACTCGCGCAACTTGACGGCCGAGAAATCGAGCGCGTTACGGAAGAGCTTCATATCGTTCGACTCGTCATCGTCATCAGACTCGCTAATCTGCTCATCTGCAAGCGAATCCCAATCAACTGCCCCCCAATAAACGGCATCGTTCTCCTTAACTTTTGTTTTGGTGAACCGATTGGCGAAAAATCGTGAGGTATGATAGACAATCTTCGAAACCAAATAGAACATATAGTAGAACACCGCTGCCGGTAACGATATGATTTTCAGCAAACTGCCCGACTCCTGAAAAGCCAGCAGCTTGGGCAGAATCTCGCCCGCCAGAAGGTAAAGCAGGAATGCGGCGCACGCCTGAACAGCCAATATCACCGCCACGCCGACGGGCAGCTGCCGCCAAGGACCGTCGCCGGTGAGCACCATTGCCAGTGTCACCACCACTGTCAGATTACCGATGGCCATTGTGGCGTAGTACTGCGCCGGTTTCTCGATGAACACATCAATTATCTGCGAAAAAACGCGGTCCTGCTTTTTGTCGAGCTCGATGCGCAGCTTGTTGGCCGACACAAACGCCACCTCCATCGCCGCAAAAAAGAATGCGAACAAAAGCAGAACCAACACCAATATTATATAGGCAGCCATCGGCAGATTGTTTTTCCGATACAAATATATAATAGGTGCGCCCCAAAACGCACTCTCGCCCATTTATTTTTGAAAATGATGCGGCACTTGTATTTGCGCCGGCGCGATATGGCCGATAATCAACCAATTACCAATTCAGGCGACGGGAAATCGGTTAGAAACTCAACATTGTGCGACGCTTGGCCAACCTTGCAGCAGAAATGTTGGAGTCCGTTGCTAACTATCAGATACTCAACATTAAGCTTGATGTTATAGACGGCAATTTGGTCGAAAACCTTTTGCGTGACCGCCACTTGGGGAGCTTTGCACTCAACAATCAAACACGGCGCAGCCTGACGGTTGTAAACAACTATGTCACAGCGTTTTTGCAGCCCGTTGAGGGTGATGGGCTGCTCCACGGCAATCAGTCCCAAAGGGTAGCCCAGCGCCAGCAGATGCTGCACCAGATTCTGCCGCACCCACTCCTCGGGCGTGAGCGCCACATACTTGCGACGCACAGGGTCGAGAATCTGCTTTTTGGCCAGACTGACGCGCAAAAGCGACGAATAATCGGGTAAATTGAGTTTGTCCATAGCGCAAAGTAAGTGTTTTTTTGCGGACACTAATTCCATAATCACTTGAGGAAATCACCCCGCGCAACCTTTCCGCCTTCAGCAGCGTCTGCGCAATTGAGTGGAAAGTTTTCTTAACTTTGGCCTATGACAACTTTGCGGACAGATAGCACCCATAGCGGCATAAACATTGACTACGCCGACGGCAGCGGTTTTGTGCACGGCGGAAGCGGCCCGCTCACCGTTTACAGTAACGACAAAACCGCCAATGCGACCAAAGGACATCTTGTACTTTGGAAATGGACTGATATTAAAAATGTCACTATTAAATATATAAGTTATTCTAAATAAATTTGATATGAAGAAGTTTTTATTTGTAATAGTTACTTTTTTGAGCATGAGTGCAAGTGCTCAAAATTGTGAAATGGCAAAATATTTTGACCAAGAAATAAAGTTGCCGATCAATGATTATTTGTCGTTACCGACAGGTTATTCGTTTAGCGATACATTACTGAATAATCTATTGAATCTAAATGTTAGACCTTTTAAACGTGACATTTCAGTAACTCCACGATTTTTATCGAAATATAGAGCTACACCGTTCAACTATAGTATTTATCCATCAAATGAAGAACTAACATACATACCGAAATTTAGAGCCATCGGGAGTTTAATATTAACCCCTAATTGTTATTGTTTTTTATTAAGACAAGACGAAGTAAGTTTTGTTAGCATAGAGATATGGAGTGTATCGCGTGAAGGAGTGCCATTGAGCCACATTTGTGTATTTTCGGCAGATAGAGTCACATTCGCAAGTGAGGAATTAGAAACTCCAATAGTGCAATCAGAAATAACCGAAAACGGAGAAATATTATGGGACTACAATGAACGAGGTTTGCATGTAAAACAAGTGTATAAAGTGAATGATTTTGGCATATTTGAACTTGTTTCTACAAAATCCGAGGGAGAATTTGAATATTAATTTCGGGCCGTGTATTTTAGACTCAAAACAACCGCCCGCCGCAACATCTGCGCAGCACCGCAACACCGCCAATATGCAGAGATGGTTGTCGGTGGTTGTTGGCGGGATAAAATCTGCCGTAACAAAATTCGCCAACCAAAACCACATCGTGTTCAGTTGGCAGCCGCGTTTCCACGACCATATCATCCGCCAAACCGATGAGATGAACCGCATTGCCGAATACATTGAAACCAATGTGCTGCGGTGGGAATCCGATAAATTTTACAGTTGAACATTTGTCGTAATTCGGTGGTCCATTCGTGTTCCCGCATAAATCTGCTCCCATAACGTAGAGACGCAGCGAAACGATATTTTTTCGTCTATATGATTGTATTTTAATAAATAGTGCTATATTTGCACCATTGGTGCTGGTCGAAAGACCCAGGTCCAACCTACTAGGCGGGCAGACTGTCCCGCCATTTTTTTTGCAATATGAAGCCAGAAAAGTTTTGCCGAAAGACTACAAACTTTTTCAATCGGCCGATTTGATTTGCACATTGCAACTGCTTTCGCTAAAAGCGGAGCGTGGAGAGTTGTCACATTCCGAACTTCTTCTTTTTCACAGTGTCAGAGATTTGAAAAAGCAGTTTCTAAAACCGATAAGAAAGAAACTTTTCGCTTGAACCTGCCGAAAGGGCTTCACGGCCGCGCCACGTCTCTACAGGCGGCGAGGGCGGGCATTGGTACAGCATAGAAAAATCTGTGTAAATCCGTTAAATCTGTGTCATCTGCGTTCAAAAAAAATGCAGTGTCTCAATTGTGTTAACTGCGCAAGAAAAATATCGCCTTATGCATTGTCGGTTCGAGAAATTTCTACCTTTGCGCCCCGAAAAGAATGGGGTGCCGCTTGCGGCTGAGATTATACCCTTTGAACCTGATACGGGTAATGCCGTCGTAGGGATAAGGCTTTGATTTCCAATCAGAAGCCAAATCAGTATAATTCTTTCATTACCCCCATTTCAATCTTTTTTACTAACTAATTTTTAAAAATTTAAAAAGATGAAAAGGGAATTTCTATTCATTACAATTGCTTCGATGACGGCTGTTGGCGCCGTGGCGCAGGAGGCCGCGCAATCCGACACTGTGATTGCCGCCGAGCAGTTGCAGGAGGTTGTGATTAACGGCGTGCGGGCTCAGCAGAACGCGCCGTTTGCAGTGTCGAACATCAAAAAAACGGAACTCAACGAGTTTTCGAAGACGGGCCGCGAGTTGCCGTTCCTGTTTTCGCAGACGCCTGGCGTGATTGCCTGGAGCGAGAACGGCCTTGGCACAGGCACCACCTATATGCGCATCCGCGGTGCGGGCGACTCGCGCATCAACGTCACGCTCGACGGAGTGCCACTCAACTCGCCCGAGGACCAATGCGTGTTCTGGGCCAATATGAACTCTTACGGCTCGCTCTTGGGCAGCGTGCAGATTCAGCGCGGCGTGGGCTCATCGACCAACGGCGACGGTGCTTTCGGCGGAACGGTGGCACTGTCGTCGGCGCTGCCAATGCAGACGGCAGGCGTTGAACTGTCGGTTTCATACGGCTCATTCAACACCGTCAACTTTGGCGGCAAGGCTTCTACTGGCCTGTTGTTCAATAGTTTGATAATCGACGGTGCCTATCATCAAACGCGCACCGACGGCTACATCCACGGCACAAGCGCCAATAGCGGCTCGTACTATGGCGGCATCACTTGGCAGACTGATAATCTGCAAGTTAGAT
>CAMJCK010000078.1:0-8870 GCA_946404125.1 uncultured Bacteroidota bacterium | reverse complement strand
AATCGAACCAGGGACACAAGGATTTTCAGTCCTTTGCTCTACCAACTGAGCTATGGCACCCCATTTGCTTAAGAGCGGTGCAAAAGTACAAAAAAATTGAAACCGCCAAATAGTTTGGCAAAAAAAGTTGAACAGAGTGGAAAATGAGTTAGACGAGAGATGTGTAATTTGTTGGGTTTCAAGTTTTAATCAACTGATGACCGACAAAACAATATCTGCAGAGGAGAACGGCCTGGCGCTTTTGCTGCTTAATGGCATTCATAAAACCTGATTGCATCTTGCACCTAATAAACTATCTTTGCCCGCACATAATAAAAGAGTATGGAAATCACACCTGCACAAGTGTTCGGCGTGCTGCGGACGGTTGTCCACCCCGAACTCAAACGAGACATAATCCAGTTGGGAATGGTTCAAGGGCTCGAAATCGATGGCCCGAACGTCGGCTTTACGCTGATGATTGGCAAGAAGGAGAGCACCAACATCGCCCTGCTCAAACAGAACTGCGTCGAGGCGCTTGAGGCTGCCATCAGCGGCATCAGCGTGCGCGGCAACATCAGGGTGCAGTCGAAACCCGAAACCGAAGACGACGAGCCGAACGGTCTGCGCAATGTGAAGAACATTATTGCCGTGGCCTCAGGCAAGGGCGGTGTGGGTAAATCCACTGTGGCCGTCAATCTGGCTGTTGCGCTTGCGCAGAAGGGCGCCAAAGTGGGCCTTGTGGACGCCGACATTTACGGACCATCGATTCCGCTTATGTTCGACCTGCCCGACGCGCGCCCGATGGCCAACGACGAGAAGCTGATTGTGCCGGTTGAGAAATATGGTGTCAAGCTGCTGTCCATCGGCTTTTTTGTGAATGCCAAAGACGCTCTTGTATGGCGCGGCCCGATGGCCACCAGCGCCCTCAAGCAGATGATTATGGAGGGCGCGTGGGGCGACCTCGACTATCTGCTCATCGATATGCCTCCCGGAACAGGCGACATTCATCTGGCCATCATTCAAATGCTTGCCGTAACGGGCGCAATCATTGTCAGCACGCCGCAGGATGTGGCTCTGGCCGATGCCCTGAAGGGGATGAATATGTTCCGCAACGAGAAAGTTGGCGTGCCGGTATTGGGCCTGGTTGAGAATATGGCGTGGTTCACACCTGCCGAACTGCCCGAAAACAAATATTTCATCTTTGGCAACGGTGGCTGCAAGCGGCTGGCCGAGACCGAGGGTGTGAACTTTCTTGGCCAGATACCAATTGTGCAGAGTGTTCGCGAAGGCGGCGACAACGGTCAGCCGGCGGCGCTCGACAGCACAAGCATTGTGGGCGGCTACTTCCACACTCTTGCCGACAATGTGATGGCCGCCATCGACTACCGCAACAGCAATCTTGCCGCCACGCACAAGGTTGAGGTTAAGAAAAAGTAGAAATTGCTTTAAATCAACATTTTCCCGATACCGCTTACGCGAAAAACAACGCTTTGCGGCTATCGGGAAAAATATTTTTATGAATAATTATACATTTTTTCGCCGCCAATAATACCTTTGGCGAGTTTTTATAATAAACAATAATACCACTAAAAAATGCGAAAAATATCATTACTGCTAGTTTCAGCACTGATGGCAAGCCCGTTTGTGTCGCGCGCCGACGAGGGAATGTGGCTGCCGATTCTTCTTGAGAAAAATATGGCCACAATGACCGAACTCGGGTTCCAGCTCACGGCCGATGACATCTACAACATCAACAGCGCCTGCGTGAAAGACGCCATTGTGGCGTTGGACGGCGGAAGCTGCACGGCCTCGTTTGTGTCGGCCGAGGGCCTGCTGATGACCAACCACCACTGCGGCTACGGCGAGATTCAGAGCCACAGCACCGTTGAGAACGACCTGCTCACCAACGGTTTCGTGGCCAGAAGCAAAGACGAGGAGCTGGCCAATCCCGGCAAGTCGGCGTGGGTGCTGGTGCGCGTCGAGGATGTGACGGAGCGCATTGTGAGCCAGATTGCCGAGGGCTCCAACGAGGAGCAGCGCGACATTGTTGTCGATTCGCTCAGCCAACTGATTATTGATGAGGCTCAAAAGGACTCGCTCTATACGGCCGAAGTGGAAAGTTTCTACTTTGGCAATCAGTACTATCTGTTTGTGTATGAGGTTTATAACGATGTGCGACTGGTAGCCGCTCCGCCTGAGTCGGTTGGCAAATACGGAGCCGACACCGACAACTGGATGTGGCCGCGCCATACGGGCGATTTCTCGATGTTCCGCGTTTACTGCGCTCCCGACGGCACTCCGGCCGAATATTCGGAGGAGAACGTGCCCTACAAACCGAAGCATTTTCTGCCCATCTCGCTCGACGGATACAAGGAGATCGATTTTGCCTTTGTGATGGGCTATCCCGGCTCAACCGACCGGTTCTTCTCGTCGTGGGAGACCGAGAACGAGATGACCGCCACCAACGACGTGCGTGCTTTTGTGCGCGGCGCCAAGCAGGACGTGTGGGAGAGTTTTATGAACGAGGACCCGAAAATCAGAATTCAGTATGCCTCGAAATTCGCGCGGTCGTCGAACTACTGGAAATACTCAATCGGCCAGAACCGCGGACTGAAGCGGCTCCACGTTGTTGATAAGAAACGCGAGCAGGAGGCGGCTTTCGCCAAATGGGTGGCTGCCGACGAGTCGCGCAAAGCAAAGTACGGCAAAGCTCTGGATTTGATTGAAGACGGTGTGATTCAGAATGCGGCATACGATAAGGCTATCACTTATATTGTTGAAAGCCAGCTGTATGGGATGGAGTCGGCTTATTTTGCAAAACGTTGCGAGTCGAATTTGAACAAGCTGGCCGACCCCAAAACCGACCCTGAGGAGATTCAGAAAGCCCGCGAGGCTCTGCGTGAGCGTGCCGACGACTTCTTCAAGGACTACAACCGCGAGGTTGACCGCGCAACAACGAAGGAGATGATTCGGCTGTTCATTAAAAATGTTGAGCCGGAATTCTATCCTGAATACATAACCAAAACAGTATTAGGTAAATACAAGGGTAATATTGATAAATTTGTCGATAATGCGTTTGCCAAATCGGCGTTCTGCGACAGGGCCAAATTCGATGCTCTTGCCGCCAAACCCACCACAAAAGCCATCAATGCCGACCCGTTGCTTGTGGCTGGCGGCAGCAGCTACGACCTCTACTCGCAGCTTTACTACCAATGCGTTGATGGCGGCGACAAACTGGCCGAGGGAATGCGTCTTTTTATGGCCGGACTGATGGAGATGTATCCCGACAAGCTCTTCAGCCCCGACGCCAACAGCACTATGCGTCTGACTTACGGCACAGTGGCCGGATACCACCCCGCCGACGCCGTTACCTATGATTACAAGACCACGCTCGACGGCGTGATGGAAAAAGAAGACCCGACAGTGCGCGAGTTCAACGTGCCGGCCAAGCTCAAAGAGATTTGGCAGAAGAAGGATTACGGCCGCTATGGCAACCCCGACGGCTCGCTGAACGTCTGCTTCACAACCAACAACGATATTACCGGCGGCAACTCTGGCAGCCCGGTAATGAACGCCCGCGGTGAGCTCATCGGCCTTGCCTTCGACGGCAACTGGGAAGCAATGAGCGGCGACATCGCCTTTGAGCCCGAACTGCAAAAGTGCATAGCCGTTGATATCCGCTACGTGCTGCTTATACTTGACAAATACTTCGATGCGCAGAACTTGATTGGTGAGATGAAGTTTGTGGAGTGATTTAGATAGGAAAAATAAAAAACACTAACCCAAAACATATTGAAAATGAAAGCTAAAACATTGTTGACAATAGCATTTGTGGTATTGTTTGCAATGTGTTGCAAAAAAGAAGAGGAAACAGAATCGGATATGATTGTGAAAGAATATGGTGATGAGTACACGTTACAATTATATAATAAAGACTCATTGTATTTAGACATAAATGATGATGGTGAGAATGATGTATTGGTCTATCTGAATGCTTTCTCTTTACAGTATCCAGATAAAATATTCGTGCCGCTATCGGCAAATATTTGTATAGGGATGTTAAATTCATATAACGCTTTATCATTTGGAGAAAAAATCAGTGATAAAATTTTATGGGGAAACAGTCTGTCGGAAAAAATCTATTGGTTATCACAGCAACCAACAACTGATGACGAATACATAGCGGTAAAAATAACAACAGATTCTAAGGTGAATTATGGTTGGATTTTACCAATGGTTAAAGAAGCGAATGACCCCATTCAATTGACCCGGCAAATTTTGGCAATAAAGAAAACTGCCTATTGCACAACAAGTGGTAAGGAGATTTATGCCGGACAGGAGGAATGAAATTTCAAACTTTTCTCACATTTAAATCTCGTAAACAACCATCGGTTGATAAATTCTGCGGCGGGAACGAAAAGCGCTTTCCCGCCGCTTTATTTTTATGGTTGGATTCGACCGCTTGGCCGAACCGTTTAACTATCAAACATATCTATGTCGAAATTTAGCAAAATAGTGATGGCTACAGCACTTGCAGGACTCACAGCGTGCGTGCCGTCGAAACAGTTTCAGGAGTTGAAGGAGAAGAACGTGGCCATCTGCAACGAGCGCGACTCAATCAAAAGCCTGAACGAGGACCTGACCGTGCAGACCACCGAACTTGAGGCAAAGGTTGAGCAACTCAACAAGAAACTCGAGAAGGAGGCTACAACCAAAACCACCATCCGCGACTCGGCGCAGTTCTACAAAAAGCAATACAAGGTGTTCAAAACAATGTACGACGACCTGAGCGACGAAACCGACAAGCAGACCACAAACAACGAAGCCGAACTTCGCCAACTGATGGCCGACCTTCAGGTGTCGAAACAGGATTTGCTTGAGAAGGAGCGCGACCTGAAAGCCAAGCAGCAGGAACTCGATGAGCGCGACGCCATTCTGGTGGCTCTCGACTCGAACCTTAACGCCCAACGCCGCGAGTTGGCCGAGAAGAACCGCCGCGTGCAGGAGTTGGAGAATATTCTGAATCAGAAAGACTCATCGGTTCGCGCGCTGAAGCATAAAATCAGTCAGGCTCTGCTCGGTTTCGAGGACAAGGGGCTGACCGTGGAGCAGCGTAACGGCAAGGTTTACGTCACAATGGACGAGAAACTGCTCTTCAAATCGGGCAAGTGGGACGTTGACCCCAAAGGGCAGTCGGCCATCAAGCAGATAGCAGGCGTTCTGGCCAACAACACCGATGTTAACATCCTGATTGAAGGCCACACCGACGACGTGCCGATGAAAGGCACAGGCGACATTCAGGACAACTGGGATTTGAGCGCCAAACGCGCAACAGCTATTGTGAAGTTGCTCATCGCCGACGGCAAAATAAATCCGAAACGCGTGTCGGCTGCCGGACGTTCGCAGTACGCGCCAATCGACCCGGCTAAAACCGCCGAGGCCCGCGCCAAAAATCGCCGCACCGAAATCATCCTGACACCGAAACTTGACGAGATATTCAGAATTTTGGAAACGAACTAAAAAAACATTAGACGTTTGGTGAACTGGTGAATCGGTCAATCGATGAATTGATTTTCGTTTCAATCGATTATACGATTATACAATTCACCGATTCAACAAAAACTCCTTATAACTTCTAAAACTTACAACTATGATATCCATCCCAATGCCATTCACAGCGGCCGACATTGAGCAAAAAGTGTTCGATGCCAAAACTCGTGCCCGCCAACTGTTCGATGTTGAGCACCTGAAACTGGCTCTCAGTCTTATCGATTTGACAACACTCAACTCGGTTGACACACAGGCCAAAGGCGCCCGTTTCGCCGAGAACGTGAACAACTTCAAGAGCAACTTCCCCGACCTGCCCAACGTGGCCGCCATCTGCGTCTATCCGTCACTGGTGAAGACAGTGGCCACCACGCTCAAATGCGAGGGCGTTGGTGTGGCTTCGGTTGCGGCGTGCTTCCCCGCATCGCAGTCGTTCATCGAGGTGAAGGAGTTGGAGTGCAAGATGGCCGTTGAGGCTGGTGCCACCGACATCGACATTGTAATCTCGCAGGGCGCTTGGCTTGCAGGCGATGTGCAGACCGTCTTCGACGAGATTTGCGCCATCCGCAAGGCCGTGGGCAAGGCACATCTGAAGGTGATTCTCGAAACTGGCGTTCTGCGCTCGGTTGAGGACATCTGGAACGCAAGCATTGTGGCAATGGAGGCTGGCGCCGATTTCATCAAGACATCGACAGGTAAACTTGAGCCCGCCGCCACACCCGAGGCCATCAGCGTGATGTGCGAGGCCATCAAAGCCTACGCCGCAAAAACTGGCCGCAAGGTGGGCATCAAACCCGCTGGCGGAATGACCGTCTCAGAGGACGCGCTGCTCTATATGGCCATTGTTGAGGCCACTCTGGGCAACGAATGGCTCAACAACCGTATGTTCCGCCTGGGCGCGAGCCGTATGGCCAACAACATTTTGTCGGACATTGTAAGCATTGAGTCGGGCAAAGTGCAGACGGTGAAGTATTTCTGAAAAAAGACAAGCGTACATACAAGAAAAGGCATCAGGTGTTCCATATACCTGATGCCTTTTATATTTAACCGAGCCGTTAAGGCCGTTGGCTTTGCTATTTTGTGGCCTGTGTGTCGTTTATTGTCAGATAGCCGTCGACAACCACAAACTCAACATTTTTAAACTTCGGATTCACGTTGCAGAAATCGTCGCTGCTGATGCCCATCGCGTAAACGCCCGCTTTGGTGGCGCTCACCGAGTCTATGGCGTAGCTTACAAAATCGTCGGCGGTGTAGAGTTTCGAGCTTGACTCAACAGTGTAACCCACTGCCGATTGGCGGCGGCCGTTGTAGTCAACGCTTTTCACATTGCCGTGGATGGTCACAATCACAGTCTCATCAATGGGGTTTTGGCTCGACGAAACCGACATTCCGATGCAGATTGCGCCGCAGAGGCTCATAGCGGCTAAAATCCAGAGTTGTTTCATTCTTTTCATCTTCGTACTCTTTAGTTCTTCTTCTTAATCCGCTGCAAATATCCGAACCCTATCTCAAACCACCCCCGCAAATGTGTAAACGGTAGGGTTGAGCTATCAAATGGCGGTTTTCGGATGAAATTCGGCGGGCAAAACGCAATTCCGCCATTCCATAATGCCTTTTTCGCGCTTTCGCGATGCCTGAAATGCGGATTTTTATCATCGCTGCAGCGAAAAGATGCGGTTTGCGTCTTTTGTTTTCGTTACTTTTGACATCGGAATAAACCATAAAACTATGGAACGCATACTAAAAACGGCGGGCTCGGTGATTCGCCAAATCGATAGTTTCATTGACGAGACGGAGAACGGCCTGCTGCTCTTCCGCGAGGCGGTGAACAACTACACCGACGGCCGTATGGCCGATTTTGAGACGCGCTTGCGCCTGGTTGAGACCAAGGAGTCGGCTGCCGACGATTTGCAGCGCGGCATCGAGAACGATTTTCTGGTGCACTCGCTTCTGCCGCAGTTTGCCAGCGACGTGCTGCACCTCTTGGACAAGACCGACGACCTTCTGGACAAGGCCAAATACGTGCTCCAGCAGTTCAGTGTCGAGCGTCCGCAGATGCCCGACACCATCAAAACCGATTTCAAGAGCCTGAACGAGGTGTCGATGGAGGCCTCGATGGAGGCGATTGCCGCGGTGAGGGTGTTTTTCACGCGCCCCGAATCGGCAAAGGAGCACATCAACAAAATCTATTTCTACGAGCGCGAGAGCGACCGTGCGGCCAACGACCTGCGGCGTGTGATTTTTCAGGAGACGCCCGGCATCGACCTTGCGCAACAGGAGCAGCTGCGCTACTTCACACGCCACGTTGAGCAGCTGAGCGATGCCGCCGAGGATGTGGCTGATATTCTTTCGCTGCTGATAATCAAAGTGATGCTGTAAAACCGACGTTGCCGTATGCTACTGTTTTTCCTGTCGAGCGGACTGTTTCTGGGTTGGAGCCTTGGCGCCAACGACGCGGCCAACATTTTTGGCTCGGCGGTGGGCACGCGTATGGTGCGGTTTCGCACGGCGGCCATCATAGCAAGTCTTTTTGTCATCATTGGCGCCACGTTCCAGGGCGCGGGCGGTGCCGACACTCTGAGCCGCCTGGGCTCCATCAACGAGCTGGCTGGCGCGTTCACCGTTGCGCTGGCCTCGGCGCTTGCCATTTTTATGATGGTGAAGTCGAGCCTGATAGTTTCAACCTCGCAGGCCATTGTGGGCGCCATCATTGGCTGGAATTTTTTTGCCGGCCGCTCCACCGACACCGTTCTGCTGGGCAAGATTGCATCGTCGTGGATTGTGGGTATGCTGCTTGGCGCTGTGTTTGCCGTGGTTTTGTATCTGATTGTTCACGAGGCCTTTAAGCGCCTGCATCTGCACCTTCTTTGGAAGCACACCGTGCTGAAGATTCTTCTTCTTCTCATTGGCGCTTTCGGCGCTTACAGCTTGGGAGCCAACAACATAGTGAATGTGATGGGCGTTTTCGTCAACTCGGTTAGCCTGCCCGCGCTGAGCGTTGGACCGCTGACGCTATCGAGCAGCCAGCAGCTGTTTTTCATTGGCGCGGTGGCCATTTCGGTGGGCATTTTCACCTACTCGCAACGTACTATGAAGGTTGTGGGCAACGACCTTATGCCGCTTTCGGCCGAGACCGCTATGGTGGTGGTGCTGGCGCAGAGCCTGGTGCTGTTCATCTTCTCGTCGAAAGGGCTGTCCGACGCCATTGCCGGCCTTGGATTGGGGCACATTCCGCAGGTGCCGGTGTCGAGCACACAGGTTGTCATTGGTGCCATTGTGGGCATCGGTTTGCTCAAGGGTGGCCGCAGTATCAAATACAAAGTGCTGATAAACATTGTGTTGGG
>CAMJCK010000077.1:0-9509 GCA_946404125.1 uncultured Bacteroidota bacterium | reverse complement strand
ATTCCATACAATCTTTCAGAGTCATTGTGCGGACGCTGTCCGAAGCGTTTGCCCCAAATGTGCTTGGCGCGATTGCCATCATAATACCGATTATCAATTGTTTTTGCATAATTGTTTTACGTTTTTAAAATTTCTGCAAAAACAATGGCATAAGGTGTGCCAAAAGTATCATATTACTGATAATCAGCAAAATCGCTATTTTATAAAGTGTAAAAAAGTGTAAAGTTTTTTACAGTGGGTTTACAGTTGCTTTACAGGGTTTGACAGAATTTTGTAAAGCCGGAACACCGCTCACTTTTTCGCCCGTGCCCCGAAATCGTACGTTGCGCCAACCGAGAACATCGGCGGAGTTCTGAAGTTGTTGTCGCGGATTTTCATACCGTTGGTGTACGACAGCGACAGGCTCAGATGGTTGAACCGTATGCCTGCCGACGGCGACACATAGAACCCGCAGGCGTTGTACGAGCGCTCAATGGGCGTGCCATCGGAATCGGACCGCGTCATTGCGGGCGTGTGCCGGAGTCCGCCACCCATCCGGAAGGCCACAAACGGCGACACCTTGCGGTTGAACGCCTCAACACGGCTATCAAGAAAGAGCGGCACCGCCCAGCAATATTTTGTTGTGCCGGTGTAGGTGTAGATATACGAACCGCCGACTCCCACATACCAGAACGGCTTGATATTCGCTCCCATCGACAGCGAAAACTGCGTGCCGTTGCCAACAATGTCGCCATAAACATTATCACCGTTGTTTGTTTTGTCGTTATCGATGCCTTTTTGGAAATCCTCGGCATCGATTGGGAAATTCAACTCCCAACCCATAAAAATGCGGAAACCCGAGCGCATATACCGTTTACTGATGCGCTCCTCATAATTCTGCCGTTTTTCGGCATCGCGGGCATTCTGATTCTCGATGCTAACCTGCTCGCGAATCGCCTTTTTTTCGGTGCGGCGCTCCTCACGCCTCTCCTCGGCCGACGTTTTCGGGCGCGGCTCCTTCACCAGAACGGAGTTAATCTTCTTCTCCTCCACAATAACCTCAAGCGTTCTGTCGATTACGCCCGGCTTGCTGACCCGCACAAAATGCCGGCCAACCAGAACCTCGTAAATGCCTTTGTTCTGCCCAATCAGCGACCACAACAAGCCGTTGGTTTTCCCAACCGGATTGTCATCGATGTAAATGTCGGCATATTTGATGTTCGACCTCACGCGGACCTTTCCCGACGGAATTTTCTGCAGCTCGCCCTCAAACTGCAGGTCGCAGTCTTGAGTGATTTTAAATGTTTGTTTTTCTTCAAGATAGAACTTTCCTTTCAACGTCATTGTGTGCTCGCCCGCCTCTAATTGGATTTTTGCGGGTGTTTGGCCAACCAAATTGCTGTCGATATAAATTTCAGTGCCTTCCGGCAGATAATTAATTGTGGCATAGCCCTTTGCGCGATTGAGTTTTACATTCAAACTCGACCGCTCAACCATATTCACAACAACCACGCCCGAATCGGTAATATAGTTCTCACACTCAACCCGATAGGTGTGGCGCCCCGTCTGCAGGAACGGCGATTTGATTTCCGAATCCAGCTTCTCATCATCGATGAAGATGGCCGATTCTTCAGGCTCGGCGCTTATAATCAGGTAGTTACCCTCGGTTTCAATCTTTTTGTACGACAGGCGCATCTCGTAAGTGCACAGCTTCTCAATCTTGACCGGATAGGCATACTGGCGCAGAACGCCCAACGATTTATGCTTGACAGTCAGATGTTTGGCACCACGCGGCACGTAAACCCAATATTCGCCCTCATCGATTTTTGGCACGGTTGTTACAATGCCCAGCCCGTCGCCCTCGAAAATGAATCCATCGCTCTGCACCGCCACCTTGATAAGGGCGCAAGGCTCGCCGTTCTGGTCAATTTTCTTCTGCGTGCGCGCCGTCAGGTCGTTGTCAAGCTTCCTGAACAATGCCACCGAAATGCTATTGTCATCGCTTTGCGCGAAAACAGTTGTGGCACAAAGCATTATTGCAAAAAAGCTGGCTATTTTTCTCATAGTTAGAAAGTGAACGAACTTAAATCAATCAAACCGAACTCGGGGTCTTTCTCCGGCTGCCACGCGCGGACGTGAATCACCGGACTTTCGCGGTCGTTCAGGTCAACCATCAGGAAAAGGTAGCCCGTATCGCCATAGTTCGATGAAAAATAATCCTGCTTAATCTGTATTCCGTAGATTTCGCCGTTGCCGGCCTTGCGGATTTCGCTGTCGGCAAAACGCAGGTTGATGAACTCATTGCTCTTGAAGCAAACATCCAAATTCCTGATATACTGCTCTTTGGTCTGCTTTGTGTAGCGCACAATCTGCTTGTCGGGCTCAATCGCCATTGCGTCCTGAACAGGCTGTTTCTTAAGCACGTGGCCAACAATTATCAGCGCGTCGTCGGCAAAAATGCTGCTGATGTAGTCGAGGCGCTTGAGCGCGTAGGCCGTCTTGTAATTTTCAAGAAAACGTATGAGCGTCAGGCGCGAAGGCTCGCTCCACTGCGACTTTCCGGTGATGCCCTCCAAAGCTGTCTGCGCAAGGCCGAACGAGAGCGAGTGAATTTTGCCGTCGGTGCCGAACTCGAAAACAATGTCCTCGACAAACGAGTTTTTGTTGTTGGGGAAGTTGAAAACCAGCGGCATACTGCGGCAGATGACGCCTTCGTCGGTTCTCGCAAAGCGATAGTCGGGCGTGCCGCAGATTCGGGCGCGGCCGTAGTTGACAAGTTTTGTGAACATATCCCAGCCGTCCTCGTCAAAATATTGGAGTACAGAATCGTAAGAGCGGCTGATGACACTACGCTCAATTTCGGCCATAATACGCTTATAGTCAACATCGTTCTGAACATATTCAAAAAACGATTCGGTTTTGGCGGCAGTTTCTTCCTGCGCCTTCTGAATTTCCATTTGCGCCTGCTTCGGTTTCGCCGACACGCTGCTCAGCTGCAGATTGCTGCTTTTATATGGCACTGGTTCAATGGTTTCCATCACATCTTTCAGCTCGGAGTCGATGGTTGCCTCGCCCGTGAAAATGTACTCGCCCTTCAAGTCCATTTTGCTATCATCGAAAATGGCCGGCAGTTCGGCCACGCCGCGCCCGTCTTTGGCCGAAACAATGTTCGACCAGTCTTGACCGTCCCAATAGGTGAAGTCGAAATTGCTGACAGGCTCATTTTTATAGGTGAAGAAAAGCTCCACCTGACGGAAGCTGCCGTCAATCTTCGTGTCTCCTTTCGTCACTCTTATGTTATTGAAAATGTTGTTAATCTGCTCTGGAATCCACGATGCCAACAAGTGTTGCTCGCCGCTCTCCTCGTCGGTCATTTTTATTGTGGCGCCGTCGGGATGGCTGCGGAGCAAGGTCTGCGCCCAATAGTAGTAGCGCAGGGCGTCGGCAATCTGCAGCTTCCGCTCCGCCCTCTGGGCCGACTCAACAAATCCGATAATCTTATTCCTACGCGCCACGAAAATCTTCTTAATCTCGGTGCGCCTGATGTAGCGGAAGACGGTAACCTTCGGCTCCTTGCCCGCCACCACGCGCTCGGTGTTGCTCAAAGTGGCCTTCGAGTAGGTTTTGACGATACTGTTGAAAGTCTCGCCAAAGCCGTCGGGGTTCTCGTCGCGAATCAGCGTGAAATCGCTTTCAACCGATGTCGAAATCTGCCCGATAAGGTCGGCAAGCGCGTCACGGTCGGCCACATTGAGGGTTTTGCCCTCTGCCTCGCCCCACAAATACACGTTGCCCTGATTCTTTATTTGCGCGATGCGTTCCTGCACCTGCTTTTCCTCCGTCCTCTTCGACTGCGCCTTTGCGGGTAAAGCACAATAAATGAGGACTATAAATGATAGTACGATTCTCATTTTTACAGATGTTTAATTAAGCTATTCCGATTTAGGTTCGGTTTCATTTTGTTAGTTTTCAATTATTTACACCTCACTACACGCCACAATTATAGCGTGAGACGGTAAATCAGCATAGTTTTTTAGTTGCGTTTGAATATACAAATGTATAAAAGTTACTGATTTTTGAATAACCAAATATTCTGTAGTTTTGCCAGCAGAAACAAAAAGCAATGTACAGCGATTTTCAAGACCAATTACGAAGCCGGCTTGCGGCCATCAACGATGCGGGGCTTTACAACGAGCGAGGCACGCTGATGTCGGGTGCGGCAGTTATCGACACACCGCAAGGGCAGGTCTTGAATTTCAAAAGTCCTGTTTACATTGATAATCAAGTCGATGCAGCTAAAACAGAAAATATAGCAGCCAAATACGGCGACAATCCGGCACCAGTGCTCGAAAGTAAAATAGCCCGTTTGCTTGGCGCGGAATCGTGTTTGCTATTCAATTCACTCACAGATGCTTACGTGGCCATATCGGCACAACTGCTGAACCGCAGCGACGCCATCATCTACGACACGCCAAGTCTCTACTCCTTCACAACCGCTGTGAGCCGGGCATCGAAATACAAATTCCACAACACCGACCTTGCCGACCTCGAAAAGCAGCTGAAACTGTCGCAGGCGCAGCAAAACAGGCTGATTGTGGTTGACGCCGTCAACATTGCTTCGGGCAACATTGCTCCTCTGAATCAGATATTTGCGTTGGCCGACAGGTATCACGCGATGGTGGCTGTTGACGAGACCAACGCGGCCGGACTTTTTGTGGACGGTGGCGGCGCAAGCGAACTTCTCGATGTCAAGGGCCGGGCCGAACTGACCATTGGCTCATTGGCAAAGGCTTTTGGCTGTCAATCAGGCGCATACATTGCCGGCCGCCGCGAGATTATCGACTATCTGCGCCAACCGACAGGCCTGCCCAACTTTGACGCATCAATGGCAAAAACCGACATTGCCGCAGCCATTTCCGCCATCGACAATCTACCGCAAAACACTGCCCAAAGGCAGTATTTGCTGCAGATTACCAACTATTTAATCCGCAAACTCTACGGCGAAGGCTTCGAGATTCCGCCAACGCAGTCGGCCATTTTGGCGGTGATGGTAGGCGACAACCAAAAAGCCGAACTTTTTGCACGGCATCTGCACCGCAACAACCTACTTGTAACGTGCCTTGCAAGCCCGCTCATCGACAACCAGAACGCCCGCATTGTTCTGCAATTGTCGGCAAACCACACGCAAGAGCAGATTGAACAGACCGCCAAAATATTCGGAAAGGTAGCGCGAGAGATTGGCGTCTTACAGTAATTCACTGATAATCAATCAACCTTTGCTGATTTCTTTTTTTTGCCAATAAATTTCAAAGTGCTTGCACTTACAAAAACTTGCATTACTTTTGCACCCGCATCAAAGCATTGGCGTATGGTGTAATGGTAGCACACCAGATTTTGGTTCTGTCAGTCAAGGTTCGAGTCCCTGTACGCCAACAACCTTCAGATTTTTCTGAAGGTTTTTTTATTTTTGTCCCTATGCAAAATTTTGGCAAGATATTGATTCTCTCTTTTTTCGCTTTGGTGGTCGCTTGCGCGAAAATGCCCGACAGCATTGTGCAATATGAACAGACGCGGCATCAAATCAAGATTGTGAAGATGTTGAGCATCAGCAATTTGGAGTCATTCACCGCCGCCGACAGCCTTGCAATCTGCCAAACCGAACTGCAAAAACGCAAAGTGGAACTTATTGACATTCAGCAACATTTCATCGACTCGGTTAGTGTTGCCATTGACAACGCCCAGCGCCGAGCCGATGGCGAAAGCGATGCCGCGATGAAGAAAGCACTTGCAATGGGAATCAGGTCGATGGAGAATAAGAGAGCTACCGCACAACAAATTATCGACGCCTACAACAATTCGCCCGAAACCACAAGCCTGAACGCAATTATTTGTCAAGCAGACAAATACCGGCAGATGGGCGACTCAATAATCGTTTTTGTGCAGCATTGCTCTTTCATTGGCCGACAAGGCTCGCTGCCCAAAGAAAACTTCTCACGCAAATATTTGTTGTCGGCTGACAATCAAACAATTATTGGCGAAATTACTGAACCTTAGTGTAACGGCCGGCAAACAGAATAATGTTGGTTTGCGTGTCGCGAATGAAATAGACAAAAGGCCTGTCAATTGTAAGATGCTTTAGTTCAGGGAAATAAGCCGATTTCACCATCATTGTGGCGGCAGTGGCCACAGCTGCTTCCGTTCCTGCCTCATCAACCTCAATCACAGCCTTTTGCACCACTTTCGACAGCTGCAAATCCTGTTTGCCCGACATCCCCGAAAAATCGGCAGCGCCACCAAAGGCCTCAACAATTCCCAACTGCCTCAAAATCTGACTGAAATCGACAGACGATGCCGCATTAAACTTCGGCATCGACAGTGCCACACGCTCATCGCTCAAACTGTCGGCCACGCCCTGAACAAAATCGGCAGTGAGCCGCGCCTCAACATCGGGAAAACGCCCCTCGACAGGCACAACAATTAGCATTGCGTACCGCGTGTCGGCATAAGCCAGCTCAACCGCTTCATAATCAGTTCCTTTGCAATATCCGAAATTTTCAGTCTGCGACATAAACGTTGTCGATGCCGTACGGCCGTCAATTTGATGGAAATCAGCGACTTCACTATTTTTCGGCTTGAATTTTCGCAACCAGTCGCACTTGAAACTGATGGCATTCACAAGCACCATCCGCGTGTTGGCGTTGACCATATCATTGGTGAGCAGGTTTGTGATTTTCCCGCCTGTCTGCCCCGAAACCCAGCGGTTGACCGTGGCGCACGACTGACGGCAAGCACGCCGCGATGAGAAATTCAGCTGGTCACAAGTTGCTTGATAACAATCTTTTACCACATTGGCGTAGGCCGGCAAAATATTGTAGCCGCGCTTCACCCAAACAGAATTGGCTAACGTCAGCACATCCGCGCCGTTGCCTTTATAGCTGGCAATCAGAAGTTTTGTGTTCGAGCCAATCTGCGCCGCACTCTCGTTGGGGTTCAAAACAGCCACCATTTCGACTGCGGTATTTCCTCGCGCGCCTTCCTCAACCATACGCATCGCCAGATTAAGGCTCAGCGGCGAAAAAACGAAATTGGCATCGCCACCATCGGCCAATTTGGCGTATGCGGCCGCGGCAAATCCGTTCACATCGCGCGACAGCGGGGTAAAACCCTGACCTTGCACCGATGCGAACGCTGCCACTACCAGACACACTGCCGCTAACCGTCTCATAACGAGAATGTTTTTTCCATTTCAGCCTCAACATCGGCAATCTCCGCCGGAATGCGTTTCTCACCCAATCGGCGAGCGCCGTCGGCGGTTATCAGCAAATCGTCCTCAATGCGGATTCCTCCGAAATCGAGATACCGCTCCACCTCGTCGAAATTGATGAATTGCTCGTTGGTGCGCTCGCGACGCCACTGCGCCACAAGCTCCGGAATAAAGTAAATTCCAGGCTCATCGGTAACCACAAAACCCGGCTCCAGCTTGCGCCCCATCCGCAACGACGATGTTCCGAACTGCTCAATGGGCTGCGTTTCAGCATTATAGCCAACGTAAATCTGCCCCAGATTCTCCATATCGTGAACATCGAGGCCCATCATATGGCCGATGCCGTGAGGCATAAACAGCGCGTGAGCACCGGCAGCCACGGCCTCGTCAACATCACCGCGCATCAGCCCCAAAGACTTGAGCCCTGCGGCCAGCACCTTGCAGCACTCCAAATGCACGGTCTGATAGGTGACGCCAGGTCTTGACAGCTCAAGCGCTTTATGGTTGGCGTCAAGCACAATCTGATACACATCTTTCTGGCGCTGAGTGAATTTGCCGCTGACAGGGAACGTGCGCGTGAAGTCCGACGCATAGCCCATCGGCGTTTCGGCTCCGGCATCAACAAGCATCATCCGGCCAGGAGTTATGGGCAGATGGTGACTGTGATTGTGAAGCGTCTGGCCGTTTTGCGACAGAATTGTGGCAAACGACGTTGTGCCGCCATATTTTAATGGTATGCTATCGACAATGCAGTGAATCTGGCGCTCGGTGGCGGACGTCTTCACTAGGCGCATTGCGGCGGTGTGCATCTCGTAACCGATGGCGCACGCACGCTCAATCTCGGCAATCTCCTCGTCCGATTTCACGGCCCGCAGGTCGATGACGGCCTTTATCAGCTCAAGCGAACACTCCTGGCGCAAATCGGCCAGACCAATCCCCAGCAGCGACGCGAGTGCAAGCGTCACATCGGCCTTGTAAGGCGGCAGAAAATGGACTTTGCGGCCTTTTTTTTTCGCTGCCGCGATGGCATCGTGGAAAGCGCTCATTGATGCCGATTTGGCAACTCCGCACATCGAGGCAAAATCAGCAATGGTGGGCAGAGGCCCGGTCCAAACCACATCGTCAATGTCGGCATCGTCGCCATAGAGCCACTCCTCACCCGACTCAAAATCGATGACACCCACCAGATTCGGCTTGATGATTCCGAAGAAATAGAGGAACGTGCTGTCCTGCCGGAACGGATAGGTGTTGTCGGCATAATTGATTGACGATTCGGAGTTACCGTAAAACACACCAATTCCATTGCCCATTGCCGCTTTCAATCTTGCGCGGCGGGCGATATAAGTCTCTTTTGAAAACATTTCCATAATTGTATCTGAATTTTGTTTGGCACGAATTTAGCAAAAAAACGTGGCGCGGGAATTTTTATTGGACATCAGGCTACTTTGTTTTTGCCGTCCGTTGTCTGTTGTCTGTCGTCTGTTGTCTTATATCAACAACCATAGTCCGAAAAATGTTACTTTTGCGCCCGTTTTAAAAAGAAGAAGAAATGGAACCAATTGAAATTGTCGGCTACGCAGCCGCAGTGCTCACAACCATATCGTTTGTGCCGCAAGCCGCAAAAATCATCAAGACAAAAGACACCAAAAGCATCTCGCTCGGAATGTACGCGCTGTTCTCTATCGGTGTGCTGGGCTGGCTCGTTTATGGCCTTGTAACGCACACATTACCAGTAGTTTTGGCCAACGGCGTCACATTATGCTTCGCCAGCGTGATTCTGGCATACAAAATCAAATACAAATGACGGTTGCCGCCGGTTACTATTTTATTATAGGTATAACGGTGGCGAAAAATATTTCAGTCAGAACCCGGTCGCATTGCGAAAAAAAAACGCTGCCAGCGGCGGTAAAAATGACAAATTCCGCTTCGGTGGCAAAATTTTCGGCCCCGACCGGAAAACGCACGCCGCAAAATCCGGCTGAATTTCAATCATTAGCCGCCGGTTTGCGAATCGCGCAAAGCGAAACTAAATATTTTTCCCGCAAAACTTTTTTATTTGCAAAAATTACTACTTTTACAAATACGGCATTCGCAAAAAAGATGGTGCTGTAAAGGATTAGAATGAATATTGTATGGTCACAAACGAAGATGCAGCGAGGTTAATTTCAGCCATCAAGATGTCGTCAACTTACGATTTCAGTGACTATTCTGACAAATCGTTTTGCCGAAGGATTGAGAAAATATTGTTAGACAACAATATGGACCT
>CAMJCK010000076.1:0-10002 GCA_946404125.1 uncultured Bacteroidota bacterium | reverse complement strand
TTATGGCTTCCAAAACAGGAAAAATCCTTGTTGTTGACGACAACGCCAGCATTCGGCAAACGCTGAAACTGCTTCTGCCACTGCATTTTGCACAGGTTGAGACACTTCCGTCGCCTTCGACGCTCATTGCCACCGTGGGCACATTCAAGCCAGACGTGGTTCTGCTCGATATGAATTTCAAAACCGAGGTGAACACAGGAAACGAAGGCCTGTACTGGACTCGCGAGTTGAAAGAGATTGCGCCGCAAATCGAGATTGTGCTTTTCACGGCCTACGCCGACATTGAACTGGCGGTGGAAGGAATGAAGCGCGGCGCGTTCGATTTTATTGTGAAGCCGTGGGACAACGCCAAACTGGTCTCGGTGCTGACGGCGGCCTGCAACAAGGCGGCGCAGAACGCGGGCGGCGGCTCGTCGCGCCAAGCGAAAAAAGCACCCGCCGAAGCCCGTGCGGCAAAGGCTGGCGGCGATATGTTCTGGGGAACAAGTCCCGCAATGGAACAAATTCGACGCACCGTTGAGAAGATTGCGCCGACCGACGCCACCGTGCTCATTACGGGCGAGAACGGTACGGGTAAAGACGTGATGGCTAGGCAGATACACGCTTTGAGTGCTCGCGCCGACAAGCCAATGGTGGCGGTTGACGCAGGGGCCATTCCCGAGACGCTGTTCGAGAGCGAACTGTTCGGCCACGTGAAAGGCGCCTTCACCGACGCCCACACCGACCACGAAGGCCGTTTTGAGCAGGCCAACGGCGGCACGCTCTTCCTTGACGAGGTGGGCAATCTGCCGCTTCACCTTCAGGCTAAACTGCTGAGAGCCATACAGTCGCGCAGCATTGTGCGGGTGGGCGGAATGCAGCCCGTGGCCGTCGATATTCGCCTAATCTGCGCCACCAATATGAACCTTGAGCAGTTGGTGGCCGAGGGGCATTTCCGCGAGGACCTTTACTACCGCATAAACACCGTGCACATTGAGTTGCCGCCACTGCGCAACCGCGCGTCCGACATTATTCCGCTGGCCGAGCGCTTCCTGGCCGACAACGCCGTCAAGTACCACCGACCGCTCACAGGTATCGACGAGAGCGCGCGGCAAATGCTCACCAACCACCGCTGGAACGGCAACATTCGCGAGTTGCAGAACTGCATTGAGAAGGCGGTGATTATGTCGGAAGGCACAACGCTGACTGGCAGCGATTTGCAACTGAACGTATCGCAACGCACCGAAGAAATCCACCTGACAGGCCGCTACGACGAGGAAGACGAGGAACAACTTGTTCGTCAGGCTGTTAGCCAATGCCGCGGCAATGTTTCAGCGGCAGCCAAAATGCTCAACGTCAGCCGCCCGACTCTCTACGCCAAAATGAAAAAATACGGATTATGAGTTGGACTCTGATTCTGCTGATAACACTGACTTCCACAGTTTTAGCCATTGTCGCGACAGCAATCATTGTGCACCGTCACCTTGTGAACAAGGTCACCTATATGATGGACTCGCTCGAAGACGGCGAACTGAACTTCCGCTTTGTTGAGAACAGCCGATTCAACCGTGCGCTGAACCGCATCCGCTACATCTACGAGCAGCAGCGGCAGCAGTACGAGCAGGATTCGTGGACGAAACTCATCCGCGTGCTCACTCACGAGATTATGAACACCGTGGCGCCCATTGCATCGCTGAGCGACGCGCTGTCGAAATCGGTTGACGAGAACGGCAATTCTGAAATGGACATAAAAGCGGGATTATCAATTATTTCCGACTCGTCGAACAACCTGATAAAATTTGTGCAGACCTACCGCCAGTTGAGCGGCGTGGCACGGCCAGTGCGAAAATCGCTTAGTCTGAAAGATTTGATTGACAAGATTATAACGCTTGAAAGCGAACAAATTGCAAGCCACAACGCGCGTTGCACCTACTCAACCGAAAACATCGACCTTCTCATCTACGCCGACGAAGGCCAACTGTCGCAAATCATTATCAATCTGATAAAAAACGCGCTTCAGGCAAATGCTTCGCAGATTACCATCACATCGGGCAACGGCAACGGCGACGACGTTTGGCTGCGCGTGGCAAACAACGGCGACCCCATTACGCTAAGCAATCAAGAGCAGATTTTCATTCCGTTCTTCACCACCAAAGCCGAAGGCAGCGGCATCGGCCTGAGCATCTCGCGCCAGATTCTGCGCCAGCACAACGCCACCATCACCCTTCTGCGAAGCGACGAGAATGAGACGGTGTTTGAAATGGTGTTTAAATGACAATTATTTTCGCATAGCCAACACCGATTTTCTGAACCTGTCCGGCCGGCTGCTCTGCGCTTGCGGCCGGTTATGCAAATCACGTCTTTCAGACGTTTTTGAAAAAATGGCATCTCGCTGAACAATATCCTTTCAAACTTTTTACCGCTTCAGAACCCTGAACGTGAACATTTGGCAACCCATTAGCCCTGCGCCGTCGATAGCCTCAACAATGCCGACAAACTCGGTGTTGACATCGGAAGCGGCGAAGGGGATTTCGGCCACGCCGTTCTCGTCGGTCACAACGGCGGGACGCCATTGCAGCAGGTTGCGCGGGTCGGGCGAAGGCGAGTAACGCTCGAGCGGGTCGGGCTCGTAGAACTCACGCTGCGGATAATAGCCCTGTGTTTTTGACAAACCGTATATTTTCAAGAGTTGCTCCTCCGTGTATTGCGGGCCAGCATACCTAATGTCGTGTGGCGGGTCTGACATATTAACATACCATCGGCCATTAGAATCATCTCGATAATACTTAATCAGTCGGTATGTTTCGCCACGTTTTGGTTGTACGCGTTTTCCTGGTAAATTTTGCATATTTTCCATCGGGCTACCAACGGGATGATGGGAATAACCATAGTAATCGTTTAAATATTTATCGCCACGGCCGTGGTCACAAACCCATTCGCCGCTTTCCAAAATCGCGAGACTGTCAAGAAAGCCCGTCACTTTGTCGCGATAGGTCGAACTCCGCTTTGCCTTGACAACCACGTCGTCCAAGAGAATCACCTTGTCGTCGCTGAATAGAAACTGCTCGCCGTTGTCCGTTTCAAGAATATGATTTTGAGATAGATATCGCGGTTGATTAAGCCGATATGCGTTGATTGTGTCGAATGGGTTGATGAGAAAAAGTTTCTGACCCAACTTTTTCAACATCGGTTTCAGATAGATGTTGCCACGCATTTGGTTCATCAGCTGTGGCTCTATTTCGAAGCGTCCTGCGGTGTCCGACATAATAAGGCACGTGTCGCCTTGCGGCGAGTATGCCTGAATGAATTGCAGATGTTCCGCACGGTCGCGGCGGATGGTTTCGAAACCGCTCACACCATCGGTGAGCAGCGGTTGAGTTGCCAACGGCTCGCTATCCCAGACATATCGGCGCCAACCTTGCGTCAGAAGCAGAAGGTCGAGAGCCTGAAGGCGGTCATCGTTTTGAGTATCAAAATAATAGGTCGGATTAAAAACGTTGCCGCGAATCTGCTCCGAAAGATAGCAGTGCGACAGAATGTTCTCGTGGCCAGGCTGATAGAGATAGGCCTTGTCGAAAATGCTCACCGCCAGTTCGGCGCGAATTGGGCAGCCAGCCGAGTCGGTAACTTGCAGACGCACAGTGCCTGTGTCGCGGCGGAAGTAGCGCTCTTCGTTCGTGGTGGCCGTAATGTTCAGACGCGCGTCGGGGTTCACGTACACCAGACGTTCGGCCACGGGGCGGTCACCGTCGAACAGTGTTATTTCCGCGATTCCCTGCATCGTGAACACATTCCGCGGAAGCCTGACAATCTGCCGTCCGCGGACCGTTCCTTCGGCATCGCCGCAAGGCATCCCGTTCAGTTTTGCAACAATTTTGAACGGGTGCAATGCTGAGTCGGGGGCCGAAATCAGCAGCATCAAGCCAGTTTGATTGTTGCGCACAACTCTGAGCGCCAGTCCGTTGCACTCGATTTTCGGAAAATCAAATTCTCGTCCGTCGGACAGAACAACCTTGTACTCTTTGCCCGACTGCGGCGTAACAGAGAATTGCCCCACACCATCGTGAACGCATTGAATTTCAGCAATTTCGCAGTCATCTTCCAAGACTTTTCCCGAGACTTCTTCGGGAAAGCCGTTGCCATAAGTCGCTTTGAAAGCCACCACCGAGTTGACGCCATAAATCAGGCTGCCGCCTTCGGGGAACAAATCGAAACGGTGCGTGTCGGTGCGCCGTTGAACGGAATCGTCGCGAACGGTCTTGGCTGTAATTGCGTCCATCTGCGCCACGCGCTCCACAACCCGAATCCTCCGCGGACGAAGAGCCTGCGCCGTGTCGGCAGTGAACGACGAGCGGGTGTAGCCTTCCAGGAAATACTCGCCCTGCGGCCAATCGGTGCCAACATAAATATGGCCGTCGCCACATCCGCCCAAGAGCGGGTACTTCTCGCTCCAGACAACGCTGTCGGCCGCCGAACGCACCTGAAGGTAGAGCGTTTGGCTTCGGTCGGACAAGGCAAATGTCTGACGGTCCATCAGATAGGCCTTGAACCACAAATCCTCGCCAGTTTCGGCAATCTCCTTGCTCGGCAGAATGTAGACGAAGTCTTGCGTTTGCGCTGCGGCGGTCGCGATTTGAAGTGCTGCGAAAAAGGTCAAAATTGGTAAGCGAAGCGCAACCCACGGAAAAACAAAACTATGGGAACCAGTCTGAAAGACTGAACCTTTATAAAGTTCAATCTTCCAGATTGTTGCCTCGGTTGCGTTGCAACCGGCGGCTGCGCTACGCTTGCGGCCGGTTATGCAAATCACGTCTTTCAGACGTTCATATATATTGAGTTTGTTAGTCATTTTCAAAATCCTAACTCCTAAATTCTAAATCCCAACTAATCACTCCTTCTTCAACTCCACCGCAGGGTTGGCCTTTGCAGCCTTGAGCGTTTGCGAGAGAACGGCAAGGAACGATATTGCAAGGGCTATGACGGCCGCCACGACGAAAACCCAGCCGTAGCCGTCGATACGGTAGTAGAACTGCATTAAATACCTCTGAGCGAGCACGATAGCGATTGGAATGCCAATTAGAATGGCTATGCCGACAAGCACCATATACTCACGCACAGCGCGGCGCGCCTCGGTTGCCACGGTGCCGCCGAAAACCTTGCGCACGGCAATGTTGCGCGTCTGCAGGCCGACGTAGTAGGCGCTCATCGCCACCAGGCCCAAAAGCGAGATTAGCGTGGCAAGCAGCATAAACAACTCTATCAGACTTATGAAATTGCGGGTTGCTATCATATCGCGCTCAATCAGTTCGGGAACGTAACCGAACATATCGGCAATGCTGTAGTCGCCAGTCTGCTGAAGGCTCACTTCTTCAGCAACTTTCTGCAAGTCAGCGCGCACATCCGCATCAAACCGATTCAGTTTCAGTATGACTGACGGCTGGTTGCTGTATCTGCCAGCCACCATTATCAGTCCGACTTGATTACCAGCCACTTTCGACGGGTCGGCAACGGCATAGTCGTTAATGATTCCCGCAATCTGGACATCGTTGCTCCAGTATTTGGGCAGGTTTCGCGGCATTGTCGGATTATCGTAGTCGAGTTCGAAAACACGCGCCGCCGACTCGGTGAGCCACACCCCGATTCCGCCAGGCACCTGAAAATCGCGTACAATGCCGAAATGGAACATATCGAAGGCCTCTTTTTCGCACACAAACGACCCAACATCAATTTTTTGGCCGTCATCGGTAATTGCGGTGATCTGCATATACCTGCGCCCTGGATAACTTGTCGAGTACGCAATCTTGTCGACGTATGGCTTGGCGGCAAGTTGGTCGTAGCCAACCGTTTGGCACGAAATGAAGTATAGACCGTCGACATCGGCGCCAAGCGGCATATTCTGCAAATGGTTGTACTGCAACTCCATTATCACGGCAAGCGATATGAGCGCAACGGTGATAATGTTCTGAATGACAATGAAAACGCGTGAGAAAACGGTTTTCGTCTGGCGGCGCTGCTCGCCTTTTATGACGGCTACAGGATTGTAACTCAACGTGATAGCGGCAGGAATGGCGCCCGACACAAGTCCGACAATCAGCGCAAGCGCAATGTAGAGCGCAATGTAGGCTGGCGAGAAGGCAATGTCGAGCCCGATTTCGCCCGCCGCATAACGGTTGAAGACTGGCACAAACGCCTTGGCAAGCACTGCGGCCAGCACAACGCACGCGCTGGTAAACAGCACTGCCTCAACAATATATCGGCGGAAGACCGCACCGCGCTGCTCGCCCAAAGCCAGGCGTATGGCCATCTCCTTGGCCCGTTTGCCTGCAAGCGCCACGCTCAGATTTATGTAGTTGAAAAGCGCCGACACCAGCAGAAGGATTCCGACGGCTATCAGCACGTAAACCATTGTCAGATTGCCCCACTTGATAGCGTTGCAGCGGTTTCGCGGCGAAAAATAGATTTCTTTGAAAGGCATTGTCAGCCGAAAATCGGAATACCGCCAACTCTGCTGGCTCCAAGCCAATTCGCGCCGCACAACGGTGTCAATCAGCGTTCGGACGGCCTCGTGGTCGGCGCCTTCGCGAAAGCGGATTAGGGCAAGGTCGAGCCAGTAAGCCTGGCCGTCAGAGTTGTTGATATCGGGTCCCGCAAGGGCTCTGTAAATGTCGTTTCGGCGCAGAATTGAACGCTTGCCAAAGCGGATAATGCCGCCAATGGTGCAGGTGTCCTGTGTGACAATAATGGTTCTTCCAACAGGGTCGATATTGGGCGATATTTTTCTTGCAAACGCCTCATCGATAAGCACTTGGTTGCGGTCGTTAAGAACGTCTTTCGTACCTGAAACGAACTCGACGGGGAAAAAGTCGAAAATAACGGGGTCAACCTCGCATAAATCTGGATAGCCGAGAACCTTTTCATTGTCATATTCAACTTCCGCTCCGCGGCAACCGATTCTGCCAGCCGCCTCAACATCGGGCACGCGGTCGAGCACAATGGCCACCTCGCCATTAAATGGGTTCAAGTCCTCGCGGCCAACGTTGAGCGAGTAGAGCCGTTGGTAGTCGTTCGCCTCGCGCGTAACGGCAAACTGCTGCCAGGTGTAGCACGAAATGACTATCACAAACGCCAGACTCACAATAAGCCCCAAGGCCTCGATTGCCGTGTACGACTTGTTGCGCGATAGGAATTTCAGGTACGATTTCATTTGAGTTGTAAGTTTTTTAAAAGTTTAGTGTTTAGAAGTTTAGTCGCTTCGCTGTTTAGGGTTGAGAAGGTTGAGAAAGTTTAGACGTAGGGACGTGGCACGCCGTATCTGTACAAAATTGTCCGAAGAACAAAATCTGCATAACCGCGGGTAAGCGAAGCACAACCCACGGAAAAACAAAACTATGGGAACCAGTCTGAAAGACTGAACCTTTATAAAGTTCAATCTTCCAGATTGTTGCCTCGGTTGCGTTGCAACCGGCGGCTGCGCTACGCTTGCGGCCGGTTATGCAAATCACGTCTTTCAGACGTTCATATATATTGAGTTTGTTAGTCATTTTCAACTTTCGATTTCTAATTATTCGTTCCTCAGCGATTCCACTGGATTCGCATTGGCTATTCTCAAACAATTGATTATCACAACGCCCAGCACCACCAGCAAAACCAAAGCCGAGCCACCAATGAAAAAGATTGGTGTCAGGGAAACTTTTTCGGCAAACTGCTCAAGCCATTCGCGCGCCACAAGAAATGCTCCGATAGAAGCCACCGCAGACATTATAACCGATAGTTTCATAATGTCGATGGCAAATGTTTCCAGAATGTCGCGTGTGGTTGCGCCGTTAATCTTGCGAACAGCCATCTCCTTGCTGCGGCGCAACGATTCGTCTTTGATGAAGCCGATAAGTCCCAGCAAAGCAATCAGTAACGAGAATACTGCGCCAAGAGCCATAGTGTTATGCATTTTCTTACTGTCGTCGTATGCCGCACGCATCTCTTCGGCGTATGAAATTATGTTGATTTCACGGCCTTCGAGAACGCCCTCCAAAGTTTCACGCACCTTATCAAGCGAGCCAGGCTGCATTTTAAACAAGATATGATGCATCCAACAATCAGCCGAACCCATTTCGCCATAGAAAAGCACACTCGGGCGGTGGTCGACTTCTTTTAGATTACCAATAAGATAACTCTTATAAACACCCGAAATGGTGTAATATGATTTCGACGTGTAATCGATTACTTTGCTGTGTCCGGTAACAAAAACCTGCTTGCCCACCGCTCCGTCGCTCCAATCGGCAAACTCGGCTATTTTTTTGACAAACTTCTCATCCACAACAATTTCATTTGAATCGCGCGGCGCACGGCCAGCCACAAACTGAATACCCATCAACTCATAGAAATCAGTTGAACACTCGTATTGGTCAGCGATGTTGAATAGTTCGCGTTCATCGTTGGGCAGATAGACATTGTCGCCGCTCGAACCTTCGTATGGCAGGTTGTAACTAACGGCCACTCCCGTCACATCAGGAATGCTCCGAAGGGTTTCCACTGCTCGCATCTGCGCCTCGCGGTTGCCATCGTACATATCAAAGAAATATAGATTCTCATAATTGTAGCCCGGATTGCTGTGAGACACCACATCGTTCTGCCGGCCGATGATTAGCATCATCACCACCAGGAAAACATTGATAAGCACCTGCACGCCCAAAAGCCCAAGTTTCCACCGGCGCGAGTTCTCGGTATAGTTTTTCAATGCCGCATAGATTGGAATCCGCTGGTACAATTCAGACGGAACCACAATCGAGACAATGAGCACAAACACCAGCAACGCCACAATGGCAGCCACGCTCTGCGGAACAAGCAGAGTCCGGAACGGCACGCCCAGCAGATTCTCAATAATGCCACGCCCGGCAAAAACAATCGCCGCAGCCAGCACCAATGAAAGCGATAGATGCGTCAAAGCCTCACCCGAGAGCATCTGATAGATGTTCTTTGCCTCGGCTCCGTAGCACTTGCGAACACCCACTTCCCTTGAACGTTTCACCATTGATGAAATCACAATCAGAATGTAGTTGAGCAGACTGATGATGATGAGCAGTGCGGCAACAATCGACAGCAGAATCACCTGCGACCTAACCTCGCTGTCCGATGTATGCAGGGTACTGAAAGATTTCAGATAATATTTAATTCGCAAGCCCTGAGCCTCAAACTCATCCAAAGACTGATGCGCTTCTTGCATCTTGCGGATGCCATCGGCCAAAGTATTGGGGGCAACGCCAGGCAGCAGTTTCACATAACCTTTGTAGCGGTCGTTGCCCATCCAGTTGTCGGTGCTCCATTTCGGGTAGGTGTCCATCGAGAGCAGAATATCGTAATCCAAAGTTCCGTTTTTCGGAAAATCTTCAAACACACCTTCGATAGTCACTCTCATATCAGGCCTGTCTTCGTTGTAAATCTGCCTGCCGATAACATTGCCACCGAGTTTTTCGGCAAAACTACGACTCACCATCACGCAGCCCGCTTTGCCCAAAGCCTTCGTGGGGTCACCTACAAGAATCGGTCTGTCAAAAACACGGAAGAAACAAGTGTCGGCACAAACAAGCCTTGCTTTCAATTTATTGCCTTCCTCGTCAAGATAGGTGTTGCCGCTGAAAATGAAGGTTGTGCGCGTGCCAGCCTCAACTCCAGGAACTTCCTCCATAAAACCCACGGACACAGCACCACTTACCTGACCGTAATCACCCTCATCACCGTGCTGCGAGAACCAAGTCCTAATGGTATAGACCCTGTCGATGTCCTTATAGAAACTGTCGTAACTGCATTCAAAAAACACTTTTGCAATCAGCACAATTCCCACAGCCAAGCCAATGCCCAGCGACAAAACTTTAATCAATATGTCCGTTTTCTTTTTCATTGTAATTTATTGTCCTGTTTAGGGTTTAGAAAGTTTAGCGCTTCGCTGTTTAGAAGGTTTAGAAAGTTGAGATAGTTTAGACGTAGGGACGTGGCGCGCCGCGTCCGTACAAAATTGTCCGAAGGACA
>CAMJCK010000075.1:0-10097 GCA_946404125.1 uncultured Bacteroidota bacterium | reverse complement strand
AAACTTGAATATTATTTTGATGATATGGGACTTTTAAAATCATTGGTTGCAACGTGCCTTTTGTTGGCGGCAAACCCGATATTTGCGCAAGACACCATTACGAATCAGACCGACACGGCGGCAGCCATTGCACCGTCAGAAAAAGGCTTCGACGCGGGCGAAGTCATAATGCACCACATAAAAGACTCGCACTCGTGGCACTTCTACGACCGCTCGGCACCCGACGGCAGCGAGTCGGCAGTGGCCATTCCGCTACCTATTATATTATATAGCGACGGTCACCTTGACGTTTTTATGTCGTCGGCGTTTGACGAAGGCAAAAAAAACGTTGTGCGTGGCGGGGGCAGCCGTGAGTACATTCTGCACCACGACAAGATTTACTTTGCAGAGAGCGGCCAACTCAAGCACGACGAGCACGGCGCCATTCTGAACGCCGCACCGCTCGACCTTTCCATAACCAAAAACGTGGCTTCGATGATGCTCTCGGCCATTCTGCTGCTCTGGATTTTCATTGCCACCGCGCGCGGCTACAAAAAATACGGCGAAGTGCCCACAGGCCTGCGAGGATTCACCGAGCCGCTCATTCTGTTTGTGAAAGACGAGATTGCAGTGCCCAACTTGGGCGAAGCGCACTACCGCAAGTATCTGCCCTATCTGCTCACGCTCTTCTTCTTCATTTGGATAAACAATATGCTCGGACTGCTGCCAATGGGCGCCAACCTGACGGGCAACATTGCCGTAACAATGCTGCTGGCCCTTTTTACATTCATAATCACCAATGTATCAGGTTCTAAGCACTATTGGAAAGAGATTGTTTGGATGCCTGGCCCGCCCGTTCTGGTCAAGCCGATAATGACGGTGATTGAGTTGATTGGCCTGTTCACCAAGCCCTTCTCGCTAATGATTCGATTGTTCGCCAACATTACCGCGGGCCACATTATCGTATTGAGTTTCATTTCGCTGATATTCATATTCAAGAGCGTGCTGATTTCGCCCGTTTCCATTGTCTTTGTGCTGTTTATGGACGTTCTGGAGTTGCTCGTTGCGGCGCTTCAGGCCTACATTTTCACAATGCTGACGGCAATGTATATTGGTATGGCGGTGAAACATTGATTATTGAGGAGTTAGGAGTTAGGAATTAGGATTTAGGAATTAATAATTTAGGGCAAATGTAGGGACGTGGCGTGCCGCGTCCGTTATCGGATAAAATCGGGTAGAAAAATGAAAAAGATTCTGTTATCGGCGGTTTTGGTTTTTGCGGGTACCCTGCTGTGGGCGCAGGCAATCACGGGCGATCCCGTGCGCGATGCCAAAATCATTGCCGAATGTCGGAATCTGACCGCGGATGCAAGCATTGCGATTGATGAGCAAACGCTCATATCATTGTTAGATAACGAAATAGAGATTGCAACCAAATATCTGCCAAAAAACAAGTTGACCGAGAATCTGGTTGTGCCTGAATTTGGAGCATTTGAAGTGATAACTTATCTGACACCAAATTGCGAATTGAGAAATCTTATTGCAAAGATTTCCGACTGCGAGTGGGATGCTGTTGGAAAGTATGCGGAGGATTTGAAAGAGGCAGGCTGGAACTTCAAATCTGGTATGGTGCTGTATGGCGAGCATAAATCGGAACCCGATGTAAAGTTATCGTTGAGTTATCAGAAGAAAAATCAGCAAATGACTATGCTCATTTGTCGTTATGAAATGATGAGTGGATTCACAAAAACTGTAATTAAGGCTAACGGTGACGTGGAATATTATAGAAGCAATATAAGTAATTATTAATAAAGAACTTACGTTTAATTAAAAATTAAATTTTATGGAACCATTTTCAGTAGGTGCGGGTTTGGCAGTATTAGGTGCTGGTCTCGCAGTAATTGGTGCAGGTTTGGGTATCGGCCGTATCGGCGGTCAGGCAATGGACGCCATTGCCCGTCAGCCAGAGGCTGCTGGTCAGGTGCAAACCAATATGATTATCTCGGCTGCATTGGTTGAGGGTTGCGCACTGTTCGCAATCGTTGTATCACTGCTTGCTTCGTTGTAATCGGCAAACACCAAAAACAACTAAATGCCACTTGCAGCGATTGGCTGCAAGGGCATTTTAAAAAGGAAACTAAAAACGAAACAATATGGATTTAGTAACCCCACAAATCGGATTGCTTTTCTGGACCGTCCTAATCTTCCTGGTGCTGGTCTTCCTGCTTGCGAAATTCGCCTGGAAGCCAATCCTGAAAATGGTTGAGGAGCGGACAAAGAACATTGAGGACGCGCTCAACTCGGCCGAGAACGCCAAAAAGGAAATGGCTGGCCTGAAGGCTGAAAACGAGCAAATTATGAAAGAGGCCCGCGCTGAACGCGACAAAATTGTTCGTGAGGCCCGCGAAATGAAAGACAAGATTATCGAGGAGTCGAAAGAAACGGCCAAAGCTGAAGCCGACAAGATTCTGGCACAGGCCCGCAAGCTCATCGACGACGAGAAACGCGCCGCTATGAACGAGTTGAAGGACCAAGTGGCATCGCTCTCAATCGAGATTGCGGAGAAAATCCTGACAAAGGAACTTTCCGACAAGAAGAAACAGGCCGAACTCATCGACGACATTCTGCAACAATCAAGCCTGAACTGATATGGACCAAAGTAGAATAGCCGTCAGATACGCCAAGGCACTCTTTGAACTGGCACAGGAGAAGAAACTGGTGGAGCGCGTGAAAGCCGACACCGACCTTGTGGCTCAAGTGTGCGCCCTGCCCGAAATGGTGCAACTGGCCGAAAGCCCCGTCATCAAGCCGTCGGCAAAGGCAAAGGCGTTTGACAAGATTTTCAGCGGCAAGGTTGACGCGCTGACACTCGCATTTCTGCAAATGGTGGTGGCCAATAGGCGCGAGCGCTACATTGGCGCAATGTGCCGCAACTTTGCAAGCCGCTTCTACGATTACGCCAACATCCGCCAAGTGCACATCACCACGGCGGCGCCCATCGACGCAAAGACTACCGAAAGGCTGCGCAAGGCCATTGCCGAAATGTGCAAGTCGGAGGTGGAAATGACCGCATCGGAGGACAGCGGCCTGATTGGCGGTTTCGTGCTTCGCATCGGCGACCAACAGTTGGACGCAAGCGTCAGTTCGAAACTGAATAACCTGAAACAGAAATTTACTCAAACAACGATTAATTAGATAAAAACCAAAATATTATGGCAGATATCAAACCATCGGAAATATCATCGGTTCTGAAGCAACAACTTGAGGGCTTCAAATCGGCAAACGAATTTGACGAGGTGGGCACCGTGCTGACCATCGGCGACGGCATCGCCCGCATCTACGGGCTGTCGAACGCGCAGTCGAACGAACTTATCGAGTTCGAGAACGGCGTGAAAGGCATTGTGCAGAACCTTGAGGAGGACAACGTGGGCGCCGTTTTGCTGGGCCCGTCGGAGGGAATCAAGGAGGGCGACACCGTGAAGCGCACCCGCCGCATCGCGTCCATCAACGTGGGCGAGGGGCTGCTGGGCCGCATCATCAACACTATTGGCGAGCCCATCGACGGCAAGGGTCCCATCACTGGCAAACTCTACGAAATGCCGCTGGAGCGCAAGGCGCCTGGCGTTCTGTTCCGTCAGCCTGTGAAGGAGCCGCTGCAGACAGGCCTGAAACCTGTTGACGCTATGACGCCAATCGGCCGCGGACAGCGCGAACTTATCATCGGCGACCGTCAGACAGGAAAAACGGCCATCGCCATCGACACCATCATCAACCAAAAGAGTTTCTACGACGCTGGAAAACCCGTTTACTGCATCTACGTGGCAATCGGGCAGAAGGGCAGCACCGTGGCCAACATCGCCAAAACGCTTGAGCGTCACGGCGCAATGGCCTATACAATAATTGTTTCGGCGACGGCTTCGGACCCTGCCGCAATGCAGTTCAACGCGCCGTTTGCGGGTGCCGCCATTGGCGAGTTCTTCCGCGACACTGGCCGTCCTGCGCTGGTTGTGTACGACGACCTTTCGAAACAGGCCGTGTCGTACCGTGAGGTGTCGCTGCTGCTTCGTCGTCCGCCTGGCCGCGAGGCTTACCCTGGCGACGTCTTCTATCTGCACAGCCGTCTGCTGGAGCGTGCCGCTAAAATCATTGAGAGCGACGAGGTTGCGCGCCAAATGAACGACCTTCCGCCTGTGCTGAAGGACGCCAAGGACGAGAACGGCGAGCCGCTTGTGAAGGGTGGAGGCTCACTCACCGCGCTGCCAATCATTGAGACGCAGGCAGGCGACGTTTCGGCCTACATCCCGACCAACGTAATCTCAATCACCGACGGACAGATTTACCTTGAGTCGGACCTGTTCAACTCGGGCATCCGCCCTGCCATCAACGTGGGTATCTCGGTATCGCGTGTGGGTGGTAACGCGCAGATTAAGAGTATGAAGAAGGTGGCTGGTACGCTGAAAATCGACCAAGCGCAGTTCCGTGAGTTGGAGGCGTTCTCGAAATTCGGCTCTGACCTTGACGCCGCCACAAAGGCCGTGCTCGACAAGGGCCGCAAGAACGTTGAGATTCTGAAGCAGGGACAGTACGCCCCAATGCCCGTGGAGAAGCAGATTGCCATCATCTACTGCGGCGTGAAGGGCTTGCTTGCCGACGTGCCAATCAACAAAGTGCGCGATTTTGAGGCCGATTTCCTTGAGACAATGGAACTGAAGCACCGCGACACGCTTGACGAACTGAAGGCGGGCACATTGACCGAGAACGCTGAAAACGTTATAAAAGAGACAGTTAAAGAAGTATCGGCTAAATACGCAAACTAAAAGTAAAACGCTATGGCAAACCTGAAGGAAATCAGGCAAAGAATTGCTTCGGTGCAGACCACGCGGCAGGTCACAAGTGCAATGAAACTTGTGTCGGCGGCCAAACTGCGCAAGGCTCAAGACGCCGTTATCAAACTTCGGCCTTTTGCCAACAAACTGGCCGAAATACTGGCGAACCTGTCGGAGACGCTGAACGAGTCGGGCGAGTGCGCCTTCACCAAAGGCCACGGCGACGGCACCCGCCTGCTGGTGGTTGCCATCAACTCGAACCGCGGCTTGTGCGGCGCGTTCAACGCGAATGTGAACAAGGCTATCAATCAGGTGATTGCGGAGCAACGGGCGCAGGGACTGACCAACGCCGACGTGATTGCAATCGGCAAGAACGCCTTTGAGTTCGCCAAACGCAGCAAACTTGAGGTGACGGAGTTCAACGAGTTGTACTCGACACTCGACTTTGCCCACGCCCTGCCCATCATCGACCAAATAATGGGCGACTTTGCCGCAGGCAAGTACGACAAGGTGGTGCTGATTTACAACTTCTTCAAGAACGCGTCGACGCAGGTGGTGACCACAGAGCAACTGCTGCCGATTGTGCCCGCCGCACAGACTGGAGGCAGGAATGCAGCCACAAACTACATTTTTGAGCCGTCGGAGGAGAGCCTGGTGGAGAAGATTCTGCCAATGTCGCTGCGAATGCAGTTCTACAAGGCCGTACTCAACTCGTACGCCGCAGAGCACGCCGCGCGAATGACAGCAATGCACAAGGCCACCGACAACGCCACCGAACTGCTGCGCACGCTCAACCTGCAGTACAACAAGGCGCGTCAGGCGGCCATCACCAACGAGATTACTGAAATTGTGGGCGGTGCCGACGCTCTTAAAGATTAATTGACAGAGAATGAATAAGATATTAGTGACAGGAGGAGCGGGATTCATCGGGAGCGCGTTGGCTGAGAAGTTGATTAGCAACCCCGACAACTATGTTGTGATTGTCGATAATCTTTCGACAGGCAACATCGGCAAACTGCCCAACCTGCCGAAAACCAACTGGAGGTTCATCAAGTGCGACGTGAACGACTACACCGAGATTGCGCCCGTTATGACAACCTATCAGTTCGACTATGTGTTCCACTTTGCAGCCGTGGTGGGCGTTCTGCGCACGCAGCAATACCCCGTGAGCGTGCTGCGCGACATCGACGGAATAAAAAACGTGCTGTCGCTCTCGAAGAACACAACCGTGAAGAGGGTGTTTTTCTCATCGTCGTCGGAGATTTACGGCGACCCTGTGGAAATGCCGCAGAACGTTTACACAACGCCGCTCAACAGCCGTCTGCCCTACGCGGTGGTGAAGAACATCGGCGAGGCCTTTCTGCGCTCTTACAAGCAGGAGTACGACCTTGACTACACCATCTTCCGATTCTTCAACACCTACGGGCCCAAGCAGAGCCGCGATTTTGTCATCAGCAAGTTTATGCTTGCCGCGCTCAACAACCGCGACATCACCATCTACGGCGACGGCCTGCAAACGCGCACCTTCTGCTACATCGACGATAACATCGACACCTGTCTGACAGCCTTTTACGAGAACAAGGTGGTGAACGGGGTGATAAACATCGGCGGAAACCGCGAGGTGACAATCAAGGAGTTGGCGGAGATAATCATCCGCGAGACGGGCTCGAAATCGAAAATCGTGCACGTTGACCCGCTCAAAGAGGGCGATATGCGCCGCCGCCAACCCGACAACTCGGATATGAAGTCGCTGCTCAACCGTCCGCTCATCAAGGTTGACGAGGGCATACGCAAGATAATTGAGAAAGGACTTTTTGAACTGAACATTCAATAATGGAAAGCACGGCCAACATATTGAAAACCATTGAGCAGCGCATTGCCGCACTGCCTTTGCAGCGCGAGCCGCAGGGGCTTTACGAGCCGATTGTGTACTCAATGGGCAACGGCGGAAAACGCATCCGTCCGCTGCTGACGGTTCTGGCCTGCCAAGTGTTTGACGCTGACAAGGTTGCCGACGCCTACACGCCCGCCATTGCGTGGGAAATGTTCCACAACTTCACGCTGCTGCACGACGACGTTATGGACCGCGCGCCCATCCGTCGCGGAAAGCCCACGGTGCCCGCCAAATACGGCGCCAACACGGCCATTCTGTCGGGCGACACAATGCTGGTTGAGGCGTTCAGAATTCTGCATCAGACTAAAAGCGCGAATTTCAGTAAGATAGCCGACCTTTTCACCCGCACGGCGCAGGAGGTTTGCGAGGGGCAAATGTACGATATGGAGTTTGAGGAGCGGGCTGATATTACTGAAAATGAGTACATTGAAATGATTCGGCTGAAGACATCGGTGCTGATTGGCGCCTGCCTGAAAACGGGCGCGCTAATGGGCGGTGCATCGGACGACGACGCGCAACTGTTGTACGACTTCGGCATCAATCTGGGCCTGGCGTTCCAACTGCGCGACGACCTGCTCGACACCTTCGGCAACCCCGAAACGTTTGGCAAGCGCATTGGCGGCGACATTGTGTGCGGCAAGAAAACCTATCTGCTAATCAATGCGTTGAACGCAGCATCGGCGCAAGACCGAGCCACTATGAACGACTGGCTGGGGCGCACCGAGTTTGACGAGGAGCAGAAAATTGAGGCCATCAGGGCAATGTATGTGAAGTACGGCATCGACCGAATGAGTGAGAAAAAAATTGAGGAATACGATAACAAGGCAACGCAGATTTTGGATAAATTGAGTGCCCGCGGACTTGAGGTGAGCCCGCTGCGCGAATTGAGCCAAAAATTGCTGAACCGCGACAAATAAAAAAGTGTAACTATTAATCTTTCAAAGATATGGCGAAGAATATTGGCAAAATCGTTCAAATCATCGGCCCTGTGGTGGACGTGAGTTTTGAGCAAGAAGGCAACCTGCCTAACATTTTGGACGCGCTGGAGATTAAGCGCGCTGACGGCAGCACTCTTGTGTGCGAAGTGGAGCAACACATTGGCGAGAAGACAGTTCGTGCCATTGCAATGGACTCAACCGACGGTTTGAGCCGTGGTGTTGAGGTGGTGGCCACTGGCGCGCCAATCAAAATGCCTGTGGGCGAGCAGATTAACGGCCGCCTAATGAACGTTACGGGCGACACCATCGACGGCATCGGCGCTCTGCCAAAGGAGAACGGCTACCCGATTCACCGCGCGGCACCAACCTACGACCAACTCTCGACCGAGTCGGAGGTGCTCTTCACGGGCATCAAGGTCATCGACCTGATTGAGCCCTACACAAAGGGCGGCAAGATTGGTCTGTTCGGCGGCGCTGGTGTGGGCAAAACGGTTCTTATTCAGGAACTTATCAACAACATCGCCATCGGCTATTCGGGCATATCGGTGTTTGCTGGCGTGGGTGAGCGCACCCGTGAGGGCAACGACCTTCTGCGCGAAATGATTGAGGCTGGAATTGTTGACTACGGCGAGGAGTTCAAAAAGAGTATGGAGGAGGGCGGCTGGGACCTTTCGAAGGTTGACACCGAGGCCCTGAAGAACTCGAAACTGGCAATGGTGTTCGGCCAAATGAACGAGCCCCCTGGCGCACGTGCACGTGTGGCCCTGTCGGGACTGTCGGTTGCCGAGAGTTACCGCGACGGCGACGGCTCGGGCAAAGGCCGCGACATTCTGTTCTTCATCGACAACATCTTCCGTTTCACACAGGCTGGCTCGGAGGTTTCGGCGCTGCTGGGACGTATGCCTTCGGCTGTGGGCTATCAGCCGACTCTGGCCACTGAAATGGGTAATATGCAGGAGCGAATCACATCGACAAAGAACGGTTCAATCACATCGGTGCAAGCCGTGTATGTGCCTGCCGACGACCTGACCGACCCCGCACCTGCCACAACATTCGCCCACTTGGACGCCACCACGGTGTTGAGCCGTAAGATTTCGGAGTTGGGTATCTATCCCGCCGTTGACCCGCTCGACTCAACATCGCGAATCCTGACCGAGGAGGTTGTGGGCAAGGCTCACTACGAGACGGCACAGCGCGTGAAACAGTTGCTGCAGCGCAACAAGGAGTTGCAGGATATTATATCGATTCTGGGTATGGACGAACTGTCGGAGGAGGACAAACTGGTTGTGCACCGCGCGCGCCGCGTTCAGAGGTTCCTGTCGCAGCCGTTCCACGTTGCCGAGGCGTTCACTGGCCTGAAGGGCGTGTTTGTGAAGATTGAGGATACCATCAAGGGATTCAATATGATTATGGACGGCGAGGTTGACCAATACCCCGAAGCGGCCTTCAACCTTGTGGGCACAATCGAGGACGCAATCGCCAAAGGCGAGAAAATGCTGGCAGAGGCGAAGAAGTAGTTGTTAAGGCATTAGGCATTAGGCATTAGGCATAAGTGATTAGTTTAGAAGCGTTATGGTGGTTTTGATTGTAATTTCGGTAGTAATGGTTGCTTTGGGCGTTTTGCTTCTTATGGGCAAAGCCGATAAGTTTATTGCTGGTTACAATACCGCGAATGAAGAGGAACGTAAACAAATAAACATCAAGCGGTTGCGTTTGGTGGTGGCTGTGTGCCTTTGGGTAACAACGGCAGTTTGTGTTTTGGTTCTTCCGAACTTTCCAAAGCACGGAATGCCTGGTGTTGACGCACTAATTATAATGGGAATATTTTCTGTAATAGCCATTGTGACTGTTATTTTGGCAAACACTTGGTGTAAGAAGAAAGCGAAGAATTGATATTAGGAGCGATATGGTGGTATGGATTGTCATAGGGGTAACATTTTTTGTTTTGGGAATTATTATTCTACTTGGCAAGGATGACAAGTGGCTGATTTATCCTGGCAAACAAATAAATACGAAGCGATATCGTATAGTGAGTGGTGTGTCAAATTTATTGTGTGGTGTTTGGTTTGCCACAAACCACCTTGTTGGCGATTCCTATCACGTTATAATTGAGATATTATTTTGGATTGTTTTGATTGTGACTGTTATTTTACAAAATACTTGGTGCAAGAAGAATCCTGATAATTTTAGTAGCGCTAAACTCTAAACTTTTAAGAAAATGATTGCGGAAATAGTAACACCTGACAAGTCTGTTTACAGCGGAAATGTGACGCTGGTGAGCGTTCCTGGCGTTATGGGCTCGTTTGAGATACTGAACAACCACGCCCCGATAATATCGGCATTGGGCAAAGGTCAGATACGGATTGTTGAGGACAACGCCGACCACAGCGAGCAACTGTTCGAGGTGGAAAGCGGCATTGTCGAGGTTAAAAGCAATAAGGTTAACGTGCTGATTGAGAA
>CAMJCK010000074.1:0-11236 GCA_946404125.1 uncultured Bacteroidota bacterium | reverse complement strand
TTCGCTAACCGATTTTATCCGATTCGAGCCGATTTTTTCTCGCAACCGAGAATTATTATTTCTAACCAAATACATCCAAACTGAAACCGAAATTGCCCCGAAGGGGCAGAAGCCCATAGCCCAAGGCAGCGCCTTGGGAAACGATTGCCGCCAATGAAGGTTCGCCCTGAAGGGGCAAAATAAAGGTTGTCGTTAAATATAATCAAATTGTCTGTTGCCCTTACAGGGCGCCTTTTTCCTTGGTTCGCATTCCCCAAGGCGCCGCTGCGCTTGCCTTGGGCTATGTATGAATTGCCCCTTCGGGGCGCTATGTTCGGATACATTTAGTGCCCGAAACGGGCTGAAAGCCCAACTCATCAATAGCCCAACGCAGAGTGAGCGCAGCGAGCGGCACGTTGGGTGATGCGTTCACAATACCACCATTGCGCGCTGAAGGCGCAACTCATACAAAAATGTGTTTTTATGAATTGCCCTTACAGGGCGCTTTTTTCCTGTTTCACGTTACCCAAGGCGCCGCTTCGCTTGCCTTGGGCTATGTTGTTTTGCGCCTTCAGCGCGATAAACACGCTTTTCTATTTTTAGTTTCCAAATCAGCAGAATCTGATTCTAGTTTTGCACCACGCGCACTGAGTCGAGGTGGTCAATTATTATTTTATTGTTAATTTTTCAGGAACATTATATTCTTTCCTAATTATAGAAAATTCTTTTTCGTTCAATGGACCTAAAACAAGATCTTTTTCTATGACGATTAACCAAAAGTAATATTTATCATAACCATCTTTGTATTGGTAACTCTTATTGTACAAAGGGTCTTGAGGAATTTTTGGTAGTTGCTTGGCTATAATAAACTTTTTGTCGAAAGAAAAATCTATAATTGTTGAAGGGATTTCTCCTCCATTAGGATTCTCACATAATATATTCTTTATGTCACCTCCTTCATTGCGATAAAAATATCCTCCACTTAATTTCCTAGTGCTATCCGCATCAATAATGCATCCTTGAATCAGAAATGCAAAGATTATCAAAAGAAAACAAGTACTTTTTTTCATAAAACCATTGTTAAGGTGATATTCGTTTAAACACATATAAATTTTCATCGTCACAGAAGTCCATAATGATTAGTAACCAATTTGAACTGACAAAGAAGTTTTTTTCTACAAATTCCTCATCAAAAAAGGATAATATCCTAGAATTGGCAAAAAGATTTTTTTCTACATCTATTTCATTACCGCAAAAGCCATTACTGCCCTTTGGGAAAAAATATTCTGAAGACATTGTTAGTTCTATTTTCCACCTATATAATGATTTTGAATATTCTAAACTCCAAGTGCCATTATATGAAAACAGTTTTTTACTCTCACAATTTCCCCAAAAAGTTGATTCAGGAATGTTTGTAACAGTAAAAGTGGAATCATCATTAAATTGAAATTCAGCGCCATCATCAGAGACCCATCTTCCTATTATATCCTCTCTTTGGGGTTTGATTGACTGACGATACTTTTGCTCCAACTTTTCTCCTATTTCCATAATATTCTTTTTTGCATTGTTTGGGTTACAGGAGCAAAACATTATTATCAATAGTGTCAATATGGCAATCTGTTTCATTTTAAATGACAGTTTTAGTTCTTTCTTTTCAAAATAGTATCGTCAAGTTTTAATTTTTTATTACTCAAAACTTTCAATTCAAGATTTCCTTCAATAAAACTACCACCTTGAAGTGCTTTTGCAATATCATCTAATTCGGGATTTCTATCGCACTTTATCGTTATTAAATTGTTGTGTAAATGCCATTCGCCGAAACAATTATTCTGTGCTAAATCAAACAATTTCATTAAAGAACAAGTGCTGTCTTGATTCAGTTTTAATTCAACATAATAGAACCCTTCTTTTCCATCATAAGTGCCACACAATGTATTAAATGCATATTGCTGACTTTTACAGGAAGAAAAAAGGAACGGGATTGTGAAAATTACAAATAACTTTTTCATTGCTCTTTATAATGCGTTTTTCCATTCGTTTAATTCGGTGACAACTCTGATTGCGCCGCTCGTTTCCCCAAATCGAAGAAGACTGGCATAAAGAGCGCCAGGGCGATGATGGAGAAGACCATTCCGCCGATGACGCCGATGGCGAAGGCGAACCAGAAGACGTCGTCGTTGCCGTCGAAGAGGAAGGGGATGAGGCCGAGCACGGTGCTGACAATGGTGAGCATTGTGGGCACAATCTTGCGGTTGAAGGCTTTGAGGTACGAGCGCAGCCCTGGGCGGCGGCTGATGGCGCTCACGGTGTTGAACTCGGCCGTGAGGTAAATGCCCGCGTTCACCACAATGCCGCAGAGCATCACCATTGCCGCGTAGCCGCCCTGGTCGAAGGTGACGCCGAAAATGGGGTACACCAGAAACAGCCCGATGAAACTAACGGGTATCATTAGAATGATGACGAGCGGCTTCTTGAACGACTCGAACAGCGCTGAGCAAATCATCAGAATGACGGCCACCACGCCGAAAAGCAATCCCGCCTGCTGGCGCTTCTGTCGGCCGCTCCAGTAGTAACCATCGCCCGACTTGGCGCGGAAGCCCATCGGGAGGGTTTTGTTGAGGCGGTCAACCTGTTTCTCAATCAGTTTCGAGCGTAACTCCCACGAGCCCACATACTCAAACCCCACGTTGATGGAGTACTCCTGGTTCTCGCGGGTGATGTTCAGGCCAGTGCGGCTCTTGACAACCGAGCCCACATCGTTCAGGCGGGTTATAACGCTGTCAATCACCACCATATCGTTGCGGATGTGCCAGAGGTCGAAGTAGTCGCGCTCCTGCGACGAGAGCATCACGGGAGTGTTGTGGGTGCCGTCGAAAACCTGGCCAATCTCGCGGTGGTACATCTGCTCGCCAAGGAAATCGAAGTAGCGGCGCACGTTGATGCCCGTCTGCGTTATGCGCTTGCGGTCGAAATCGAGGCGGAACTCATTGCCCACAAACGAGTTCCAGCCGACTGAGAACCCAGCGTCGCTCACGCGGCGGTTGTTTTTGAGCGTGTCAATCAGTTGCTCGGCGTAGCGGTAGAGTTGGTCGTAGTTGTAGCCCAGCAGTGTTATTGAGTTGCTCCACGATGTTCGGTAAACGCTGTTGCTCAGCGAGCGGTCGTTCTCGTCGAGTGCGCTCACATACCACGTTGCTCCGCCGTAGCCGCAGGCCTTGCGCCAGAGTCGGTCTTTGAGCACGTAGGGGAAGCGCGAGTGCTCAAACTCCTTCTTGAACCGAATCTCGATGCTGCCGTTGGTGCCCGAGAGCGATGTGCGGAAATCGCTAATCTCGTCGAACTGACTGAGCCAGTTCTCCATCTGAATAACAATGTCGTTGAGTTGCTGCACCGAGCAGCCTTCGGGCATCTGCGCCTCAACGCGGAGAATCTTCTCGGGCTTGGCCTCGCGGTAGAACGAGCCGCCGCCGTTCATCTTCTTGCAGAACAGATTGAACGAGCCGCCCAGAATGTTCTCAAACCAATCCTTATTCTTCTGGTACCATTTGCCGCCGATGGTCTCGTTGTAGAAGCCCACCAGGCCGCCTTTTTTGGCCGCGTCGTCGTACTCTGCGAAACCGCTGTGGCGAACCTCGGTTGGCAGCAGATTGACGGGCAGGCCGAAGCCCAGCACCAGCACCACAATGAAAATCCAGCGGTGGCCGCGGCACCAGGCAATCAGTCGGGCGTAGCGGGCGGTGAAGCGCACAATCTTGCGCTTGCGGGCCACGGGCGTGTTGGCCACACCGCGCTGGCGCAGCGGCATCTTGTCGAGCAGGGCGGGCACAAACCAGAAGGCCACGGCCAGCGAGAGCGAGAGGTTTATGACGATGACCCAGATGAATCCCGACAGGTGGGTGAGTTGCTCCTGCGGCAGGAAGAACACCATCAGCAGCGCGGCAATGGTGGTGAGCAGAGCGCCCGTCACGGCGCCCATCACGCGGCGGTTGCCGTAGTAGGTGTAGTGGTCGGCCACAACAATGGCCGTATCGATGATGATGCCCAGCGAGACGGTGATGCCAGCCATCGAGTAAAGTTCAATGTCGATGCCGAAAAGGCAGTAGAAGATGGCCGCCGCGAGCAGGTTGGCCAGAATGGTGAGCCCGATGATGGCCAGATAGCGCAGGCTGCGGCTCACAAGCAGTACAAAGAGCAGCAGAATGGCCAGCGACATTCCCGCGCGGAACAGAATCTTGTTTATCTCGCGCTTGAGCGACACCGACGCGTCCGACGTCTGCTCAATGGCGAACTTGGGCGGGAAGGTGAGGCGGATTTTCTCCATCATCTGCTTCACGGCCGCGCACACGCCGATGGTGTTGATGCCCTCGGCTCCGAAAACGTACACATCGATGGTGTTCAGGCCGTTGATGCGGTTGTACTGCGTGGGCAGTTTCTCCTCGTAGGTGACGCGCGCGAAATCGCCCATTGTGAAGAGCCGCCCGTTGGACTCGGCCACTGGAATCTGCTCAATCTCGCTCTGGCTGCCGCCCATTTTCAGGCGCACAAGCATCATCTGGCCCGTGGTGACCATTGTGCCAGCAATATCGTTGCGGAAGTAGTCGCCGAAGGCCTTTGTCAGATGGTTGGGCGTGAGGCCCGCGGCACGCAGCGCGTCGGGGTCGAAGCGGATGACCCACTGGAACGGCATCGCGCCCGATGTGCTGACGCTCTCAACGCCGTCAATTCGCGAAAGCGGAGTGACAATGTGCTCCTCGGCGTAGCGCGCGATGGCCTCGGGGGGCATATCGGCGTTGATGGTGTAACTCATAATCATCGGGTTGCCGCCCGAGCCCGACACCGAGCCCGAAACGTAGGGGTTCACGCCCTCGGGCAGTTTGTTTTTTATCTGCCGCAGATGGGTCGATACCTCAAAGCGGGCCGTCTCAATGTCAACATCGTCTTTGAAGCGAATCTGCACGTAGCCGCCGCCCTGGTACGACTCGGCCCGTGTGTAGTCGATGCCGCCGATGGTGTTCAGCGCGCCCTCAATCACCGATGTCACCTCCGACTCGGTGACGCGCGCCGATGCGGGATAGTTGAAACTCACGCTGACCTGGCTCTGCTTGGGGCTGGGGCTGTACTGCAGGCGCAGAAGCGGCAGCACGGCGGCCCCGACAATCATCAGAACCACCATTATCAGTATGACTGAAAACGAGGAAACCCGCCGACCGTTTTGTTGCAACATATTCAAAATCAGATTTTTTCAGTTTTACGATAGATGGCGTAGTAGGCTATCGGCACAAAGAAGACGCTCACCAGCGTGCCAGCCACCATTCCCGCAATGAGCGCCAGCGAGAGCGGATACTGCAGGTCGCTGCCCATATCGCCCTTGACAAGGAACGGCGCAATGGCCAGAATGGTTGTCAATGAGGTCATTATGATGGGTTTCAGACGGCGGCGGCCAGCGTCCATAATGGCGCGTTTGAGGCTCATTCCGCTTGCGCGCAGACGGTTGATGGTGTCCACCTTCAAGATACTGTCGTTGATGACGATGCCGCACATCACCACAATGCCAATCATCGACATCAGGTTGAGGCTCTCGCCGAAGATTTTGAGCGCCAGCATTGCCGCAAAGATGTCGGTGAGCAGTTCGAGCATAATGATGAGCGGCTGCACAAGGCTCTCGAACTGCGCCGCCAGAATGAAGAACAGCAGCAGCACCGAGATGAGCAGCACCATACACATCTCTCTGATTAACTCGCGGTTGGTGAAATAGGCGCCCGAGAAATCGACCTCGAACCCGTCGGTCTGGCGCACCACCTCGCGGATGGCCGCCATTGCAGGCTCCACCTGGCGGCCGCTGATGTTGAGCGGAATGGGGTAGTACTCGCCGTCGGCACCCGAGGTGATGGTTTTCAGGTCGCGGTTGCGGGTCTCCTTCATCAGCACGTCGAGCGGAACGCTGCCGCCCTTGGTGGCAATCTGGCAGCCGCTGATGAGGTCGGCGGCCTGCTTGTGGCCCGCGCCAATCACTATCGGCTCCGACACATCGCCCTTGCTGATGCGCAGTATCTGGTTGTCGTTCATTGCGTTGCGCAGATATTGCATTATCTGGTCGTAACTGACGCCGTAGAGGGCGAGCCGCTCGGGGTCGGCCACAAGTTCAATGTAGTCGTTCCACTCAATGGGCTGCACACCAGCGTCGGGCAGGGCGGCGCGAATCTGGTCGCAGACGGCCGTGAGCGCGGCAGGCGTTGGCGGTTCGCCGCTTGTGGCCCGCAGACGCACGGTGAGCGGTGGCTCCTTCTCGGCAAAAATCATATCGAAGATGTTGCCCGCGGCTCGGCTGCTCACCACCGATTGCGGCCACTGAAGGCGCATTGTTTCGGCTATCTGTTTCTCAATCAGTGCAATATCGTCGGGCGATGCGGCTTTGATGTAGATGACAGCCTCGGTGGGCGTTATCTCGCCCGTGTGGGCAAGCACAAACTGCTGAGAGCCGACCATACAAGTTGATTGCTTGATGAGGCTGCCGAAACTGCCAATCAGGCTCTGGCAGCGGCGGTTGTTCTCCTCAACGGTGATGCGCTCGTTCCACTCAATGCTCACAAGGGTGTCGGCGTGCGACATCACGGGCAGTTTGCGTTTTTCGAGCCCTATGAACAGCAGCCCAATCAGCAGCACCGACGCGCCCAAAACCGACCACACCACGGCGCGGCGGCGGAAAAGCCACTTGAGCCAGCGGTCGTAGATGGCAATGAGCCAGCCGCCCTTCTCGCGCGGCAGCGCACCGCCGTTCGGGTTCTGGCTCTGACGCTTGTAGAGCAGGTTGTAGAGCACGGGCATCAGCAGCACCGACACCAGCAGGGCCGACATCAGTGTGATGCTCACGGCCATCGCCTCGTCGTAGAAAAGGGCGCCCGCAATGCCGCTCACAAAAATCATCGGCACAAAAATGGCGCACGTGGTGAGCACCGAACTCAGCATCGGCGTGAAAACCTCCTGCGAGCCGTAGACGCACGCGTCGGGCAGCCGTTCGCCCTTGCGCCACCGCTGCGTTATGTTGTCGATGGTGATGATGGAGTTATCCACCATCATTCCCAGGCCCAAAACAAGGCCCGAGAGCGATATGACATTGATTGATATGCCGATGACGTAGAACAGCAGGAACGAGAGGATGAGCGCCGTGGGGATGGTGACCACCACCAGCACGGGCGATTTGAAGTCGTGCATAAAGAAGAAGATTATCAGGCAGGCGAACAGCGCGCCGAAAATCAGGTTCTTAATCATATTGTTGATGGAGTAGTCGAGCAGTTCGGTCTGGTCGCGGGTGATGGTGAAGCGCATTGTTGGGTAATCGTCGGCGAAAGCCTTCATCAGTTCGCTCACGCCCTTCTGCAGGTCGGCCATACGCGCCTCGGTGCGCTTGATGACGGCCATTGTGACGCACTGGCGGCCGTCGGAGGTTATCATCCCCTTCATTGTCTGCGGCTGCTCGCGCACTTCGGCAAGGTCTTTGAGTTGATAAACGCGGTCGTTCACCTTCAGCCACACGTCCTCAACATCGGAGCGGGTGAGTAGCGCCGACTCAAAGCGGACGTCGAAGCGGTACTCGCCGTCGCGGATGCTCAGGCTGCCCAGATGCACGTTGGCACCGTTGATGGCGTCGCCAAGTTGCTGCTCGGTGATGCCCATCGAGTGCAGTTTCTGCATATCGGGCACAATGAGCAACTCGGGGTGCAGCAGTCCCGACACGTCGACCATAGCCACCTCGGGCAACTGCTCAATGCGGCGCACAATCACCTGGCGGGTGAAGGCGCTCATCTCCAGTGTCTGCTGTGCGGTGACAATGCTGTCGGCCAGCGTCACGTTGATGAAGAAGGCTGGGATGTCGGTTGCGCTGGCGCGAGCCACCACTGGGCGGTCCTCGCCTCGGGGCCAGTTGGCCATTGCGCGGTCGATGCGCTCGTTCACGTCGATGAAGATGTAGTCGGCGTCGGAGCCGTAGTCGAACGTCATTGAGATGACGCCGCTGCCGTCTTTGGCCGTGCAGTTAATCTGGCTCAAATGCGGCACCTGCACCAGTTGCGCCCGTAACGGGGCAATCATCGTCTCGTTCAACTCGCGCGCCGACTTGCCCGCCGACGACACCTGCACGGTTATCTGCGGAATGTCGATGTCGGGCACGAGCGACACTGGCAGCATATTGATGGCCGCCACGCCGAGCACCAGCACCGCTATGAGCACCATTGTGACGGCTATCGGTTTGTTTATCAACTGTTTAAACATAAACGTTAAATGTTTGGATGTTTAGTGTTTAGAAGTTTAGTTTTTTAGCGCCCTAACGGGCGGAAATTTTCAAAAAATCTGATTAAAAATGTTATAAAATCTTGAATTTCAATTTTTTATAAATTTTGTTTTAAATTTTCTTTCAATTTCCCGCGAAGCGGTGTCCGTTTATTTTTTGTTTAATTGGTGTCCCGATAGCTATCGGGATGGTGAATTGGGGCGGACGCGATGAATCGCGTCCCTACAAACACCTAACACCATTTTCCTACATTGTTTTCAATTTAAACTGCAAGATAACAGGATTATAATCGTTCCCCTTCATTGCCTCGATAATGCGTTTGCCAGTTTCCGACATCTCCTCGTTGTCATTGATTTTGCTCTCCCAGTCGCCTTGAATCAGCATTGTGTAAATGCCGTTGTCAACGGTCATCCTATAGACGTCGAAATAGACATACAATCCGCGAATGCGTGGTTCAAAGTTTTGCACTTCTTCGGGGGTGGCAATGGCAAGACAAGTGTGTAAATTATCATACGTACCCGTACGATGCCAGTATGCCAGCGTCGAGCCTTTGAGTTGCGGATGGTAACATCCTTCGCTGTAATCGCCGTTAACAACCATTCTTACTATCGTTACATCGCCTTGAATTTCTGTTTTTTCTTTTGCCTCTGGCTTTTCCATATCGCCGTAATCGATAGTCGCAATTTTCTCTATCTGGCCGTCAGAATAGCGGTAGAGAGTGTTTTGAGGCATAAGCAGCGACATCAGCACATCGTTTCCCGAACGTGTGAATTCTAATCCACTATATTTTGCGACACGAAACAGTTTAGTCAGCGCTTGCCCGTCGAATCTGTACACAATACTGCTGTCTCTTATCTTTTTCATTGACGCACCATTCCCAATTGGAACTTCTTCAACATACTTGCATTCTTCAAATGGTGGCAGGGCTAATAAAAGCACTTGGTCGTGACCGACAGTCAGCATATTGGAAGGATGAATATTGATTTCGGATTTCGACACGAATTTGAACGGCTGCGTTTTGAAGCACATTATCTGACCTTTAGTGTCGTAACCATAAAAAATACTGTCGGAGGGCAGATAGGAGTATCTATGCATTTGGTTGTACTCGTTCGGTCCTCTGCCTACGGCATTGAGTTTGCCGATTAGTTTTCCATCTTTAATATGGTAGAACGTTTCAAACCGATTGTTGCTGGCAATGAAATCGTTGCTGCTTCCGCTTATGCTCGAAATACCATCTATCGGCTCGTCAGATTTAATAGGTATGACATCAATTGCTTCGGCAATCTGCTCAAGGTCAATGGTTTCAATGGTTTCAACGCCCTTAATCTCGTTTTTAATCACCCATCCGTCGGGAGTTTGGTTTTTACTGCCGCTGTTGCAGGCTGTCAGTGCTGCCGCCAGTGCGAGGGCGGCGATTGATAATTGTTTGCGGTTCATTTTGTTGTGGTATTAAATTGTTTTTGTTATCGCCCTGACGGGCGGAAATTTTTATAAAATCTGATTTAAAATTGTTCAAAATTCATCTCTAACCAAACTTATCCAAACTGAAACCAAAACCTTGCGTTTGGATTGATTCGGGTTCGTTCGGTTAGCGTTAAAATCTTAAAAATCATTTTCTTATAATTTTGTTCTAAATTTTCTTTCAATTTCCCGCGAAGCGGCGTCGTTTTCGTTTTTGTTTAATCGGTGTCCCGATAGCTATCGGGATAGTGAATCGTGGGCGGACGCGATGAATCGCGTCCCTACAAACACCTAACACCTAACACCCAACACCATTTTCCTACATTATTTTCAATTTAAACTGCAAGATAACAGGATTATAATCGTTTCCCTTCATTGCCTCGATGATGCGCTTGCCTGTTTCCGACATCTCCTCGTCGGTGTTGATTTTGCTCTCCCAGTCACCTTGAATTATCTTTGTGTAAACACCGTTGTCAACCATATCAATGTTAACCTCAAAATTCAAGCCGCCAATGCGGACCTCGTAGTTGCGTACGCTTTCGGGAGTGGCAATGGCAAGGCAGTTGCGTCCTTTATCATTCATAACGGTATAATGCCAATAGGCCAGCGTTGAGCCGTTGAGTTGCGGATGATAGCAACCTTCGCTGTAATCGCCGTTAACGACCGTTCTCACCATTGTAAAATCACCTTGGGTTTCAACTTTTGTTTCGGGTTCTGGCTTTTCCATATCGCCGTAGTCGATGGTTAAGATTTTCTCTATTTTGTCGTCAGCATAACGGTATAGCGTGTGTTGGGGCATAAGCAGCGACATCAGCACATTGTTGCCTGAACGCGTGAATACTGATGAACTGCTATTTTTTGCGACACGAAACAGTTTAGTCAGCGCTTGCCCGTCGAATTTGTACACAATACTGCTGTCTTTTATCTTTCTCATCATCGAACCATTGTCAAGTTCTTGATATTCAACATCTTTACACTCCTCAAGCGGTGGATTGGCTATTAAAAGCATCTGGTCGCGACCGAGAGTAAGCATACTGAAAGGATGGATATTGATTGGGGATTTCGACACGAATTCGAACGGTGACGTTTGGAAGCACATTATCTCACCTTTGCTGTTGTTGTAGCCATAGAAAAGACCGCCATCGGGCTGATACGAGAATTTGTAAAGTAATCGGTATTCGTTCGGACCGTTGCCCACGGCATCGAGTTTGCCGACAAGGCGTCCGTCTTTGATGTGATAGAACTTTTGCCAGCGATTATTGCCAGCAATAAAATCGTTGCTGCTGCCGCTTAAGCCACGGATTTCGTCAATTGGCTCGTCGGCTGCTATTGGAATAACCTCAATAGCCTCGGCAATCTGCTCAAGGTCAATGGTTTCGATGTCTTTTACCTCGTTTTTAATCACCCATCCGTCGGGTGTTTGGTTTTTGCTGCCGCTGTTGCAGGCGGTCAGCGCTGCCGCCAGTGCGAGGGCGGCGATTGATAATTGTTTGCGGTTCATTTTGTTGT
>CAMJCK010000073.1:0-11267 GCA_946404125.1 uncultured Bacteroidota bacterium | reverse complement strand
GCATTCTGGACAAGATTGTGAACCAGATGAAGGCCGAAGGCAAAATCAAGAAAACTGGCCGCGGACTTATTGAATGAAACTGATGAGGGGACTTACGAAATTCGGTCTGCTTATGGCAGTGGTTTGCTTCGGATGCGCTGGAAATCAGCAAAAAAACGACGCGAAAGCCGATGGTACCCCACAAATCAATTTCGAAACATACGAGCATAATTTCGGCACCATCGCGCAAGGCGAAAAAGTGTCGTACACGTTCAAATTCAGGAATATAGGCGACGGCGCCCTGCAGATTACCGATGTGACCACAAGTTGCGGTTGCACAGCGTCGAAATATTCAACCGAGCCCGTCAAACCTGGCGAGAGCGGCACCGTTGAAGTGATTTTCGACAGTTACGGCCGCGAAGGCAAGCAGTTGAAAAGCGCCAACGTCTGGACAAATTGCGGCGAGAAACCCGTTAAATTGCAGATATTTGCAGAAGTTAAGTAGTAGGTAGGATTTAGTAGTTAGGATTTAGTAGTTAGGATTTAGTAGTTAGGAATTAGAAATTTATAATTGGAAATGAGGGGGTGAGAAGTTTAGAAGTTTAGAAAGTTGAGAATGATTAGTTATCTAAACAGCGAAGCCCCCGATAGCTATCGGGATAACCTTCTAAACAGCGAAGCGACTCAACCTTTAAACAATTGATAAACATTTAAACAACAAATAATTAAAAACAAAACGACAATGAATCTGTTGAGTATTTTTCTGATGGCGCCACAAGGTGGTGCCGAAGGCGCACAGGGCGGCGGTGCAAGCAGCCTGATTATGCTGGTGCTTATCATTTTTGTGTTCTACTTCTTTATGATTCGTCCGCAGACCAAGAAGCAGAAAGAGATTAACGAGTTCCGCAAGGCGCTCAAGAAGGGTGACAAAGTGCTCACCGTGGGCGGAATCTACGGCACCATTGCCGAAGTGAAGGACACCACCGTTCTGCTCGACGTGTCGAACGGCGTGCTGATTAAGGTTGACAAGTCGGGCCTGGTGAAAGACCCTGCCGACGTGGCACCAAAGGCTTAAATTCCGATTCATCGGAAATCAATAAGGCGCTGAAGAGATTCGGCGCTTTTTTTGTGCGTTTTTGCCGCCGAACCCCGCTTTTTATTCCGTCAGGTTTGCTAATTTTGAGACCTGAAGAAATTCGCGATTTTCATCGCCTGACAATGAAACATCCAAACCTTGACATATCAGCGGTCAAAAACCGATTGCGGTTCGACAAGCGGATGCTGCTCTATTTTGTGTTCATCGGCTTCTCGTCGCTGATGTGGTTCTTCAACAAGTTGGGCGACGAGACGAACGCCACCATCCACTACCCCGTCACGTTCATCAACCTGCCTATGCAGAAGGTGGTGGTGAACGACCTGCCCGAAAATCTCGACCTGAACGTGCAGGGCCGCGGATTCGACATTCTGCGCTACAAGATGGGCAAGATGCCCGAGCCAGTGGTCATCAACCTGAGCCGCCTGAACCATATTTTGGCCAAGGAATCGACAATGGAATTCCATTTGGGCACCAGCGCGCTGTTTGAAGAGATAAAGTCGCAGTTGCCCGCAAACCTTGCTCTGTCGATGATTCAGCCCGACACCATCTATTTCGTCTTCTCGAACTACGGCGAGAAGCGCGTGCCAGTACGCCCCGTGCTCGACCTGCATTTCGACAGTCAGTGCCGCATTGACGGCATTGTCAGCGTTACGCCATCGATGGTTACGGTGAACGGCCCCGACCTGCTGCTTGACACTCTGCAGGCCGTCTATACCAAGCGGATTACCGCTCGCGGCGTGACATCCGACATTAGTAAAAACATTGATTTGCAGCCTATTGACGGTATTGTTTTCATCCACCGCAAAGTGAAGGTCGATGTGCCTGTTTCGAAGTTCACCGAAGCCGTGGCCACCGTGCCCATCACCGTTGTTGGCGAGCCCGACTCGGTCGCCGTAAGGCTGATGCCCAACGATGTGACCATCCGTTATTGGGTTTCGACCAACGACTATGCGCGCCTGAGCCACAACGATTTCAAGGTTGAAGCCGACGCGGAACAGATAAAAACAATGCTTGGAATGCAACTCCCTGTGGCAGTGACAGTTCAGCCTGCCAATGTTTACAATGTGAGCGTTGAGCCGCAAGTTGTCAATTTTGTTCTCGAACCGCGATGATAACTATTGGCTTGACAGGCGGAATCGGAAGCGGCAAAAGTTTTGTGGCAGAGCGCTTTGCAGCGATGGGCGTGCCGTGCTACAACTGCGATGAGCGTGCCAAACTGCTCTATGATAACGCCGACATAAAGCGTTTGGTTACAGACCGATACGGTGCCGAAGCCTATACTGACGGAAAACTGAACCGCCAGTTCTTGGCCAGCCGCATTTTCGCCGACAAGGCCGAACTTGAGTGGATTGACAGCATTATCCACCCTGCCGTCAGAGACGATTTTGCAGCGTGGCGCGACAATCAAACCACTGATATTGTGGTGGTTGAGTCGGCCATTCTGTTCGAAGGCGGACTTGAAAAACTCTGCAACACGGTGGTGGCCGTGGTGGCACCAATGGAAGTTCGCATTGCACGAGTGATGCGCCGCGACAACACAACACGCGATTTGGTGGAACAGCGTATTGCAAACCAGCGCAACGATGATTACTTTCGCACCCACGCCAACCACGTGATTGTGAACGATGGCTCGGTCGATATTGATGCGGAAATACATAAAATTATTGAAAACCAACGCAATGCCGTAACGGCAAAAGCATAAAATACGATTGAGATGAAATTTGGAAAATGGATTGGCGGCGGCATCGGTTGGGCTTTGGGCGGACCGTTGGGCGGCATTTTGGGCTACTTCATAGGCGCCGCTTTCGACTCAAAAGAGCCTGAACAGAGCCAAACTAACGGTACCAGATATGGTGGGCAACAGCCTGGCGGAACCAGGTACTCACGCCCGCAGACTTCGCGCGGCGACTTTATGGTGAGCCTTGTGGTGCTGACGGCGGCTGTGATGAAGGCCGATGGCAAGGTTACTCAAGCTGAACTCAACTATGTGAAGCAGTTTTTTGTGCGGCAGTTTGGCGTTGAAGCCGCCACCGACGGCATTCGAATGCTGCGCGACGTGCTCAAACAGCAGATTCCCGTTTACGAAGTAAGCCGCCAGATTGGTCAGATGCTCAACTACTCAAGCCGACTGCAACTTATTGACTATCTGTTTGGTATCTCAAACGCCGATGGCAGCGTCCAGGCCAACGAATCGAACGTTATTGAAGTGATTGCCAGAAATATGGGCATCAGCGACACCGATTTCAACTCAATAAAATCGATGTTCGTGAAGCAAGATGCCGACTCTGCGTATAAAATATTGGGAATCAGCCCGTCGGCCACCGATGATGAGGTTAAGAAAGCCTACCGCAAAATGGCCGTCGAGAACCATCCCGACAAGGTGGCTTATCTGGGCGAGGACGTGCAACGCGCCGCCAAAGAGAAGTTCCAGAAAATCAATGAGGCGTATGAAGCCATTAAAAAACAGCGTGGATTCAGTTGATTACAAAAAAATATCGTTCTTTTGAAAACTAATCGTTTTGTTTAATAACTAATAAAAATTGTTTTATGTCAAAGAAAATCAAATCTTTAGCATTAGTGGCCGCTACAATCGCCGCCACATCGGTACCCTGTATGGCGCAGACCTGCGCATCGCAGTCATCTTGCGGAACGTGTTTGTCGGTCGGTGCATTAGTTGTGGCTCTTGCCGCATTGTTTATGGCGCTCAAGGCGATGCGCGACAGCAAACGCGCAATGATTAACGCCACCGAAGAGTTTCAGATTATGCTCGAATCGACAAAGAACTCTATCGATAAGGATATCAAGAATTTGCGCCGCGAAGTGCGTGGCAAAGGCGGCAACAACCGCAAACCAAGTGGCGAGAACAACGGCGAAAACGCTGAAAATAAGTCGAACGAAGGTGGCCGCAACAACCACCACCGCCGTCAATACCGCCGTCCGCAGCAGAACGAAGGCGACAACAACGCTTCGCAACAAACTGAACCTGAGGAATAAACAGTTTTTCAAACAATGATAACTCCACCGTCACTACAGAAAGGCGACAAAGTCGGGATTGTAGCGCCGGCACGGTTTGTCGGACAGGAAAACTATGCCGCAATATGCTCTACCATTGAGAGTTACGGCTACCGGCCCGTCCGCGGCCTGACAACGCGCCTTGAGCACGGCATTTTTGCCGGAACCGACAGCGAGCGCGCCGCCGACCTTCAGCAGATGATTGACGATGCTGAAATTCGCGCAATATTTTGTGTGCGTGGCGGTTACGGTTGTGTGCGGATGGTGGGGAAAGTCGATTTTTCGGGACTTTTGCGGTCGCCGAAATGGATTGTGGGGTTCAGCGACATTACGGTGCTGCACGCGGCGCTGACGCAGTTGGGCGTTGAGAGCGTCCACGGGCAGATGCCGGTGAACTTCAGCAAGCCACAGGCAAGCGTTGACGAGCTTTTCAGCGTTCTCGAAGGCCGCTTGCCAAACTACACTTTCGCCGGCGATGGCAACCAATGCGGTGAAGCCCGCGGTGAGGTCTGCGGCGGAAATCTGTCAATCGTCTGCTCGCTTATTGGTACACCGTGGCAACTCAACACCGATGGCAAAATTCTTTTCATTGAGGACGTTGGCGAGCCGCTCTACCGCATCGACCGTATGATGCGGCAGTTGCGCGAGGCCGGAATGCTGACTAATTTGTCCGGTTTGGTCTGCGGATATTTCACCGATGCCGAAGACAGCACACCGTCTTTCGGCTTGACCATCAACCAAATAGTGATGGACGCCGTGGCCGACTACGGCTACCCGGTGGCTTTCGGCTTTGAGGCCGGGCATCAGCAACCAAACAATCCGCTAATCATTGGCCGCACAGCACAACTATCTGTCGATAAACAGATTAGCAAATTAGATTTTGGCAATGAGCGAGCATAACGATGTCGGACGTGAGGGCGAGGCTTTGGCCGCCAACTTCTTGCAGCAAAAGGGCTACGAGATTGTTGACCGCAACTGGCGCTATGGTCCGAAGGAGATTGACATTGTGGCGCGCGACGGCGATACAATGGTGTTTGTGGAGGTTAAAACGCGCTCAACACTTGCCTTTGAGCTGCCGCAGGAGGCTGTCACTAAAAAGAAAATGAAGAATCTGGTCGAGGCCGCCGACGCCTACCTGATTCAGCGCAACATCGACCTTGAAAGCCGATTCGACATTGTGGCAGTGCTCAATGGCAATCCGCCAAAAGTGATTGAGCACCTTGAGGGCGCTTGGCAGGCGAATGATTTATTATAGGTATAATTAGAGACACAGAAAGTTAGAATTTAAACCTGTAAACTTAAAACTTCAACTATGAACCGTTTAAAACCAACCATTCTGCTCGTCTGCCGAATAATCATTGGCGTGACATTCATTTTTTCGGGATTTGTGAAAGCGGTGGACCCGCTCGGCTCAACCTACAAGTTCATCGACTACTTCAACGCCTTCGGAATGGGCTGGGCCAACGGCTTGGCGTTCGCGCTCTCGGTGCTGCAGAACCTTATTGAGTTCACACTTGGCGTGATGGTGCTCTTCAACCTGCAAATCCGCTTCTGCTCGACGTTTGTGCTGGCTTTTATGGCTTTCTACACGCCGCTCACGCTCTACATTGCCATTGCCAACCCTGTGCACGACTGCGGCTGCTTTGGCGACGCACTCGTCATCACCAACTGGCAGACGTTCTTCAAAAACCTTGTGCTGCTGGCGGCTTCGGTGGCGGTGTTCGTATCGCGTAAGCAACTGATTAGCAAACTGAAATCCGCCGAGCAATGGGCGCTCTCTGGTGCTGCGGCCATTGCCATTCTGGTTTTCTGCGGATACTCGTACCAACACACGCAAGTGCTCGATTTCCGCCCGTATAACGTTGGAACATCAATCAGGGCGAAAATGGAACGCCCCGCAGGCGCGCCTGCCGACGTGTACGAGAGCACCTTCATCTATGAGAAAGACGGCGAACGGAAAACATTCCAAATCAACAACTTGCCCGACAGCACCTGGACGTTCGTCGATGCCAAGCACACGCTGGTGCAGAAGGGCTACGAGCCGCCAATCCACGATTTCTCGATTGTGAACCCCGACGGCGAGGACCTGACCGAAGACCTGCTGGCGAGCGACAACTACAACTTCCTGCTCATCGCCTACAATCTCGACAAATCGGACCTGAGCCGCACCGACAGCCTGAACCGCCTGGCCGACTTCTGCCTGGCGCAGGGCTACACGTTCCGAATGCTCACCGCTTCGACCGACGAGGCCATTGAGTCGTTCCGCGAGGTGGCCGAGCCGCCTTACGAAATCTGCATCTGCGACGAGACGACGCTCAAAACCATCGTACGCTCGAACCCCGGCCTGATGGTGGTGAAAGACGGCGTGATTATCGGCAAATGGAACCTGAAAGACATTCCGCCACTGCAGTTCTTTGAAGGCAGCCTGCTGGCAAAATGCATTGATTATCAAATCGAAAAACAGCGCACTTTCTACACGTGGCTGCTCATTTTAGGGCTTGCATTTATCGCATCGATTTACTTACTTGCGCGCAAAAGATTCGGAAACGAAAACAAACATAATTAACAGATTGTTAAATATTTAAATATTTCAAAAATGAGAAAGAAAATAGTTGCCGGCAACTGGAAGATGAACAAGAATCTTCAGGAAGGCATTGCTCTTGCAACAGAGTTGAACAACGCTTTGAGCGCAAAACCAAACTGCGACGTGGTTATCTGCACACCGTTTATCCACCTTGCAAAGGTTTCTGAGGTTATCAACCACAACATCATCGGCCTTGGCGCTGAAAACTGCGCTGACAAAGAGAAAGGTGCTTTCACTGGTGAGGTTTCGGCCGAAATGGTGAAATCGACTGGTGCTGAGTATGTTATCCTTGGCCACTCTGAGCGCCGCGAGTACTACAAAGAGACTTACGACATTCTGAAAGAGAAGGTTCAACTGGCTCTGGCCAATGGTTTGAAGGTTATCTTCTGCATCGGCGAAAGCCTGGCAGAGCGCGAAGCCAACAAGCAGAACGAGGTTGTGAAAGCCGAGCTCGAGGGTTCTGTTTTCAACCTTTCGGCTGACGACTTCTCGAAGATTATCATCGCCTACGAGCCAATCTGGGCCATCGGCACTGGCAAAACCGCCACTTCGGACCAAGCTGAAGAGATTCACGCTTACATCCGCTCGGTGATTGCAGCAAAATACGGCAAGGAAGTTGCCGAGAACACTTCAATCCTTTACGGTGGCTCGTGCAAGGCTTCGAACGCTCCCGAACTGTTCGCCAAACCCGACATCGACGGCGGCCTGATTGGTGGCGCATCGCTGAAATGCGAAGACTTTATGGGAATTATCAAGGCATTCTAATCCGCTTGCCGCGATATAATGCAAAAGCCGGTATCCGCTTGGGTGCCGGCTTTTTTTGTTGCTAAGTAAAATGCCCAACAGAGCCAAAACCTACCCCACTCACACATTCAACAACTTCTTCACTTCCTCAACCGAAAATCCGCGGCGTTTTGCGTAGTCCTCGATCTGTGCATCGTCAATTTGGCCGACAGAGAAATAACCTGCCTGTTCGTGGGCAATCAGCATTCCGCAGATGCTGGTTGTGGGCTGAATGGCGTACGACTCGGTGAGTGATACACCCAATTTCTCGCGGGCGCCAATAGCATTGAATACCAATTCTTTAATTGAATGGTCGGGACAAGTGGGGTAGCCAAAGGCGGGGCGGATTATCGGCATTTGACCGACAATCTGTTTTTGCATCAGTTCAGCAGCGGCTTCGGCCAGACGGGCGCATAGCGACTGCCGCAACAAGCACTCAAACGACTTGCAATCAGCGCATAACTGCTTGTCGCTCACCTTGATGCAGAACAAGCCGATTGGTGTTTGACGGTCGGCTGTTGAGAAGTAATCGGCAAGTGACAGGAAATTGTTGCCAAAATTCTGGCTGCGAAGCATCGGCAAGCGCGAGCCGTTGTCGAGAACAATGTCATTGCCATCTTTGTGGGCGTTGAAAAAGTTCAGAACCATCGACACCTCGATGCTGTGGTCGATGCCGACCGATTTCAGCAGATTCTGAGCCGATTCGAGTGTGCGGCGGGCCTCGTCGTTTTCGAGCAACTTTTCGAGCGTCGCGCCCTTAAATCCCCAAAAATAGAGCAGGTGCGGCCAATCGATAAACTCGCGCAACTCGCTCACAGGTATGTTGTTACGTTCAATATTTTCGGTGTTGCCAAAGCCGTTGACAAACGTCGAAAGCGCAAACTGCGGCGCCTTCTCGTTGGCGGTGGCGTATGGCTCAATGTCTTCTTTTCGCTTGTTGTAATGGTCGCGGACGTCCTGCTGGGCGCGTTTGATTTCGGCAATGGTGGCCTCGCGGTCGCTCAAAAGGCGCTTTGCGAGCACAGCCGAAGCCGATGCGTCGTTGCCGTGAGCCACAAAATAACTGTAGCGCGTAGCCAGTTTCACCGCCGTATGGACAACCGAAGTTGTTGCGCCGCCAACCAAAACGGGTATCTGAAGATGCTCTTTTTCAAGCATTTCGCACAATTGCTCCATCTCTTTCAGCGATGGTGTGATGAGTCCGCTCACGGCGATGATGTCAGCCTTTTCGCGCACTGCGGTGTCGATGATTGTGCGGTTGTCAACCATCACACCTAAATCGATGACATCGAGATTGTTACAAGCGAAAACGATGCCCACAATATTCTTGCCGATGTCGTGCACATCGCCCTTGACAGTGGCAAGAACCACCTTTGCGCGGCGGCCAGTATCGCCCGAAGCGTTGTTGTGCCGCTCAATTTCGGGCTGAAGAATTGTAACGGCCTGCTTCATCACCTTTGCCGACTTAACCACCTGTGGCAGAAACATTTTGCCCTCGCCAAACAGTTTGCCCACGCGGTCCATTCCGTTCATCAGCGGGCCCTCAATAATATCGACGGGGCTGCCGTATTGCTGCATCGCCTCGGCCAAATCGGGCTCAAGAAAATCGGCATTGCCTTTCACGAGCGCATACGCAAGTCGCTCATCGACAGACTGTTCGCGCCACGCTTCCTGCTTTGTGGCGGTGTGGCTGCCCGCATCGGCCGACTCTTTCATCCGTGATGCAAGGTCGATAAGCGCTTCGGTGGCCTCGGCAGAGCGGTTCAAAATTACGTCCTCGCAGAGTTTCAGCAAGTTAGGTTCAATCTCATCGTAAACCTGCAGCATTGCGGGGTTCACAATTCCCATATCGAGCCCGACGGCCGCGCCGTGGTAAAGGAACACTGAATGCATCGCCTCGCGCACGGGATTGTTGCCGCGGAAAGCGAACGAAAGGTTTGATATACCGCCACTTGTGCGTGCGCCAGGCAGGTTTTTCTTCACCCACTCAACGGCGCGTATGAAGTCGATACCATAGTTGGCGTGCTCCTCGATTCCCGTTCCGACCGACAGCACGTTCACATCGAAAATTATCTCGTAAGGCTTGTATCCAGCCTTATCAATCAGCAAGTTATAAGCACGTTCGCAGATTTCAATCTTACGCTCGTAAGTTGTGGCCTGACCAACCTCATCGAAAGCCATCACAATCACAGCCGCCCCTAACTTTCTGATTTCGCGGGCTTTCTGCAAAAATTTCTCTTCGCCTTCCTTCAGGCTTATCGAGTTAACAATGCATCGCCCCTGAGCGTTTTTTAAACCAGAAAGTATTGAATTCCAATCAGATGAATCGACCATAATGGCTGCCTTCACAATCTCGGGGTCGTTGCTGATGTAGCGGATGAAATTCTGCATTTCAGCGGCGCTGTCGAGCATCGCGTCATCCATATTTATGTCGATGATGTCGGCGCCGTCTTCAATCTGCTTGCGAGCGATGTTGGCGGCCTCCTCGTAGTTCTTCTCCGAAATGAGCCGCGCAAATTTCCGCGAGCCCGCCACATTTGTACGTTCGCCCACGTTGGTGAAATTGCGCTCGTTTTTATCGACAATCACCACGTTCAAACCGCTGACAATCAATCGTTCATCAACTTTTGCAGGAATACGCGGCGCAATGCCTTTCACGGCTTCGGCAATGGCCTTGATGTGCGCGGGCGACGTGCCGCAGCATCCGCCCGCAATGTTTATCAGTCCGTCATCAGCCATCTGCTTGATAATGTGTGCAGTAGTCGATGGCAACTCATCGTACTCGCCCATCTCGTTGGGCAGACCAGCGTTGGGGTAAAGGCTTAAGAAACAGGGCAATTTTGCCGATAGTTGCTCAACAAACGGCCGCAATTCTGACGCTCCGAACGAACAATTCAGACCGAACGAGAGCACAGGGTAATGGCTGATGCTGACGAAAAACGCTTCAATCGACTGTCCCGTGAGCGTGCGGCCGCTGCGGTCGTTCAACGTAGCCGAAATCATAACAGGAACGTCGGTGCTGCGGCGCTCCTGCACGTTTTGGATGGCATAGAGCGCTGCTTTGGTGTTGAGCGCATCGAAACAAGTCTCAATCAGAAACAAATCAACACCGCCATCTATCAGTCCTTCAACCTGTTCGGTATAGGCATCGGCCATTGTGTCGAAGTCGGTGGCGCGGTATTCGGGGTGGTTGATGTCGGGCGACAGTGAAAGCGTTTTCGATGTCGGGCCCATACTTCCAGCCACCCAAACCTTACGACTGGTGCAGGCATCGGCCACACGACGGGCATTCTGCGCCGCAGCGGTGTTCATCCGCCGCGCCAAGTGCTCGCACTGATACTCGTGCTGCGATATCTTATTGCTGCTAAACGAGTTAGTTTCAATAATATCGGCTCCAGCATCCACGTACATCTGGTGCACTTCAGCAATCACCTGCGGCGCGGTCAGGTTCAGAATGTCGTTGTTGCCCTTGAGCATCACGGGGTGATTTTTGAACTCGTCGCCGCGGAAATCGGCTTCGGTCAGGCCGAATTTCTGGATGCAGGTGCCCATTGCGCCGTCAAGAATCAAGATGCGCTGATTGAGTGCTTCTTTGATGGTCATTATGTTGTTTTCTTCAAAATTCAACTTCAAAATCGCTATAAATCAATCGGTAAAGCCCGCCTGATTTTGGCTGCAAATATAAAATGGGGATTTGTTTTTTAGTGTGCACCTGGCGGGAATTTGATAATAAGTTGAGTGAAAAAGGATTTTGACGTGGGATAAAATCAACAAAAGGGAACACTCGGTGCCCCCTTTTGCCTTGTCTGGTGC
>CAMJCK010000072.1:0-12050 GCA_946404125.1 uncultured Bacteroidota bacterium | reverse complement strand
TGGTTGTGGCAATGTTCTTCTCGCCCTGCATCGAACTCGAGGTCTATTTTCTGCCCGCGGGCGTGTTTGGCTGGCGCGGAATTCTGGTTACTTCGGTCATCTATCTTGTTGCTACTGTGAGCACTATGATAACTCTCGTCTATATCGGCACCAAAGGCCTGAACCGCTTGAACTGGCACATTTTCGAGCATCACCAAAAGACACTCACGGGCTGCATCTTGATTGTGCTGGCCGCGGTGTCGTTTTTAATCGATTGAGATATGAAGAAACTTATTGTCGTACTGATGGTTATGGTTGGCCTTTCGGCGAATGCGCAGGTGCTTGTGCCCAAAGGTAAAAGCAACCCAGACGCTTACCGCTTGGCGCGATATTCGTTCTGCGTGAGCCTGATGCCCACGGCGGGGTTGGAGGCAGTCAGCTATGGAATCCACTGTCTCACATCAGAAGGCAAGGCCACCGTGCGGTTTGTCACCTATGAGTCGTTTTTGCGGCAGTTTGGCGGAGCCGAGCCATCAAAAGCCAACCCCGACCGCATCGATATGTTTGAAGCCCACGGTATCAACCAGTTTACACTCAAAGATTTGTGGAAGTTGCGTTACGCCGTTTTTCCTTTCGGAGAATCGAAGGCGCAGGGGTGGGGCGGGCAAAATGGCGTGCCCACCAGCGGCCAGATGCAGATTCTGTCGCAGTACGGGGTGGAATTTTTGGGCAGCGCGATTTACGGCGACAACCTTATCCGCCTGCTGAAGGATATGCAGGATACCAAGTGGGTGGGCGAGTATATGAATGCTAAGTAATCAGGTATTTAGGAGTTAGGAATTAGGAGTTAGGTGCAAGGCGTAAGAAAATGCAGACAATTAACAATGAATAATTAACAATTAACAATAAAAAGGCAAATGTTGGGACGCGATTCATCGCGACCGATTAACAAATCACCAAATCTGTCTGTTGTCTGATGTCCGTAGTCTGAAGTCCGTTGTTATAAACAAAATCAGTCAAATCTGCATCATCTGCGCTCATAATTTAAAAATCCTTGTCGGTAATCCCGATTTTTATTCGTATCTTGAAACTCTAAAACGATACGTTATGAAACGACTGATTATCACATTATTTGCATTGTCGGCAGCGCAGTTTGCAATGTCGCAGAACGGCGAGGTTCGTGAGTTTACGGCCAACGGCGTCAAGTTTGAGATGGTTTGTGTTGATGGCGGCACCTTTGATATGGGTGAGCCTGGAGAAACGGAATCGACCGAAGTCGGCGGTTATATGATTGGCCGGACCGAGGTTACAGGCGAATTGTGGAAAGCCGTGATGGGCAAGAACCCGTCGAGTGTCCGTGGACGCGGCAAAGGAATGCCCGTTGAGTCGGTCAGCTGGAACGACTGCAAGGTCTTTATCGAGAAACTGAACCAACTCACAGGGCAGAAATTCCGTCTGCCGACCGAAGAGGAGTGGGAATATGCGGCACGCGGAGGCAGCAAAAGCAGTGGTTATAAATTCAGCGGCGGCGATGCAATGAGCAAAGTAGGGTGGTACTCAAAAAACAGCGACACTCACGCTCATCCCGTGGCCACCAAAGCGCCTAACGAGCTGGGAATCTACGATATGAGTGGCAACTTGTGGGAGTGGTGCGCCGATCCTTATGAGGGAATCGAATCGCTGCAGTACGTTATTCGCGGCGGCTGCTTCACCGACACGTCGCAGGCTTGCTGGGTTTGGAATCGCAGTAAGAACGCCCCGCACGAGAAAAACGAGATTTGCGGGTTGAGGTTGGCGATGGATAAGTAAGTGTCGAATAACACATTAAAACCATAATTTTTCTCTATTGCGATAGCCATTTTTTCATAATTTCGCACTCGGATTTTGTGGATTGTGTTTTGTGTGCAATTCGTTCAATGTCAGAATGTTAAATTAAAAAGAAATATAAAATGGCAAAAGGAAAAACGCTGTTGATGATTCTCGATGGATGGGGAATCGGCAACAAGACAAAAAGTGACGCAATTTACACTGCAGGGGCGCCCAATATGGAGCGTCTGGCAAAGGAATACCCTAACGCACAGTTGCTTACAAGCGGCGAGGACGTTGGTCTGCCTAACGGACAGATGGGCAACTCTGAGGTTGGTCACCTTAACATTGGTGCTGGACGCATTGTGTATCAGGACCTTGTGAAAATCAATCGCGCCTGCGCCGACAACAGCATCCTGAAAAATCCCGAGATTGTTTCGGCCTACGAGTACGCCAAAAAGAACGGCAAGAGCATTCACCTTATGGGCCTGACATCGAACGGCGGCGTGCACTCATCGCTCGACCACCTTTTCAAACTCATCGAGATTGCTAAAGAGTACGGCATCAGCAATACTTTCGTTCACTGCTTTATGGACGGCCGCGACACCGACCCGAAGAGTGGCAAGGGCTTTATTGCCGACCTGCAGAAGCACTGCGACGCCAACATCGGACACATTGCAAGCATCATCGGCCGCTTCTACGCTATGGACCGCGACAAACGCTGGAACCGCATCAAAGTGGCTTATGACCAACTGGTTAACGGCATCGGCCGCAAGGTTGACGATATGGTGGCTGGCGTGCAGAGCTGCTACGACACCGACTCGGAGGAGCATAAGAATACCGACGAGTTTATGGAGCCGCTGGTCAACGCCAAGGTTGACGGACGCATCAAAGACGGCGACGTGGTAATCTTCTTCAACTACCGCAACGACCGCGCCAAAGAACTCACTATCGTGCTGACACAGAAGGATATGCCTGAAGAAGGAATGACTACAATTCCTAATCTGCAGTACTACTGTATGACGCCGTACGACGCAACTTTCACTGGCGTGCATATCTTGTTCCCGAAAGAGAACGTTAACAACACTTTAGGCGAATATTTGAGCAGCAAGGGCCTGAAGCAGTTGCACACTGCCGAGACCGAGAAATACGCTCACGTAACCTTCTTCTTCAATGGCGGCCGCGAGGCACCGTACGAAGGCGAGGAGCGCACTCTGGTGGCTTCGCCAAAAGTTGCCACCTACGACCTGCAGCCCGAAATGAGCGCTTACGAGGTGAAAGACAAACTGATAGCAAGCATCAACACCAACAAGTTCGACTTTATTGTGGTGAACTTCGCCAATGGCGATATGGTAGGCCACACTGGCGTTTACGATGCCATCTGCAAGGCTGTCCGCGCCGTTGACGAATGTGTTGGCGAGGTTGTGGCTGCCGCACAGAAGAACGGCTACAACACCGTTATCATAGCCGACCACGGCAACGCCGACAACGCCATCAACCCCGACGGCACACCAAACACCGCCCACTCGCTGAACCCTGTTCCTGTGATTGTGGTTGCTGACGATGTGAAGAAGGTAAACAACGGTCGCCTGGCTGACGTTGCCCCAACCGTTCTCACGCTTATGGGTCTCGACATTCCTGCTGAAATGAACGGGAATGTGTTGGTTGAATTCTGATTGTTAGACAGATAACATTTTGATAAATGCCGTATCAGCAATCCTGATACGGCATTTTTTTTTGAGATAAAATGCTATATTTACAAGAAAATTGAATTGACAATGGAAGAAACAACTATGCAATGTCCGTATTGCAAAAAGGAATACACTGGACAAGTGGACAAATGCCCGCACTGCGGCTATCCGATTACAGGCACAAAAGAGGAGCAAGGTGTGTTTGTGGGGCAGCGAATCTTGATGAAAGGTGATATTGACGAATCGAAGAGCAGTATAAAACGAGCCAAGGTGGTTTTAATTGTGCTGGCTTGCTTATATGCTTGTATCACAGTGCGATTCGCCATTCTCTTCAAAGGGTTGGAGTTCTATCAGATATTGATTTTATGCAGTCCGTCGATTCTTATCACCATACTTTTTTCGGTTTGCATTTTTCTGCTGAAGAAACGCCCGGTATTATCACTGTGGATGTCGTTGATACTGTACGTGTTATTGGAACTCTATTCAATAATTAACCTGCGAGGAATTGTTCTGATTGCCATAGTGATAGCAATTCTTATAAAGGGCTTGTATGATGTTAAGAAAGCCGAGAAGGTTGAAGAAGAATTAAAAATCAAATAATTGCGCGTTTTATTTAAGGACCTGAATGCCGCTTCGCGATTGTGGGGCGGCATTTTTTGTGATTTTTGTCAGTAAAACTCGCACTATTAAAAAATAGTCTTGCTTTTGCAGAACAAGTTTCCTACAATTGTATTGTATAATTTACAATTAAATGGGACTCTTGAAAATATCGGTTTTGGCTGGCGCGATTTCGGCTGCAAGTCTCGGCTGTTCTGAAGATGCCGATGTTGCCCGTTACGTTGACGGAATGCTCATCGATTACACAGCTTTCGACGGTTGCGGTTGGGTGATTGATTCTGACAATCAGCTATTTGAGCCGACGAATATTGATGATACCTGTTTCCGTATACATTTGGTCGATAGTGTGAAAGTTCGTTTCGCCTATACCGAAGACGAAGACCAAAAGTCATTATGTCGGATTGGAACAGTTATTAAACTGCTTGATATTTACCATCCAAACGATAAATAGAGCCTTATCTACAAAAAACTGACACCAAATAAACTAGTGCCTTAATCCTTCACGCACCTTACTGAAATGGCGTTCTGCGGTTTCTCGTAGTAGATGAACGGCTTTTTCAGGTTCTTGTGGTAGTAGAGTTTCCAAATGTTGTCGTGCGATTTCGACGATGACCACAGCGAAGCCGAGCTGCCGGAGTTCTGGAATTCGCCGTTGTAGAATCCCGCATACACAAGGTCGAACGGATTTATCAGATTTTCAACCACCGAATCGTTGCAGAGAGCCACCGAAAGGTCGGTCAGTTCGGCGTGTGTGGGTATGTGCCAACCGTCGGGGCAAAGGCCTTGAGCGCCTTCATCGGAGCTGCTGTTCATTGCGGCGTCCCACGTGTAGAGCAGTCCATTCTCGGGTGCGTCGGGGTTCTCAAAATATTTCACTTCGTCGCCGTTGGCGTTGGTTTTCGCCTTCAGATTTTCGGTCATCCAAACGTGCTCACCAACAATGGCGGTGCGGTAACTGTTGCCTTCGTTGTCGATGCAGAGCGGGCAGTCGGGACCCGTAACTTCAATAGTATCAGCGCCAACGCGGCCTTTGGCGTCGGTGACGGTGACAATGTAGGTGCCTGCCGCCAAGTTGCTGATTTCAGCCACAGCCTGATTGTTCGACCAACGGATGGCGTACGGCTCTTTGCCGCCGCTGATGGTTATCGCTATTGAGCCGTCGTTGCTGCCGTAGTCGGACAGGGGCGTCACGTTCGATTCAATCTCTATTGTTTTATGACTGCAACTTGCTAATATTGTGCCGATTACTGCGGCTGACAATAGGCTTTTATAATATGCTCGCATAATCCGTAAACGTTAAATAAAAGTTAAACTGCCTTGAAAAAGCGTTTAAAAATAGCAAAAACACATTTATTTGTGAGTTGATTGGCAAAATTATGACGAAAATTACAAAAATAGTTGCGTTTGCGGCCGCTGTTTTGCTTTTGGCGGTCGTTGCCGAAGGGCAGATTTTGCCGCAACCTGCCGCCACAATCATCCGCGGAAGCATTCTCGATGCCGCTGATTTGCAGCCGATTCCGTATGTCAGCGTTTATGTCAGGCACGGATATGGCACAGCGTCGAACGAGAACGGGTATTTTGAGTTGCCTTGTCATTCGGGCGATACGATAAACTTTTCGTGTGTTGGCTATCAGCGTGTTATGTTTGCCGTTCCCGATTCGCTCATCGGCCGCAGCCGCGTGGTTGGAATACTGATGTCGGCCGACACCATTCTTTTGGGCGAAGTTGTGGTGCTGCCGTTCATCACCTACGCACAATTGAAATACGAAGTTGCCAATATGCCACCCGACGAGAATATCAGTTTGGCTATCAGTAATATAGATAACGCCGTCAAGTTGGCCATCAGCGCGCCGCATCCGATTCTTGATGCAGAGTTGGGGCCGATGCGGCAACTCGCAAGTTACACTCGTCGTTTGGAATATGCAGGAATGTACGACCCGTCGAAAACGCTAAATCTTGTGGGTTCGGGCTCGGGTTTGGCGTCTTACGTGCGGATGCTCAAAAAATCGAAAACGCAGCCATCTGTTTCATACAATTATAATAATGCCGTGTGGCAGCGGCAGCTGGCCGACGATGTGCGCAAATTCGTTGGAAAAAATAGGACAACGGACAATTGACAATTGACAATGGCCTGACTTTGAATACCATTAATCAGTCAGTCAATCAATCAGTTATTCGGTCCTTCAGTCCTTCATCCCGATAGTTATCGGGACTTCAATCCTTCGATCCTTCAATCCTTCAGTTATTCAGTCCTTTATCACACCGACACTTCGCCCTTGATGTGCGGATGCGGGTTGTAGTTGTCGAGTCGGAAATCGTCGAACTTGAACTTGAAAATGTCGTCAACTTCGGGATTAATCCACATTGTGGGCAGCGGCCGCGGCTCGCGTGTGAGTTGCAGTTGAACCTGCTCAAGGTGGTTATTATATATGTGTAGGTCGCCGAAGGTGTGGATGAACTCGCCCAACTGCAGGTGGCAGACTTGCGCAACCATCATTGTCAAAAGCGAGTACGACGCAATGTTGAACGGCACGCCCAAAAAGGCGTCGGCGCTGCGCTGATAGAGTTGGCACGACAGGCGGCCGTTGCGCACGTAGAACTGGAACAGCGCGTGGCAGGGCGGCAGAGCCATATGGTCGATGTCGGCCACGTTCCAGGCGCTCACAATCAGGCGGCGCGAGTCGGGGTTGGTCTTTATGTCGTGGATGAGTTTGCTGATTTGGTCGATATGCGTGCCATCGGGTGCGGGCCACGAGCGCCACTGATAGCCATAGACGTGGCCAAGGTCGCCATTCTCGTCGGCCCATTCGTTCCAGATTCGTACGCCATTGTCCTGCAGGTATTTAACGTTGGTGTCGCCCGCCAAAAACCACAGTAACTCGTGAATAATCGATTTCAAGTGCAGTTTTTTTGTTGTCAGGCAGGGAAAGCCCGCGTTCAGGTCGAAGCGCATCTGGTAGCCGAAAGTGCTGATGGTGCCAGTTCCTGTGCGGTCGCTTTTCTTGTCGCCCGTCGCAATAATGTGCGACAGCATATCGAGATATTGTTTCATCTTGTTCCGATTTTTTTGACCGCACAATTTAATCAGCCGCCGCCAATTTCCGCCAACTTGCCGTCGAGATGTTATTAACAAGTTTAGAAATGTTTGTTAGGCTTGTTCGTTATGTCCGACTTCGCGCGCACTAGCACCACAGCATTTTTTTTCGGGCTTTCCCGAAGCGCCCAAATTCCCAAATCTCATTAGAAAATTCACTTTTGGGAAAAAAGACCCCCGTTTTATTGAAATTTTGGGCAAATTCTTATACTTTTGAAGAAAAAATGAAAATAGTATGGACAGGCTTATTGGCAGAGAGCGCGAAATGAGAGAACTCGACCGATGCTTGAAGAGCAATCAGTCGGAGTTTGTGATTGTCTATGGGCGGCGCCGCGTAGGAAAGACATTCTTGATTGATGAGTTTTTTCAATCCACTTACGATTTTTCGTACGTGGGCGGTCATAACGTCTCGCCAAAAAAGCAACTTCGCGACTTTGCCAAAGCCATCAAAAAATACGCACGTCTGCCCAAGCAACCTAGATTCGCCGATTGGTCGGAAGCGTTCGACGCTCTTGCGGAATTGATGGAATCGTTGCCATCTGACCGCAAGAAAGTTATTTTCATTGATGAAATGCCGTGGATAGACACGCCGCAGTCCGATTTTGTTGAAGAGTTTGAGACGTTTTGGAATGGTTGGGGCGCCCGACGCCGCGATATTATGCTCATCGCAAGTGGCAGCGCAACAAGTTGGATGATTGATAAAATTATTGAAAATCAAGGTGGATTGCATTGCCGCGTTACCTGTAATCTCTATCTGCGGCCGTTTACGCTCAATGAAGCCGAACAATATTTGCGAATGAAAAACTGCCATTGGGACCGATACCAGATTGTGCAGACATATATGGTTATCGGCGGTGTTCCTTTCTATTGGAATCTGCTCGACACCCGATTAAGCCTTGTACAAAACATCGACAGACTGTTTTTCCAGCGCAACGCCATTCTGCGAATCGAGTTCGACGAACTTTACAATGCGCTTTTCGTCCACGCCGACCGTTACATAAATGTTGTTCAGTTATTGGCCGATAACCAAGCGGGGCTTACACGCTCACAAATCGGTGCTTTGGCAGGGCTCGATGGCAAGATGCTGACGATTGTCATCCGAAACCTGGAGCGTTGCGATATAATTTTGCGTTACAGCCAGTTAGGGAATAAGGTAAAAGATGCCATTTACCGTTTGTCCGATTTCTATACGCTTTTCTATCTGAAATATGTCAGCGGCAACAACTCGCTCGACGAGTCGTGGTGGAGCAATCATTTTATGTCGCATAGCGTTGAGAGTTGGCAGGGGCAGTCGTTTGAACTTGTGTGTATGACTCACACTGATGCCATAAAACGTAAAATGGGTATTAGCGGCATCGCCACCGATATATCTTCGTGGCGGTTTGTTCCCGCAAAGGGTTCCGACGAAACTGGTGCGCAGGTGGATATGGTTATTTCGCGAGCCGACCGAGTAATCAATCTTTGTGAGATAAAATTCGCTGTCGGAAAATACCAACTGACAAGCGCTTATGCAGATTCGCTTCGAACCCGATTGGAAATTTTCTGCACAAAGACTAAAACAAAATACGCCGTTGTACAGACTTTTATAACCACATATGGTGTGGCGGACGGCATAAATAGCAGTATTGTTCAGCAGGAAGTTACAATGGACGATTTGTTCGGACAGCCAGTCTGAAAATTGTCGGGTTTGCCTTATTTTTTGTGCATTCAAATTCCCAAATCTCATTAAAAAAATCACTTTTGGGAAAAAAGGCCCCTGTTTTGTGTGGTTTTCGGACATTTTTTGTGGCTCGCGCCGAAAAAAACATCACCCCGCCTTCGCACGTTTTATCAGGAATGGTGTGAGAATGTCGGCGAAATTCTGGTTCACGTCGGCGCTTACGAGTTCGATGCCGTACTGGCCGCACTTTGTCTGCAAATCGCTCAAAAAAGTGTTTATGGTTGATTGATACGTGTCGCGTATCTGGTTGGGGTTCAGTTTGATTCGCTCGCCCGTTTCCATATCCACAAAGCAGACGGGGCGGTTTGGGTAGTCGAGCCGCATCTCGTGCTCGTGGTCGGTGATGTGGAAGATGACCACTTCGTGACGGTTGTGCTTCAGATGCTCGATGGCGCTGTAAAGTCCCTGCATATCAGGTGCGAACAGGTCGGAAAAGACGATTATCAGCGACCGCTTGTGCATTTTTTCGGCCGTCAGGTGCAGAGTGTCGGCAAGGTCGGTGGTGTGCCGTGCCGATGAGTGCTTCGCCCAAAGGCATTTCTCGAGTTCGGCGTAGAGCATTTTGGCGTGCGATTCCGACAGCCGCGATTCGGTCTGCAGTTCAATCTGGTCCGAAAAGAGCGTGATGCCCACCGCGTCGCGCTGGCGTCGCAGAAGATGGATGAGCGCCGCGGCCGAGTAGATTGAGAACGTGAGTTTGTTCATCTGCTTGCCCTTGCCCGTCGGGAACAGCATCGACGACGACGTGTCAATCAGTATGTTGCACCGCATATTGGTCTCTTCTTCAAACTGTTTGGTGAAGAGTTTGTCGGTGCGGGCAAAGAGTTTCCAATCGATGTGGCGCGTCGATTCGCCCTGGTTATAAAGTCGGTGTTCGGCAAACTCAACCGAGAATCCGTGGTAAGGGCTTTTGTGCAAGCCAGTTATGAAACCTTCCACAATTTGGCGGGCGCACCATTCGAGATTGTCGAACCTGTCGAATTCGATTATCTCTTGCAGCGTTTTCATCCGCTATTTCTGCTTGAAAAGGCCGTTGATTTCGGCGTCCACGCGGTCGATGATGGTGCGCAGGTCCTCGGGTTTTTCGGTGAAGTTCATATCATCGACATCGAAAATGAGCAGTTTTCCCAAATCGTACTTTGCAATCCACGCCTCGTAGCGCTCGTTGAGCCGCTTCAGGTAGTCGAGTCGGATAGAACTCTCGTAGTCGCGGCCGCGCTTTTGGATGTTGCGCACCAAGGTTGGCACCGATGCACGCAGATATATCAGCAAATCAGGTGGTTGAATGAATTTGCTCATCAGTTCGAACGATGAGAAATAGGTGTTGAAGTCGCGTGTGCTCAACAGTCCCATATCGTGCAGGTTGGGCGCGAAAATGTGCGCGTCCTCGTAGATGGTGCGGTCCTGGATGATGGTTTTGCCCGATTTCAGGATTTGCAGAATCTGGTTGTATCGGCTGTTCAGAAAATAAATCTGAAGGTTGAACGACCAGCGCTGCATATCGTTGTAAAAATCGTTCATATACGGGTTGTCGGCCTCTTCGTAGTGGGCTTCCCATTTGAAGTTTTTGGCCAGAAGCCCTGTCAGAGTGGTCTTTCCAGAGCCGATGTTTCCTGCTATTCCGATGTACATAGTGTCAGTTTTTAGTTGCGACTAAAATAGAAAATTAATTTTGAATTTAGGATTAGAAGGTAGGATTTAGGAATTATGATTTTTGAATTAGGATTGAATGATATTGTGCAGATGTGGCGCGTTTCGTCTTTACCCAAAAAACGATTCTCCGATTCACCATCTTTTAGAACCTCAACTGCATCTTCGCCAAAATTCCAAACGGCAGCACATCCTCGTGGTCGAGATAGGTGAGACGCCAGATGGCATCGACGCGGAAAAACTTGAAAATGTTTTCGATACCAACGCCCGCCTCGGCGTACGGCTTGTGCAAAGTGTTGAGCGTGGTGGGGAAAAACAGGTCGTCGTTGGTGCGGTGCGCAAAATCGCCGACCAGAATCTTGCCTGTGGCTACCTCGCGCCATTTCAACCGTCGCATTAGCGGTATGTGGTTCAGAAACAATCCCTTAAAGTGATGTTCGAGCATAAGGGTGACGTACTGGTCGCTCACAAACTCGTAGTAGTTCATCAGGTTGAAGGCATACTCATCGTAGGCGTAGGTTTGGTTGCCCTCGTGCAGTTGCTGGAACGGGAACGGCGCCTTGCCAAACGTTTTTCCCGCGTCGATAACATAGCGCAAATCGCCCAGCGGCTTCAGCGGCACAGTCTGTTCCACACTTGCGTGAAGTTTGTAATACTCATATTTACTGTTCATTATGTTTGGCACGCCGACGGTCAGCCCGATGTTGAAAATCGGGTAGTCGGTGCCAAGGCTGCGGCGCTCGAACTCGCCCATAATAAACTTCTCGTTGTAGGCGAATCGGAAATTTACCGACAATTCGGTTGTGCGCAGGCTGGTAACATTCACAGTATCACGCAGTTTCTCGTCGTACATCTGGAACGGCACCGTTTCCGACGCGTAAATCTGCTTGTGGCGCACCTTGAATTTGGTTGAGAAGCCCGCAAACCACTCGTGGTCGTAGTAGGCGCCGCCCTCGTTCACAATGGTGAGTTTGTCGTTCTGTTCGCGCGCAAACAGCGACGACAGAATGTTGTCGCTCAAAAAAGCGTTGTCGGTCAGGCCGAGTTGCTCGTTGTCGTGGAAATAGTAGATGTTGGCGCACCGTCGGGGCATTTTGCTGAACATTTCGGTAAATCCCAGACCGTACTTCAGTTTGCGGTCGCGGGTTCCATACGCCAAGTGGCCGTAAAGCATATGTCTGGTACTGAATAAGTTGCTGGTTCGCAAACTCAGTTTAAAACGGCTACCCTCGATGGGGTTGAAACTGTAGAGCGTGTAGTATGGACCAACTTCAACGTATCCGCTTTCCCAATAGCCTGTTATAAAGGCGTTTACAAGTTTAACAATATTGTTGAACATCGGCACCTCGCGCACCGAGTCCACCATCACATAAATGTCCTTCTCGCGCTGGCTCAGTTCCTCGTGGCGCAGGTGGTCCCAGTCGTCGGTCGATTTCTGCATTGCGTCGTCGAGCAGCACGGTTTCGGTCGGTGCCGATGCCGAGAAAGTCTT
>CAMJCK010000071.1:0-12274 GCA_946404125.1 uncultured Bacteroidota bacterium | reverse complement strand
ATATACACGCACCTGACGGCCATCACCAAGGCCACGGTGACGCTTGAGGCCGACGGCGTGACGGCTGACGAACTGGCGCTTGTGGCTGGGCGTCTGGCGCAGGTTGTGAAGATAAAAGGCCGCAGCATAACGCTGCAAGTGTTTGGCGGAACGGAAGATATACCCACCAACGCCGAGGTTACGTTCTTTGGCGAGCCGCCCGCACTCAATGTGAGCGACGACCTTGCGGGACGCTTTTTCAACGCTTACGGCGAGCCGATTGACGGCGGCCCAGCCGTTGAGGGCGAGAAAAGGCAGATTGGCGGCCCGTCGGTGAACCCATTCCGCCGCCGCCAGCCTTCGCAACTCATCCCCACGGGCATTGCGGGCATCGACCTGAACAACACGCTCGTGTCGGGCCAGAAGATTCCGTTCTTCGCCGACCCCGACCAGCCTTACAACCAGGTGATGAGTATGGTGGCTCTGCGCGCCGATGTCGATAAGATTATCCTTGGCGGGATGGGCCTGACCAACGACGATTATCTCTTTTTCAAGAACGAATTTGAGAGCGCTGGCGCCCTGCACAAGATTATCAGTTTTGTGAACACCACCGACCAGCCGCCTGTCGAGCGCCTTCTGATTCCCGATATGGCGCTGACGGCAGCCGAGTATTTTGCCGTTGATAAGAACGAGAAAGTACTTGTGCTTCTGACAGATATGACGCTTTACGCCGATGCGTTGAGCATTGTGAGCAACCGTATGGACCAGATTCCGTCGAAGGATTCGATGCCAGGCTCGCTCTATTCCGATTTGGCCAAAATCTACGAGAAAGCCGTGCAACTGCCTGACGGAGGCTCAATTACAATTATCGCCGTCACCACTCTGAACGATGGCGACATCACTCACGCAATTCCCGACAACACGGGTTATATCACTGAAGGTCAGTTGTTTTTGCGTTCCGACCCCGACTCGGGCAAGGTGATTGTTGACCCGTTCCGTTCGCTTTCGCGACTTAAACAGTTGGTACAGAACAAGGTAACGCGCGAGGACCACAGCGCCGTGATGAACACATCAGTGCGCCTTTACGCCGACGCCGCCAACGCCAAAACCAAGTTGGAGAACGGTTTCGACCTGAACGACTACGACCAGCGCTGCCTGAATTACGCCCGCGAGTACGCGACGCGCCTTCTGGCCATCGATGTCAACATCGGCATTACCGAGATGCTCGACACCGCGTGGGAACTGTTCGGCAAATACTTCACAAAGGCCGAAACTGGTCTGAAAGACAAACTGATAGAGAAATATTGGAAAGGAAATTAACGCGCTATGGCCATCAAGTTCCAATATAACAAGACGTCGCTCAACGAACTCAACAAGCAGTTGAAGATGCGCACCCGCGCCCTTCCGACGCTGAAAAGCAAGGAATCGGCGCTGCGGATGGAGGTGAAGCGGGCCAAACAGCGGTCCGACGCACTGGCGCAACAACTTGAAAATGAGTTCCGTTCGTACGACTATATGGCGCAACTGTGGAACGAGTTTGAGCCAGGGCTGATTTCGGTTTCCGATGTCCGTCTGCGCACCATGAAGATTGCAGGTGTGGCCACGCCTGCGCTCGACGAGGTGCTGTTCGACGTGAAGGAAATCAATCTTTTCGCCAAGCCGATGTGGTATGCCGACGGCGTGCGGATTCTGAAAAATCTGGCGCAAATCGGCATAGAATCAGAGATTTACACCGAGGTGAGCCGCATTCTGGACTACAACCGCAAAAAAACGACGCAGAAGGTGAATCTGTACGAGAAGGTGCAGATTCCAGGCTACAACGAGGCCATACGCAAGATAAAACGCTTTATGGAGGACGAGGAGAATCTGTCGAAAGCATCGCAGAAGATTGTGAAAAACAAACATTTAGCAGAGGAGGCGGAAGATGGTAACTGAAATGACCAAATATAACTTCGTGCTTTTGAGCGGCGATGCCGACGATTTTCTGCGCACACTGCAAAAGGTTGGCGTTGTGGATATTACGCGTTCGCAAGTGCCTGTCGACGAGGAGTCGGAGGCGGTGTCGGCGCGGGTTGAGCAACTGCAGAAGGCGCTCGAGGTGCTGAAGCAGATTCCCGCTGCAACCGCTTCCGCTGCCAAAACCGACGATGCGGCGGCCGACATAATCGGCACTGCGGCTGAGCGCGAGCGCCTTGCACAGCAACTGGCGGCTGTTGAGGCCGAAATTGCCGACCTTGCGCCGTGGGGCGACTACAAACCCGAAGACATTCAGCGGCTTGAGGCTGCTGGCCTGAAACTGCATTTCTACAAGGTTGCCCGCAAAGCCTTCAGCGAGGAGTGGAGCGAACAGTATGCGCTCACCACCATTGCTTCCGACGACAACTTTGTTTATTTTGTAACTGTTTCTGATACAGACGAATACAATTTTCCTGCAAAGGAGTTGCCAAAGCCAGAGCGCCCGATTGGAGCGGCGCAAGCCGAGGCCGAGAAACTGCGCCAGTCAATAGCGGTGTGCGATGCGCGGCTTGGCGGTTTGAAAAGCCTTGAATCGACTGTCCGTCAGGAACTTGACGAGTGCCGCATCCGTCTCGACCGCCAATTGGCAAACGCTTCGGCCGAGAAGGCAGCCGATGATTATCTGTCAGTGTTTGAAGGATTTGCGCCCAAAGAGAACGAGTCGGCGCTGCTTCAACTGCTCGATTCGTCGAACGTCTGCTACTTCACCGATGCGGCGCGGGAAGCCGACAATCCGCCAATCAAATTGAAAAACAACCGCTTTGTGTCGATGTTCGAGATACTGACCGATATGTACGGCCGCCCGAAATACTCGGAATTTGACCCAACAGTCTGGATTTCAATATTTTTTATGCTGTTCTTCGCCTTCTGTATGGGCGATGCGGGCTACGGTCTGATACTCGCACTTTTAGGCTTCGGCTTGAAGGGCAAGTTGCCGAAAATCGCACCGCTGGTGGTGACGCTGGGCGTGGCCACAACGGTCATCGGACTGCTGTTCCACACCTTCTTCTCAACCGATATGCTCACTTGGCAGTGCCTTCCCGATGCGGTCAAACGGCTGATGCTGCCATCGCAAATTGCTGGTTATGACGGCACTATGATAATGGCCATTGCTGTTGGCGTGGTGCACCTTTGCCTGGCAATGATTATTAAAACGTGGCAGGCCACCAAGCACAGCGGTCTGAACTCGCTCGGCACTTGGGGCTGGACGCTGCTCATTGTGGGCGGCGTGGTGGTTGGCGGAATGGCGCTCGCGGGCGCAATCGACGCTGCCGTTACAAAGGTGATAATCATTGTGTTGGGTGTGGTTTCGGCATTGGGAATCTTCTTCCTGAACGACCTTCACCGCAATCCGCTGGCAAACTTCGGCGTTGGCCTGTGGAACACCTACAACACCGCCACAGGCTTGCTCGGCGACGTTTTGAGTTACCTTCGCCTTTACGCTCTCGGCCTTGCTGGCGCGAAACTAGGCGAGGCGTTCAATGCCATTGGCACTCAAGCACTTGGCGATGGCGGCGCAGGGTGGATTTTCTTCATCCTGATTGTGATTGTTGGTCACACGCTGAACCTTGCAATGTGTGTGCTTGGTGCGTTTGTCCACCCGCTACGACTCAATTTCCTCGAGTTTTTCAAAAATTCCGGCTACGAGGGTACCGGACGTCGTTATAATCCTTTGACAGAGAATGTTAACAATTAAATATTACTGATTATGGTAGAAACAATTTTAGGTTATCTGGGCTTGGGCTTGGTATTGGCTTTGGCCGGAATCGGAAGTGCAATCGGAACATCGACTGCTGGAAACGCCGCCGAGGGCGGTTTGAAGAAGCGTCCCGAGGCATCGGGCAATTTTATGGTGCTGTCGGCGCTGCCGGCAACGCAGGGCATCTACGGCTTTGTGGCCTTCTTTATGATGCTTGGCAAGTTGCAGGCCGACGCGTCGCAGGGTTTGCTGATTTTCGGCATCGGCTTGTGCGTTGGCGCTGTCTGCCTGATTTCTGCAATCCGCCAGGGCCAGGTCTGCGCCAACGGCATTGTGGGCGTCAGCCAGGGCCACGATGTGTTCACCAACACACTGATTTACGCCGCCCTGCCTGAATTCTACGCAATTCTGGGCCTTGTGGGCGCGCTGATGATTTGATGATAGTTAGGAGTCAGGAATTATTATTTAGTCCTGATATTTATCTCCTGATTCGGGATTTAAACGGCTGCGGGCGGTGGTGCTTGCGGCCGTTTTTTATGGCTCCGGATAATCGTCAAGTCCCTCTTTCGGAACATAATACTCTTTCACCTTTTCGGTGCGCTGCTGCAGAATGTTGAACACAATGCCCACCGAGCCGCCGATTTCCGTCAGGCGCGAGGCCTGGATGCCGTTGGGCTGTTTCTTGAAGATGTTCTGGCCGCCGGCAATCTGAAGGTCGTAACGCGCATCGGCGAAGACCGAAATATGCTTCCCGATGTTCACGCGGAAGCCAAGGCCGGCCTTGTTGCCAAAGTCAATTTTGCGCACTTTCTGGTTGTACATATCGTATGGGTTGTAAGCGATACGGCGGTCGTAGTTTTTGGCGGTGGATTCATCGTCGCGCAGGAAGGCTATGTAGGGACCAATCACACCATAAATGCGGAACCAGCCGCGACCAAGCTCAAAATGCGTCATCAGCGGCACCTCAAGGTAGGTCAGCTCGCGGCGGTACTCAATGTGGCTGGAGTCCTTGTCCTGTTCGCGCCAGCCTTTCACCGCGTAGTTCACTTCCATCTGAATGCCCGCGTTGCTCTTGTCGTTGAAGACGGCCATTATGCCGAAATTGGGCTCGTAGAGCGGCACCTGGTCGCCTTGGAGCGCGGGCGGCTCAAAATAGGCGCCAAAGGCTCCGTATCCGGCACGCACACCCACCGAGAGCTGCCCGAAGGCTGCTGCAGAAACTAATGATAATAGTATTGATACAAGAAAACTCTTCACCTTTGCCCTTACTTAACCATCTTCGGTCTGACAATCGCATTGTTCCTAAAAACTGAATGATCGCGGTCGAGAACCTTGAACGGCATTACTTGTGCCGCTTTGGCTGTGACTGGCAAACCGGCAATAACATCGAGCGCAGTGGCAAGCATCGGGTCGTTGGCATCGCCAAACTGATAGCCGGCAAGCAGGTCGTCCTCAACCAGGTAGTCGGGAATCAGGCCATCGACAAAATCGGTAAAGCCGTTGGCATTGGCGTACTTCATACATACAGGCAGAAGCGCCCAGTTTTTCAAATCCTTGAGCTCATCGTCGATAGAGCTGTCGAAAACAAACATTCCGGTATATTTTCCGTAGGTGGTGTCGCCAACAAGAGTCACATTCATATAAGGCATCAGGCCGATAGTTACCAACTCGCTGGCCGAAGCGGTGCCTTCAGCACAAAGCACGTAGAGGTTCTCCATATCGGCATTATGGCTGTTTTTCTCAAAGCGTACCTTAAAGTCATCCTCGCTGCCCTCTTGAGCGAAAACGGTGGTTAGTAAATCGTTATACACATTGGTAATCAATATTTCCTGGTTATCTATAGTATTGGCGGGAGCGATGGCCGAAGCCAGATGGCGGGCTGTCTCAACATCGCCGCCGCCGTTGTAGCGCAAGTCAAGAATGAGGTCTTTCACGCCGGCAGCCTTGAAGCGGTCGAACACGGCGTCCATTGATGCCTGATAGGTGCGTCCGGTGGTAAAGGCGGTGTAGACGTAATAGCCGACAGACCGGCCGTTAACCTCGAAAATGGTGTCGTAAACCGACGGGTCGGCCTGCACTTTCTCAGCCTGCATTGTCAGCACACGGCCATCGGGCACCAACTGATTGTTGGCGGCATCATAGTAAGCCATAGTGAATGAGGCCCTTTCTTTTAAGTAGAGGTCGTAGTAATTGTCTGGTGTCAAAGCGGCATTGTTGATGTCGATGATAATGTCGCCGCGTTTGAGTCCGGCACGCGCAGCCGGTGAGCCGGGATAGACATACTCAACTATGATGAGAACGTTTTTTCTATTGTTATAACCCCAGAACTGCGGCGAGTAGCCCATTGAGTATGGCGAGCCGGCAAGCTCATCGTTCAGTGATTGGCTGTCTTCGCTGATAAACGACCAGCGGTCGTCGCGGAACAGCAGACTCTCAAAGTAGTCGGCCGGGTAGATGTCATCTCCCTTGAAATGACGCGGAATGGTATTGTTCCACAAATAGTAGTCTTTCATTATGCCGTGGATGCACTCGTTCACCGACTCATAGCCGTTAGAGTTTTTGTCGCCACACGCAACGGCTAGCATTGCGGCCATTCCTAAAAGAATCAAAGATTTTTTCATTGTGTTGTTTTTTTATCCGATGGCAAAATTACAATCATTTTCCAACAAAAACCTCTTTGGGCTGTTTTTATCATCCGAGCCGCTCTGTCGGCCTTCTGCCAAAGCCCGTTAAACGGCGAGGCTCCAAGTCCCGAAAAACTTTAAACTCAACTTCTCAACACTAAACTTTCACCTTTTGCATATATTTGCACCCAAACACAAAATTATGACCGACAAAAACGAAGTCAACTTATTCATTCTGAAGGTTGGGGCGGTAATCGGGCTGTCGTTTGCGGCCACCATCTTCATTGCTCACCTGCGCGGCATCTGCCACACGCCAGGCGACAATGTCTCGTGGCTCAACATCATCATCTTCTCGTTTGTGGTGATGCTCTCGGGCCGCCAGTACCGCGAGAGCGTCGAAGGCGAAAAGTTCAACTACGGCCGCGCGCTGCTCTACGTCAACAAACTCAATGTGATTAGCGCCACGGTGCTTGCCGTGTTCGGATATTTCTACTACACCAGCATCGCACCCGACGACCTTCAAACCCTTATCAGTCAGGTTGAACCCGTTTTGCGGCAGCAATGGGCGATGAACGACGAGCAGACGGCCGCTATGATGAATTTATACAGAGAATCGCTCTCGGGCGGCTCAATGGCCTTTGTGATGTTCATTATGCAACTCATTGGCGCGGGATTTTTCAGCCTGATTCTGGCCAACATCATCAAAACAAAACCATTACTACAGATTAATAATTTAAATCAATGAATATCAGTGTTGTAATACCGCTCTACAACGAGCAGGAATCAATCAGCGAACTTGTGGCTTGGATAGCCAAAGTAATGTACGACAACAATTTCACCTACGAGATTATTGTTGTTGACGACGGCAGTACCGACGGCTCGTGGGACGAAATCCGCAAACTCACCGAAGAGTACGGCTCAATCCGTGCCTTGCGTTTCCGCCGTAACTACGGCAAGTCGGCGGCACTTTTCTGCGGCTTCCGCGAGGCCGAGGGCGATGTGGTCTTCACAATGGACGCCGACCTTCAGGACAGCCCCGACGAGATTCCCGCAATGTACAAGATGATTGTCAGCGACGGGTTCGACCTTGTGTCGGGTTGGAAAAAAGAGCGCCACGACCCCATCACCAAAACCATTCCGAGCAAGTTCTACAACTGGGTTGGCCGCGTCACCACGGGCATTGGCCTGCACGATATGAACTGCGGTCTGAAGGCTTACCGCCGCGACGTGGTGAAGTCAATCGAGGTTTACGGCGAGATGCACCGCTACATTCCCGTGCTGGCCAAACAGGCGGGCTTCGGCCGAATAGGCGAGAAGGTGGTTGTTCACCGCGCGCGCAAGTACGGCAAGACCAAATTCGGCATTGAGCGCTTCATAAACGGCTTTCTCGACCTGATGTCGATACTCTTTATGACCAAATTCGGCAAAAAGCCGATGCACCTTTTCGGCACACTGGGCGTGTTTGTCTTCCTTTTGGGATTCTTTGCCGCCGCCGCTGTGGGCACAATCAAACTCATATCGCTTTCGCGAGGCATTGCCGCACCGCTCGTCACCAGCAGCCCCTATTTCTACCTGGCACTCACCTGTATGATTCTGGGCACGCAACTCTTCCTGACGGGATTTCTGGGCGAACTCGTCTCGCGCAGTTCAACCGACCGCAACGATTATCAAATAAAAGAAACATTATGAAACGTCTGCTCATTATCAGCCTGTTAGCGATTGCCGCAGGCACGCTCTCGGCTCAAGACTCAATTCCTGCTAGCGCCGTCAAAATGCTGAAGCACTGCGGCCTGAACCGTTTTTATGTCGATAGCGCGCGAGTCAGTCTCGACCGCCTGATTGTGGGCTGCGGCGCCAACGAGCCCGCCGCCGATATGTTCGGCAAGGCGCAGGAGTCGATGTTCTTCGGAAAGTTGTTCTGCGTGGTGGGCGGCGTTCTGGTGGCCTATCCGCTTGTGAGTATGATTTGGGACGATTCGCCGAACATTCCGATGTCGGTGGCGGGGTGCTGTATGGCCGCCATTTCGATTCCGATTTTTATGAACTACAACCGCCAGTCGCGCGAGGCTCTGCGCCTGATGGGCACCGAATATGTTCCGCCCAAAGACGATGAGGCGTCGGCCACAATCAACTTCGGCGTAACGGGCAACGGCGTTGGCTTTTGCGTGAGGTTTTAGCACGGGGTTTTTCGCGCAGGTTTTCCGCACGGAGTTTTCGCACAGATGACACAAGATATCACTGATTTTCACAGATTTTAATATTATGAACTACAGGATTTTAACCCTTTCGGTGATAGTTTTGGCAGTTGTTTTTTCATCGTGTGAACGCAGTTTCGAAGAAATAATTTTCCGTGATGAGAAATTATCAATGAAACGAACCAACTATACAGGATCCGAGTTGAGAACCGACGGGTATTACATTAAATATGACACCATTTCAGGAGAAGTTTGGGCAGCAACACAATTTTTGTATAGGAATGGTGTCTCGTGCAATGGCTATCGATTCTCCCTGTCGGAAAGCGAGTTAAGCGAATTTGAAGAAAAGTATGCCGACGGCAGTTATTACGATAAATATTCTGGCAACAAGTTGTTATGGGGGATATTCCAAATAGAAGGCAATACTATTGTTTTTGAAGGTTGGGCTCACGACCACGATGGCAAATATGCTACTTTTAAACAATATGGAACGATATTGAATGATACCACCTTCCATATCTATAAAGATGTTTTTAAAGAAGAAAAAGCATTAGACAACACATTTCACTTCAAGCAATTTTCACCCAAACCCGATAGCACAAATAGTTTTATAAAATAGCACTGCAAAAGAAAGACTGTGCGGGAAACCATTCAATCCTTCAGTTAATCAATCATTCAATCCTTAACTATGAAAGGTCGTTTTGCCCCGTCGCCGAGCGGGCGGATGCATTTGGGAAATATCTACAGCGCCGTGCTCTCGTGGCTTTCGGTTAAGAGCCGTGGCGGTGAGTGGCTGCTGCGCATTGAGGACCTTGACCGCCAGCGTTGCCGCCCCGAGTATGCCGCGCAGATTGAGGACGACCTGCTCTGGCTCGGCCTTGAGTGGGACGAGGGCGGAAGCCGCGGCGGCCCCAGCGGCCCTTACTATCAGAGCCAGCGCGATGCCGTTTACGAGCGCGAACTGCAGAAACTCGAGGCTCGCGGGTTGCTCTATCCGTGCTTCTGCACCCGCGCCGACATTATGGCCGCCAGCGCGCCCCACCAATCCGACGGCGTGGTGGTTTACAGCGGCCGCTGCCGAACACTTTCGGCTACCGAGCGTGCGGTGCTCTCAACCGAACGAAAGCCCGCCACACGGCTCTGCGTGCCCGATGCCGACTGCACCTTCACCGACTGCCATTACGGCTTGCAGCACTACAATCTGGCCCGCGACTGCGGCGATTTCATTGTCCGCCGAGCCGATGGCAACTTCGCCTACCAACTCGCCGTTGTGACCGACGATGCCTTGATGGGCGTCACCGAGGTTGTCCGCGGCTGCGACCTTCTGCCGTCGACGCCGCAGCAAATCTACCTTTATGGGCTGCTCGGCTATCCCGTGCCGCAGTTCGCACACATTCCGCTGCTGATGTCGCCTGGCGGCCACCGCCTTGCCAAGCGCGACCGCGGCACCGATATGGGCAGCCTTCGGCAGAACCACACGCCCGAGCAACTTCTGGGCCTTGTCGCCCACCTTGCGGGAATCACCGACCGCCCCGAACCGCTGACAATCAACGAGATTCTGCACGAATTCAGTTGGGCAAAGGTGCCGACGGAAAATGTTGTGGTTGACGAATTGGATAATTTTTAAAGCGGTTTTCGCTAACGCGAGAAATTTTATGAAAATTTGATTCAAAATTTATAAAAATTTGATTATAAGACTTTTGCTCTAACCGATTCAACCCGATTTTAACCGAAAACTTTTCTGATTGAATCTGATAAAATCGGTTAGCGATAAAAATGATTGATTTTAAGATTTTTTGTCTCTAACCAAACGAACCCGAATTTATCCAAACAAAGTTTTTGGGTTGGTTTGGATAAGTTTGGTTAGAAACTGATTTTGAATAAGAATCTATCACAGAGTTTCGCTCTAACCGATTCAACCCGATTCTAGCCGATAACTTTTTCGGATTGAATCTGATAAAATCGGTTAGCGACAAACAAATAATTGATTTCAAGGCCTTTGTCTCTAACCAAACGAACCCGAATTTATCCAAACACATAATTTTGGGTTGTTTTGGATAAGTTTGGTTAGAAAACTGATTTTGAACAATTTTCTTATAGATTTTTTAAAATTTCCGCCCGTCAGGGCGTTACCATTAAGTCTGGTGTCAGGTATTAGGTGTTGGTAGGGACACGATTCACCAGTTCACCGATTCACCAGTTCACCGATTCACCAGTTAAACAATTAAACCATTCACCAATTCACCAAACAAATTTCCGCCAACCGAATCGAAAAACTCCGTATATTTAGGCTTCGATAATTAAACGTAAAACTATGGCGACACTATCTATCATTCTGCAACTCTGCATTGTGCTGGGCGCATTGTGGGTTGGCTCGCGCTACGGTTCGCTGGCGCTGGGCGCGATTTCGGGCATTGGCCTGGCAATTCTTGTTTTCGGCTTCGGCCTGAAACCTGGCACACCGCCAACCGACGTTATTTACATAATCATTGCCGCCGTCACTTGCGCAGGCATTATGCAGGCGTCGGGCGGAATGGACTGGCTCATTCAGTTGGCCGAGCGGCTTCTGCGCAAGCACCCCGACCGCATAACCTTTCTGGCGCCGCTCTGCACCTTCTTCCTGACAGTGCTGGTGGGCACAGGCCACGTGGTTTACACGCTGATGCCCATTATCTGCGACATTGCCCTGAAAAAAGGAATCCGCCCCGAGCGTCCGTGCGGCGTGGCCAGCATAGCGTCGCAGGTGGGCATAACCTGCTCGCCCATTGCGGCCGCAGTGGTGGCTTTTGTGTCGATTTCGAACGCCAACGGTTTCGATGTCTCGATTCCTGGCGTGCTGATGGTGAGCATTCCGTCGTGCCTGTGCGGACTGATGGCCGCCGCCGCCGCTTCGTACCACCGCGGTCTCGACCTTGACAAAGACCCGCAGTTCCAGGCCAAACTGAAAGACCCTGAGCAGTATAAGTTCATTTACGGCAGTTCGGCCACAACGCTCGACAAAGAGATTCCGCAATCGGCCAAAAACGCCGTTTTCATTTTCCTTGGCGCGCTGGCGGTGATTGTCTTCTTCGCCATTTTCCAGAATGTGCTGCCGTCGTACAGCACGCTGCGGGCCGTGAAAGGCGCGGCACCCACAACACTTGCCGACGGCACCGTCATTACCCCCGACCAGTTGATTAAGTCGGGCATTCAATCGTTCGGAATGACCGAACTGTACCAAAAACCGCTGGCAATGAACCTTGTCATTCAGATAGTTATGATTGCCGCCGCCGCGCTGATGATAATCTTCTGCAAGGCGTCGCCAAAGAAGGCCGTGGCTGGTCCAGTGTGGCAGTCGGGAATGGTGGCCGTGGTGGCCATTTACGGCATTGCGTGGCTGGCCGACACCTTCTTCTCAAACTATCTGACCGAAATGAAGACGATGCTCTCGGGCATTGTGGCGCAATATCCGTGGTCCATTGCGCTGGTGTTTTTCTGCGTTAGCGTGCTGATAAACTCGCAAGGCGCGGTGGTGGTTGCAATGCTGCCGCTGGCCTATTCGCTCGGCATTCCAGGCTGGGTGCTGCTGGGCGTGCTGCCGTCGGTTTACGGCTATTTCTTCATTCCGAACTACCCGTCCGACATTGCCACCGTCAACTTCGACCGCTCGGGCACAACCGTCATAGGCAAGTACCTGCTCAACCACTCGTTTATGATGCCTGGCCTGATTTGCGTGTCGGTTTCAACGCTTGTGGCTTATCTGATTTCGATGCTGATTTATT
>CAMJCK010000070.1:0-12564 GCA_946404125.1 uncultured Bacteroidota bacterium | reverse complement strand
AACAATTTGAACAGCAAACAGTGGTGGTGGCGCCAGTCCGAAATTAAAGTGGAGGATTAGCCCGTCGGTTTGTTGTAAGATTTAAGCCCGTAAGCACTCCACTTGCGGGCTTTTTTAATATTCTGAAGGAACATTTAAACATCAATTAAAAACTATTAAAAAATGGAAAAACAAAAGAGGTTCTTCCTGACGGAGAACGAGATACCAACTCAATGGTACAACATTGTGGCCGATATGAAAAACAAGCCACTGCCGATGCTTAACCCGGGGACTCGCAAGCCGCTCACGGTTGACGAGATGTCGGGACTGTTCAACCGCGCCTGCTCGGAGCAGGAGCTGAACACCACCGACCGCTGGATTGACATTCCGGAGGAAGTGCGCAATCAGTACAAAAACTACCGCTCGACACCGCTGGTGCGCGCCTATGGCCTTGAAAAAGCACTCGACACACCTGCGCACATCTACTTCAAAAACGAGAGTGTCAGCCCTGTGGGTTCGCACAAGCTGAACTCGGCTCTGGCGCAGGCTTACTACTGCAAAAAAGAGGGCGTGACCAACATCACCACCGAGACGGGTGCAGGCCAGTGGGGTGCGGCTCTGTCGTATGCAGCAAAAGTCTTCGGACTCGATTTGGCGGTGTTTATGGTGAAGGTTAGTTACAACCAGAAACCATATCGCCGACTGATTATGCAAACCTATGGCGCACAGGTAATTGCATCGCCATCAATGGGCACACGCGCGGGAAAGAACATCCTGACCGCCAACCCGACTTATCAGGGAAGTCTTGGAACGGCCATCTCGGAGGCTGTTGAACTTGCAATGCAAACCCCGAACTGCAAATATGTGCTCGGCAGCGTTCTGAACCACGTCTCTCTGCATCAGACAGTTATCGGTCTTGAGGCCGAAAAACAGATGGCTATGGCAGGCGAGTATCCCGATATGGTGATTGGCTGCTTCGGTGGTGGTTCGAACTTCAGTGGAATTTCGTTCCCGTTTATGCGCCACAACCTTGTCGATGGCAAGACTACAGAGTTTATTGCCGCCGAACCTTCATCGTGCCCGAAACTGACGCGTGGCGTGTTCCAGTACGATTTCGGCGACGAGGCCGGCTACACACCGCTGCTGCCGATGTTCACACTGGGCCACGATTTTGCACCGGCTCACATCCACGCAGGCGGTTTGCGCTATCACGGCGCCGGAACCATTGTCAGCCAGCTCCTTAAAGACGGTATGATGAAAGGTGTTGATATTCCGCAACTTGAGTCATTCCAGGCTGCAACGTTGTTTGCACAGGTTGAGGGCATCATTCCCGCGCCGGAGTCGGCACACGCAATTGCTGCCACCATCCGCGAGGCCAACAAGTGCAAGGAGGAAGGCAAGCAGAAGACCATTCTGTTCAACCTTTCGGGACACGGGCTCATCGATATGACCGCTTACGACCAGTATCTGGCCGGCGACCTGACCAACTTCGAGTTGCCGCAAGAGGATATTGACCGCAATGTGTCGAAACTTGAGAAAATCATCTAATTCTAATATTGAGCGATAAGAAAAACGGAGCCGCAAGGTTCCGTTTTTTTTTATGCAAAAAGAAAGCCGCTTCCGTTGCCGGAGCGGCTTTCCCAATTATAGAGTAACAGTGTTATTCTTTAACAAACCGCAAGTTGCGAGTCAAAATGCCGTCTTTGATTCGAACAAGGTAAATGCCTTTAGGCAGAACAGCCACGCTGATGCGCTTGCTGGCAGTTCCTGCAGCTTGAATTTTGCCTGCAATGTCCAGAATCTCGTAGTTGAATTCTCCATCGATGCCGTCAACAATTACAAAATCGCTGGCAGGGTTGGGATAGAGAGTTAAATCCAATTCTTCAATTTCATTAATAGCTGTGCCTTCACCAAGCAGTGTTACTGTGCCAAATGAGAACGAACTTTGCCAAGCGTTGTCTTCGGTTGAGTTCCAAGCAAGTTTGCCATCGCGGTCACCGCCATCATCGTCATCATCAATCATAAATTCGAATCCAATCTTCAATCCTTCTTTAGGTTGCTCGCACTTGATAGTTGCCCACGGAATTGCAACTTCAACGTTGTAACCGTCGGGATTAGGTTCTATCACAAAGTCGATTCCTTCAGTAGAATACGTGTTGTCGCCCGAACCAGATTTGGTGTATATGCTAGTGCTACCATAGTTGAACGAGAATTGAACATCATCGGAGTCATAAGAGCCGCCCTTCGAATTGTTGCAGTCGAAGTACAATTCTATGTTGTCGTCTTTGTAAATTTCGCTGCCACTGTCGTTTTTGAGCTCATTGTCGAAAACGGTTGCAAATGCGTAAATGTAAGTATCGTTCCACAACAGTTGGACATAACCGCTTAAATCATCCTCGTTTTCAATTGAGCCTTGAACAACGTTTTTGGCATGGAATTCTTCAGAATTCGCCCAAATATCATCGAGTAACCCGTCGATTTTTGGAGCGGTCGCAGTGCGTCTAACGCCTACTTCCGGTGTTTTTACAACAATTGAGATTGTCCCCGATCTTTTATATAAATTGGTGGCATCGGTTGCAATAGCGTAAACGTTGTAGTCTCCAGGTTCGGTAAGTTTCAGCTCAAATTCGTATGGGGCTGCGGTCACAGTTTTTGCCACTGTGCCGTTCACAAAGAATTCAACTTTGGCAACATCATTGTTTTTGTCTTCAACCTGCGCTTTAAATTTTACAGATTCCGGAGCGTCTTCGGCTCTGTAGGTTGTGCTTGAGGCTGGTTCTACAATGCTGATATTCGGGCGGTTCGGGTCGGCAGGTTTCCATTCTTCAATCCAACTTTCGTAGTCGGCGTCCTCAATGTCGTATTGTCTGCCGTTGATGGCCGTGCGGATGAGTGTGTTGGCAGTGGTATCGCCAAAGATGAATTTAGCGGCAAAAGCTTTAACGGCGTTTCTTTCAGCAGTTGTTGCCGAACAGTGGTCGTGTCCGCCGTCAATAACAAATCCAAAGCGGTCCTCAATGCCGAATGTCTCGTACACTTTTTCGGCGGCGCGGCAAGTGATGTAAGTTGAGTAGTCGCAGAGCCACTCCATATCAGTGTTGCCGAGTACTAACAGTGCACGTGGGGCGCACATTGCCAGAATCTCGTGATGGTCGTGCGGGAGAAGGTCGGCCTTGCCGTTGAATTTTTGGAGGCTGGCCATAAACCAAGAGTAGTTGGTATTGCCAAGGCCTTCAACACCATCGCTGCGTTTTTTCATTACGTTGTTTTTATTAACATAATCGATTGTACGCCAAGCGCTTGCGCCGCCGCCACCAGGTTCCTGGGCAATGGTAAGAGCAACGCGCTCGTCGAATGCGCCGCAGAACATAGCCATTTTGCCGGCATAAGAGCATCCGCTAAGTGCTATGTGTTCAATATCGACGTTAAGTTGTCCTTTCTCTTTGGCAATTTCCAGACCGTCAATCAAACGGCTCACACCCCAGGCCCATTTGCTGTAGTTACCGTTGTCATACAACTCTGGATAAAGTGAGTTGAATTGGTCTTTCTGTTTGGAAATGTTACCATCGTAGCGTGCGCTTGAGCTTCCATAAGTGGCCACTTGGTCAGTATTGAAACTCAATTGAATGCAACCCGGGAAATCGCTAGCGAAACCCGAGCCGCCCAGGCTGATGAATACCGGGAACGGTCCATCGCCTTCAGGTATTGTCAATTGAGATGTTAATGTAGCAGTTGAGTCTCCAACTGTAACTTTTACAATCAACAATTTCCTTTTTACAGTGTCCATTGTATAAGTAACCTTTACTTTACTCCAATCAATGTTACTCCAATCGGTAACTGATGACCAATCATAATGAGCAGTACGCTCTACCACTGTGGTATCAATATAATTGGCTTCGATTTGGTCGCGGTCCACATCAGGCTTGACACCTATTTCATAATATTCGACCTCGCTTTTGATTTCATTGCGACGTTTAGCCCAATCGGCAAAATCTTCCGAGCGGCCAGAACCGTTAGACCAGGCAAAAGGGTCGGGTAAAGTTGCGCAGCTTTCCATTTGGTCAGCTGTAAGAAATGCGGGTTTTTCAAATAGGAATCCAGTGTTCTCCGTAGTGTAAACAAACGGAATTGTTGACACAGAGTCTTGCTTTTGTTGGGCGTTCGACACCATCGCCGCGCCGCACAAAAACATCGTTGCAATAGTAAGTTTAGTGTTCATAAAATTTTATTTTTAAGTGTTCGTTAAAAACATTATTGTCATTTCGCATAAAATTACCGGCAGTCGGTTGTGGCGGCTTGTAATTTCAGATATTTCGTTTGTAATTTTAGATAGCTGTTTGGAATCGCATCATACTAATTTGTGTTACAAATGGTTGTGATTACACTTTTAAAATGTTGGATTTCAAATAATTGTATTTTTTACAATTTTCAATCGATTGAAAGACAAATTGGTTGTCGTTTTCGTTTGATGCGGCTGTAACCGGTGGATTTTTGATTTTTTCAGCGGAAATATCCCAAAATAGAATCGAATTGTGCCGGTTTGCGGTAATTTTTCTTCAAAAGCACGGCTCAAAAATTCAATGTGCGGCTCTCTGTTTCTGGCCCTGCATCAGCTTTCAACCCCCCGTTGTTGATAAATCGCCCGACCGCCCAAAATCCAAATTTCTATATTTGGCGAAATTTTCTTTAAGAATACACCATAATATGGCAATCAGTGACGATAACAATGCTTTGAACGGCATTGTGGGTAGCGATTACGGCGACGACAACATTAAAACGCTCGAAGGCCTTGAACACGTGCGGTTGCGGCCTGGTATGTACATTGGTAAACTGGGCGACGGCAGCAGTGCCGACGACGGCATCTATGTACTACTCAAAGAAGTGATTGACAACTCGATAGACGAGTTCCGTATGAAGGCCGGCTCTGTCATCGACATCAGGCTCGATGGCCATACGCTCACCGTGCGCGATTATGGCCGTGGCATTCCGCAGCGCAAGATGGTAGCTGCCGTTTCCATAATGAACACTGGCGGCAAATACGACACCAAAGCGTTCCAAAAGTCGGTGGGGTTGAACGGTGTTGGTACAAAAGCTGTCAACGCGCTGTCGTCGGAATTTTCAGTTTGGTCATTCCGCGACGGAATGGTCAAACAGGCTGATTTTGAAGCGGGTAAACTCATCAAAGAGTACGATTTGCAGCCCACCACCGAGCGCAACGGCACCAAGGTGCAGTTCACGCCTGACGAGTCGGTATTCGGTCCCTACAACTTCAACACCGACTACATTGAGACAATGTTGCGCAATTACACCTACTTGAACACTGGTCTGACGCTGGTTTTCAACGGTCAGAAGTTTGTGTCGCGCAACGGCTTGCTCGATTTGCTGCAAGAGCGCAACAGCGAAGAGCCGCTCTATCCGATTGTCCACCTGAAAGGCGAAGACATCGAAATCGCCTTCACCCACATCGACCAATACGGCGAGGATTATTATTCGTTTGTCAACGGACAGTACACTACGCAGGGCGGAACGCACCAAAGTGCTCTGCGTGAGCATCTTTCGCGCACAATAAAAGATTTTTATCAGAAGAATTTTGAACTCTCTGACATTCGCGGCGGCATTGTGGCAACCATCGCCATCAACGTCATTGAGCCGACGTTTGAGAGTCAGACCAAAGTGAAACTCGGCTCGGCCAATATGGCACCCGACAAGGACAGCGAAGGCCATCCGTACGAATTGAGCGGCGTGAGTGTGAACAAGTTCGTGGGCGATTTCATCAAGAAAGAAGTTGACGATTTTCTGCACAAGAATCCCGACACGGCCAACATCCTGTTAAAGAAGATTCAAGACGCTGAAAAAGAGCGCAAACTAATGTCGGGCGTGCAGAAAAAAGCGCGCGACTTGGCCAAAAAGGTGAATCTGCATAACGACAAACTGCGCGATTGTCGTATTCACCTGAACGACAGTAAAGTAACCTATCCAAAAGGCGTTACCGAGAAGTCTGACGTTGAGGAAAAAGTGGATTTGCGCTACGAGTCATCGATTTTCATCACCGAGGGCGATTCGGCGTCGGGTTCCATCACCAAAAGCCGCAACGTTGAGACACAGGCGGTTTTCAGCCTTCGCGGTAAGCCGCTCAACTGCTACGGAATGACCAAAAAGGTTGTGTATGAGCACGAAGAGTTCAACAATCTGCAGGCCGCGCTCAACATCGAGGAAAGCCTTGACGACCTTCGCTACAACAAGGTGATAATCGCCACCGATGCCGATGTCGACGGAATGCATATCCGCCTGTTAATCATTACTTTCTTCCTGCAATTCTTTCCCGATTTGATTCGCAGGAACCACGTCTATATTTTGCAGACGCCGCTTTTCCGCGTGCGCAACAAGAAGGTGACAAAATACTGCTACAATGAGACAGAACGCGATGCGGCGGCTAAAGAGTTGGCCACTTTGTATCGAGGTATGAAAATAGAAATAAGTCGTTTTAAAGGTTTGGGTGAGATTTCGCCAAATGAGTTTAAAGACTTCATTGGTGAAAATATTCGGCTCGATGCGGTGAACGTCAAAAAAGGCGACAGCGTTGCCAACCTGCTGTCGTACTATATGGGCAAAAATACACCGCAACGCCAACAGTTTATCATTGATAATCTGCGAATTGAGGAAGATTTGGTTGAAGAAGAAAAATAATAAGCATAGAATATGTCAGACGAATTTGACGACAAGACACCAATGGATTCTGAAAACGAGGAACTGAACGAGAATCAAGAATCGGCATCGGAAGACATTGACGCAGAAGAGTTTAATAGTGAGTCGGACTCGCTTGAGGCTGATGACGATGTTTTTGATGTTGAGGACGTGAAGCCGTTTAGTGGACTTGCCAACGACCTGACCGACATTTCGAGCGTCACGGGTATGTATCAGAACTGGTTCCTTGATTACGCTTCGTACGTGATTCTGGACCGCGCTGTTCCGAACATCGATGATGGTCTGAAACCCGTGCAGCGTCGCGTTCTGCACGCTATGAAAGTATGCGAGAACGGCACTTACAACAAAGTGGCAGGTATAGTAGGAGATACAATGCACTACCACCCGCACGGTGACGCATCTATTTATACGGCACTTGTGAATTTGGGACAGAAAGACCTTCTGATTGATTGTCAGGGTAACTGGGGCAACATTTTCACAGGCGACGGCGCGGCTGCGGCGCGTTACATTGAGGCAAGGTTAACTAAATTCGCACTTGATGTTGTTTTCTCACCTAAAATCACACAATGGCAGAAAACTTACGATGGTCGTGCAGAAGAACCCGTAGTGCTTCCCGTCAAATTCCCGCTGCTGCTTGCGCAAGGCGTTGAGGGTATTGCCGTTGGTCTGGCGTCGAAAATTCTGCCGCACAACTTCAACGAACTCATCGACGCAAGCATTCTTTACTTGCAGGGCAAGCCGTTCGAGATTTATCCCGATTTCCCGACAGGCGGACTCATCGATGTCTCAAAATACAACGATGGTCAGCGCGGCGGCGCGATACGAGTGCGCACCCGCATCGAGAAAGTCGATAACAAATCGCTGATGATTAAGGACGTGCCGTACGGCAAAAGCACGGCGTCGCTTATCGATACCATATTGAAAGCCAACGAGAAAGGCAAGATAAAAATCAAGAAGGTTGACGACAACACCGCCGCCGAAGTCGAGATTATGGTCTATCTGCAGCCTGGCGTTTCGCCTGACAAGACCATCGATGCGCTTTACGCCTTCACCGACTGCGAAATGTCGATTTCGCCAAACTGCTGCGTGATTGAAAACGAAAAACCTTGCTTCCTGGGCGTGTCTGAACTGCTGCGCCACTCGGCCGACCATACCGTCGAGTTGTTGCGTCAGGAACTGTTTGTCGAACTCGACGAACTGGAGACCGATTGGAACTTCTCGTCGCTCGAAAAACTGTTCATTGAGTTGCGGATTTATAAGGATAAAGAGTACGAAACTGGTGAGAATTACGATGTGGTAATCAAGCACATACGCAAGCGCATTGAGCCTTACACCGATAAATTCATCCGACCCGTCACCGATGACGATATTCGCAAGTTGTTCGAAATCAAGATGCGCCGCATCTTGAAATTCTCAAGCGACGAAGCCGATGCCCACTTGCGCGATTTGGAGACCAACATTGCCGAGGTGAAGAACAATTTGGAGCATATTATCGACTTCGCAATCAATCATTTCCGTCAGATTAAAAAGAAATACGGCAAGGACCGCGACCGCCGCACCGAAATCCGCAGTTTCGACAACATTGAGGTGGCGAAGGTGGCCGAATCGAACCAAAAACTCTACTGCAACCGCGAGGAAGGCTTTGTCGGCACGAGTCTGAAGAAAGACGAATATGTGTGCGACTGCTCTGACATCGACGATATAATTATATTCCGCGCCGATGGTAAATATCTGGTTACCAAAGTGCAAGACAAGAAATTCGTGGGCAAGGACATTATTCACGTGGCCGTGTTCCGCAAAAACGACGAGCGCACCATCTACAACGCCATCTACCGCGACGGAAAAGAAGGCGCCGTGTATATGAAACGCTTTGCTGTTAAGGGAGTTACACGCGACCGCGAATATGATGTGACGCAGGAAAAGCCTGGCTCGAAAGTGCTCTATTTCACTGCCAACCCCAACGGCGAGGCCGAAACGGTGAAAATCTACCTGCGCCCGAAACCTGGAATGAAAAAGCACATTTTCGAACTGGATTTCAGCAAGTTGATGATAAAGGGCCGTCAGAGTCAAGGCAACATTCTAACGCGTCAGCAGGTGCACCGCATTGTGCTCAAAGAGTCGGGCGTATCGACGCTGGGCGGTTTGAAAATCTGGTTCGACGACGTTGTTATGCGCCTTAGCACCGACGAGCGAGCCACTTACGTTGGCGAGTTCCGTGGCGACGACCGTATTCTGGTCATCACCCGCAGCGGCACCTTCCAACTCACATCGTTCGACCTGACAAACCACTATCCCGAAGATGTGCTGCTCATTGAGAAGTACGTGCCTGGCAAGGTGTTCACCGCCGTTTTCTGGGATGCGGGGCAGAACTTCTACTATATCAAGCGTTTCGAGATTGCCGAATCGAAGAAAACTGAACTCTTTATCAGTCCCGAAGAAGGCTCGCTTCTGGTGCTTCTCACAAGCCACCGCTGGCCGCAAATCCGCGTCACCTTTGGCGGCAAAAACACCGAGCGGCCTGCCGAGGATATCAATGTCGATGAGTTTATCGGCATTAAGGGCTTCTCGGCCAAAGGCAAGCGCCTGACCACCTACGAGGTTAAGCGCATTGAGGAGATTGAACCGATAAAAGAAGACGAACCGCTTGAACCTGAGGAAGATGAGCAACCCGAGGAGATTGAACCAACCGACACTGACGACAACTCGGGCGACGACATTGTTCCACCAACGGGCTCGGGCGAGCAGATGTCGCTGTTTTAAAGTGATAGAATATAATTAATAAAAAAAGGAAATCCCCACTGTGAGGATTTCCTTTTCTATTTGATAACAAATTATCAGCCTTTTATTTGCAAGCCTTTTTGACTTTTCCGGCCAATACTTTTCCTGCTCGTGCATAAGCTTCGCCGACGCGGTCGGCAACAGAAAAGTCATAGCCCATAGCCGTATAGCCTAATGATTTGAGAATCTGCACAGTGGCGACTTCCTTGTTCGAATTCTCTGTGTCAAGAATTCTAATGGTCACGTTGATATAGGCATCTTGGCGCATAACGCCGACATTGAATCCCGGCTCAAAAAAGTCGGTATTTACCTGAATATCATATTTCTGCTTTTCGTCTTTGCAGATGATTTCGCTGTGCTTGGTAAACAATTCACGGAATTTTGCCGGATAGACATTCTGCTTGTCACTTTCCCACGCTTCGCGCCATTTGTCACCGCGGCCGGCTTCTTTTTCGTTGCCTTCCGTAGTTTTTTTCGTAATGTAGTCAGCTTCAGTCATTTTCCCCACTTGCATATTATCGTAGGTGAAGTTAACACTGACGGCATCAACACCTTTCAGGCATTTCAGGTCGCCTTTTACAATCACTTTTTGTGCCGATGCAAACATACACGCGCACAGGCCAATAGCCAATAATGATAATTTCTTCATTGTTGCTGTTTTTATAATTCAAGTAAAGATAGAGGTTTTTTATTTCAATGATGCAAAAGAATAATGTTAGTTATAATACTGAATATATGACAATTATAACCATAGATAAAATTTTCTTCAAAAATTATTTGTTTGTTACCGATTGGTTACATACTTTTGTAACCGATAAGTAACAAATATTGATTATGACAACTAGAGATAGAAATCTGACAGAAAAACGCATACTCGAAGCCGTTGGCAAGATTGTGGAGGCCGAAGGCTTCGAGGCTGTGGGTGTAAACGCTGTGGCAAATGTTTCGTGTGTTTCGAAGGTGTTGATTTACAGATATTTTGGCTCAATCGAGCAACTTTTGGCCAAGTATTTGGAAGACAATGATTTTTGGCTTAACACCGAATTTCCAGTAATGCAGTACGATAACGTGAAGGACTTTTCAAAGGCAATTTTTCGAGCCTATATAGATATGCTGCGGAAATCGCCAGCGCTGCGCAAACTCTACCGTTGGGAGTTTACCACCAACAATCCTGCCATTGAGAAACTGCGGGAGCGCCGTGAGCAGACCGCACTCAAAATCATCAATGCCGTAAGTCAGCAGTCGGGCTTCAGCCTTGACCGCGTGGGGGGAATATCAACTCTCATAACTGCGTCAGTGTCATATCTTTACATTTTGAGCGAGAACTGTGGTGTTTACTGTTCGCTCGAAATCAACAACGATTCGGGTTGGGATAAGTTGCTGGAAACCATTGATTTTATGTTTGATAAAATATTTGATTGAATATGGAAAATCTCACTTTTTTTGAAATCGCGAAAATTCTGATCTCGTTTGCCATTTGCGCTCCGTCGGGACATAATTCGCAGCCGTGGAAGTTTCAAATTGTTGGAAATACAATAGTTATATCGCCCGATTTTACGAAGCGGCTGGCGGTTGTCGATTCATCGGACAAAGAGTTGTTTATCAGTCTTGGCTGCGCGCTCGAGAATATGCAGATTGCCGCAACCAACTACGGCTACACGTCCGACTACGAATACACTGATAGTAAAATTGTTGTAACATTCACAAAATCGGATAGTTGCGCAACCGATACACTTTTCGCGCACATTAAAACGCGCCACACGCACCGCGGAAGTTTCACGGGCAAAAGAATTCCGCAAGAGCAGATTGATGCACTAAAATCAATTGATAATAAGAGTGTTGCCATTTTCGCTTCGGGCACACCGCAGGCCGATTTCATTTGCCGAGGAATTGCTGAAGGCAACAATATTCAGATGAGCGACACGGCTTTCAAACGCGAGCTGCTGTCGTGGATGCGGTTCAACAAAAAGCACATTGCTCAGACGCGAAACGGCCTGTGTTACAATGTTTTGGGCTTCCCTTCCACACCCAAGCCGATGGGGCGGATGTTTGTAAAGATGGCTCTGAATCCAAAATCGCAAAACAAAACCGATGACAAGGTAAATGCCTCAGCGTCACACTTTTGCGTATTGAGCACCGACGGCACTTCACCAAAAGATTATATTGCCCTTGGCAAAACGCTTGAGCGTCTGCTGCTTACGGTCTGCGGCTCGGGTTTGGCCTACAATTTCAGCAATCAGCCTTGCGAGATTCCCGCACTCACCGAAAAACTGCGTTCGGAATTGGAAATCAACGGTTATCCTGCTATAACTCTGCGACTTGGCTATGCCGATGCGCCAAAATTCTATGCGCCGCGCAAGAGTGTTGATGAGGTGATGGTGGAGTAGGACGGCAATCGACAGTTAGGCGTAATCGGGGTTGACTACTTTTTGGCCACCCCGTTTTTTTATTGGCGTCATTTTTAATAACATTGCGGCAAAATCGATAGCAGAATGTTAATCTACCTAATCGGATATATGGGTGCGGGCAAAACCACTTACGGCAAGCGGCTTGCGCGCGACATCAACTACAACTTCATCGACCTTGACCAAAAAATTGAGGCCGAGCAGGGCAAGACTATTGCCGAAATCTTTGCCGAAAGGGGCGAGGACGGCTTCCGCCAAATTGAGCGCGAGGCGATGATGCAGACATTCGGACTCGAGAACACCATTGTGGCTACGGGTGGCGGCACACCTTGCTTTTTCGACAATATGCAGCAACTAAACGCCCACGGCGCCACGCTCTACATTGAGATGACGCCCAAAGCGCTCGTCTGGAACCTGATGAACTCGCACAAGGACCGCCCGCTGCTGCACGACAAGAGCTACGAGGAACTTGTTGAATACATTGAGACCACGCTGCAGAAGCGGCTGCCGTTCTACTCGCAGGCGAAATATGTGGTTGACGGCATCGGCATCACATCGCAGAAAATGATTGAGGCACTTCACGATTGCAAGTTATGAACCGCAGCGTTATCATAGTGGCAGGTGGCTCGGGCAGCCGAATGGGCGGCGATGTGCCAAAGCAGTTTCTGCCGTTGGCTGGGCGTCCGATTCTGATGCA
>CAMJCK010000069.1:0-13261 GCA_946404125.1 uncultured Bacteroidota bacterium | reverse complement strand
GCAGGCTGCACAGCCAAAAACGCCGACGAGCAACTAATCGACCAACTCTACAACCGAATGCCGCAGCAGGAGCGTATCGCGCAGCTGCGCAGTATGTATATGGACACGCTTTTCGACGCGCAGGGGCTGCTCGACACGGCTCGCTGCCGCCAGATGATACCCTACGGAATCGGTCATTTCTCGCAGTATGCCAGCCAGAAACCAATGGACCCCAACGTTTTGCGCGACCGTGTGGCTGCCGTCCAGCAGTGGCTGATGACCAACACGCCAAACGGCATTCCCGCACTCTTCCACGAGGAGGTGCTGTCGGGAGTCAACACGCGCGGCGCCACCATTTATCCACAGCAGATTGGGCAGGCGTGCTCGTTTAACACCGAGTTGGCCGAACTCAAAACGCGCCAGACGGGCAAAGTGATGCGCCAAATGGGTGGTGTTCTGTCGCTTTCGCCGATGGTGGATGTGTGCCGCACGCCGTCGTTCAACAGGCTTGAGGAGTCGTATGGCGAAGACGGTTACCTGTCGGCGGCGATGGGCATGGCCTTTGCCCGAGGCCTTCAGCAGGGTGACCTGAAACAAGGCGTTGGCACCTGCTCAAAGCACTATTTAGGCTACGGCGGTGGTGGCGATGCCGATGAGAAAGAGTTGATGGAGGAGATTCTGTTGCCGCACGAGGCGATGATTCGCCTTGCCGGAAGCCGTGTGGTGATGCCAGGCTATCACGCTGTTCACGGCACCAACTGTGTGGCTAACAGTGAGATACTTATCGATATTCTGCGCAATTATCTCTGTTTCGATGGAATGGTGGTGAGCGATTACACCGCCATCGACCAGATTCCCGACCAGCCCGATGCCGTTCACAAGGCGGCTGCGGCCATCAACGGCGGCTGCGATGCCGATTTTCCTCACGGCGCCAACTATCAGTATCTGCAACAGGCAATCGACAGCGGACTTGTTGAGCCGGCGGCTTTTGAGCGTGCCGTGAAGGCCGTTCTGCGTCACAAACTGCACGCTGGCCTGCTCGACCCAAATCCGTATCTCTACTCAACCGATAAAATCGAACTCGACACACCCGACGAGCGGCAAACTTCATATCAGATTGCAACACAGTCGGTTGTGCTGTTAGAGAATAATGGTATTCTTCCGCTTGGCGCGAAACAATCTGCCGAAAAGTCGGAACTCAACGTTTTGCTGACAGGCCCCAACGCCAACTCAATGTGGGCGATGTGCGGCGATTACGCGTTCCCGTCGATGACCTATTTCTGGAAGAGGATAATGACCGATTTGGACCACCCGCACGTGGTGCCGCTGCTCGAAGGAATGACAGCGCGCAAGCCCAACGGCGTGACAATCAGTTACTCGCGCGGCTGCGACTGGACCGATACCATTGAAACCCAACTGTCGAACGGCGGCGACAAACGCGCTTGGGACTATGAGATTCTGCACCGCAAAGTTGAGTCGAGCGAGAAGGCCGACAAAGCCGGAGCCTTGCGTTTGGCCGCTAAAAGCGATGTGATTGTGGCGGCTGTGGGCGAGAATGTGATGCTCTGCGGCGAAAACCGCAATCGCCAGGGACTGCGACTGCCAGGCCACCAGGAAGAGTTTGTGAATGAGCTGATTGCAACAGGTAAGCCTGTTGTTCTTGTCATCTTTGGCGGCCGTGCCCAAGTGGTTTCGGGATTGGCCGAGAAGTGCGCAGCCGTTATTCAGGCTTGGTATCCGGGCGAGGAAGGCGGTAACGCCGTGGCCGATATTCTCTACGGCCGTGTATCGCCATCGGCCAAATTATCAGTTAGTTACCCCATTACTGAAGTTTACGAGCCAATATGCTACAATTATTCCTCTACACCTGATAGCCGCGTTCAGTGGCCGTTTGGTTACGGATTGAGTTACAGCACTTTCGAATATGGCAATCTGCAAATCGACGGCGAAGTCTCAACCAGTGCGCCGTGCGTCAATTTGTCGTTCGAGGTGAAGAATACTGGCTCGGTTGTTGCCGACGAGATTGCACAAATTTATCTTTCGCCAACGGCAGATAATCAGAATATTCGGCCAATTCAGTTGCAGGGATTCGCCCGCGTATCGCTCAACCCGGGCGAGACAAAGACTGTGCGCGTGAAACTCCACATCGAGCAGTTCGGCTACTACAGCAACAACGGCCAGCGCCAGTGGAACATCGCTCCAGGCACGTTCAGCGTGAAAGTGGGCGCATCGTCTGTCGACATCCGCCTGCAAGAGAACGTGACGCTGAAAGGTAAAACGGTGGTTAAAAAGTTGAGAGAGAGTTATTTGTCGGAAGTGACAGTGAAATGATTCCAGAAATAAAAACAAAGAATGGCGGAAATGTTTATTTCCGCCATTTTGTTTTATATAGCACTTGAGTCTACTTCTTCCCTTTCACCAAACTCAACACGCCATTGACAAATGCCAGCGGGTGAACGGGGTTTCCTGGAACGTACAAATCGACTTTGTATTTGTCTAAAAACGAGCGGTTAAGCGCGGGGCTGTCGGCGAAAATGCCGCCGCTAATGGCGTCGGTGCCAGCCAGAATCAGGATTTTCGATGCCTAATGAGAAAAATATGCCAAACGCAAAAAACTCAAACGATAATATTTGATTTTCCTATGAATAAGGATGCTATTAGAAACACTATATTTGTGTGATTTTTATTTTGTCTTTCACGTTTAAAACCGACGAACTATGAAATGTAAATTATTGGCAACAGCAATGTTAGCAGCAACAATTTTGGTTGGTTGCACAACACCAAACAACAATAATACAACTCTCATTTGTGCTGGATTGGGGGATAAATGCGGTTATATTGACAAAACTGGCCATTGGGTTACCAGACCGCGATTTAACAATGTCTGGGATTTTTCCGAAAAAGGTTTGGCTCGTGTCGAATTAAAGAATAAATATGGCTGTATTGATACAACTGGCAATTTGGTTATCAAACCGCAATTTGACGATTTGGGGTATTTTGCCGAAAATGGTTTGGCTATTGCTAAATTAAACGGCAAAGGGGGATTTATTGATACAACTGGTCATTGGGTTATCAACCCACAATTTGACAATGTTTGGCCTTTTTCCGAAAACGGTTTGGCTATTGTCGAATTAAACGGCAAATATGGCTATATTGATACAACTGGCTATTGGGTTATCAAACCGCAATTTGACGGGGCTGATGATTTTGCCGAAAACGGTTTGGCTATTGTCGATTTAAACAGCAAATGTGGCTATATTGATACAACTGGCCATTGGGTTATCAATCCGCAATTCGACTGGGCTCGTAATTTTGCCGAAAACGGTTTGGCCCTCGTCACACTAAACGGCAAATTCGGCTTTATCGACAAAACTGGCAAGTGGGTTATCAACCCGCAATTTGACGGGGCTGGCAGTTTTAAAGAAAATGGTTTGGCTATTGTCGATTTAAACGGCAAAGAGGGCTTTATCGACAAAACTGGCAAGTGGGTTATCAACCCGCAATTTGACGCTGTTTGGGATTTTGCTGAAATCGGTTTGGCTGCTGTTAAATTCAACGGCAAATGGGGCTATATTGACAAAACTGTCAAGTGGATTATCAACCCGCAGTTTGACGATGTTTGGCATTTTGCCGAAAATGGTTTGGCTCGCGTCAAACTAAACGGCAAATGGGGTTATATTGACGAAACTGGCAATTGGGTTATCAAACCGCAATTTGACGATGTTAGCGATTTCGCCGAAAATGGTTTGGCTCGTGTCAAAATAAACGGCCAATGGGGCTGTATTGATGAGACCGGCACGTTGGTTATTCATCCACAATATGACAATATTAGGATTTTTGAAAACACCATATTTTTTAAACAGAAAGGCAAATGGGGAATAATAGATGAAAAAGGGAATATAGTAGCAAAGCCAAAATTTGATTGGGTTGTCAACAGATACTTCTAACTGCGAGTACTATATTGAAACGCCCTTATCGCCAACAAAAAAAAATGCCGTCCATTGTGGCGGCATTTTTATATAATCACTCTCTCGATAATTATCGGATACTACTTCTTTCCCCTAACCAAACTCAACACGCCATTGACGAAAGCCAGCGGGTGAACGGGGTTTCCAGGAACGTATAAATCGACTTTGTATTTGTCTAAAAACGAGCGGTTAAGCGCGGGACTGTCGGCGAAAATGCCGCCGCTAATGGCGTCGGTGCCAGCCAGAATCAGGATTTTCGGGTCGGGGGTGGCGTGGTAGCAGATTTCGAGCGCTTCGGCCATATTTTCAGAGATTGGGCCAGTAACCACAATGCCGTCGGCGTGGCGTGGCGACGCTACAAAGTCGATACCGAAGCGGCCCATATCGAAGTTGACATTGCTGGTGGCGTTCAGTTCCCACTCGCAACTGTTGTCGCCAGCGGCCGACACTTCGCGCAGTTTGAGCGAACGGCCAAACAAACGGTGAATCTCGGCGCGAACCTTGTCGGCATCCACTTCAATGGGTTGGTCACCACTGACAATCAGACGATTGCGGTCGTTGGTTGCCATTTTGTAATCCTTTGTGAAGCGGATTTTTTCGGGACAGGCAATGGCGCACTCACCGCAGAAGGTGCAACGTCCCAAATCAATGCTCAATGGTTTGCCGCTGATTGCGCCCGTGGGGCATAAATCGATGAGTTCTTGCTCGTTGCAAGCAGCATCGGTAATCACAGGCCGACCACGGAACACTCCAGGAACTTCGGTTGTCGTAACATCGGGAATGAACTGTTTTCCTTGATGGAATAATATTTTTAAGTTGTTGATAAACATAGCAATTTAGGTGTTAGGCATTAGGCACTAGGCATTAGTAATTTGTATCTGTGCGAACATTCAATCAATCAGTTATTCAATCCTTCAATTTATAAGTCGTGTCCGCTGTACGAAAGGTCGAAACTCTTGTTGCAGATTGGGAAATCGGAAATCTCGTTGTTGCGGACGGCAAGGGCAAGGCCGAGCCAGTTGTGGAACGACGGGTCTTTAATCTTGTAATGCAGCAAGTTACCTTGCGCGTCGGTGATTGCGCAGTGGCAAATCTCGCCACGCCAGCCTTCAACAAGCGACACCACAAACGAGTCGGCGGCGGCGTTGGCCAGCGGTGCCGACGGTTGTGCGGTATAATCCATAGTATCAATCATTTGCTTCATCAGGTCAATTGATTTCAGAATCTCGTCGTGGCGGATACGGGCACGGCAGTAAACATCGCCGACAGGCTCTGTAACTGGCTGATACTGAATCTCGTTGTAGTAGCCCCACGGGTGCGACGAACGCACATCGCGGCTAACGTTGCTTGCGCGGGCGGCCATTCCAACCATTCCAATCTTTCGCGCCGTTTCGGGCTCGACAATGCCTGTGCGCTCAATTCGCGACAGCACCGACGGCAGGTCGAACGTTTGGTTTGCCATCTCAACAAAATCGGGCTGATAGGCCGAAATCATTTCTATCCATTGCTGCGCCAACTCTTTGGTAAAGTGGAAGTTAGTCTTGCCAGGACGGATAAGCCCCTTGGCAAAGCGGTTGCCCGCCCAACGTTGGAAATAGTTGATTACGGGCGTGCGCAAGCGGCCGAAAACCGAGTTGCCCAACTGATAGGCAATGTCGGTGCAGATACCGCTCAAGTCGCCAGTGTGGATTGCAATGCGTTCATTTTCAAGTGCGAAGGCGCGTTCAATTTGCAGTTGGCGGCTCGGCTCGAATCCGCAAAGGCTTTCCCAAAGGTTGGCAAACGCCGTTGAGTGACCAATGACGGTGTCGCCTGCAATGTTCTCGGCCAGTGTGGCGCGCTGCAACAGATTGTTTTTCTGCAAGAAAAGCGTCTCAACGCCGCGGTGCTGATAGCCCAACTGAATTTCAAGGTGCAGAATCTGTTCGCCGTTGCAAATGAAGCGGAAGTGTCCAGGCTCAATGATTCCAGCGTGAATCGGGCCCACACCCACTTCGTGAAGTTCTTCACTGTCAATCTGATAGAACGGATAATCCTGCATTTTCAGCGAGCGGTCGGCGGCATTGTGCGGATAGCGTACGGGCTTGAGCCACGGGTGGCCGCTGAATCCGACACCGAAATTCTCGTGAATCTCGCGCTCAAACAACTGAAGGTCAAGGTGTTTGGGGGTGAGCGACTCAAGAACGGCCGTGGGCTCAACCATTGCCGAAGCAACATCGATAAGGTGCGTGGCATCGTCGGCAAGGCAGCAAATGAGACGGATTTTGCCGTCCATCGGCACGCCGTAATAGGCGACGCAATGTGCATCGGGCGCGGTTGTCAACTTATTGTCTATCAGGCTGTAAAAATCGGCATAAGGCAGAACGGGAATCTCGCCAAACCGTATGCACTGATTGTTTTTTATGCTAATAAAATCCATATTATCAGAAAGTTATAAGTTGAACGGCTTCTTCAATCAAACCCACGAACCACTGCGGCGGGCAGAATCCGAGCCAAACAGTGAGAGCTAGCAGCAAATATTGCATCACCATCTCTGCAACATTGTGTCGCACAGACGGTTGCACGTGAACATTCTCGGAATTGACAAAGAGCATTTTCAGAATGTTGCGCCCCAAAGCCCAGATAATGGTGGTGAGCAGCACGAGCACAATCACGAGCACCAGAATGTGGTGGCTGGCAATGAGCGCCTTGAACGTCAGCAACTCGCTGACAAACAGGCCTGAAGGCGGCATCGCAGCAATGCAGACAAACGCCAGCAGCATAAACACGGCGCCGGCGCGGTTGTGGCCGAAATAGTTGCCAATGCTGTATATGTTCTTCGATTTGAAGTATTTATAAATGTGTCCGGTGTGGAAAAACATTGCCGATTTGGCGAAACTGTGCAGCACAAGGTGCAGAATTGCGGCAAAGCAGCCAACGCCGCCGGCAGCCAGTCCGAGCGCCACAACGCCCATATGCTCGACGCTTGAATAAGCCAGCATTCGCTTGATATTCTTCACTTTAATGAGATAGACGGCCGAAATGAGAATCGACAGAACGGCCACAACCATAATTATGGTATCGGCCCACGGCCTGACGCTGGTGCGCGCCACAATCTGGTAGAATCGGAAAATGCCAACAAAGCCAACGTTCATCAGCACACTCGAAAACAGCGCCGCTGCGGGTGCGGGCGCCTTGTCTTTGGCGTCGATTCCGGCAGTGTACATCGGCAGAAGCCCGAATTTGGCGGTGTAGCCGGCGAAAATGAAGACGAAGGCGATTTTAATCCAGAACGGGTCAAGGTCGGCGGCGACGCGCATCAGGCTGTCGTACTGCAACTGCGCCTGCCCGGCCGCGCCAAGCGATATGCTGACCAGCAGAATGCCGATAAACACGAAGACAAGGCTGATTGAGCAGACGAAAATGTACTTCCAGGTGGCTTCGATTGAGCCGGCGTTGCGGCGGTGGAAAACCAGTGCCGACGCGCTCAAGGTGGTTACTTCGACAAAAATCCAGGTGACGGCGATATGCGACGACAGCGTGGCCGCCGAAAGCGCCATAACCAGCAGAACCATAGCGCCATAGTAGATTCCGCGCGAGCGTGGCGTCTCGGCTTCGGGCTCAACATAGTTGAACTTGTGCAGAAGCGCCGGAATGGCCACCACGGTGAGCACCGCAAGCATCAGCAGGGCAAGCGAGTCGGCCTTGAAATAGACGGCGTCGTAGTTTCCGCGCTGCGTGAACTCGAAAACCGTGAGCGCGCACTGCAGAACCATAAACAGCCCCACAAACGCGCCGTTGAGCGCCCTGCTCTTGTTGACAAACAGCAAGAGCGCAATCAAAATCGATACTATCAGATATGTAACTATCATATTACCAAACGGTTAATCTTTAATACTACTCAATTCGGCCACACTGCCTTCGTTAATCACATTGCCAATTTTGTTGATAAAAATGCCCAGCAGGAAAATGCTGATAAACACGTCGAGAAGCACGCCAAGGTTGACCAGCAGCGGCATCTCGTTGCCCACGGCGAGCGACAGAATGAACACGCCGTTCTCGATAAGCGCGTAGCAAATGACGTGGGTGATTATCTTCTTGCGCGACACAATGAAGAACAGCCCGCTGAAAACCGCCGAAATGGCCACCACAAAATAGGTGCGGTTAATGTTCGGCGCATCGACCATTGTTGAGAGCACAAAGGCGATAACGATTATCAATGTGGTGACAATCAGTGAGATAAAGTACGGAACAAACGGCTCGGCTTCGCGGCGGATTCCGTTCTTTTTAATGACGTGGCGAATGAAAAGCGGAACGGCAACGGCCTTAACTATCACTGTTTCAAGCAGAATGAAGGCGAAGTTGACGGCGCTCATCTCGCGCAACTCAAGCAGAGCCACGCCAAACAGCAGCACGCCCTGCAATGTCAGAATCGACAGATAAGTCATCAAACGATTCGCTATCGAAAAGTATAACAGCGTGATTGCGAATATGATAAGAAGGATTGTGGTCATTTTAAGTTATAAGTTTTATGAAGTTTTAAGTTATAAGTTAAAAAGGCATTAGGCATTAGGCACTAGGCATTAGATAATCAGTTACTCATTCAATCATTCAGTCCTTCAGTCCTTCAATTAATAATCAGCATTACGCCGAGAAGCATCAGCAGGGCGAGCGACGAGAGCACCAGAATGAACTGCGAGTTGTGGCCCATCCGGAAACGCGCCATAAACGACTCAATGACGCCGGCCACCACGGCTGTGGCTATCTGAATGCCGAAAAACGCCGCAACCGACGGCCAGAGCGGCATATTGCCAATGAAAAGGTTGGCAATCAGGGCGCCGTACATTGCGAATTTCAGGTTGGTGGCGTGCAGAATCAGACCAAGGTCGAAGCCGCTGTTGTCGAGTATCATAACTTCGTGAATCATAGTGAGTTCCAGGTGCGTTTTGGGGTCATCGACCGGCATCCGGCTGTTCTCAATCATACAAATCATTATGAGCAGGAAGCAGGCAATGGTCACGAGTATGTACGAAAGGTTTGAATCGATATGCAAACCGCTGAAAATCTGCAAGAAAGACGTGTGTCCAGTGAGCAGGCCGAGCGTGCCCATCAGAATGAAAAAGGCCGGTTCGGCGAGCATCGAGAACAGGGCTTCGCGGCTGGCGCCCATTCCTTCGAAACTGCTGCCGGTGTCGAGCGCGGCAATAATGCAGAAGAATTTGCCAAGCGCCAGAACGTAGGCGAAAAAGACGAAATCGCAAGAGAATGAGATAATTCCGCCGTACGAGCCGAGCGGAACAACGGCTATGGCAGCCAGTATGGACGCGAAATAAACCGACGGCGCCAGTTGGAAAACCAGACTGCTTGTGCGGCTATAGACCGCGCCCTTGCGCAGAAGGCGCCAAATGTCGCGGATTGGCTGGAAAACGCCCGGGCCCTTCCGCCCCGACGCCAGACTCTTGACGCGCACCACAATGCCCGTGAAAAACAGGCTGGCAACAAAAATCAACGCGAAACTCAACATTATAATAATGTGTTTAAATAGTTTATAAATACTCTGATAATGTGGCAGATAAACGGAACGCCGAGCACCACCACAATAAACAGCAGTCCGTAGAGAATGTAGTTCTGAAGCCGGCCGTTCTGCAGAAACGACAACTTATTGAGCATCAAACGGAAAACACGCAGCGGACGGTGAATCAGCCCGGTTTCGGTGTGGTCGAGCGCTTCGGTTGAGTACGAAGCCGGCGACGGGAAAACGCCTTCAACATCGACGGCGCGCTTGCGGATATTCAGCAGCGGCTTGGCCAGACGGCGGTAAGAGCGCACAAACGAACTGGCCGTGTATTGGATTTTGGGCGTCGGGGCAAGATAGCCGCAACCCCAGGTGTCGCCTTCGGCCTTGGGCAAACGGCTGGCGCAAAGGCTGCGCAACCCGTAAACCAACGTCACAAGTATCACGAAACCAATCATATACCAACTTATCCATTTCATTGCGCCACAGCAAAGCGGCAGAACGCTCTGGTGAGTAGCGCCGCCAACCGTCTGTGCCAGAACAGTTTGCAGTGCGCCCACAAAATATTGCGGGAACAGGCCAACGGCAACTATCAGCAATCCAACCAGATACATCGGCAGCAAGCGCGCCGGGCCGAATTCTGCCGGCTGCGAATGGAACTCGTGGCGCGGCTCACCCAAAAAGACAATTCCGAACGCCTTTGTGAAGCACATTATGGCCAATCCGCCAATGAGCGCCAAACCGGCCATCGCCGCCACGAACATCAGCACCGAAGCGGTTGAGAACGAAGCGTTTATGCCGCCAAACAGGCCGTTGTAGATAATGAATTCCGACACAAATCCGTTGAACGGCGGCAGTCCGCATATGGCCAGACTCGCCAGCAGGAACAGCCAGGCTGTCTGCGGCATCTTCTTGATTAGCCCGCCAAAATGCTCAATATCCATTGTGTGCGTGGCCTGATAGACGTTGCCCGCGCCGTAGAACAGCAGCGATTTGAACAGCGAGTGGTTGAGCACGTGCAGCAGTCCGCCGGCAAAGCCGATAATCGCAAGTAACTGATTTCCATAGTCCAAACCCAGGCAGCCGACACCAATTCCAATGCCGATAATGCCGATATTCTCAACGCTGTGATAAGCCAGAAGTTTCTTCAGATTGTGCTGCACAATGGCCATCATCACGCCGTAAACACCCGTAACGACTGAAATGGCGAGAATGAAATAGCCGACAGCCAAATAGTTGACATTTATCAAGATAAGCATTCTGACAATGCCGTAGATACCTATTTTGATAAGCACGCCCGACATCATTCCCGAAACGTGCGACGGCGCGGCGGGGTGAGCGTGCGGCAGCCAGGTGTGGAACGGCACAAAGCCGGCCTTAAAGGCGAACCCGACGAAGAAAAGCATCATCAGCCCGAAGCAGGCCGCCTTCGACTGCGTGGCGACAAACTGCCCAATGCCCGAAAAATCGTAGGTGCCCGACACCATTGCCACCCAGACGAACGCCACGGTGAGCAGCGCCACACCTATGTGCGACTGTATCAGGTAGTTGACGCCGGCGCGAATGGTGCGCACCTTGTCGCCTTCAAAAATGACAAGCACAAACGAACTGAAAGCCATCAGTTCCCACGCAACCAGGAAGCCAATGCTGTTTTGCATTGTGCAAATGGTTGTAAGTGCCGCGTGCACAAGCAGATAGCACATCCAGTGCAGACTCAGGGCCGAACGGCGGTCGGCATAGGCCTGCATATACTGGCGGCCGTATAACACGCTGGTAATCATTGTGAAATTGATAACCAGAATGAACCACGCCGCCAATGGGTCGATAACCACGCGCACCGGTCCGGTGAAGAACGAGCCGGCAAAACCACAGGTAAAGGTCTGCCCCATTAGCGCGCCAACGGCCGGCACACTGCTCACAACCGACAGGGCCAACGTGCCGCAAACCGCGACAACGCTCTTGCCGCTGGGCTTGAGCAGCCCCACAAGCAGCATTGCCGCCAAAAGTGTCAAAAGGTAAATTCCGATAAACGACATATACTTATTAATTCTTAATCAAATTCATTATCAAACTGTAAACCAATCTGTTTCTTGCCGGGAAAACCGCATCGGACCCTTCCTGAAAAGAAAGCGCAAAAGTAGAGTTTTGAGCAATCAGTCCGACACACAACAGGCAAAATAATACGCTGAAAATGTGGGTTTTTATGCAAACGCTTGCAAAAATCGGATTGAATGTCGGTGAAGTCGATAACAGAAATTTTGCAAACTTACATCACAAATTTTTCGATTCACAGATTCACCAATTCACCAACAATGTCTGTAGTCCGTCGTCTGCCGTCCGTTGTCTATCGTCCAAAATTATTACCTTCGCGCATATTTTCAAAGCAGATGAAATATGATGTTGCGATAATCGGAAGCGGACTTGGCGGATTGCAGTGCGCCTATATTCTGGCTCGTAAGGGATTGAATGTGTGTGTGTTGGAAAAGAATGCGGTGGTTGGCGGTTGCTTGCAGACTTTCCGCCGCGGACAGTCGGAATTCGACACGGGCTTCCACTATGTTGGCGGGCTCGACGATGGTCAGCCGCTGAACGCTATCTTCCGCTATTTCAATCTGATGAGCCTGCCGTGGCACCGCCTTGACAACGACGCCTTCGACGAAGTGCGCATTGGCGGCCAATCGTATTTCTTTGCCAATGGTTATCAGCATTTTGCCGACACTCTGGCCGCGCAGTTTCCGCACCAGCGCGACAATCTGAACCGCTATGTGGCTATGCTCAAGCGCGTTGGCGACGGCCTGAAGGACAGTTTCCGTCCGCGCACCGACACCGATGTCTTCAGCACGTCGCTCTTCACGCGGTCGGCCTACGAGTTCCTGTGCGAGACCATTACCGACCCGCTACTGCGCAACGTTGTGTCGGGCACGTCGCTCAAGATGGAACTCTCGAAGCAGACGCTGCCGCTCTACGTTTTCGCGCAAATCAACAGTTCGTTCATTCAGAGCGCCTGGCGGCTCAATGGCGGCGGTCAACTTATTGCTGATGAACTTGTTAACGGCATTCGGCAAATGGGCGGAACGGTACTCACCAATGCCGAAGTTGCCGAACTTGTTGAGAGCGACGGGCGGCTGTCGTTTGCGGCTTTGGCCAATGGCGAACACATTGAAGCAGAATGGTTTATCTCTGACGCTCACCCAGCCGCCACGCTCGATTTGATAAAAGAGAGCACGCAGGTGCGCAAAATCTACCGCCGCCGCATTGGCAGTCTGCAAAACACCTTCGGAATGTTCACCGTGAACATTGCGCTGAAGAGTGGTGCAGTGCCGTATCTCAATCGTAATCAGTATGTTTACCGCACGGCCGATGTCTGGAATCTGTCCGATTATCAGCCTGAGCAGCCGATTGGCGGCATACTGCTCTCGTACCGCGCGGCAGCCGATGGCAAGTCGGCGGCAAACGTCGACATTCTCACGCCGATGTACTGGCCCGAAGTTGAGCGTTGGGCCGACACGCAAGTTGGCCGTCGTGGTACTGAATATCAGCAGTTTAAAGAACAAAAAGCGCAAGAGTGCATTGCGTTGGCCGAAGAAGTGATTCCTGGTTTCGGTGCGGCCATTGACAGGCAGTTCAGCAGCACGCCGCTCACCTATATGAACTACACCGCCACGGCTCAAGGCGCGGCCTACGGAATCCGCAAGGACTACAACAACCCGATGCTCACGCTTCTCACGCCCCGCACGCCCGTGCCGAATTTGCTGCTTACGGGGCAAAACTTAAATTTGCACGGAATTTTGGGCGTTTCAATGTCGTCGTTCTTCACCTG
>CAMJCK010000068.1:0-15201 GCA_946404125.1 uncultured Bacteroidota bacterium | reverse complement strand
CTGAAAAACGGTTTGTGCAAGGCCAAAGCCGACGGTTTCCGCTACGCCATCACCATCGACAGCGACGGGCAGCACTTTGCATCGGACATTCCGACGTTTGTCGGCGAGATTGAGCAAACACCTGACAATCTTTTGGTTGGCTCGCGCAATATTCAGGCCGACAATATGCCTGGCAAAAACACCTTCGCCAACAAATTCTCGAATTTCTGGTTCCGCTTGGAAACGGGCGTCAACTTGCCCGACACGCAATCGGGCTACAGGCTCTACCCGCTGACGCAAATGAATGTGCAAAAATGGTATTACACAGCCAAATACGAGTTTGAGTTGGAAGCGCTGGTGTTTGCATCGTGGGGCGGCGTTGCGGTCAGGAATATTCCTGTCCACGTCTATTATCCGCCTGAAGGTGAGCGCGTTTCGCACTTCCGCCCTGGCCGCGACTTCACACGCATCAGCATCTTGAACACCATTCTGGTGCTGATTGCCTTGCTATGGATTTATCCGCGCAACTTCTGCCGCAAGTTCACACGTGAGAACATCAAACGCTTCATCGACAACAACATAACCCACTCGCCCGACTCGAACGCACGGCTGACGGCAGCCATAATGCTGGGCATTTTTATGGGCATTGTTCCTGTTTGGGGCTACCAGATGATTATCGCCTTTGCCATTGCCCACCTGCTGAAACTCAATAAGATACTAACGCTTGTGGCATCGAACATCAGCATTCCGCCAATGCTGCCGTTCCTGATTTACGGCAGTTACTACACTGGTTGCAAGGTTCTGCAAGTGCCTATAGAGTTAACTTTGAGCAACATCACGCTCGAAAGCGTCAAGCACTCGCTGCTGCCGTACATTGTCGGAAGCATTGTGTTTGCGGCCTTGTGCAGCGTGGTTGTGGGCGCGGTTGCGCTGGGGCTGCTGACGGTTTTCAGAAGGAAGAAGGTGGCGAAGTAATCTGGTGCTGTTTCGCTTAAAGCGTTATAATTGAAAAAAAATTACCATCTTGCAGTTGTTTTTTAGCCGACAAATTGTCGGTCTTTGCGATAGAGCATTGTGCAAAATACAAGAAACACAACGAGATATGTCAACAGCCGTAATTGACAAAATAGAGTATATCGTTCTGCTTGTGGCGGAATTTGCCGCCCGCAACAAAGTGTCAGAAGCGCAAGCCTACCGTTATCTGAATCAGTATGGAGCACTTGCTTTGTGCGATAAGCACTACGGCATAATGCACACTCTCTCGGTCAGTGAAAACATCGAGACTCTGCAATTGTATTGCCAACGGAAAGGGGGATTTTTATGAAACTCTACCACGGCTCCACCACCGACATTCAACACATCGAACTTTCAAAATCGAAGCCCAACAAAGATTTTGGCCGAGCCTTCTATCTCTCTGTCGATTTTGAGCAGGCAATGGAGATGGCCCAATTCAAAGCCGACATCGAAGACGCTGATCCTGTCATCAATGCCTATGAATTTGACGATGCGCTCTTTCAGAAGTTCCGTTGCAAGCGTTTTGATGATTACACCGAAGAGTGGGCGCATTTTGTATACGACCATCGAACAGAACCTAACGGTCTGACGCTTCACGATTTCGATATAGTGTATGGCCCGATTGCCAACGACCGTGTCGGCGCGCAAATAACCCGTTTCAAGCAAGGATACATTACATTCGACGAGTTTCTTCGCCGAATACAGTATATTAAAGGCATAACCTTCCAATACGCCTTCTGCACACAGCAGGCCGTTGACAAACTCATCAAGTTATGAACGTTTCACAGACCGAATTCCAAAATATGAAGGAAGAAATCGTTAAGGATATGATTGCCCGACTTATGGACGAGCGCGGTCTTACGATGCAAAATGCGTTCGATGCGGTTTACACTTCGCGCCTTTTTGAGAAACTGAATGACCCTAAAACAGGACTTTACTTTCAATCATCAGGTTATGTTTACAGTTATTTGATTGATGAATTGGATGAAAAACAATAAAAAGATTTCCCCCCATAAACAATTCGCTTATCATACCTAATTGGTTACATTTGCCGCGATTATCTTTAATGTTTTTCGGACGCAGAACACGCATCGCTAAAAAATGGGCAAGTTTTTCATAGCCATATACCACTTTTTTGAGCATCGCAAAGTGCTGTTCTACAGTTTTTTGGTAGTCAGCGTTGCGCTGATGGCCGTGGCTGTGTCGCGAATCAGTTTCAGGCAGAACGTAACCGACTTTTTTCCTGCGGCGGGCGACAACGACAAGACTGCCGAAGTGTTTCAGAATCTGAACGTTAAGGATAAGATTGTGGTACTCTTCTCGCCGCGTGCGGGTGAGCCTGCCGACAGTCTGATTCAAGCAGCCGAAGAACTTGAGCAAACCCTGCTGACCGAAGCCGCCGACTACCTGAGCGGCATCCTGCTGCGCATCGACAACCAGATGATTGGCGGGGTGAGCGATTTCGTCTATGCGCATCTACCCATCTTCCTGACCGACAGCGACTATGTGCGGCTCGACACCATCATCACCCGCGACGGCATTGCCAGTCGAATGCGCCAGAACTACCAGAACCTGGTGTCGCCCATTGGTGTGGGCTCACGGCAGTTCATCCTGCGCGACCCGATGGGGATGGGCCTGCAAACACTTGAGAATCTGCAAGATTTCGAGATAGAATCGGACAACGTGGTGGTTGACAGTTACCTGTTCACCGCCGACACATCGACCTTGATGATGGTGCTGACGCCAAAATACAATATGGGGCGCATCGGTGAGAACGAAGGACTTGTAACTATTATCGAAGATAACATCAACAAAATGAACAAGATGCACACGGGCGTCAAAACCGAGTATTTCGGCGGGGCGTCGGTGAGCGTCTACAACGCGCGGCAAATCAAGAACGACACCGCCCTGACTTCAATCGTGGCGCTGATTGTGATTGTGGTGTTCATCTCGCTCATTTTCAAACGCAAACGCACCGTTCCGCTGATAATCGTTCCCGCACTTTTCGGCTGCCTTTTCGCGCTGGCGCTCATTGCCCTGCTGAAAGGCGAAATCTCATCAATAGCCATCGGGGCGGGCGCGGCGGTCATCGGCATTGCGCTGAGTTACTCAATCCATATGCTGGCGCACCAGAACCACGTGCGCACTGTCGAGCAACTCATCGACGAACTGGCCTACCCGCTCACGGTGGGCAGTTTCACCACTATCGGTGCCTTTTTTGCGCTGGTTTTCACATCGTCGGCGCTGCTGCGCGATTTCGGACTTTTCGCATCACTCACGCTCATCGGCACCACGCTTTTCTGCCTAATTTTTCTGCCGCATTTCCTTAAAGGTCAGGCCGATGTGAAACGCGGACGGATGCTGCGGCTCATCGAAAAAATCAACGCCTACCACTACGAGCGGAACCGCTGGCTGGTGGGCGCGCTGCTGGTTGTGATTGCAGTGAGTTGCTTCACCGCGGGCCACGTGCGCTTCAACAGCAGCCTGATGGATATGTACTACGAGCCCGAGCACCTGAAGGCGGCCCGTGAGAAGTTGGAATCGTACTACGACGGCGACGAGAAGACGGTGATGTTTGTGAGCGTGGCCCCCACCGACGATTCGGTGCTGACCGTCTACAACCGCATCAACGCCCGACTCGACAGCCTGCGGCAGGCGGGGCTGATTCGCGACTACGCATCGGCCAGCCGATTTGTGGTGAGCCCCAGCGAGCAACGGCGGCGGATTGCGCTGTGGCGCGATTTCTGGACAACGGAACGCCGCCAGATTCTGAACGAATCGCTTCAGAGCGAAGCCGAGCGTTATCACTTCAAAGCCAGCGCCTTCAGCAGTTTCCACCGATGGTTCGACGGCGATTTCGAGCCCGTCGACCTGAGCCGCACCGATGGTCCGTTCGGAACGCTGATGCAGGAATGGCAGGTGCCGTCTGACAACTCAAAGATGCTCATCACGCAAGTGCGCTTGGCCGACACGTGCAAACAGCAGGTTTACAGCCTGATGAGCGACAGCCGCGATATGGTGATTTTCGACCGCGCCTTCTTCACTGGCCAATGGATTGACGCTGTGAACGACGACTTCAATTGGATTCTGTTCACGTCTTCGTTCCTGATTTTCTTTGCGTTACTCATCTCGTTCGGTCGGCTCGAACTCACGCTGATGAGTTTTCTGCCAATGCTCATCAGTTGGTTCATCATTTTGGGAATGATGGGGTTGTTCGGCATCGAGTTCAACATCATCAACATCATTCTTTCGACCTTCATATTCGGCATTGGCGACGATTTCAGCATATTCATAATGGACGGCCTTCAGAGCAAGTATCGCACTGGCCGTCAGACACTTGACTCGCACAAAACAGCCATTTTCTGCTCTGCATTCACCATTGTGGTGGGAATGGGCGCGCTGGTGTTCGCGCAACATCCTGCGCTTCAGTCCATTTCGCTGCTTTCGGTGTTCGGAATGCTGGCCGTGGTGCTTGTGGCCTTCACCATTCAGCCCATCATCTTCAACTTCTTCATTGCCAACCCCGCCGCAAAGGGCAATATGCCGTACACCGTGGCCGACGTGCTGCTGACCTTCATCGGTTTCGGCGCCTTTGTGTTGAGCTGCATTGTGCTGCGGCTGCTCACTTTCGTGATGTATTTGGTGCCCGTCAGGCGGATATGGAAGCGGCGGCTCATCTGCCGACTGATGAACCTAGCGTGCCGATTTGTTTTTGCTGTGTCGCGACAGGTGCGGTACAGCAAACGGCTCGTTGACAGTCAGGTTTTCGACCACCCCGCTGTGGTCATCGCCAACCATCAGTCGTTTATGGACATACTGTCGATGCTGGCCCTGTCGCCGCGCGTGGTGATGGTGACCAACAAATGGGTGTGGCGGTCGCCTGTGTTCGGCGGACTCATCCGCTATGCGGGATTCATATTCACGGGCGACGGTGTTGAACTGAACCAGGAAACTGTGCGGCAGCGCATTGCCGAAGGTTTTTCGGTGGTCATCTTCCCCGAAGGCACGCGCTCAGCCGACGGGCGCATCGGACGCTTCCACAAAGGCGCGTTTATGCTTGCCGACACACTCGGGCTCGACATTGTGCCCGTGCTGCTCTACGGCACTGGCGACGTGATACCCAAAAACCAGCCGTTTATGGTTCGGCGCGGAAGGATTGTGGTTAGCGTCTTGCCGCGCATCAGCCACACCGACCGCTCGTGGGGCGACACCTACCAGGAACGCACCAAACGCATATCGGCCTGGTTCAAAGCCGAATACCAAAAACTCTACGACGAACTTACAACCACGTCGAGCACGGCCATCCACAGCCGCATAATGCACAATTTCATCTTCAAAGGGCCTGTCGAAGAGTGGTATCTGCGCGTGAAAATCCGTATGGAAGGCAACTACGAGTTGTTCGACAAACTGATACCGCGCCGCGCCCGCATCACCGACATTGGCTGCGGCTTCGGCCCGTTGTGCTATATGCTTGCACAAACATCGGCCGACCGCGACATTCTGGGCATCGACTACGACGACGACAAGATTGCCGTGGCGCAGCACGGATGGCTTCGTCAGCACTGCCATCTGCGGTTCGAGCAGGCCAACGCGCTCGAATATCCGCTGCCGCAGAGCGACGTGTTCATAATGAACGATATGCTGCACTATATGAGCGCCGACCATCAGCAGCAACTGATTGAGAAGTGCGTGGCAGCCCTTGCCGACGGCGGCCAGATTATCATCCGCGACGGCAACACCGAAGAGCAGCAGCGCCACCGCCTGACACGCTTCACCGAACTGATGTCGACGCGCATCATCAAGTTCAACAAGACCGAAGAGCGGCTCTGCTTCCTGTCGGAAACGCGTATGCGCCAGATTGCCGCCGCCTGCGGAATGACCGTTGAGACCATCCAAAACGACAGGTACACTTCGAATACGATTTATATTTTGAGAAAGGGTGAAGGGGTGAGAGTTTAGAAGGTTTTAAGTTTTTGAAGTTTTAAGTTTAGAGGTAAGGGGTTAGAGTTTAGAAAGTTGAGTTTTTTGAAATAGAATAAATATGTGAAAATCTGTTTAAGCAGCATATCAGCGTTCTTATCTTTTAATCGAAAATAGCTATGGAATACGACATAATCATCATCGGCAGCGGACTAGGCGGACTTGAGTGCGGCGCCATCTTAAGCAAGGAAGGCTACAACGTGTGCGTGCTCGAGAAGAACAACAACTTCGGCGGCTGCTTCCAGACCTATCAGCGCGGCAGCCACCGGCTCGACACCGGCATCCACTATGTGGGCAGTCTCGACGATGGTCAGATTATGAATCAGTATTTCAAGTATCTGGGCATAATGGACAAGCTCAAGCTGCGCAAACTCGACGAAGATGCTTTCGACCAGATTCACTACCACGGCAAGGTGTACAACTTTGCAATGGGCCACGAACGATTTATCGACACTCTCGCTCAACAGTTCCCCGCCGAGCGCCAGAATCTGCAGCGATACGTCGAGAAACTCAAGGAAGTAGGCGACCTTATCAGCATCGAGACATTGCGCCAGGGCGTGATTGCCACCGAAGGAATGCGCTATTTCTGCACATCGGCGGCGCGGCTCATCAGCGAGACCATCGGCAACCCCGACCTGCAGGACATTGTGGCCGGCTCGGCGCTGCTCTACGGCGGCATCCGCGATATGTCGACCTTCTATGGCCACGCAATGATTAACAACTCGTACATCGAGAGCGCCTACCGCTTTGTGGACGGCACCATACAGGTGAGCGACGAGCTGATAAAAGTGATTCGCGCCAACGGTGGCACGGTGCTCAACAACGCCGAAGTGACGCGCATTGTAACCGACGACACGGGAGCCAAAGGCGTGATGGTGAACGGCGAAGAGTTTATTGGGGCGAACAAAATCATCTCGAACGTGCATCCGCAGCGCACACTTGAGCTAACCGACAAGTGCCGGCTCATCAAAAACGCCTACATCACACGCATCAATTCGCTTCCAAACACCTACGGCATCTTCTCGGTCTATCTGATTATGAAACCTAAAAGCCTTAAATACAACAACTTCAACGTTTATCTGCACGGCTACAACAGCGTTTGGTACGACCGTCAAAACTACCCCGGCCACACCACCAACTGTATGATTTCGATGCAGGCGCACACCGTCGACAGCGAGTGGGCCGAAGTGGTTACCATCCTGACGCCGATGTATTTCGAAGAAGTGGCCGAATGGGCCGATAGCAAGCCCGAGCACCGCGGCGAGCGCTACCGCCTGTTCAAGGAAGCCAAGACGCGGCAGATTTTCGATTTCATCCGCCAGCACGGCATCGACCTTGAGCCGCACGTTGAGAGCATCTACACCACAACGCCGCTCAGCTACCGCGACTATACCGCTACACCCGAAGGCTCAGCCTACGGAATCATCAAAGACTACAAGTGCCCGCAAGTGGGTTTTGTATCGACACGCACCAAACTGGGCAACCTATATCTCACCGGCCAGAACCTGAACGTTCACGGCGCATTGGGTGTAACACTCACAGCCATAATCACTTGCTCCGAATTTTTAGGTCAGGAATATTTGGCCAAGAAGGTGGGAAATGCGTGAATGTGGCGATGAGCCAGCAATCATCTTGAAACATAATAGCAGAAAGCGTCTGTAGTCTGAAGTCAGTAGTCTTTAGTCAAACAAATGAAAAACGCCCCAGCACATCCGCCAGGGCGTTTTCATTAATTATTCAATCAGACTTCACTCATTCTCTCATTCAGTTCTTCACTCATTCAATCCTTAAAACAGCGTAAACGCCGCCGTCAGGCCAGCCATAACGATTGAGACCATACTCATCAGTTTGATAAGAATGTTGAGCGACGGGCCCGAAGTGTCTTTGAACGGGTCGCCAACGGTGTCGCCAACCACGGTGGCCTTGTGGCAGTCAGATCCTTTGCCGCCGAAGTTGCCTTCTTCGACATACTTCTTGGCGTTGTCCCAGGCACCGCCTGCGTTGGCCATAAACACGGCCAGAACAAATCCGCAGCCCAGTCCGCCAATGAGCAGGCCAAGCACGCCGCCCACGCCAAGAACCACGCCAACCAGAATGGGAACAATGATTGCCAGCAGCGACGGGAACAGCATCTCGTGCTGAGCGCCTTTGGTCGAAATCTCAACGCAGCGAGCGTAGTCGGGGTCGGCCTTGCCTTCCAGAATGCCCTTAATGGTGCTGAACTGACGGCGCACTTCTTCAACCATCTTCTGTGCGGCGCGCCCCACGGCGTTCATTGTCAGGCCGCAGAACAGAAACGCCATCATTGCGCCAATGAAAACGCCCACCAGCACAATCGGGTTCATCAGGTTCACGTTGTAGGCTTCCATAAAATCGACCAGCGTGGCCTTTGCGGCTTCAACGCCGTTTGGCAGCGCTTCGCCCATACGGATAAGAGCCATCTTAATCTCTTCAACATACGAAGCCAGCAGAGCCAGAGCCGTGAGTGCGGCCGAGCCAATGGCGAATCCCTTGCCCGTGGCGGCGGTGGTGTTGCCCAGAGCGTCGAGAGCGTCGGTGCGTTTGCGCACTTCGGGTTCCAAGCCGCTCATTTCGGCGTTGCCGCCAGCGTTATCGGCAATCGGGCCGTAGGCGTCGGTAGCCAGCGTAATGCCTAGCGTCGAGAGCATTCCCACAGCCGCAATGCCGATTCCGTAAAGGCCCATCGACAGGTTGGCGGCCGTGAAATCAACGTGGAACCCGTTGGCGCACAGGTACGAGAGCACGATAGCCGCGCCCACCGTCACAACAGGAATGGCTGTCGAAATCATTCCCAAACCAAGGCCCGAAATGATAACCGTTGCGGGGCCCGTCTGCGAACTTTCGGCCACCTTCTGCGTTGGCTTGTAGGTTTGCGAAGTGTAGTATTCGGTTGATTTACCGATAATTACGCCAGCCAGCAGGCCCACAACCACCGAGAACGAAATGCCAAGCCAGTTCTCGATTCCCAGAGCCCAGAGAATGACGAATGTTGCTATCGCGATAAGCACTGCAGCGGTGTTTGTTCCGCGGCTCAAGGCCGAAAGCAGTTGCTTCATTCCTGCGCCTTCCTTCGTCTTGACAAGGAAAATGCCCAGAATCGACAGAGCCACGCCCACAGCCGCAATCATCGACGGTGCCAGCACGGCCTTCAGTTGCAGGTCGGCAGCCGAAGCGGCAAACGCCGAAGCGCCCAGCGCCATTGTGGCCAGAATCGAGCCAGCGTACGACTCGTACAGGTCGGCGCCCATACCAGCCACGTCGCCCACGTTGTCGCCCACATTGTCGGCAATGGTGGCGGGGTTGCGCGGGTCGTCTTCAGGAATGTTGTATTCGGTTTTCCCGACAAGGTCAGCACCCACATCGGCAGCCTTTGTGTAGATACCGCCGCCCACGCGAGCGAACAGCGCTTGAGTTGAAGCGCCCATACCAAAGGTCAGCATTGTTGTGGTGATTATAATCAGGTGATTTTCAGCAGGAATGAAATGGTCGAGAACCAGAAACCACACCGAGACATCGAGCAGCGCCAGACCAACAACCGTCAGGCCCATAACGGCGCCCGAGCGGAACGCAACCTGCAGGCCGCTGTTGAGCGTCTGCCGAGCCGCATTGGCCGTGCGCGCCGAAGCGTAGGTGGCCGTCTTCATTCCGAAGAAACCTGCCAGGCCCGAGAAGAAGCCGCCCGTCAGGAACGCAAACGGAACCCAACTGTTCTGCAATCCGAAGAAGGCCATCACGGTGAAAATGGCGGCCAGCACCACAAAGACGATAATCACCACCTTGTACTGCTGTTTCAGATAGGCCATCGCGCCCTTGCGCACGTGAGCCGCAATCTGTTTCATCAGGTCGGTGCCTTCACTTTCCTTCATCATCTGACGGAAGAACAGGTAGGCGAAACTCAACGCCACCACCGAAGCCGCCAGAACAATGTAAATCAATTTTTCCATAATTCTGATAATTAAGATTTTATACAAAAATTTCAAAACTCTGGCCAGCCATCGGGCCGCACCAGAAAACTTTCGTTTAAAGTTATGGATTTAAAATGTAAGTTGTACGCGTTTAGGTTTATTTGCGGCAAACTTTTATTTTTGGCGAAAAATCACCACTATGAAAAAGTGTTTTTTCGTTTCAATTATCTTTCTTTTTGCAATTATATTGTCATCGCTGATTGCTTGTAATCCAGATGACGACAACATTACGCCCGAACCAATACCGACAATTGATACCTCAACGGTTATAATTGATACTGTGCTTCAGCACGTTGATACTTTGCCAAAACAAGACACGGTAAAACCCATTGTTATTGAGCGTATTACCAATTTAACATATCATAAAGTTGTATCAGCCGACAGCCTTGCAAAATATTCGACGCAGGTATCGGTACTAAAACTTGAAGCTGATTTTAAATGGCTCGCCGACAATGGTTATACCACAATTCTGCCGCGCGAACTGCTGACAATTGATACCATCAAACCTAAAACGGTAATCATCACTTTCGATGACGGTTATTATGATAACTATCTTTATATGTACCCGCTTCTTGAAAAATACGGATTGAAAGCTGAGATAAATGTTATTGTAAATTGGATAACTGAAGAGCGTAAAAATGGTTGGCTGACTTGGGATGAGTGCCGCGAGATGAGTCAGTCGGGGCGGGTTGAGATTGGTTCGCATACGTTTAATTTGCACAATCCGACCAACGGAGGCAGTTACATTCTTGGCGGAGTGAATGGCGTTGGTCGTGAAGTTGATGAAAGCGATGCCGATTATATTGAGCGTATAACTGCTGATTTACAGAAAAGCAAAGATGTGATTAAGGAGAGGGTGGGCATAGAGCCGGTGTCTTTCGCGTATCCTTATGGTGAAGGCAATAGTTTTATTAACAGTTATATTTCAGATTTGTTTGCCATAACGTTCCTTACTAACAACGGAAAATTCAATCCGAAAGGTGACTTGCACTTGCTTCCTCGCAACAGTGTAACTATGCAAACACTGTTAAAGGACATATTGGAATAGTTGTTTAGTTAAGTGTTTTACTAGCTAGGTCTCAAGACCTAATTATTTAGTACCAAAATTATGGAATGCCGCCCCAAATGTGCCGCTTGCTGCACAGTAATATCGATAAGCTCACCAATTCCCGGAATGCCCAACGGCAAGCCTGCAGGAGTGCGTTGCGTCAATCTCGACGACGATTTGCGATGCAAGATTTTCGGCCGTCCTGAGCGTCCGCGCATCTGCGGTGCCTTCCAACCCGACCCGCTTATCTGCGGCCAGTCACGCGCCGAGGCTGTTAAGATTATGGCTGAGCTTGAGGGGGTTGATGTGACACCATTTCTTGACGAGAAATAGTTGTGCGAATGGCCATCGCCGGCATATAAAGGCGACGCATTCGCAGAAGGAGAATTGTTATCCCAACTTCGTTACAACATCGGCTAACAAAGCATCTTTGTCAACCGGCACAACACCGACCTTTTCACAGACAAGGCCGCCGGCAATATTGGCAATCTGCGCCGTCAAAACTGGAGGCAGACCGGCAGCCATACAGCACGAAGCCACACTGATAACAGTGTCGCCCGCGCCCGACACATCGGCAATATCGCGGACTTCGGCCGGTGTGCGAGAGTAGCTGTCGCCGTCAGTGATGAAAACACCTAATTCAGAGAGTGTTACCATTATGTGAGTGGCGCCGAGCATTGAGCGCAGTTGCTGGGCAGCGTTGTTGAGAGCATCGAAGTCACCTTTGGTAAGCGAAATCTTAAGCCCTTCGCATATCTCCTTAAAGTTTGGTTTAAAGAGAGTTACGCCTTTATAGTTTGTGAAGTTGCGCTTCTTTGGGTCGACTAGTGTCGGAATGTTGAGTTTATGAGCTTGTGCCACAACGTGTTCAATAATTGCGGGAGTGATGTTGCCCTTGTCGTAATCTTCAAAAATCACGGCATCGAACTTATATTTGCCAAACAAGCTGTCGATGTGGCTGATGAATTGTTTTTCAATCTCTTCGGGCAGCGGTGCGGTCTGCTCGTCGTCGATGCGCAGAAGGTGCTGGTTGCTGCTGATGACGCGCGTCTTGACGGTTGTCTTGCGCTTGTCCGACTTTATGATGCCGTCGGCTGTCATTCCGTTTTGCTGGAGCAGGCGGCATAGCTGGTCGCCCTTCTCGTCGCTGCCAATCACGGCGCACATTACCGGATTGGCGCCCATCGCCTTCACGTTCAGTCCCACATTGGCGGCGCCGCCCAGACGCTCCTCGTGGCTTTTGATTGAGATGATTGGCACCGGCGCTTCGGGCGAGATGCGGTCAACATTGCCCCACATATAGGCGTCAATCATCACATCGCCCACAACCAGAATGTTGAACTGGCCGCATTTGGCAAACGCGTCGGTAATCAATTGCGCCTGACTCATATCACTGTGGTTTAATAAACTTTGAAACCGATTATCTTACGAACTTCTTTGAGTGTGGCCGATGCGCTCTCGCGGGCTTTCTCGGCACCCTGGCGGGCGATTTTGTCAAGCAGTTCGGTGTTGCTCGAGTATTCGAGAATGCGCTCGCGGATTGGAGCCAGAGTCTTGACAATGTCTTCGGCCAGCTGCTTCTTCATATCGCCGTAGCGCAGAGTGCAGTCGTTCCACTTTTCGTCGAAATATTTGTAAGTTTCTGGTTCACTGGCAATTTCCATCAGCGTGAACAGGTTCTGAATCACTTCGGGTTTTGGGCTGTTTGGCGCTTGCGGACCGGCATCGGTTACGGCGCGCATCACCTTTTTGGTAATCGTCTTGGCGTCCTCAAACAGGTAGATGCAGTTGCCCTCGCTTTTGCCCATTTTGCCGCTGCCGTCGAGTCCCGGCACCTTTATGGCGTGCTCGCTGAAATGGAAATTCTGCGGCTCGGGGAAGAACTCCACACCATAGATGTTGTTGAAACGGCGCGCGCACTTGCGGGCCATCTCCATATTCTGCTCCTGATCTTTACCAACAGGCACCTTCAAGGCGCGGTGCTGAAGAATGTCAGCCGCCATCAGCGTGGGGTAGGTGAACAGTCCGGCATTGACGTTGTCGGGTTGCTTACGGGCCTTCTCCTTGAAGGTTGTCACGCGTCCCAGCTCGCCAATGTAGGTGTTCATATTGAGATAAAGGTAAAGCTCGATGGTCTCAGGTACGTCGCTCTGGATGTAGATTGTGGCCTTGTCGGGGTCGATTCCGCAAGCCAGATACTCGGCCAGAATGGTGCGTGCGCTGTTTTGTATGTTTTCGGGTGTTGGGTGAGTAGTGAGCGAGTGCCAGTCGGCAATAAAATAGAAGCACTTATACTCGTCCTGCATCTTCACAAAGCTTTTGACAGCTCCGTAGTAGTTGCCCAAATGAAGGTTTCCGGTGGGCCGGATACCGCTTAAAACTATATCCATAAATGTTGTTTACTATCTAATGTGCTATTTCAAAACAATCTCGGTCGAGCCAATCATACTGCCGTCGCAGAAGATTTCGGTCTTGTAGGTTCCCGATGCAAGCTCGCCCTCTTCGCATTCATAATAAATGACCATATCCACCTTTTCGCCTTTGTAGTCAACCTCGCGCAAGGCCGAGAAGGTTATCTTGTCGTCTTCGAATTTGAACGTTTCCTGCTCTTTGTTCACCATCATCAGGCCGTCGGGGGTGATGATGCGGATGTAAACCTTTTTGTTGCCCTGCGGCGCAATCGGGTTCTCGTCGAGAGTGAACTTCACCGCCAGCCGTTTAACCTTCTTGGCTTTGTTGGCCGGTTTGCCTTTGGCTGTGTAGCTTTCCATACCGGTGTTGATGGCCTTGATTACCGACGCCTTGGCCACTTTGGTTGCGGCTTCCTCGTATTTCTTTGTCAGCTGCTTGTTCTCTTGTTTGGCTTGCGTTATTTGCTTCTTCACCTGAGTGTTCTCCTCGGTGAGCTGGATGTTGAGCGTGTTGAGCGAATCAATGGTGTGGACAAAACTCTTCATCACGTCGCGTAAGGTTTTCAGCTCCTTTTTGAGCTTGTTGATTTGGGCCTTGTTTTCCGATTTGGTGGCCTTCAGCTCGGTCATAAGCTGCTTGATGTGCTCTTTTTCCTTCTCAAGCTGCGCCGAGATGCTGTCGTTGCTGGTCTCAATGTTCTCGTAGTCGGTCAGCAGCAGATGATACTGCACCGTCAGTGAGTCCTTCTCTTCCGAAACCTGATTGATGGTTATGGTCTGAATGTGGCTTGTGTAGGTCTTTGAGAAGTACAGAAAGCACAACACAACCAGTAGTATTGATTCCACGACGATGATGGTGACAAGCTTCTTGTTCCGTCCGCCGCCCGTTGTCGATTCAAAATCCTTTAAATTATCCACAATGATTTGATTTTAGTGTGAGGCAAAAGTATATTTTTTTCGTTTTCTCTTTATATGACAATCAGATTATTGCGCTTTATCCGTATTTTCGGGGTAGAGAATGTCATATAGCGCCGAAACCGAATCTTCTATCATACCTGTGCAGACAATATTGTGATGGGCGCGCGCCTCAACTTGCTCCTTGCTGACTTTCTTTTTCAGCAACTCGCCACATTCGGCTGTGCCATAAATGTTTACAATATTGGCGTTCAGGTCCTGCACTTTTTTGTATTGCGCCAGTTTGGTGTTCATATCCTTTGGGTCGTACTTGCCCGTGGCCATTCCAAGCACCATAAAAGCGCCAGTCACGGCACCGCATTTTCCGCGCAAGCGCCCCATTCCGCCACCAAATGGCGCCGAAATCATTGCAACAGTGTTCGCATCCGCGCCAAACTCGGGCGCAAACGTCATTGCAACTGACTGCGAACACGCGTATCCCTCTTTGAAATAGGCCAATGCCTTGTCAATGGCTTCCTGTTTTGTCATAGCTGATTTGTTTTGGGCAAAAATAAATGAATTTTGAATCGGCTTATCGTTTTGTGCCTATGATAGTTGTGCCCGGACGCGTGGAAAAGCGCCAATCAAATGTTTCAGAGACTCCATTCTTGCAAAAACACATTGTAAATTAGACAATTATTCACGAGTCCTCAATTTTTCTTTCAAAAGGTTACACTTTATCAAAAATAATCCTACCTTTAAAAGACGCTTAAATGCGAAAAGAATGTAGCTGTCCCCCAAATGCTAAATAAATAGTGTTTAAACAGTTACACTAAACTTGAATATTATTTTGATGATATGGGACTTTTAAAATCATTGGTTGCAACGT
>CAMJCK010000067.1:0-15480 GCA_946404125.1 uncultured Bacteroidota bacterium | reverse complement strand
CTTTGCGCGAATGTAATCCAGTCGATGGTCATTGGCGCGGGGCGCGATACGTCACCGAAAATGATTGGCGGTTTCACGCAGCGCGAGCCGTAACTCTGCACCCAGCCGTTCTGTGTGAACACGAAACCGTCCAACTGCTCGCCGAAATACTCAACCATATCGTTGCGCTCAAACTCGCCGTGAACCAGCACGTCGAGCCCTGCTTCTTCCTGCCAGCGGACTGCGCGGGCCGTCTCGTCCTTCAGCAGTTGGTTGTATTCCTGCGCCAACAGTTCGCCCTTGCGGAAACGGGCACGCCACGAGCGCACTTCGGTGGTCTGCGGGAACGAGCCGATGGTTGTTGTCGGGAACAGCGGCAGGTTAAGCCGCGCCTGCTGCTTTTGGCTGCGGACGGTGTATGCGCTTTCGCGATTATAGTCTGATTCTGAAGTATTTGTGGCACGTTCGGCCACCTTGGCGTTATATATCAGTGCAGACGATTTGCGTGCCGCGATGTCGGCCCTGTTCTGCTGATAGGCGGCCTGAAGACAAGTATTGGTGCGGTCGACAGCCAGAACCGACAGTGTTACAAGTTCGTCAACCTTCTGACGCGCGAACGCTAGCCAGCGTTTGATTTCGGCGGGCAGACGCTTCTCGTCGCGTTCTAAATCAAGGTCGTACGGCACGTGCAGGAACGACGCCGACGCTGCTACCCACACACGGTCGGCGCCCAATCGGGCCACAGCCGCGTCAATCAGTTTGAGCGATTGCTCGAAGTCGTTTTTCCAGATGTTGCGGCCGTCAACAATGCCCAGCGACAGGATTTTGCCCGCGGGGAAGATGTCCAGAATGCTGATGAAATCTTCTGCGCCACGCACAAAATCAATGTGGATGGCGTCGGTTGGCAGCGAGAGAGCCAGCGCCGCATTGTCGCGTAAAGCGCCAAAATAGGTTGTCAGCACGATTTTCAGGCTCGTCTGCCTGCGCACTTCGGCGTAAACCTTCTGATAGAGCGATTTAGCCTTCTCGTCAAGGTCGAGCACAAGGCACGGTTCGTCAATCTGAACCCACTCGGCGCCAGCGTTTTCCAGCGATTTCAGTTGCTCGATGAATACAGGCAACAGTCTGTCTATCAAGTCCAAACGCGAGAATCCCGATTCTTTTTCCTTGCCCAGAAGCAGGAACGACACAGGCCCGATGACCACGGGTTTCGTCTCAATTCCTGCCGCTTTTGCTTCGCGATACTCGTCGGCAGCCTTCGTGTCCGACAGTTTAAACGATTGATTCTTAACAAATTCAGGCACAATGTAGTGATAGTTCGTGTCGAACCATTTGGTCATTTCCATTGCAATAATGTCGTTACCGTCGCGCTGAACGCCGTGAGCCATAGCAAAATACAACTCTAACCGATTGTCGCGCAGAGCGTTGTAGCGCTCGGGAATGGCGCCCACGGCCACCGTTTGGTCGAGCACTTGGTCGTAGAGCGAGAAATCGTTCGACGGCACAAGCGAAATGCCAGCGTTTGCCTGTAACTTCCAGTTTTCCAATCTGATACTGCGGGCAACCGACAGCAGTTCGTCGCCCGTGATTTTTCCGTTCCAATAGGCTTCTTCGGCCTTTTTCAGTTCGCGCGCCTTTCCAATCCGCGGAAAGCCGACAACATTTGTCTTTATCGATTTTTTCATTCCAAAAAAAGTTTTAGTGTTCATTTTCGGGCGGCAAAGGTGGAATGTGGAATTTTCACAAGCAAATTGTTTCAGTAAATAAGGAAATTATCCTAAATTTGTCGGCATTATCGGCACAATACCGAATATTTTCCTTTAAATTCAAAAGATAACCGAATGGTAAAATTAGATTCCACCGACATTAGGATTTTGGAAGTTCTGCAAGAGAACTCTCACCTGACTACCAAAGAGTTAGCGGCAAAAGTAAACCTTTCGCCGTCGCCCGCCTTCGAGCGTCAGAAGCGACTTGAGCGCGACGGCTATATCGACCATTATATGGCTGTGGTTGACCCAGAAAAGGTGGGCAACGGGCTGCTTGTGCTGTGCGGCATAACGCTTCGGCAGCACAGCAAGCGTTTGGGCGCAGAGTTTGTTGAAGCCGTCAACCACATTCCCGAAATTGTCGAGTGTTGGAACACGTCGGGCGACTACGACTTCATTATGAAGATTTACGTGAGCGATATGAAGCGCTATCAGGACTTCGTTCTCAACACTTTAGGCGTTGTCGAGAGCATCGGGTCGCTGCATAGTTTCTTTGTGATTGGCACTGTCAAAAGCGGCACCGTGCCCATTCCGAAAGCAGAGTAACGGGGCATAAAACAAAATAGCAAGCGGGAATGGGATTTCGTGCGTTACGTAGTTATGTTTTTCGGTTAAAATAGGATTGAATCGGTTAGAGCAAAAAAAGCCGAACACCATTTTGTTGGCATTCGGCTTCCGAAACACACTGATAAATATTCTTGCAAATTGCTGTGAATATTCAATTTATCACTCAAAACTATAGAAGAACGACGGGAAGCCATCGACTGTGGCAACCTTGGATTCAACGGCGCCAGTTTCAAGGTCGACGGTGCTGAAGCCGTTGTAATCGTCGTTGGCCGAACCGTAAACCATTTTGCCTTTGTGGCGGCCCATTGCCACGCCGTGGCCGTTTGAGTGCGGAAGGCCTTCAATCACCTTAATACTCTGATTGTAAAGGTCGACAATGACGCCGACACCCGTGCGGGCAATGTAAGTGTTTGTGTTAGTGGGGTCAAGACCCATTGCAAATCCGTAGGCGTACATTTTGCCGCCGCCTGCATATCGGCACATCATCATACAGTTGAGATAGTCGCAACTCAAGCCGCTCACTTTGGTTTGGCTTAAATTGATACCGTACGATTCATCGAATTCGGTTTCGCCTTTTTTTATGCGGGCGACGCCAGCGTCGAGTCCAGGAATATAGCCGAACGAGCCAATGCAGTTAATGTAAAGGTCGCCATTCTCATCTTCGAAAATCGACTGATTATCAACAGGTCGCGTAGGCGCGGAAAGACCTACTGCGGTGCTGCGGATTCGCTTGATAAAACTGTCGTCGGCAACATTGTAGAGCGCCATTTCGAGAGCGTTCTCAACGGGCATCCACTGCGCATTGAACTGTTCCAGAGCAACATACAGAATGCCGTCGCGAATGTAGAGTGCGCCAGGATAGGCCGACACGCCTTCGTTGCGAAGCGACGAGACATCAATGCGTGAGATTTCGGTCATTGTTGTCGGGTTGAAGACGACAATCAAATCAAGGCTTTGGCAGCACACGTAAGCTTTTGTGTCGCTAGCCTCAACCACAATGGCAGCGCTCGAATTGGCAGGCAGCGCCATCGAGCCCTTGAGTTCCAATTGGTTGGCGTCGTTCAGCACGTAACGGCGCAGTTTCAGTTCGGTTCCGCCCATATAATCGGGGAAGACGTAAATGTTGCCGCTCTTGCAGACGCACGGATACGAGCCGAACCCCAACGGAAGGGCGTTTGAGTTGTCGTAGTGAATTCCGCCTTCAAGACTGCCGACGGCCTGCAGATAACCGCTGCCGCTGTCGCCCGACGGGTTTGTCACAGTGGTTGAAAACAAGATTTTACCTGACGCCGAAGTGTTCTCGTCGTCCTCTTTGTCGCACGCAACAAACGTTGTTGCCAATGCGGCCATTAAAAATAAATGTCTGATTTTCATTTTGTTATAATTTTATAATTAAACAATTTCCAATTCATTTTTTCATTTCGGACGCACGCATTGCGTCCCTACAAATTCATCAATCCAACATCCAATACCCAACACCTAACACCCAATACCCAACACCAAAATCACTTCATCACATATCGCACCTTGAATCCGAAGTTTCGACCAGGCAGCGGACGGTTCAAATCGGAATATACCGTCTTGTCAGTCAGGTTTTTAACGCGGAAAGTGATAGTCCATTGGTCGTTGTTGAAACTGTGCTCAACGCCCAAATCAATGGTGAACGACGTCGGGATTTTGCGCTCTTGGAATTTGCTCACCTCAAAATCGTAGAAATACTCGTGAATGTACGACGCGTCGGCCAGCAAGCGGCTGTTCTGACGGCTTCCGCCGAAAAGATTCTCGCGGTGCAGTTCGGCGCCGAAGTTGGCCAGCATATACGGAATGTTTGGCATCCGCTTGTTATAGGTGGCGTTGGGCGCAGTCGAGCCAGTCTCATACTTGCGGCGGTCGCGCAAATCCTGATAGGTGGCGTTTCCATAGAGATAGAGAAACGGCAGCACATCGCCCTTCACCTCAACCTCAACACCTTTGGTGCGAACCGTTCCGAAATTAGCGTATCGAGCCATCGACGGAATCATATCTGCCTGATAACGAATCATATCTTCGAGTTGATTCAGGAAGTAACTCACCTCGACCTCAATGAAACCGAACGCGTTGGCTTGGTGATATAACGCACCGATATTCAGGCCGTTGCAGCGTTCGGGCTTCAGGTCCGACGACGGCAGAATTGAGAAGCCGTTGCCCACCAACTCTTCGGCCGTGGGAATGCGCACCTCGCTGCTGAACGCCGCCTTGGCCAACAGCCGCTTGGTGAACTTGTAGCGCAGACTCTCGCTTCCGCCCCAGTAATTCTTGCTCAAATTAATGTCGGTTGGATTGTTTATAAAGGTGTGTTCCAACACTTTAGTGTTCGACGAGAAGTTGAAATTCTTGACCGTTGTGGCACTCATAAAACGGCTGTCGAACAGCGTCAAATCGTATGAGAGACCGACTGTCAGACTGCTCATTCGGCTCGGAAAGTTGGTCTGATAGCCGAAACTCAAATCCATCATTTCGTTTTTTGGATTCTGCCGCGTGTGCGTGCCATAAATATTGATATTGAGCGTGTTATGCTCATTCAACAGATAGTTCATATTGAGTTTCCCCGCAAAATCGTGTGTGCGGTTGTCGGCATTCGACGCATAGTTGCCCTGCTCGCCGCCGTAGGCCGAAACGGCGTTGTAGCGGTTGCCGTCCCAGTCGTAGCGGTAGCGCGCGGTGTCGCACAACCCGAATTTGCCATAACTGTAACAGAAGTCGAAATCGAAATCCAATCCGTCGACAATAAAGTTATCGCGCTTGAGCGTAATGGCCGAAATGGCCGAAGCACTGCTGTTGTTGGCTTCGCGAATGTCAGTGTCAATTCCCTGAATTTCAGCGCGCGTGGCGGTAAAGACAAGTTCCAGTTTGACCTCGTCGAAATACCATTTTGTCGCCTTGAGCGAAGTTCCCGCCATCATCTTCTTGAATTGGTCGTGATTGCGCTTAACCTTCCGATTGTCAAGGTTTTGCAGACGCATTGTATAGTCGTTGTCGCTATAGGTGAGCACGCCGCCAAGACCAAACTGCAAGCCCGTTTTTTGGTTGGTCTGCTTGAATGCGGTGCTGATTTTATGGGTGTTGAACGAAGCAATCTCGTAACTCGCGTCAAAATAGACGGGCGGATATTCCTTTGTCACAACATTCACCGCGCCACCCAGCGCCGACCCGCCGAAGCGGTAAGGCACAATGCCCTTGTAAACCTCAATGCGTTCAATCATATCGGTTGGCACATCGTTAAGCGACATATAATCAGACATTTGACCAATAGCCGCCTCATCAATATAGATACCCATACGTTTGCCCTCGAGTCCGCGCACCGAAATACGCGACGCGCTGCCAACGCCGCCAGTGTTGCGCACGGTAATGCCCGCTGTTCGCGAAAGCGCGTCGTTAATGTTTGACGTGGTGCCCTCAAGTTGCTTGACAGAAATGACCGACAGCGGCATTGCAGCCTCGCGCATTTGCCGTATCTCGTTGTGGCTAACCACATTAACTGTCTGAATCTCTTTACTGCTGAAGTATGTTGTGTCGTTTTTTTGGGCGACAGATTCGGCAGGCAAATGCAGAATAACTGCCACAGCCGTAACCGCCCCAAACATAGTTTTTCGTGATTTTTCCCCCATTTTTTTCTTATGATTTTCGCCGCGAAATAACTGCTACATTCTCGCAGCGTCAATCCCTATTTGTGGGGATTTGTGAGTGGGGTGACTGATAATTTCGTGGGAATACAGCACGGTGCACCTATAAAAAAAGGACTCACAAGCGAGTCTCATTTTTTTGACTGTTCAAGTCGAACAGAAGAAGCGGCTGTAGGCGGCTTTTTTTTGCCTTACGGCCTAACGCTTCCGCACCGCAAATCGGAACACATCGGCGCCCAGAATTGTGACGTTCAGTCGGTCGGCTTCGGCTTCCAACATTTTGATTTCAGCATCCGAAAGTTTCACATTCACAGCATTATACAACTGCTCAACCTGATACGCTTTGCGGCAGCCGCATATCGGCACAATGCCCTTGCTTGAACAGAACGACATTGCAACCTGCGGAATGCTGATATTGTGTTGATTGCCAACGCTTTCCATCAGTTCGTAGAGCGGTTTGAGTTTCTTTTTTTTCCGATTGAAAATCAGTTTCATAACCGATTTTTTCGACTTCGATTTCGGATTGGTCAGCATTCCTTCTTCAAGAACGGCCCACGCCCAAAAACTGATTCCGTTCGCGCGGCACCAATCGACAAGGCCGTTGCGTTCCCAGTCGCGGCACAGAAGGCTGTAGTGGTTCTGCACGCCGTAGAGCGGGATTCCCGACGCGTCGAGAATGGATTTCGCCAGGCGGCACTCATCGAGCGTGAAATTCGAAACGCCAATGTGGCGTATTTTGCCATCGTGGTATAAATCAATTATTTCCGACAGATTTTCGCAAATATCATTCGGCAGGTGAAGCCAGTAAATGTCAACGTAACTGCGCCCGAAGTCGGCCAAATCCTTCTCAAACGATTTCTTGACCTGCCCAGCCTTGTAACGCGCTGTGGGTGTGAATTTTGACGAAATGAGCACATCGCCGCAGCCGAATCGGCCAATCATCTTCTGTGCCTGTCCGAAACCGTAATCCTGTGCCAAATCAAAGACTGCCAAGTCTTTAGCCCGTGCGCTGTTGAACGCTTCTTTAATGACGGACTCATCGACACTCTCGCCGCGCAGCAATTTGCCGTACAGACTTCCGCCCCACGAATTCGTACCAACCACACATTTCAGTTGGCTCAGATTGTTGTTTTCTATCTTGCTCATTGTGTGTTAGTTTTAATTTTTTGGCACAAAAATATGGCGCTGATTCTGCAACCAGGTTGCAAAGTTTCGGCGCCAAATCTTTTCACTTTTCAAACTTCTCTGCCTTATTTCCCCGCCCCAGCCTTTCGCAATGCTTCGTAATAGTCGTGGCGCTTCGGATTCTCGGGAAACCAGCCGCGCAGAACGCGTTTTTCCTGTGCGAACATTTCGCCAATGCCCCAAAAACAAGAGAAAGCAAATCCGCTGATTATTGTCGATACTGTCTGATTTTCAACAAATAACGCCGCCGTGACGCAGGCGAGCCCCACAAAGAGCCAGAGCCACCAACTGCGTTTTCCCCAGTAATATTCCATTTTAATGACGGCTGGATGGCACAAGCCAATGCTCAGGAAAACGGCCGCGCCGACAATTATGCTGCTATAATTCATAGTTTCAGAAATTTTGGCGCAAAAATAGTATTTGAAGCGAAATGGCTAAACGTTTTTTGTGATTACCGCCACAGCGCAAGGCATCTTGCCTTCAACAAGGTGATACTCAACGTTTTTGTATCCTGCATTTTTGAAAAAAGCCTTGTACGATTCAATGTCGAATTGCTTTTTGAAATTCGCCCCCGCCTTTTCAAAAATCTTGACAAAAACGTTTTCCTTGCCATTGCTGTATAGGTTTATATATGTGGGGATTATAACTTTTCCGCCAGGCTTGCAGACGCGCACAAGTTCCGAAATGGCAGCCACGGGATTGTCCAGCAAATGAATCACATTTCCTGCCACAACCTTGTCGAATGAGTTGTCGGGGTAATCAATCTTGGTCATATCCAACGGCTTAATTTCCACATTGCTGAACTTTCGTAATTTTTTGGCGGTCTGCTTCAGCATTTTCGGCGAGAAATCGGTGGCCGTCAGGTGTTTGCACTTGGGTGCGATATACACGCTGATTGCCCCCGTTCCACACGCACATTCCAGAACTTCGTCGGTCGTATCTATCTGTTCTGCAACTGTTTTGCCCGTGTTGGCATAAACTTTTCCGTTGTAGGTGTTCTCAAAAAAATCGTAGGCGAATGCCACTTTGTCCCAAAACATAACTATCAGTTTTTAATGTTTTTTCTTTTTGTTTTCCGACGCAAAAATACGGCGCCCGCTCTGCAACCGAGTTGCAAAGTGCAGCGCCATATCGCAGCAAGAGAAAATCAAACTAAAAAGTTTACTGTCAGCCGTTTACTTTAACACTTCCACTTGTTTCTTCTCTAACTTTTCAGCAAGCCGCATCGTCAGAATGGCCACGGGAATGGTGAGCAGAAGGACGAAAACGAGCATCGGGGTGTTGTCGATAACGGGGCGCATCAGGGCGTCGTAGCCAGGGCGCATCTCTTCGACGGCGGCGGCAAGCGAGCCTTCGGTGTCGGTCCACCAGTGGAAGGTGTAGGCGAAGAACGAGAAGGCCAGCGGCAGGAAACTCAAGCGGACGCCACGCACAGTGCCGTAGCCGCAGCGGTTGCGGATTATTTCGGCTGCGACCGTCAGAAGAACAATGCCAACGACGAACGTTGCATCGGCTTCGCCCGCAATCAGGAACAGGACGAGCAGAACGCCGTTCAGGACCGTGGCCGCGCCAAAACGCTGCATCGCGGAAGCGGCAGGAAGATAGACAAGCGCCAGCAACAGCGGCACAACCGCACCTGCGTACGCATAACACGCGGGGTGAATAATCCCGCTCAATCCGCCTGCAATGAATGACAAAAACCAGGCGAATGCCAGTAACGAAATTTTAAAAATTGGTTTCATTTTTTTGAATTTTAAAAGGTTATTGTTAAATGTAAATTAGTGATAATCAAATATTTTCTAGCCGATTCAATCCGATTTTAGCAGATAACGATTTCTGATTAAATCTGCTGTCCGTTGTCAGAAGTCTGTTGTCCATCGTCTAAAAACTAAACTTCGCCTTGACAAAAATCTCGGAATTGTCCTTATACATCGCGAACATTCCAGCGTCGGCGCGGAACCAGTCGTAGCCAGCGGTGAGCGATATTTCGTCGGTCAGGTGGTAGTCGGCGTTGAAGCGAATGAAGAAGGCCCCGTTGTTGGCGCAGTCGAAACGGCCGTAAGCCGACAACTTCAAAGTGTTGCGCAACAAAGCTTTACTGACGTTGGCCGTTGCCATTCCCGCATTGCGGTAGCAGCCCAGCAAGGCGGTGCCGCCGTCGGTGTAGGTGTGGCAGTACTGCGCCATAAGCGTCCAGTCGTTGCCAGGATACCAGTCGATGCCGATGAGCGCCAGCGTTTGATTCCGCAACTGCGGTGTCGACCGATAGCCCACAAACGACAACTGTTGGTTGAAGTATTCGGCCACTTCGGCCCTAATCACAAACTGCCCGACTGATGCCGACAAATCGGCCCCAACCATTGTCATTCTGTGGTGGTGGGCAGCCACTTCGAGAAGGCCGTCGGCACTGATGTCAACAAGTTGGAAGGCAGGCATTTTGTTCCAAGTATGAAGGGCGCAGACCGAGAAATCGATACCGCTCAAATAAGCCGACACTCGCCCGCCGAACTCGCTGTTTTCCAGTTTTTTGGAAGGTGTCAGTTTGTCGAATTGGCAGTACATTCCGCTCATTGATATTGCCCACGGGTTGACGCTGTCAGTGGGCAGGATGAAAAATTCGGGTACGGGCACCCATATGGCTTCGGCCTTCAGATTCATACCGCTGTAGTTCAGACGTATGGCGTTCACAGGTATGCGGATGTCGTCGTAGTCTTCGGCCAGAAATTCGGTGTAGTCCATCGGCGAGATGATGTCGGTAACCTGCAGCCCGTCGGCCACGCCCCACGTGACAATCTGTTTGCCAGCCTTCAGCCCCCAACTGCCCTGACTATGTTCAAGATAGGCTTCGCGCAAGTGCAGCCCAGTCTCGTCTTCGAGAATCGGGTTGTAAATGGCGTTGAGCGACACAAAGCCCGTTGTTGAGCCTTTCTCAAGGCCGCTCTCAAGGCGCGCGCACGTGCGGCTCGACATATAGTTCCACGGGTCGCTGCTGCGAACGGCGTGGTAGGTGTAGGCGAAACCCTTGTATTTGAATTTCAGCCCGTTATCGTCGTCTTGCGCCATTACTGCGAATGGCAGCAAAAACAGTGTGAGTAGGATTGGTTTCATAGTTAAATGTTTAGACGCTTCGCTTGTTTAGAAGGTTTAGTCGCTTCGCTGTTTAGAAGGTTAAAAGGTTAAAAGTTAAGACGCTTCGCTTGTTTAGAAGGTTAGTCGCTTCGCTTGTTTAGAAAGGTTTAGCGCTTCGCTGTTTAGAAAGGTTTAGGGCTTCGCTGTTTAGAAATTCTCAACTTTCTAAACCTTCTAAACCTCTAAACTTCTCACCCTCTTCCCCTTTCAAAGTCCCTTTTCCAACTGATTGACTGTGAAAATGTTGTCGTTGACGGGTTGGTCGTACTTGTAGGCCTTGAAAACCAGATTGGTTTCGTGGTTGGTCTGCACGTTTTTCATATTCATTTGGCCGATAGTCCAGAAACCGTCAATCTGTTTCACGTCGGTGCAGACGAGCAGGCGGTGCAGTTTGTCGAGTTTGTCGTAATACTCAACGCGGACGGGAATCAGGCAGTCTTTCCGAATCCACGAAACGCGCCGAGTGTAGATTTCGCCCGTGGTGTTGGGCACCGATTGCAGCACCCAGCAGGCCTGACCGTCAACGTTTTCCTCGCGCAGCAGCGTGTGAGTGTCCTCGTCGGTGTTGCGGTGGCCCATATCGTCGTAGGTGAAGTCGGTGCCCATAAAATAGTCGGTTTTCGACGACGAACCGCTGATTCGGCGCGTCTTTTTCATTGCGGGCAGATAGAGCCACTTGTCATCGTCGCGGTCGATTTGGTCGTATTCCCAGGTCAGGAATCCCGTGCCCTTCACGTCGCCAGGATAAAGGAAGAACATAATTGTTTTGCGGTCTTTGCCGTAGTCCTTGGCAAACGATTTGAGTTCGCGGACGCGCTTGCTGCCGTTCTTGTTGACGAGCGTCAGGCTCATCTCGCAGTAGCGGGTGTCGCCGTCGGGGCGGTTGTGGACTTTTTCGGCAATCTCACGGCCCGTCAGGTTTTGCGCCGACATTGTGGCGGTGGCCAGCATTGCGGCAATGATTGTTGCTATCTTTTTCATTTTCTTATTGATTTTTGATTTTCGATTTTTGATTATCGCACAGAAGACACTGAATACACTGATTATCACTGATTTTTTTGACTTCAGACAACAGACTTCAGACAACAGACTTCAGACCATTGTCCGTTATCTTCTTGTAAACACTTATGACTTAACAACTTATAACTTTCAACTTTCAAATAATCTGTGTTCATCTGTGTTCTCTGTGTTCCCGATAACTATCGGGACTGTGCGAAATATTTATTTTTCACGTTCTTCGCCGAAAACCTTAAAGCGCCGCATCACGATTGGCGAAATGAACAAATCGGCGAACAGGGCAGCCACAAGGCCTGCGGCAGCCAGAATGCCAAGGTCGCGGAAGTTGTTGGCGGTTGACGACAGGAAGCCCAGGAAGGTGGCGGTGACAATCACCGTCGACATCACCACCGCAACGCCAATCACACGGAAAGTGCGCAGAATGGCGTGCCGATAGTTGGCTCGGCGGTCGAACTCAAGGTGCGCGTGGTTGACAACGTGAATGGTGTCATCGACGGCCAGGCCAAGCACCATCGGGATTACAATGGCTGTGACCATATCGAGCGAGTAGCCGAACCAGCCCATCACGCCGCCCACGAAGATTATGGGCGCAAGGTTCGGAATCATTCCCACAAGGCCCAGTTTCACGTTGCCGAAGGCCAGCATCAGCAGCAGGCCCACAATGAGCACCGAAATGAGCAGCGACCACATCTGTCCGCGAACCAGATATTGCTGCATTACAGTGAATTGCGGCAGGTTGCCCACGGTTGAGATAACCGCATCGGGGAACAATTGCGCGGCGTAGGCCTCAAGGTCGTTCATATCGTCCTCAACCTCGGCCGAGTTGTATTTGGTTATCTCGACCTGAAGACGCAACTTACTGTAGTCATAATCAATCCAATAGTTGGTTTCCGAGCCGCCCGCGTTCTCGTAGAGCAAGAGCAGTTGCGCCACCGCGTCGCTGCTTTCGGGAATGCGGTAGAAGGCCTGATTGTTCTCGTTCAGCGTGCGGTTCATATCCTTCAGAATTGGCAGAATTGAGTAATGGCGCTTTGTAAGTCCGTATGTTTCAACGCGTTTCTCAAGCAGTTCGAGTTTGCGCAGCGTCTCGGGCTGTTTGGCCTCGTCGGCTTTGGGCAGCGCCACAAGCAGGTCGTACGAGTACATTGAGCCGATTTCCGACTCGCTAACGTTCAGCAACTCATCGACATACGGCACTTGACGGCCCATTGTCTTCTCAACATCGAAAGCGGGCTGAATGCGATAAACGGCTGACGCACAAACGATTGCCAGTACGCTCGAAGCAATCATAATCTTGCGGCTGTGCGACAGAACCCATTCGCCCAGACGTTGGAACCAGGCGTCGGCGCGGCCCTCAATGGTGTTCACAAACGACTTGCGCAGGCGAATGTTCTTTTTGCCGAACGAGTAGATTATCGGTGTGAAAATCAGACAGGTAAGCACCACCGACACAATGCACAGCGACGAGTTTATGCCAATGGCCTTCATCGGCACAATCTTCATCGCCACAAACGAGAGCATTGCCGCAATGGTGGTGATTCCAGAGAACATCACAGGCCAGCCCGTCTCGGTCACGGCCTCGGTAATGGCCCGCAGACGGTCGCCGTGCTGAACCAACTGCGTACGGAAATAGTTGTAAATGTGAATGTTATAGGCGATTGAAATGGCAAAGCACAGCACCACAACCGACAGCGTGGCGGCCGAGTCAATGTAGAGCCCCGTCCAGCCAATCCAGCCGAAAGCCATCAGAATGCTCATTATGGTGGTGGCGATTGGCATCAGAATTCCGCGCAGCGAGCGAGTGACCACGGCCATTATTATAATGCCGATAATCAGCACAATAACCAGCATCATCGCCATTTGGCCGTGCATATACTCGTTCTTCTCGTACGACATATACGGCATTCCCGACGCGTGCGGGTGCAGGCTTGCGTACTTGGGCTGCGAGCATATTTCCTTCGCCTCGCGGCCAGTCATCAGGTCGGGCGCCTCGTTGGTTTCGGCCTTCCACACCGAGTCTTCGGGGAACGGACGCAACTTCACCATAATCCACGACATTGTGCCGTCCTTCGAGATTAGGCGCTGCGCCAGTTCGGGCTTCGAGTAGGCGGCGCGCTTAATGGCGGCCAGGCCCTCGGCGTCGTCGGGAATCACATCGGGCACAATCTGCCCCAGTTCCATACCCTCGTCGGTGCCAACCATAAATTCAAGGTCGGTGAGCGACGTGATTTTCTCGGAATACGACAGGCTGTCCATCAGGTTGTTGCTCAACTCGCGAATGAGTTCCAGATTCTGTTTGGTGAACAGTCCGCCGTCGTTCTGCACCAGCACGGCCACGTAGTAGTCGTTGCCGAAAATGGCCTTGAACTCGTCGGTTTTCTCGAGCATCGGGTCGCCCTCAACAAAGTAACTGTCCCACGACGTCTCGAAATAAATTTTTTTAAGTCCCATTGCCGACAACACAAAGATTGCGACAAACGCCAGCACCGTCAGCAGGCGGTGGCGCAGGTTCCACTCTGTCAGAGCGCGGAATCGTGAATTGATTTTCTCAATGTTCATAATTGTATTTATTTAATGTTTAGAAGTTTAGAGTTGAGAAGGTTGAGTTTTTTCTCTAACCGATTTTTGCCGATTCGAACCGAAAAACATATCGGATAAAATCGGGTTGAATCGGTTAGAAAACCCTTTATCATATTTATTATCAATAAAATCTGTGTCAATCTGTTTTATCTGCGTCATCTGTGTTCTAATTAGAGTTAAGAAGTTTAGAGAGTTGAGAAGGTTGAGTTTTTTCTCTAACCGATTTTTGCCGATTCGAACCGAAAAACATATCGGACAGAATCGGGTTGAATCGGTTAGATATTTTTCATTGTTCATTGCAGATTGTAAATCAGTGTCATCAGTACGATTTTTTCCGTTGGTTCCGTCGTCCAAAAACGAACAACATTCAGAATCGTTCACAAAAAAAAGGGACCCGTTTCCGAGCCCCTTTTCCTGACTATTTAAAATCAAACTATGGTGTATTTGTTTTGCCATTAAACTGAACACTGTACGTTTTTAAACGCTGCAAAAATCAGCCGTAAAACGGAAATGGGCAATCCCCATTAGTTGGGATTTGTGGTGCAGAATGTGGCAAGTTGGGGGGATTGGATTGGAACGCAGATTTTTTTCGCACTGACCACACAAGAAAACACTGATTTACACAGATTTCTTTTCTAACTACGGAAAACACGAAATCCCGATAGCTATCGGGAACGGAAAGGGCAACCTAAAGGTTGCTGTTTGAACGCATATTAAACAGATTTGCGCAAATGAATATTATTGTTGATTACGAATCCGATTGTGTCAGGAAATCGGTGGCAGACATCAGCAGAAATTTCAAAAAACTGCCTGAAAAGTTCCGCAGTTTTGGAATGTTTATGGTAATCGCAAGGATTTAACCGTTGTAAATCAACTGTTTCCAGCCGTTGTTGTGGTAATCGACGTATTCCAGAAAAATCCGTTCGGCCTCGTCGGGTTTGACTTTGTGCATAATGATTTCCTCGAGCACGGCGAACATCTGCACGGTGTTTATGTGAATGAAGAACGGCGAGAAGTCCCATTTCAGTGCGGGATAGCGTTGCTTCATCGCGTCCATATAGTTGAGCATCAGGCCAGTAGCCTCGTCGGTGAAATCTTCTTTGAACCGCGCCAGCGACGAGCCCGCCGACTTGAACAGCAGCAGCGTGAGCAAGTCTCTGTATTTCAGCATAATCTGATTGTATTCGGCGGCCGTTTTCTCGGTCATTTCGGGCATCCACTGCTTTGTTATGTCAACTTGCAGCGGGTTGTGGTAGGTTTGCAGAAGGCGCTTGAACTCGCCCGTGAGCGGCGCCACAATGGCGCGGAAAAGGTCGTCTTTGCCCGCATAATAGTTGTAAATGTTGCTCAACCCCACGCCCGCCTTTTCGGCAATCTCGCGCATCGACGTCTGCGCGAATCCCTTTTTCAGGAAAATCGCCTTTGCCGCCTTTGCAATCTGCTGCTCAATATCGTCCTTTTTGGTTTGCATTTCTGAACGCTGTACGTTTTTCGGTATCGCAAAAATCAGCCGAAAACACTTATCGGGCAATCCCAATTAGTGGGGATTTGTGCGGGTGTGGGGTGGCGATTGTGGGGATAAAATCAACAAAAGG
>CAMJCK010000066.1:0-15753 GCA_946404125.1 uncultured Bacteroidota bacterium | reverse complement strand
CGCTTTTGGACGATGTGAGAAAATACGTCGCCGATGTCAAGATTGGCGGAGACGCCGCGACGGCTTGCAAGGCGGTTGAGCCGCTTATGCACCGTAAGGAGATTTTCGGTGTCGATTTGTTTGAAGCAGGACTTGCCAATAAGGTATGCGGCTATTTCGCAAAACTGATTGCCGACAAAGGCTCTGTCAGAGCAGTGCTGAAAAGCATTTGAAAATAAGTGCGATAATCTGAACGAGGCTGTCCAAGAAGTTTTTGGGCAGCCTTTTTTATGCTTGGTGGTGCCAGCTCTTCAACACTGTTGCCGGTAAATGCCGCGTGCAAAAAACAAACAAGGCTGCCCTTTGGACAGCCTCATTTGTTATGTTAATAAGCGTTTTACTCAACAATCAAGCTGCGAATGCTGTCGGCCTTCTGGCAGATGGCATTGAAAATCTTATCATTGACTTCAACTTTGGTTTCGGCGGCAAATGTGGTTTTGCCATCGGCTCCGGTTTCAACTTTGGTTTCCGACATTGTGGCCTTAACCTTGTCGTAAGTGGACTGCAAGTCGATGAGCCAATCATAAACGGTGCTCACGCTGGGCAGAGTTTTGTAGTTGTCGAGCAGTTTGATAAGAATTGTCAGCGACAGCCGCTGGTCAATCACGAGGTCGATGAGTCGCGAATTGTCGGCTGAAAGCCCGGCAAGCTGGGTGGCGAGGTAAAGGCCCTCAATCCAGCCGCCTGCCACAATCAGAGCCGCCACTTCGGCCCGACCGGCATCCTTCAGACAATCGCTGGCGTTGGTGAAACCGTCAGCCAGAATCTCCATCACCGAGTCGCGGTCGTTGATGATGCTCTCGATGTGTTCGGCCACATCGGCATCCACAAAATCGTAAATGCCCAACTCCTCGGCAATTTTCTTCTCCGTGGCCATAAACTGAATGGTGGTTTGCGTCTGGTTGAAGAGGCTGGCGTAGCTCAAATCGGCACCATAAACACCGAAATTGAGCGCCTTCTTCATTGTTGTGGAGTATTTTTCCGCATTGTCAACCGGATTCGAAAGATCCATATTGTACGACACGCCCGCGCTCTGTATCAGATGGGCGGTCTCAATCGGCGACGGCAGCGCGTAGAACACCTGCTGGGCGCGGTTTATATCGGCCGAGACATCAACGTTTATGTCGACGTTGTGTTTGACTTTTGAGTTTCCCTGGTTGTTTGAGCAGCCAATCGCCACCAAACCTATCGCCGCAGCGAAAAATAAATTCAGATTCTTCATTGAGTATTTCTTTTAAAAGCCATTAAAAGTATACATTTTTACAAAACTGCAAGCGTTTTTCGTTCGGACGAAGCGAAAGTTGCGTTACATTCGTAAAAATTTTGTGTTTATGGATAACAACCGTTTGAAATCAATTGAAGAGTCGCTGGCCAATGGCGGGAAAGACGCCATTCTGGCGGTTCTTGAGCAGATACGCGAGATTGGCGTGCCCAAGCTGCTGCCGGCGCTTGTGAAAGTTTACAAAACCTGTGGCGACGACGATGTTAAAATGGCTGTCTTCAAGCTTTTGAGCGATGCCAGCCAGCGTGAGATTGTTGACGAGATGGCCGACGCCATTGCCGCCGAAACCGACGCCAACGTGAAGCAGATGCTTGTAACATCGTGCTGGTACTCAAAAATCGACTATCTGCCCCGACTCGAACTCTTTATCGACTTGGTGTTCGACGCGCCTTTTGAGCTGGCTTTCGAGGCGTTCACCGTTATTGAGAACCGCCAGGGCTCTGTCACCGACGAGCGCCGCGCCGAACTCATCAGCTACATTGAGAAACGCCTAGCCGCCGAAGGCGACTTCAACGAGAGCCTGACCACCGGGCTTGTTGAGATTGTGAAGAATTACGATGATTGATGAAAAACAATTGTAGCGACACAATACATTGCGCCGCCACACAACATCACTTAACAAAAAAATCCCGCCAGCGCATTGCCGACGGGATTTTTTGTGACTTAATCTATTCTGTTTAGAACATTCCCGGGCCACCGAAACCACCGGGGAATCCGCCAGGACCGAAACCGCCAGGGAATCCATTACGCTGGTTGTTATTCTTGCCGACGCTATTGATTGTATAAACAACCTGAACCATTGCATAGCAGCCCAAAGTACTGTTTTCAGAGTCAGTGATAGCAGTCTCGGAAACATTACGGGAAATGAGTTTCTGTTGTTGAAGAATATCATACACCTTCAAGCGTACTGTCCAACGGCTATCATCAGTGAAACGCTTGCTTAATTGGGCATTCCAGATTGCAGTGTTGCGGTTGTTTGAATTCTCACCATAGCCTTGGTAAATTCTATAATTGAAATCAGATGACAAATCAAACTTAGCTGGCAAATGAAGGTTGCCATCGAAAGTCACTGTATAGTTGAATGTCTCACCGTTGTTTGACAATTTTGCAGAAGAGGTTTCACTTTTACTGTTAGAATTATTCAAATTACCTCTATTAGCCTTTTGATAATTAACCGAACCACTAAGTGTAAAGTCGAACACATCGGTGCGGTAGTTGGCCTGCAAAGATTCGCTCAGAGTCAATGACGTTGATGTGCCTTTCTTTTTGTTTTGGGCGACACCATTAATCAAGTCACCAGTAAGTGATACATTTTCGCTATAACCAACTGAAGAACGAGATGTGATAGAGAACTTCTGGTTCGAAAGCGGAGTTGAGAATGTGATGAACCCATTTGCTCTCCAGTTACCATTGACATTTTCCTTATGTGATTCAGTTTTAAATGTAAGCGTATCAGTGTAAGTCACGGTAGCAATGGAATTGATTGTATTGCTATATGACAGATTGACTATGAAATTTCGGTTAGACATTCTGTCAAAATTACTGAAATTCAACGAAATATTATTGTTGAAAGATGGCTTTAATTCAGGATTACCATATTCCAAACTCATAGGATTGCTTACATCTATCACTTCTTGCAAGTAAGAGACACTAGGTGCGCTACTGCGTCCGTTGTAACGAAGTTGCAAGTTCCTTGTACTGGTGAATCGGTATTGAACACGTACATTTGGAGCCCAATTGAGTACAGTTTGCTTTGTATCATTGCCAACATTCTTTCCAACAAAATTGTCAACTTTAGACTCCTGTGGTTGTAATGTCACACCCAAATTGTAGCGCAACTTGTCGTAACGTCCTTGCCAAGTCAACTCAATGCGGTGACCAACGTATGTGTTTTCAATCTTCGAGCTCAATGAATCGGTGTATTCAGTGCTGTCATTTTCATAAACATATGAATATTGATCAGATCCTGTATTTTGATAGTTGTAACGCAATTGCAAATAGTTTTTCTCGAACAATGGCTCCACATAACTAATCTCGCCGCTGTATCCAAAACTATTTGATTTACCATCAGAATTACGATCAGAAATTTCACTTCCATTTTTTTTGAAATAATAAGCATCAGAAAGTGTATTACCCTCCGATGGGCTGGCACTTCCATTCAAACGGACACCCAAAGTTATGCTACGACCATTATCATTTAGTTTTCTTACAATTTGGAAACTCAAATTATAATTCAGGCTTGTATACTTGTCGTCATAGCTTTCTGTTGATTTGTTAACGGAGTCACGAGACATTGACACAGGATCCATTGCTCCAAAACTATTTGATGCAGAGGAGGTATTTGATTCTTCGCTCATCAAAGTAAGGCTCGGTCTAAATAGTATAGTGGTCATGGTATCGATACCCCAATTCAATCGGCCAGAAACATTCAACATATTCGTTGTTGTTGTCTTGGACGAATTTAAATTCGTAAGGGATGTCTTTCCATCATTCAAGAATCTTTCAACAGTGCGCGAACCCTCCTGCTCTCTTTTTTGATGCTGAAGCATAATATCGCCACCATATTTCAATGATTTACTTGGTTCTTGTTCAAGAGAGGCATTTACACTGGCAGAAGAGGTGATTCCTCCCATCATCATCATCATGCCTCCTCCCATACCATTTCGGCTGCTTGAGCCACGGTTGCCACCCATCATGCCACCACCCGGCATGCCCATCATCATCATCGGCATGCCGCCACCCATGCCGCCGCCTCTATTATTACCGCCACCATTTCTCATATCATCAAGGGCACTTGCATTATTGATGTTGTTTACTCCTGCAATTACCGAAAAGTTACCTTCTTCTGTAATGGTATTCAAGTCAATGTGGCCATCGTAGCGATAATCATCTTCGCCTTCGATATCATGTCCTCCAGCAGCCCAAACCTTGCCAACCCAACCATTCATAAAGCCTTTGCGTACAGTAAAGTCAAGAACCCACTCTTCCTCCTCATCCTCCATTCCTGTCAGTTCTGCTTGTTCGCTTCTCTTGCTATATGTCTTGGCATCCTTCACCATATTTGCAGGCAAATTCTTTAGAGCAACTTGAGGATCACTTGAATAGAATTCCTTTCCATTCATAAGCACCCTGCCAATTTTGTTTCCATTTACAGTCACCTCTCCATCAGAAACTTCTGTTCCTGGCATCTTTTTTACCAAATCTTCAAGGACTGCACCTTCAACAACATGGAATGCATCGGCATTGAATATTACTGTATCGTCCTTTACGGTCATCGGCGTAGCCTCTGCCTGAACGCTAACCTCGGCAAGCTGCTTGCTGTCTTCCAGCAAATAAATCTTGCCAACTGAATTGTCTTTGCCTTTAGTAACGTTAATGTTCTTGTAAACAGCAATATAGCCGATAAACGAAGCTTTTACAACACATTTTTCAGCTTTAATGCCTTCAATTACGAACGAACCGTCCTCTTTAGTCACGTCGCCCTTCAAAAAAGTGCTGTCGGGCAGCGAGTAGATTTGCACGTTTGCATACTGCAAGGCCTCGTTTGTGGTCTTGTCCAACAATTGACCGGAAATAGATGTGGTTTGTGCCATTGCCACGTTTCCAATCAGAACCGAAAGAATTAAACTCAACTTTTTCATTTCTCTACTTTTTATGTGTTTTTAATTTCATTCTCCTTTGTGTCATTTTCGACGATGCAAGTATATTTTGTTTCGTTCAAACGGCAATCTTCTTATAGATGAAGGGTTAGAAATTGCCGATTGAAGTTCCCGAATTTTAATCTGAGTCTATGTTTGGGCAATTTTTGCCGATAAAACCACGTTTTGCGGCCTATTTTGCGGTTGTTTGGCCTTGGTTTGGCGTTTTTTGGGGCCGCTTTCGCGATATAAACACCTGTAAATCAGGATACAAAAGCGCGTTATAGGTGCATTTCGGGATTTTGCGCCGAAAACAGTGCTTTAGTGGAGAAATTTCGGGTGATTATCGATGAACGGCGAAAATATTTATTGATTATCAATAAATTACAGTTGAAAACGATTTTCAGCCGTTGAAAATAGCGGTCTTGTCCCGTAAGGACAGCAGATTGGTAGAAAACACGCATCAAGAAAAACAGCGTGCCGTAGGTACGCAACCTTGATGTATTGTTGCGTACCTACGGCACGCTATTACATTATGGATAGCTCTTTTTACCAATCTTTCGCACCTACGGCGCGAATCGGCCAGCCTTTTAACTATCAGAACGACAGTACATAAACCTCGTCGGGCACCACATCGAAAATGATGCTGCCGTCGGCAATCTGCGATGGAATCTCGCTGTTGTTGCGCACAATGCGGGCAGTGGTGCAGCCATCGGGCAGACGGCGCTTGATGGTCACCGGTTGGTCGAGTTTGGTCAGCTTGCTTTGTGCGGTGCAGCCAACGGTTATCTCAATGTAGTCCATCTCGGCCCGCTCGCTGATTGTGAGCGAGTTGCGTTCAAGAATGTATTTTGATATTTCGGCAAACGTGCCAACCCAATAGGCCTGCCCCGACTGCTTGACGTAATTCAAATGAGCGTCGAACTCTTTCGATTCGATTGGCGAATAACCACCATCGCCGTCCAATGCGTGAATCAGAAACACGCACCAGCCTTTGGTGTCGATGGCCGAAGCCACCCACTTGTTGAAGTTGTCGGCGGTTTGCATATCGCTTTCTGTTCCAACAACACGCGATGTTATGTCGAACATATTTTCAGGTGTCGGGGAGCCAACCTGACCGCTACAACCGCGCGCCGATATATAGTACCGAGCCGCAATCTGTTCATTGCCACGAGCACAGAATGGATAAACTACGGTAATACATTCTTTCCCTATTTCGCGTTCGATGATTTTTTTCGATTCGGCTAACTCTTCTTCCTGCTTGTCGTCTGGTGTTTCTCTAAAGTTGGCGTGCGTTACTGTGTGCGAAGCCATCTCATGTCCGCGTTCGGCCACCTTGCGCCATTCACTCCAATCATTCACCCAGTTTGTTACCAAGTTGAATGTGCCGTGAAATCCGTATTTGTCGAGTAGCGGAACAGCCACTGGAATTTGGTTCGGCGTGCAGTCGTCGAACGAGTAGGTGATAGCCGCCTGGCTGAAATTGTGCCACGTTGCCACCTCGTAACTTTCCGGTATTTGTGCATTTGCTGTGTTTGCCATAATAAACGGTATTGCCATTAACAATGATGTTTTTTTCATAATCGGTAAGATTTAGAATGCAATAATAAGCAAATTTTAAACGCAAACGACATTATACATTACTCTTTAATCTTTACTCTCTAAATCATATTTTTGCGCAAAACTGACTGAACTATGTCTACAATAAATTGCAGAGGGAGGCTCGTTGATTTGTCGGAGCCGAAAGTGATGGCGATTGTGAACGTTACGCCGGACAGCTTCTACAGCGGAAGCCGATGCCCATCGACCGAAGCCGCGCTTGCACGCGCCGATGAAGCGCTGGCTCAGGGTGCCGACATACTCGATTTGGGCGCCTACTCAACGCGCCCGGGTGCGGCCGAAGTGCCGGCCGAAGAGGAATGGAGCCGTTTGGCGCCCGTGGTGACCGAATTGCGCCGCCGCCATCCGCAAGCGGTCATTTCCATCGACACCTTCCGCAGCAGCGTGGCCGAGCGGGCTGTTGATGCCGGCGCCGACATTATCAACGATGTTTCGGGCGGCACACTCGACGACCAGATGTTTGCCACCGTGGCACGCTTGCAAGTGCCTTACATTCTGATGCATATGCGCGGAACACCGGCCACAATGCAGCAGCACACCAATTATAACAATCTGCTTGCCGACGTGATTGCCGAACTCTCGCAGCCGCTCCGCCGCCTCACCGATTTGGGCGTACACGATGTCATCATCGACCCTGGATTCGGCTTTGCCAAAACGCTTGAGCAGAACTACGAACTATTTGCCCACCTTGCTGAATTTTCGGTTTTCAATCGTCCGGTGCTTGTGGGAATATCGCGCAAATCAATGATTTACAAATTATTCGGCATAACACCCGAGCAATCGCTTTGCGCCACCACCGCGCTCAATATGCTGGCTCTGCAAGGCGGCGCATCAATTCTTCGCGTGCACGATGTGCCTGAAGCTGTGCAGGTTGTGAAGATGTGGCAGATGATGAAAAAGTGAGTTGGAAACAATTAAAAAGGCCGAAACCCATAAGGATTCCGGCCTTTTCCATCTTGCTTTATGAAAAAATTTGCTATTTCTTCAGTAACTCCTCCACCAAGCGTTTCAGCTCGTCAATCTGCTGCTGCTGGTTATCTATCTTCGCTTGTTGGCTTTCTACTGTGGCCTGAAGAGTATCTTTCTCTGCCTTCAGCTCTTTCACGGCCTCAATGAGGATTGGAGCAAGGCCTGTGTACTCAACAGTCTTGAACCCAGTTTTGTCATCGCTTACAAGTTCGGGGAATACTTGCTCAAGTTCTTGAGCTATCACTCCAATGTGCTTATCGGTGTCTGATTTATAATGGGTGGTATCGGCTCCCAATTCCTCTTTATTCTTCCAATAATAACTAACACCACGCAGTTTTAACACCTTATCCAAAGCTCCTTCGATAGTTTGAACGTCTTTTTTCAAACGTGCGTCAGAACTTGAATTTAATGTACCATATATTTTATTGGAAACACTTATGTCTCCAGTAAAAACACCGGCCCATCCAGATGTGGGGGCTTCTGCTTTAATTGCGGTACCGCTTGAAACTATTGTGGTAACGTGACCATTAAATTTCAAAATTTGGTTGTCAAATTCTCCATAAATCAATGGTGTAGATGTACTACTATTGGAAATATGTAACTTGTTGCTACCAGATTCATTCTTACCGGCTTCATTTCCTATGAATACATTATTCGAACCAGATACACAATAATAACCGGAACAATACCCTATACATACATTATTTGACCCTGTATTTTGATAACCAGCTACTTGTCCAATAAAAATATTGTCTTGACCTGTTTGGTTATTATGTCCTGCACGTCCACCAATATAAATGCTTCCATTGCCTGTGGTTGTACTATATCCAGCATCATCACCGATAAATACAGCAGAATTGGATTTTGTTGCAGAGCGCCCGGCTTCATTTCCAATCATTACACTATTAATTATTTCAGTACCGGAATAACCTGCTTGGTAACCCATTAATACATTGTAGCGTCCTCCAATATTGTTATAGCCAGCTTGCTGGCCGATGAATACATTATTAGCACCAGTGTAATAAACTTCACCAGTGTGTGGCTCAACTTTTCTCTCACCGACAGTGGAATATCCGGCCTCATTACCAATAAAAACATTGTTTGGTGCAAGTTTATTGGAATAACCTGCCTGATAGCCAAGGAATACATTGTTATTTCCTGTAGTGTTGTTTCTTCCTGCCTGATATCCCATAAATGTATTATACGAAGCTTTTGTATTGCTATAGCCAGAGTAGTAACCGAGGAATACATTGCAGCCGCCAGTGGTGTTGCTGTAACCAGCATTGTTGCCCATATATATATTGCTACTACCAGTTGTGTTGTTTAAGCCTGAGTTATAGCCCAAGAACACATTATTTGTACCAGAGGTGTTGTAATAACCTGTCTGATAACCTAGGAAGGTATTGTAAGATGCCGTATTTTTGTAACCAGAATAGTAACCTAGGAATACATTGTAATAACCTTCCGAATTGGTGTAACCCGCGTTATTGCCGATGAATACATTGCTCTCACCAGTAGTGTTGGTATAACCGGCCTGATAGCCCATATAAACGTTATTAGTACCAGATGTGTTGTTTCGGCCTGCCCGATAACCTAAAAATGTATTGTAACTTGCTGTATTCAAATAGCCTGAATAGTAACCAAGGAACACATTGTACTGGCCAGTTGAGTTGGTGTAACCTGCGTGGTCGCCAAGGAACACATTGTAATAGCCGGTTGAGTTGGTGTAACCAGCATTATTGCCTATGAACACGTTGCTTGAACCACTAGTGTTGCTCAAACCTGTTTGATAGCCAATGAAGGTGTTGTTGATGGCGGTGGTGTTTTTAACACCTGCATAATTGCCTAAGAAAACATTGTTGTAACCCGTAGTGTTGCTGTAACCGGCCTCGTTGCCAAGGAACACGTTGTTTGAGCCGTTATACATTGTCTCGCTTGAATTAGTTCGCGGATTCGTATAACCTGATATAGTGGATGTTCCTTTGGTTGTATATCCAGCCTTGTTACCTATAAATACATTGTTTGAACTTAAGGTGTTGGTGTAACCTGCCTGATAGCCTAGTAACACGTTGCTCTGTCCCGAAGTGTTGCTATAACCTGCTGCGTAACCCATAAACACGTTGTTGGCACCTGAGGTGTTCGAGTGTGCCGCATTACGACCAATGGCCACATTGCTTGCACCCGTAGTATTAGAATATCCTGCCTCGTCGCCAATCATCACATTCGACCGACCTGATGTTGTGTTCGTACCTGCAAGGTCACCAATCATAACGTTGCTGTTACCTGTAGCTTTTTTACCCGATTGTCGGCCAATAAGAATATTATAATAAGCACTCGTAGTCAAACTTCCGGCGTTATCACCAATAATGACGTTCGACGAGCCCGATGTCATTTTCTCACCAGCCTGATTGCCGACTGCAACGTTCTGGTGTCCTGTGGTGTTGCTGTTGCCTGCATTTGTTCCGACAAAGACATTCTTATTGCCCGAAATGTTGGCCGTACCCGCCGATTTACCAACAAACACGTTGCTTTCGCCTGCTACGTTGGAGTAACCGGCCTGGTTACCCATAAAGGTGTTGTCGGTTCCGGTGGTCACGCGTCCTGCATCGTAACCGGCAAAGAAGTTCTCGGCAGTAATATTCATATAACCAGCACTACCTTCGTCGCCCTTCTCGGTAACGGCAAAACCGCTCTTACCGCTGCCGCCCTTACCTGCAACGCCAAAGCCGCTCTTGCTGCCGCCGCCGTCAACATATACGCGAGTGCTGTCGCGAGTAACCTCAAGAACATCAGAATCAGTTCCTTTAGTTGCCTCACGGCCTGTTACCACGAAGCCACTGCGTTTTGCTTTTGAGTCGTCAGTGTCGAACTTAACCTGCGTACCATCGGTGGCAACTTTCAGATAATTAGCCTCGCCTTTTGTTGCCTCACGACCTGTCACAACGAATCCGCTACGTTTGGCCTTGCTACCGTCGAGCTCATCATCGATGAAGACTTTCGTTCCCTCGTCGTTGATTGCGAGGAAGTCAGCGTTTTCACCGTCTTTGGTAGCGGCGCGGCCTGTAACCACGAATCCGCTGCGGCGAGCCTTGGTGTCGTCGTTATCAACGTAAACCTGAGTTCCGTCGTTGTTAATTGCGAGGAAGTCGGCGGTCTCGCCATCCTTGGTGGCGGCGCGGCCTGTTACCACGAATCCGCTACGGCGAGCCTTGGTGTCATCGTTATCAACGTAAACCTGAGTTCCTTCGTTGTTAATTGCAAGGAAGTCAGCGTTTTCTCCGTCTTTGGTAGCTGCGCGGCCCGTTACCACGAAACCGCTGCGGCGCGCCTTGGTGTCGTCGTTGTCAACGTAAACCTGAGTTCCCTCGTTGTTAATGGCAAGGAAGTCAGCGCTCTCGCCCTCTTTAGTGGCGGCGCGGCCGGTTACCACGAATCCGCTGCGACGGGCCTTGGTGTCGTCGTTATCGACATAGACCTGAGTACCATCGGTGTTAACCGCAAAATAGTTGTTCGACTCGCCCTCTTTGGTGGCGGCGCGGCCGGTTACAACGAAACCGCTGCGGCGCGCTTTGCTTGTGGTGCTGTCGTCAACAAAGACGTGCGTTCCGTCGGCGTTGATGGCGAAGTAATCGGTTGCCTCGTCGTCTTTGGTTGCCGCGCGGCCTGTTACCACGAAGCCGCTGCGCTTTGCCTTCGAATTCTCATCAACATAGACGTGAACTCCATCGGGATAAACTGCGAACACAACGTTGCCGTCCTTGTCCTTGACCTCGAACAGAGCGTCGTCGGATTTTGTCGAGGGTTTCACATCGAGTTTTTTGAGTGAAATCTCATCGGTGGCAACCCACGTTGTACCGTTGTGCACAAGAGTCTGTCCCTTGGTACCGGCAACTTGCATTCCGTCGGCGCCCTTCTCACCTTTGAGGTTATATGTATAGTCTTGTCCGTCTGTCATACTGAAGGTTACAAGTCCGTCGTCGTTCGATACGCTGGCAATGCCCACGCCGTCGTGTCCGGCCGGAGCCTTGAACTCAACCCAGTTGGTGGCGTCGCCCTTCGGCTGCGTGGCCGATGTTACATTGTTCTGCGCAATCCACATTGAGTTGACGGTATTATCGTCCTTGCTCGGCGCGAAGACATAGTCGCCGGCCTTGTATGCTGTGCCGGTTGTCCAGGTGCCTCTATTGGTGAGGCCTGTTCCGGCGTCACCCTTGTCGCCCTTGTCACCTTTGTCGCCCTTATCACCTTTGGCGCCGTCGGTTCCCGGGTCACCCTTGTCACCTTTCTCGCCTTTTTCTCCGGTGTCACCTTTGTCGCCCTTGTCACCTTTCTCGCCTTTGGCTCCGGTGTCACCTTTGTCACCCTTCGGGCCCTGGGCTCCGTCAAGTCCGGGGTCGCCTTTCTCACCTTGCGGTCCGGCGGGGCCTTGCAAACCTTGCTCGCCCTGCTCGCCTTTGTCGCCCTTGGCTCCGGTGTCACCCTTGTCGCCTTTGTCGCCCTTCGGTCCCTGGATGCCCTGCTCGCCTTGCTCGCCCTGGTCACCCTTGTCACCCTTGGCTCCCTGAAGTCCTGCGGGACCCTGGATACCCTGGATACCCTGCTCGCCTTTCTCTCCCTGCTCGCCTTTCTCTCCCTTGAGGTTGAAGCTGTAGCTGGTGTGGCCGTCGGTCATAGCTATTGTCACCACGCCGTCGGTGCTGGTGATGTTGGCGATGCCCACGCCGGCCTCTCCGGAGGGCGCCTCGAACTCAACCCAGCTGCTGTCGTTGCGCGGTGCGGTTGAGCCGGTTATGCTGTCTTTCTTGGCTACCCACATTGTGTTGATGGTGCTGTCTTTTTTGCTCGGCGCGAACACATAGTCACCGGTGTTGTAGCGTGTGCCGGCTTTCCATGAGCCGCGGTTGGTAAGGCCGGTGCCGGGGTCGCCCTTGTCACCTTTCTCACCCTTCGGGCCCTGCAGACCGGTCTCACCCTGTATACCCTGGTCGCCCTTGTCGCCCTTCGGGCCTTGCGCTCCCTGAGGACCCTGAACGCCGGGCTCGCCCTGCTCACCCTGCTCGCCCTGGTCTCCCTTGTCGCCTTTCGGGCCCTGGTCGCCCTTGTCACCTTTCACACCCTGGTCGCCCTTCGGTCCCTGGATACCCTGGTCGCCCTGGTCACCTTTCGAGCCCTGCAAACCCTGAGGACCCTGGATGCCCTGCGGACCCTGGATGCCTTGGTCGCCTTTCTCGCCCTTCAGGTTGAAGGCGTAGGTCTGGCCGTTGGTCATAGTGAAGGTTACCAGGCCGTCGGTGTTATCAATGTCGGCAATGCCCACACCGGCTTGTCCGGCAGGAGCCTCGAACTCAACCCATTTTGCCGCGTCGTTTTTCGGTTGTGTGGCCGATGTCACTGCATCTTGCGCTATCCACATTGAGTTGACGGTAGAATCTTTTTTGCTAGGCGCGAAAACATAGTCGCCAGCCTTGTATGCTGTGCCCGACTTCCAGTTGCCGCGATTGGTGAGGCCTGTTCCAGCGTCACCTTTCTCACCTTTATCACCTTTCGGGCCTTGCGCTCCGGTTGCTCCGGTCGCGCCTGTGTCACCTTTCTCGCCTTTGGGACCCTGGGGGCCGGTCTGACCCTGGAGGCCCTGCGCTCCGATGTCGCCCTTGTCGCCCTTGTCACCCTTGTCGCCTTTCGGGCCCTGGGCGCCGGTCTGGCCCTGCTCACCCTGCTCGCCCTGGTCGCCTTTTTCTCCGGTCTCGCCCTTCAGGTTGTAGATGTAGTTGTCGCCGTTGGTCAGCGTGAAGGTTATCACTCCGTTATCATTGGTGATGTCGGAGATGCCCGTGCCAGCCTGTCCCGCCGGGGCTGTGAACTCAACCCAGTTGGCGGCGGTGTCGTTTCTCGGCTCTGTCGCGGCCGAGACGCTCTTCTGAGCTATCCACATTGTGTTGGTGGTGCTGTCGATGCTGCTCGGTGCGAACACGTAGTCGCCCGACTTGTATGACTTGCCCGACTCCCAGGCTCCCTTGTTCGAGAGGCCTGTGCCGGCGTCGCCCTTCTCACCTTTGTCGCCTTTGGGGCCCTGAGGTCCGGTCTCGCCGGTGTCACCCTTGTCGCCTTTGTCGCCCTTGGCGCCCTGCTTTCCTTCAACGCCCTGCTCGCCTTTGTCGCCTTTCTCACCCTGGGCTCCGGTCTCGCCGGTGTCGCCTTTCACACCCTGCGGGCCTTCGGGTCCCTGGATGCCTTGCTCGCCCTTGTCGCCTTTATCGCCCTGTGCTCCGGTGTCGCCCTTGTCGCCTTTATCGCCTTTGGCTCCGGCCTCACCGGTGTCGCCCTTGTCGCCCTTCGGGCCGTTGAGCGCGTAGTAGGCGAACGGCACCGACTGCAGTTTGGTCAGTCCCATATCGGTGTACGATGTGCCGCCGTCGGGGTCCATCTCAACGCGCATCCACACGTTGCCGCCGGCCCAGTCAACATCGTTGAGCGTCTTGCCGCCATCGGCTTTGCCCTTGCCAACGGTCACCGACAGAACACCGTAGCCGTTGGTGAGCGCTGTCTGCGTCTCGCGGTACATCACGGTCTTGCCGCTCTCGTCGGTCAGCGTTATGCGCACGCCGACTTTCGTGTTGCTCACTAACTCGCCTTTCGAGTCTCTGACCACTGCCTGATAGCTGAAGCCGTCGGGCTGCGCCTTGGCTATGGCGGTTGTCAGAAACAAAGCCGCTGCCAAAATCATCGAATGTCTGAAAATTCTTCTCATTTCAATTGCTCTTTTTATGGTTTTACTAATTGTTAAATCTTGATTCACTCGCACAAACCAAGCACTTTGACGAAGTTTGGCTGCGCGTTACGGTTGGAATACAACAGATGTTTTTTCCCGATTCTTCCTGCGTTTTATTTGGTTAATATCTATCGCGATTTCTCCAGATTGCCTTTCAAAATCTTTTACAAGTATATGCATTTTATTTTAACGTTGGCATAGGTAATTATACCTACAAGCATCAAATCATTTGATAATCAGTATAATATATGTCAGCTTTTTTTATGCCTCCTGTTCGTATATACAACAAAAAAGCCGCCCCAAACGGAACGGCTTTCCCCATAAAACTTAACAATGAAAAACTTATTCTTCCTCTTTGTGTTCGGCCTCGTAGGCTTTGAGCAGTTTCTCCTGAACGTCGCTCGGCACTTGTGCGTACTCGGCGAACTTCATTGTGTAGGTTGCGCTGCCCGATGTGAGTGAGCTCAACGCTGTCGAGTATTTGTTCAGCTCGGCCAGCGGAACGCGTGCCTGCAGCTTCTCGTAGCCCGACTCGCTACTCATACCCATAATCATTGCGCGGCGTCCCTGCAAGTCGCTCATCACGTCGCCCATATAGTCCGACGGCACAAGCACCTCAACATCGTAAATCGGCTCCATAATCTTCGGGCCGGCGGCCTTGAAGGCTTGGCTGAAAGCGTTGCGTCCGGCCAGTTTGAACGATATTTCGTTCGAGTCAACCGGGTGCATTTTGCCATCGTAGATGCAGACGCGGATGTCGCGTGCGTACGAGCCCGTCAGCGGGCCTTCCTCCATCTTCTCCATAATACCCTTTTGGATGGCCGGCATAAACCTTGCCTCAATGGCGCCGCCCACAATGCAGTTGCAGAAGATGAGCTTTCCGCCCCACGGCAGTGCAATCTCCTCGGTTCCGCGAAGGCTGACCGACCAGTCTTTGCCGTCAATCTTGTAGGTCGATGGTGCGGGCATTCCCTCGGTGTATGGCTCGATAATCATATGCACCTCGCCAAACTGTCCGGCGCCACCCGACTGTTTCTTGTGGCGGTAGTCGGCCTGTGCGGGCTTGGTGATGGTCTCGCGGTACGGAATCTTCGGGTCGATGAACTGCACTTTCAGTCCGTGCAGGTTCTCGAGCTGCCATTTCAGCGAGTTGATGTGGAATTCACCCTGACCGTAAACAATAGTCTGTTTCAGTTCTTTAGAGTACTCAACAATGATGCTCGGGTCTTCCTGCGACTTGCGCACCAGCAAATCGCCCAGTTTCTCCTCTTCCGAAGCATCAACCGGCTTGATGGCCGTGCGGAAGCGCGGATCGGGCATTTGAGTTGCCGGATAGGTCCAGTCAAGGTCCTTATCGTTCAGAGTGTGATATGTCTTGGTCTCTTTCAGTTTCACCATTGCGCCAATGTCGCCGGCCACCATTTCGGTGAGTTTCT
>CAMJCK010000065.1:0-15980 GCA_946404125.1 uncultured Bacteroidota bacterium | reverse complement strand
CTGGGGCCACGGCTATGCGCCCGAAGCCTCTCTCCGACTGATTCGCCACGCTTTCGACGACCTCAACTCCACCGCCGTTTGGTGCGGCTACTACGACGGCAACCAAAAATCGAAACGCGCGCAGGAGAAAATCGGATTCACCTATCACCACACAATCGAAAATGTTGTAGTTCCGCTTGTTAACGATGTGCGAACGGCACATATTAACATAATGACGCGGGAACGGTGGACGGAGATACAAAAGGATTGAAAGGGCAAGCAAGTAAGACAGTTAGCAAAAAAAACTCAGCCAAAACCGAAGTGTATATCAGTTTTGGCTGAGTTTTACAATGAAAAGCATCTATAATAGTGACTTAACTTTTCTGTATAAATTGCTCTTGTGAATGTTGTATGTTACTTTGTGACCTTGACAAAGAATTTTGCTTTTACTTCGTCATTTGTCCCCACTGCTGTTATATAACAATCGCCAACACTAACGCCCGTGAAAGTGCCATCGGCAGTAATGCTTACAACTTTGTCGTTAGATGATTTCCATTCAGAACCAGCTACAGTAGTTTTGACTTTGTAAGATTCGCCAACTTTAATAGAATAGCTACTTCCTGAATTGTCGTCGCCAGGTGTCAGTTTTGCAACGTCAATAGATTTAACTGTCAATTCGCTTGTTGCAGATATGGTTCCGTCCGAACTTGCCGCTTTTATCTGGCAACTGCCAACCCCAATCGTCTCAACCTTTCCATTAGAGTTAACCTTTGCAATAGTCTCATCAGAAGATGAATATACCAAAGTTTTACTCTTGTAACCAGCCTCAGCAGGAAGGATTTTTGGACTTAGTTGAAGTTCTCCGCCAACAATTGCCTCATATTTTGCGTCAAGTTTGATTTCAGTGATTGCAACAGGTACGACGCTAATGGCACAGTTTGCAGTAATGTCATCGCTATATTTGACAGTTATAACAGTTTCTCCTTCGGCAACAGCTCTAACCTCCCCCCAAGGCGTTACAGTTGCAACTCCGCTGTTTGATGACACCCATTCGTATTCGTGCGCAGGCTTTTCGCTATCCGAATGTTTAACATGTAATTGCAGTGTTTTCCCTACAATCAAATTAGTCTCACCATCGGCAACAATGGAAATGTCCGATTTGATTTCATCATCATCGCCTTTGTCGCAACCTGCAAAAACACTCAATCCAACGATTGAGAATAATAATAATCTTTTCATACAATAAAGTTTAAAGTTGTTATTAAAAACGTGTATGCAATATTACCCTAAACGCTTATATCTTAACTCTTTACAATATCCACTTTTGGTTGGCGGTTTTGTAATAATTTGGTTGACAGTTTTGTCGTAAATGCAATGATGACTAAGGATTGTAGGGAATCGCAAGACAATAACATCCTGATTTACATTTCAATAGACTCTTTAAGCATTGAAATGTAATCTACTCCCAACGCTTTCTGTGCTGCATACAATGTGGCCAAATGAGGAATTGGTGTGTTGAAAATCTTGTAGCAGTTTTGGCGGCTGCAACACAGTTGACGACTGAACCACGTAACACTGCGGCCTTGTGCCTTCAAGTCGGCTTGAATCTGGTGTCCTATGTGTATCTCCATAAAAAAGGCGTAAACTATCCGTTAAAAAAGTTTACCCTACCCACAGGCACCGCCAAGTAACCCAATCAGCAGATAAACGCGAATAATCCACGCCCAAAAGCGTAGACGGTTCGTCATTTAATTCTCGCTGATTATCGAAATTGGCGGTTTCGTGGGTAGAGAATTAATGGAAACTGTCCATTAATTATATGTATTCAAATCTTTCTTTTTCTCTATAACAACTAATTCATTAACAAATATTTATCTAATAAATCCTAATTCCTAAATCCTACATTGATTCCAGCATCATCTTCAGCACAGTTTGTGCCGAAACCACGCGGTTGGCGGCCTCGGGAATCACAATTGAGTCGGGGCTTTCAATCACGTCGTCGGTGACAATCATATTGCGGCGGACGGGCAGGCAGTGCATAAATTTGGCCTGATTGGTCCAGCTCATATGCTCGGTGTCAACGGTCCAGCTCATATCCTTGCTTAGAATCTGGCCGTACTTGTCGGGGCAGGTAACGCCTGGGCACGACCAGTTTTTGGCGTAGATGAAGTCGGCGCCCTCGAAAGCCTTCTTTTGGTTGTACTCAACACGCGCACCACGCACGAACTTCGGGTCCAACTCGTAGCCCTCGGGGTGAGTGATGACGAAATCGACATCGGCCTCGTTCATAAAATCGGCAAACGAGTTTGGCACGGCCTGCGGCAGCGAGCGCGGATGCGGAGCCCAGGTGAGCACCACCTTCGGGCGTTTCACCTTTTTATACTCCTCAATAGTGATAAGGTCGGCAAAGGCCTGCAGCGGATGGCAGGTTGCGGCCTCCATCGAGAAAACAGGCTTGCCTGAGTATTTAATAAACTGATTCAGAATCTTTTCGGTGTAGTCATCCTCGCGGTTTTCGAAACGGGCAAATGATCGCACGCCCAGAATGTCGCAATACTGCGCCATCACAGGAATGGCCTCCAGCAAGTGCTCGCTCTTGTCGCCGTCCATCACCACGCCACGCTCCGTCTCAAGTTTCCACGCGCCTTGGTTCACATCGAGCACAATAACGTCCATACCCAGGTTGCGGGCGGCTTTCTGCGTACTCAAGCGTGTGCGCAGACTGTTGTTGAAGAAAATGAGCAGGCAGGTTTTGTGCTTGCCAAGATGTTCCCATCCAAAAGGATTTTTCTTTACTTCAGCGGCCATTTTCAAGGCCTCGTCAAGTTTCGGAAGGTCGAAAACTGATTGATATGTTCTCATTATTTTTGATTTTTGAATTTCGATTTTATGTTTTGAACGCAGATGACGCAGCCCCGATAGCTATCGGGATAACTGATTTACACAGATTTTATTTGTATCTAACCGATTTTATCAGATTTAACCCGAAATCTGCACCCATTGTTAATTGTTAATTGTTAATTGTTATTTTTTTCAATCACTTATACCTTTATACAATAATTAATCATTGCCTTTATCGTTCCGCTTCAGCAGATTCCGCACGGCCATACCTGAAATAACTGTTATGGTTATCGCTCCAGCGACAAAGAAAATACCAATGAAAAACATCAGCCAGTAGGAACCCGACAGAGTTGGATTGCCGTCGCCGATGCTATAAAAAGAGCCGCTTAGCGCGACATAGCAAAAGAGCGTGAAAACCGTGAAAATGGCTACAGGCAAATAGGTTAGCGCCTTTTTGCCGCTCTGCCAGTACATCCAAAGCGAAACGCCCAAAAGCACCACAAAAAACACAATATTGGTGGTGGCGATAGGTTTCTGAATGGCGCTCAGCACATTGAACGCAGGCTCACCCGACAGGCCGCCAACTGTTGCGTTGGCCTGCGAGCACATTATCAGCATAACTGCCACATACACAGCCGAAAGTCCGACAAACGTCAAGCCGACTATCTTTTTAATTTCTTTTGCCTCCATAATTATTTGTTTATTAACTTTTTATCTCCTTCGGCCACGAAATGTAGTATTTGCTGATGGTGGTGGAAAGAGCGCGGATGTTGAGCATATCGGCAACATTCACAATCTCGGTCACCGAACCGTCTTTCTCCTTTATCAGGATTTGGTCGTGGCGCTGGCTGTAGGCCTTGTTGGCGATGACACCCGAGCTGACAAAATAGCTTGCCTCCTCGGCTGTTAGGCCGTTCTTTTTCATCACGCCCTCCTGCAGCAGACGCACCATTCCGTCGTCGGCGGGCTGGTCCTGAACAATGGTTTTGGGCAGCTGGCGGTTCATCAGGTTGCGGCAGAGGGTGCTCAACACGCGATCGGGGTGCGAGGCCCACATTTTCACCGACACCATCAGGTCGCCGTCATCTAGCATTGCAAAATTTTCGAGTGTGGTCATTCCGTTCTCGCGCACCTCGTCCGACTTAAACTGCTCTAACTCAACCCGATTACGCAAGAAATAAGCGAAAGCGGGCGATGCCGGAAGGTTTTCTCCCTTGTCGGTCAGATATTTGGCGCGACGCAGAATGTTAATCAGCAGCTGCTCGGCCGAATGCACGGTTTTGTGCAGATAAACCTGCCAGTACATCAGGCGGCGGGCTATCAGGAATTTCTCTATCGAGTAGATGCCTTTCTTCTCCACAACGAGCTTGTCGTCAACAATTTCGAGCATTTTTATGATGCGGTCGGTGTTGACGATTCCTTCGGTCACACCGGTGAAGAAACTGTCGCGGCGCAGATAGTCGAGTCGGTCGACATCGAGCTGGCCGGAAACCAATTGCGAGAGATATTTCTTCGGATAATTACCTGTAAATATGCTGATTGCGGTATCGAGAGCACCACCAAACTGCTTGTTCAGCTCGTTCATAAACACCAGCGAGATGTCCTCGTGGCTCACATCGGCAATATGGTGCTCAAGCGCGTGCGAAAACGGGCAATGGCCAATGTCGTGCAGAAGGATGGCCACCATCGCGCTCTCGCGTTCGTGGTCGGTGATGCCGGCGCCTTTAAGGTTCAGAGTGTCGATGGCCAAACGCATAAGCGAGGTTGCCCCGATGGTGTGCAAAAAACGCGTGTGCTGCGCTCCGGGATAGACCATATCGCTCATTCCCAACTGTTTGATTCGGCGCAGACGCTGCACCCACGGGTGCTCAATCAGCGCGAGAATCAACGGCGACGAAAAATCGATAAGCCCCAGAACCGGGTCGTTGACAATCTTTGTTTTTGGAGTTTTATTATTCATTTTCAAATTGTTGCGTTTTCGATGTCCTATTGTTACTTGAACTCGACGCCAAGAATTGTGATGTCGTCGAAAAAGTCGGATTCAGGACCTTTGTGCTCATACAGAGCATCGACAATGCGGTCGATATCAGTTGAAATGGAATTGCCCGTGCTGATGATGCGTTCTATCGGCTCGGTGCCAAACGCCTGATGGTCAGGATTTTCAATCTCAACAGCGCCATCGGTGAAGCAGAGAATCTTGCTATTGTGCGGCAAAACCAACTCGCCCACATTCATCTTTGGTATCGTATCGAGCATTCCCACGCCCATACATCCAAGCGTAAGCTGCTGAGTCTCACCGGTTTCCGCATTGAACAGAATCGGTGGATTATGACCAGCGTTCACGTAAGTGAGCTTGCGGGTTTTGGTATTGTAGTAGGCAATGAAAAGAGTGATGAACTTTTCTCCGTTGACATTCTCCAACACTTTATCGTTCAGTTTGTTAACAACATCGCTTATTGGAAGATTGGCGCCCGAAAGAGCCCTCAGATTGGCTTGGAAATTCGACATCAGCAATGCTGCCGAAATTCCCTTTCCCGAGACATCGGCAATACAGAAACAATACTGATTGTCAGACAGTTTAATCCAATCGTAATAGTCGCCGCCGACATCGAAGTGCGGCAAATAGTAGGCCGAAACGTGCAAATCGTTGTTATTCGGCAGCATCGACGCGTTCGGAATCAGCATTGTCTGCATCCGCGAAGCCAGCTCCAACTCCTTCTTCATCGCCTCCTGACGCACATTCTCATTAAAGAGATTGCGGTTCTCAATGGCCACAACTATAATGTTTGCAAGGGTTTGGATGAACGAAAGGTGCTTGATGGTGGGGCTCATTCCGGCGCACTCCTCATCGATGTCGCCAATGATGACGTAGGCGATTGGCCGGTCGTGGTGATAGACGGGAATGATGGTGTCGAACAGCGCCAGATTAGGGTTTAGTGTGGCTGTCAGGTTGGTTATCTGCCTGTAATACTGCAAGTCGTTCTCAACACGGATGCCGTCGGCCACCCGCCGCTCAACACCCGACATCAGAATTCTCTCCCACTTTTGGTTATAACTGAACATCAGGATTTTACCTATGTTCAAATCGTCGCACAAAATACTGCGGAACTGTTCCAGAAGTTGGTCGACCGGCGTATTCTCATTGATTGCCAATGTGATACGGAGCAATGCATCGAGCTTGAAATTACTCAACTGCAATCGGTTGACTGAAGCCTTTCCTTGCATAAACGATAAATTGCTGATTAAAAGATGCCGCTAAAGTAAAAAAAAACACCGGATTGCGCCGGTGTTTTTATAGTTACTTGTCAACCAATTTATTTAATACGCTCGCCGTAGCTGCGGTCGCGGGTATCAACTTTGATGCGCTCGCCAGCGTTGATGAAGAGCGGAACCATAACAGTTGCGCCAGTCTCAACGGTTGCAGGCTTCATTGCGTTGGTGGCGGTATCGCCCTTAACACCTGGTTCAGTGTAAGTTACCTCCAACTCAACGTATGGCGGCATTTCGGCTTGCAGCGGTTTCTCGGTTTCAGCGTGGAAAGTGATGTCAACCAACTGACCTTCTTTCATCAGGTCGTTGTTCTCAATCAAATCGCCTTCGATGTTAATCTGGTCATAAGTCTCGGTGTTCATAAACACGAAACTGTCGCCCTCACGGTAAAGGTACTGATACTGACGGCGCTCGATGCGGACCGTCTTAATCTTGACATCACCGTGGAAGATGTATTCGATAGTTTTGCCGTTCTCAAGGTTCTTGAGTTTGGTGCGGACGAAAGCAGGGCCTTTGCCTGGTTTCACGTGAAGGAAATTCACAACTGTGTAGAGTTTGCCATCGAGTTCGATGCACAAGCCGTTCCTCAAATCTGAAGTATCTGCCATAAAATTAATGTATTGTTTATCTTAAAAATTAGGGTGCAAAAATAATTGATTTGGATAAAATTACAAGTCGGTTTTCAGTGAAAATCAAAAGGCAGCTTATCAATCATCATTTTTCCGCTTTGCGCGACGTATCACGCCTAATACCAGCAAGATAATAACCCACGCAGGCCAGATGCGGACAAGGAAGAACGCAAAATCGACCAAGCCGCGCAAACCGCTCGACAGCGACTGGCTGAACCGATGCCAAAATCCTTGTCCGTGGTCGGGATGGTGCGGGTCGAAGTTTGCGTCATCGTGGCAGATATTAAGATGCAATGTGCTGTAATCCACCTGATTACTCAAATATTTTAACTGACCGACAGTGCTGTCGATTTCTTCTTCTAGAGAGCGGATTTTATCTTCGATTGACACAATCTCCTGCACCGATTTGGCGCTCTTCAGCAGCTGCCTATAGCGTTCCAAATAGCTGCGCTTGGTGTTCAGGCGCGTCTCCAAATCAATGTATTCGGCCGTTACATCGTTGATATACATCGATTTCGACTCAATTTTGCCTTTGCCCGCCTCAACTTCGGCCACAAAACTGTCGAAATTGCCGCACGGAATGCGTACCGTAAGGTTGTAGGCCGACGAGTGTTCCCAACTGGAATACTGCTCGTTGGCGCAATATCCGCCGTGCTTTTCAATCAGGTTCAGAACCTCGCTGCGGGTTTGCTCCAAATTGTCCACCACAAGGGTCATTGAGCCGTTTTTGATTAGTTTTCGCTCTGTAACGTTCTGTTCAATAGCGGCTTCCAATTGCCCGCCCGACATTGAATTGCGCATCATCGGCGCGGCTTTGGCTGAAGCCATTACGGGCATTTCTTCGTCATAACATACATCCTCGCAATCAGCCGTATATATTCCAAACGAACCGTTCTCGCCGCTCTGCGACTGGCACGCCGCAAAAATCATTGCAAAAGCAAAAACTGAAATTTTTCTCATTGTCTGTTTTTAAATTAACACAAATATAAACGAAAAACGCTGGTGTTTATTGAATAAACAAAAAGGGACGCGACGAATCGCACCCCTTTAGACGGACGCACGCGGTGCGTCACTACAATCAATCATTTTCTTTCGTATTCCGATTCCGTTCCGAACAGGAACTGCTGCGTGTAGCCGCCGTAATCGACAACAATCTTCTCGAAGACGATTCCTGGGTCCATCGGTTTGATTGTTAGGGTGTTCCAACCTTCGGCGGCCGACAGTTCGACGGTGTTTTCGGCAACGCGGCGCGAAACTGTCGGATAATAAATCGAATAAATGTTTTTCGGGTCCTCGTTCAGGCGCTCGTTGAAGAAGACAGTTTCGGTGTTACCACCTTCAAAACCAACCTGATAGTGGTGGCCCGTGCCATTGAAGGCAAGCGTTGATTTCACCACAACGTGAACCTTCACCTTGCTCACGCCTGCGGGCAACTCAACCTTGTAGGTCAGGGCGGCGCCGTCGGTTGCGGCGGTGTACGGCATCAGGGCCACGCCACTCAACGTGCGGCCCATATAATTGATTGTGGTCCAACTTGCTTGCGTGTTCTTTTTGGCTTCGAAATAGTGCTCGGCTTCAATCGCCGTGTAGCCGCGTTTGTCGGCCTTGAATGAGAAGCCGCCAATTGTCGGTTTTTCAATGCGTTGCACACGCGGCAGACGGTCGGCGGGGAAATTGTCGTTCCAATTGGTGTAGCCAATGTGTTTCTGAATCATCATTCCGTCCCACTTTCCGTTGGCCATCACCTTGTTGAAATCGTGGTGCAGAGCGGCGTCGCGGGCAAAGCAGGCCTCAACCTTGTCGGCCCACTGGTTGGCGGCGGCATCGCCACGCTTATACAAATCAAGGTTCATCGCCTGGGCGTAATACATCTCGTAAATGTTGGCCATCGCCTGTACAGGGAAGAGTATCAACTGTTTATACGCGTCGCGATATTCATCGGGCAGCGAAATATATTGGCGTAGAGCCTCGGCCTCGAGTTTCAGATACTCGTCGGTCACCTGCTTGAACTCGCCGCTGGCAAGGTCGTAGGTGCGGTGGTCCATCATCTCGGCGGTGGTGCGGCCGTTGTATTTGCTGTAAAGATTAAGGATACGGGCGGCTTCAACGGCCTGATTTTCACCGAATTGTTCAGCACAGAACTTAAGCGTGTGGTTGAGCAGATTCTCGGCATTGAAATTTTCAGGATTCTGCGCCATATCAAGGAACAGCGTAATGGGGTATTCCATTGGTTTTAAGTCACCTACGTTGAGTACCCATAGTTTGTCGACGCCGTATGCGTAGGTCAGTTGCAACTGTTCCCACATATTTTGTATCGGCGTAACATTCAGCCATTTAGAGTTTCGCGGCGCGCCCACATAATCAACGTGATAGTAGATTCCCCAACCGCCTTTGCGATTGCGTTCGGCGGCCGTGGGCAGTTTGCGGACATCGCCCCAATTGTCGTCGCTCAAAAGAATTATGACGTCGTCGGGCACGCGCAGGCCCAAATCGTAATAGGTCTGCACTTCTTTGTAGAGCGCCCAAACCTGCTGCCGCTCGCTGGCTGGGCGGCCCGTGACATCGGCAATAATTTGTCGCTGATTATCAATAATTTTCTCAAGCAAGCGCTTATTTTTCTCATCGTCAGAGATATACTCGTCGTCGTGGCCTTCCTTGCCGCCCATCGCGGTATCGCCATCGCCGCGCATACCAATGGTAATCAGGTCTTCGTTGTCCTTCGAACGCTCAATTCCTTCACGGAAGAATTTATCGATAACCGTCTGATTGCTAGGATAATCCCACACGCCATACTCATCGCGGTGACGCGCCCATTCCTGGTGGTTGCGCGCCATCGGCTCGTGGTGCGACGTGCCCATCACAATGCCGAACTCGTCGGCGGTGCGGCTGTTTTCGGGGTCATCGGCGTAGAAAGCCCAACCCCACATTGCGGGCCACATAAAGTTTCCGCGCAGGCGAAGAATCAGTTCGAACACATCGGCATAAAATTTATTGCCGCCAAAATCGGTGCCGTAAGTATTTTTAACCCAAGTGGTTAGGCACGGTGCTTCGTCGTTCAGGAAGATTCCGCGATATTTGACTTTCGGTGTCTCGAGCACGATTTTCTGCGTTGTCAGGAAGACGCTGTCGTGGTGCACGGTGGGCACATCGGCCCAAAAATACCACGGCGAAACGCCCATCAGCCTTGACAGGTGGAACATTCCGTAAATGGTTCCGCGCTTGTCGGCGCCCGCAATCACAAGCGCACGGCCGATTTCCTTCGTCGGGTTGTCAACCACCTGAATCAGAGTTGCTTCCCACTGATTGGCCACGCCTTTAACGTCTATCTTCTTGCTTTTCACCAATTTGTCGATAATCGGGCTTTTGCCGATAGTGCCCACAATCACGGCCTGCGGCATTGCCGAAACGGCGGTTGCCACCGTCGGGCGCTGGCCTGTCACGCGGTTGACGTCGTCGGCAAAGATTCCCGCCACGCGGCGCACGCCTGGATAGTCGCTCTCATCGGCGATTATGGTTGTGTTGTTCAGGCAGAAATCGGCCTTGCCATTCTGTTGGAAGGCGATTTGCGAGTTCGATTTCAATGGCACAGCCGCCACGAAAGCCGCCATCAGCAACAGCCGCCTTGCCACCAACGCACTTGATAAATAATTCATTCTTAGCATTTTGTATAATTTTAATTGTTTGACTTTTATTCCGACAGAGTTGCACTGTGTGTTTACGGCGCTAATGTAACGCTAAATTCCACGTTTCAAAGGCGCGCCAACCCGCCGAACGGGCCGAAACGGCAATTATATCTGAAATTGAAAGAGAAAAAACTAATTTTTAAGTGTGGGGGTGAGAACGCAGATTGAACGGATTGAACGGATTTGCGCAGATTATCATTCGCACAGTCCCGACAGCCACCGGGAACACATAGAACACTGATTTTCACTGATTCTTCTCTAACCGATTTACAGATTTTAATCCGAATTTAAACACGAAGGGCTGCCTTTTTACACGGCGGCTATGCTGTAAGGTAAATATTGAAGGGATTGGAATTTTTGCGCTGATTTTGTGGATTTTTGAACACAGCCCCGATAACTATCGGGGGAACGGATTTACTTAATTGGCTCTGCTTTTGGCGACGAAATGGATTGAATAATGCGGAAAAGTTGTTCTGTATCAGCGACATCAGTAAACTGATTCTTACCGTCTTCCGAACGAAGTTTCATCTGGTTACAATTTGTAACCGTTTCATTTGTCGGATTTTTCTCTAACCGATTTAAACAGATTTCAATCCGAAATCAAACAGAAAGGGCCGCCTGCGCGGCAGCCCTGTGTTTATCGGTTCGAACAATTATTTTTTCTTATTTTTCCTTACAATAAACGCCGCCGCTAATACCGACAACAATCCAACTGCGATTAAAACAATAACAACAGTAGAATTTGATTTGTCGGCTTCAACTTTGACTTCTTGCTGCTCTATGGGTGATTCTTGTTTTTGTTCCTTTATTTCTTCGGAATCAGAACCATTTTCATCTTCATCTTCATCATTCCAATTAGGCTTAACACCATCAACTGTAACATTCAAAATTTTCCAAACGTCTGAAAACAACGGCATTGTACTGTTTTTGTCTTCATCTATAATCGATACTAAAGTTTTGTCAACAGGATAAAACCAAATGTGGCTCACACCAACCGACTCTGTGGAATCTCCTTTGTAAATATCGCTTACCGCAAACTTATACTCACCAGGACTCAGCAACCGGACATTCTGAACAGCATTCGCGCCAAACCAACCATCGTTGAAATATGATTTTGAATCATATGGATATGCAGGAAAACGGTCTTTGAGTTGCAAAGTATCCGACCAACCTTCTTTGTCATTTGTCAGAATTGCGGTTTTTATTCGGCTGTAGTTTTGCCACAAACTGTCTTTCTGCAATTTTGGTTCTTCATTTGACCAAATGGCTTCAACATAATCATACAAACCTCTATTTTTATCTAATATTAAATTGTCAACAAAACCATTGGCAACAAATGGTCCCACACATGGTTCATCAATTTTAAAACTCACTTCATTTTCAATTAAAAACGGATTTAAACTATTTAAGTCTCCTTTATACGTCTCAAACGTTTTTATATATCCTTTACTACCACTTTTTTTAAGTGAAATATGCTTATTCTCGCCGTAAGCAGGCTTATCCCCAGGGAAATACCTACGACGTTCGCATATAAGTCTTCCAGCTTCTCCTTCAAACCTAAATCTGCCAATAGGTTTATAGTTTCGTGCACTACAAATATTATATGGGATTAATTGTGTTATATGAATTCCTTCTGCATCTGTCAACACAAAGTCCGTCACCATAATGAAAGATCCAATAATTCCATTCTTCCATGTACCTCCAGTAGATATATCATAATACATAAAATAATCAGTCTCGTCATGATATCCGCGGCATGAGTTTACGTTATAATTGACAATGACTTTTGATTGGGCGTTAGGCAAAAACTTAAGTTCATGGTAAAAATGCAAGACCAATTCTAACTTATTTGCCCCGTGCTCATCTTTTTCTTTTTCGTTTATCTCTACAGTCGTTTCTATTCCTACATTCTTCAACTCCACAATATTGTCATCTTGCACAATATTACAACTTGCCAAATATCTCTTACCGATTCTTGCTTCATACTCTTGTCCATATTGCTTTTGGTAATCAGAGAATGTCATTACTCTTAATTTTTTGTCCAACTTTTTAATATCCGATTCCGTTAAATTTGTGTACAAGTCAATACCATCCCTTTCTCTGTAATATCCAAAGCGACCTCCATCTAAAACCAAATTCCAAAGATTTGTGTCAATAACATGGTGATATATCTCTCCTATAATAACAGTATCATTTCTAACTGTGAATGGATACGTTACTACAATAGGGAAAGCACAAGGCACAACAACAGTAGAATCGGTTGTGTTGCGGAAGCAAAAAACGGCTTCAACCCTATCGCCCGAAACATACATATACTCCTTTTCCAAAGCAATGCTCTTGTTAGGCTCTTTCACGTAAATATTGCCATACGTCCATTTTTCAGGATAATACACACCACCATCGTCAGCCATTGCCACAGCGACAAAACTGCAAGCGAAAAGAGTGCATAAAAACTTTTTCATAACAATTGATTTAAGTTGCGATAAAGATATGATTTTTTCAAAAACAGCGGACGCAAGTAACCGGCGAAACATTTTACCATTAAGCCACGACATATTGGTTCATTCTGCGTTCCCAACAAAATATTTAAACACAATCCCCCAAAAACGCTACTTTAGCGCCGATTTATGCGCCGATTGGTTTTATCATCGATTTTCGTCATTGGTAGTCTGGCGGCAGCCGCGCAGTTTACGGTTGCGCCGTTCAGCCCCGACACCTTCGCCGTTGCCGACCGCAGCCGCAACCTGATTGAGCTGCACGACACTGCCGCGTGGCAACGGTTTGGCGGCAAACTGGCGGCCTGCGCCGAAAGCGACAGCGCACAAGTGAGCATTGTCCACATCGGCGACTCGCACCTTCAGGCTGATTTTTTCTCGGGCGAAATGCGGCGATGTCTGCACAAAATGACGGGGCGCCAGCAACCGTCGCGCGGACTGATTTTCCCTTACGCCGTGGCCGGAACCAACAACCCGACCAACTATCGCGTAAGCTGGCGCGGCGAGTGGACCTGCCACAAATCGACCGAAAAAGAGTGCGGCACTCTGGGCCTGACCGGAATGAGCGCCACCGTGAGCAGCGACACTGCGTATCTGATTGTCGAAGTTGAAGATAGCGAATTTGGCATCTATGGCGGAACGCATTTGCAAATGTTTGCCGAAATGGGCGCCGCAAGTCTTGAACCGCAGATTCTCTACCCCGAAGGCGCTGAAATTGAAAGCGTTAACATTCTGTCGCAAAGCATTGTCTGGAATCTGCACTGCCACACCGACTCGGTGGCCATCGGCTTCCGCCGGAAAAACACTGACCAACAATCATTTACCCTTTACGGACTCAATTTATTCGACGCCGAAGGTGTTGAATATCACGCTGCCGGCGTGAATGGCGCGCGGATTTCATCGTACTTGAAATGCGAGCGTTTTGCGGCTCAGCTCACAGCATTACATCCTGATTTAGTGATAGTTTCGTTGGGCACCAACGACTCGTATATACCGCGATTCGACAGCACTGCCTTTGCCGCGCAACTCGAAAAATTGGTGGCGGAAATCCGTGCAGCACAGCCCGATTGCGCCATTCTGCTCACCACGCCTGGCAACAACAAACTGTCGGGCAAGCCGAATCAAAACGCCGTGATTTGCACCGAAGCAATCTGCCGCGAAGCCAGGCGGCTGAACTTCAGCGTCTGGAATTTCAACGCCGTAATGGGTGCGCCCGAAAAAATCGGTCTTTGGTACGACGCCGGGCTGATATCATCTGATTACGTGCATCTTACACGCGCAGGTTACAAATTTCAGGCTCACTTGCTGATTGACGCGCTCTTGTCGGGTGCGTTTTGGCCAACAAACTCATTCACTGACGATTAAACCGCACCGCAATGATTAATTGGTTACAGTTCGACGCTAATCAGCCGCTGCTTTTCACAAGGCCGTCATTCTGGATTTTCTTTGTGGTGGTTTTTGCTGTTTTCTGCCTGATTCACAAAAAGTTGAAATGGCGCAGCGTGTGGCTTTTGGTTGCGAGTCTGTTTTTCTACTACAAGTCGAGCGGTTTTTACTTTATCTTACTGATAGTGTCGGTGTTAGCCAACTACGGTTTTGGGCGCGCCATTGCCGTCAACCGCACCGCAGGCAAGCGCTGGCTGGCCGTGGCCGTTGTTTTCAACCTTGCGTGGCTCGTCTATTATAAATATGTGTACCTGTTCGCGGGCTGGTTCACACAACTCACAGGCGTAAGTGTCAGCGTTCACGACTGGCTGGGCGACAGCCTGCAAGCCATTGTCAGCGGCCACCCGCAGGTGAGCGACATTGTGCTGCCCGTTGGAATCTCGTTTTTCACTTTTCAGGCCATCAGTTACGTAACCGACATCTATCGCCGTAATATTGAGCCACTTACAAGCATTTTCGACTTCGGATTCTACCTGACATTCTTTCCGCAACTTGTTGCCGGCCCAATTGTCCGCGCCGCCGATTTTGTACCGCAAATCAGCCGCCCGTTCTTCATCTACCGCGAAGAGTTTGGACAAGGTTTATTCTTCATTATCAATGGTTTAGTCAAGAAGATAATTGTTGCCGACTACATCTCGGTGAACTTTGTCGACCGCATTTTCGACTCGCCAACGCTCTACTCAGGTTTCGAGAATCTGCTGGGCGTATATGGCTATGCCATACAGATTTACTGCGATTTTTCGGGCTACACCGACATTGCCATCGGCATTGCGCTGTGGCTGGGTTTTCGCTTGAGCGTGAACTTCAACTCGCCCTACAAAGCCGACTGCCCAACCGATTTCTGGCGGCGCTGGCACATCTCGCTGTCGTCGTGGCTGCGCGACTACCTTTACATTCCGCTCGGCGGCAACCGCAAAGGCCGCGTGCGCACCTACGTCAACCTGTTTCTGGTTATGTTGATTGGCGGACTCTGGCACGGCGCCAACCTGAAATTTGTAATTTGGGGCGCGCTTCACGGATTGTATCTTATTGTTGATAAGTTATTTAAATCGATATTCGGAACAAACAGCCGTCTGCGTCCGCTTAAAATATTCCTGACATTCAATGTGGTGGCCTTCACGTGGATTGTGTTCCGCGCCGACTCGCTCGCCACAGCTAATGAGATTCTGAATCAGATATTTACAGCCTTCAACGCCAACCATATTGGCGAATATTTGGCAGCCTATTGGCAGATAGTCGCCGTAATGGTTGTTGCTTACGTAATTCATTGGTTACCAAACGGCTTAAAGAATTGGTACCGCGGTCAGTTTGCCGTAATGCCGATATGGCTGCAAGTGGCCGTGACGGTTGTGGCGGTGTTTGTGCTTGTGCAGTTCAGCCAATCAGGGCTGCAGCCGTTCATCTATTTTCAGTTCTAAAAGAGCGCAAAGGCCGCAATGCGCACTGCGTTCAAACGCCTGAAACGCCCCTACCCGCCCCCACATAGCACTGACATTGAGCCATTTGTACGATTTTTGCAAAAAAAAGCAAAAAATCTCAGCAGAATAAAATTTTATACTACTTTTGCCGCACCAAATGGTGCGCGTAGTTCAGTTGGTTAGAGCGTCAGATTGTGGTTCTGAATGTCGTGGGTTCGA
>CAMJCK010000064.1:0-16497 GCA_946404125.1 uncultured Bacteroidota bacterium | reverse complement strand
CAGTTAATCAGTTAATCAGTTAATCAGTTAATCAGTTAATCAGTTAATCAGTTAAATAATAAATAATAAATGGAAACATTAGTCCGCATCGCCCGACTGCTTTTTGGCTTCTCGCTCGCAACCAACGATATACTGGAAACATTAATTCGAATTGCACAACTGCTTTTGAGCCTATCGATATTGGTGATATTCCACGAGTTCGGGCATTTCATCATCGCGAAAGCGTTCAAAACAAGAGTCGAGAAGTTCTATCTGTTCTTCGACCCGTGGTTCTCGCTCTTCAAGTTCAAGCCGAAAAACAGCGACACGGAGTACGGCATCGGCTGGCTGCCGCTGGGCGGCTACGTGAAGATTTCCGGAATGATTGACGAGAGTATGGACAAGGAGCAAATGGCTCTGCCGCCCAAACCCGACGAGTTCCGCTCGAAACGGCCGTGGCAGCGGCTGCTGATTATTGTGGCGGGCGTGGTTTTCAACCTGATTATGGCAATGGGAATCTACGCCGGAATACTGTTCACGTGGGGCGAGGAGTATCTGCCCACCGAGAATATGAAGTACGGCATTGTGTGCGACTCGGTGGCGCTGCGCTCGGGCCTGCAGAACGGCGACAAGGTTATCAGCGTCGACGGCGAGCGGGTTGAGAAGGCCACAGCCATTACGGCGTACATTTTACTGAATGAATCGAAGAGCATTCAGGTGGAGCGCAACGGCGAACGCATCGACATTGCCTTGTCGGACAGCATTATACCTTATATACTCAAAGGCAGCACGTTCATCTCGCCGCGGTTCCCGTTTGTGGCGGGCGGATTTATGAAGGGCTCGGCCGCCGAAGCCGCCGGAATTCAGGTGGGCGACCAAATTGTGGGCATCGACACCATCAGGACTGAATATTTCGACGAGTTCCGCGCCACAATTGCCAACTACAAGAATTCGACGGTGAATATCAACGTAATACGCGACGGACAGGAACAATCGTTTGCCGTCAGCATCGACTCAACGGGGCTGATTGGCGTGAGCGCAAGCACCGACGGCATCTTCGAGTTGCGCAAGAAGGAATACGGCTTCTTTGCCGCCATTCCGGCCGGAGCCAAAAAGGCGTTTGTGGTGGCGCGCGACTATCTGAAGCAGTTCAAACTGATTGTGAAGCCCGAAACCAAAGCCTACGAGAGCCTTGGCGGATTCATCGCCATTGGCAAGATTTTCCCCGGCACGTGGGACTGGTACTCGTTCTGGAGTATGACAAGTTTCTTGAGCATTATGCTGGCCGTGCTCAACATTCTGCCCATTCCGGCTCTCGACGGCGGCCACGCGCTGTTCATCATCATTGAAATGGTGACGCGCCGCAAACCGTCGGACAAGGTAATGGAGGTGGCGCAGTACATCGGTTTTGCGCTGCTGCTGGCACTGTTGATATATGCCAATGGAAATGATATTGTGAAGTTGTTTAGGTAGTGAAATGTTTAATCGTTGAACTGGTGAATCGTATAATCGAAAGTTGCACAATCGATTCACCAATTATCCAATTCACCGATTCACCAAAAATCAGTTATGCCGCAACGATTCGACCATAGCGTTGACCAATACATTGAGGAGCACACGACAGCCGCGAGCCCGCTGCTCAACGAACTTGAGCGGCAGACGTACGTGAAAATCCTGCGTCCGCAAATGGTGGCGGGGCACCTTCAGGGCAAGGTTCTGGAAATGCTCTGCCGAATGATTCGGCCGCAGCGCGTGCTCGAGTTGGGCACCTTTACGGGATATTCGGCGCTGTGTATGGCCGCCGGAATGCCCGAAGGCTCGGTGCTGCACACCATCGACGTGAACGACGAACTGGAGGATTTCACCCGCTCGTTTCTCGACCGCAGCCCCTACGCCGACCGCATTGTTTACCACCTGGGCGACGCGCGGCAGATTGTGCCCACGCTGGGCGGCGGTTTCGATTTGGTTTTCATCGACGCCGACAAACGCGAATACCCTGAATATTACGATTTGATTATCAATGAGGTGCGCACCGGCGGCTTCATCATTGCCGACGACGTGCTCTGGTACGGCAAAATCAACGGCGACACCCCGCCAGCCGACGCCCACACGCACAGCCTTCAGCAGTTTAACGACACCGTGCACGCCGACCCGCGGGTGGTTAATGTTCTGTTCCCGATTAGGGACGGACTAATGGTGATGCAAAAAATCAAGGATTGATATTTATTTGCCGTATGGATTTCAGAACAAAGGTCGATGCAAAATCCGATTTCACGATTGGATATTCTGACAGAATGATGCTGATGGGCTCGTGCTTTGCCGAGAATATCGGGCTGAAAATGAAGCAGGCGCGACTGAACGCCGTGGTCAATCCGTTTGGCATACTGTTCAACCCCGAGTCGATTGCCATTGCTCTTGAGCAAGCCGTTGCCGGCTCTGCCGTGAGCGATTACGAAGTGTTTCAGCACAACGGACTTTGGTCGGGATTCGGGTTTCACGGCAGCTTCTCGTCGCCCGACAAGGCCGAAGCTCTGCGCAAGATGAACGACGGCGTCAGCCGCGCCCACTCGCAAATCAAAGGGCTGACACGGCTAATCCTGACCTTCGGCACGGCCTTCGTCTATCGAAACAACACCGACGGCCGCGTGGTGGCCAACTGCCATAAACTGCCGGCTGCCAATTTCACACGCGAGATGCTGACTATCGAGCAGATAACCACTCGCTATTCCGCTTTGATTGAGCGACTTACGGCCAAAAATCCGAATCTGCAGATTGTGTTCACGGTGAGTCCCGTGCGCCATCTTCGCGACGGCGCCCATCAGAACCAGTTGAGCAAGGCTACGCTGCTATTGGCTGTCAATCAGCTTGTTGAGTGGTTTCCAAACGTGCATTATTTCCCGTCGTATGAGCTGCTGCTCGACGACCTTCGCGACTACCGCTTCTACGATGCCGATATGTGCCATCCGTCGGCTATGGCGGTGGATTACATCTGGCAGGCAATGCGCGACAACTGCATCAGTCAGACCGACAACGCCTTGATTGACAGCGTAATGAAGTTTGTGACAGCAGCCAACCATCGTCCGCTGAAGCCTGACACCGAAGAGTTTAGGCAGTTTGTTGAGAATCAGTCGGAAGCAGTGGCTGAATTTGCCGCCAAGCATCCCGAAATCGATTTAAGTGCCGAGATTGAGCATTGGAAAAGCTTGAAAATGTAATGATTAGAAGGAACCCAAACTTCTAAACACTCACCCTTCAATCACTACAACCCCGCATCTTCGATTATTGAATCGAGCAGCCGGCACATCGGGTGCAGAGTGCGGTGCACGTTGGCGATGTGCTCATACAGATTGGGACTGGCAACCTGCTCGTCGGTCAGATAGTTGATGGCTATAAAGTGCTTGTACTTAAGCAAATCGGCGTGTTCGGGAGTGATTTCGTAGCCCACGGGCAATTTTTTCAGTTTCTGATAGTCCCACAATCCATTGAAATAGCGCTTAAAATCTTCCGACTCAAGTATTTCCGCCAAATCTTCGGGCACAATGCAGAGCTCGTTGCGGACGGCTTTCAAGATGTTTTTGTCTTCAATCCAAAGCCCGCCGCCGCACATCGACAGGTTGTTGGGCTCAAACTGAACGTAGAATCCGCTCTTGGGGCTGTTCTTGCCGCCGGGCGCGATGTTGGCCGAAAAGTTGGTCTTGTACGGCGTTTTGTCGGGCGAGAAGCGCAGGTCGCGATAGATGCGGTAGATGCACTCTTTGGCCGTCAAGCCGGCAAACTTGGGCTCGGTATCCGACAGAATTTCAATCATATCGGTAACAAGTTGGCTGAAATCGGCCTGCGCAGCCTTGAACCAGTCGCGGTTTTGGTCGAACCAAGGCTTGTTGTTGTTCTGCTGCAAGGCGGCCAGAAACGGCATTATGTTGTTGGCGGGGTTTATCATTTAAGTTTCAAGTTCTAAGTTATTGAGTTTTAAGTTTTATGTTTCTGTAGATTCGTTTAATTGGTGTCCCGATAGCTGTCGGAATGGTGAATCAGGCAATCGAGCGTAGAGACGTGGCGCGCCGCGTCTCAACAATAGAACGCATCAATTTTCAAATCCTACATCCCGTGTTTTTCCGCCATTCGGCCAGCCGAGCGCGCGTACCAAATCATATAAACGTAGAGCGGAATCATTATGAAAAGCGCCGCTTTGACGCCGAAATGGTCGGCCACGGCACCCATCGCCACGGTGATGATACCGCCGCCTGCTATTGCGGTGAGCATCAGGCTTGTAGCCTTATTTGTAAGATAATCGAGTCCGCGGGTGGCAAGACCGAAAATGTTGCCCCACATCACGCTTTGGCACAATCCCGAAGCAATGAGCGCCACAATGGCCACAGGTCCGTGGAAGAGCAGCCCGAAGGCCACCAGCACGATTCCCGCGGCAGCGTATGCCGAAAGGGCCACCTTGTCGGTGACGCGCTTCATCACAAAAATGCCCGTGAAACGTCCCGCAAGCATCGCCAGAAAATAGAAGGTGATGAATGTGGCCGCCCGCGACTCGTCAACGCCCAGAATGCTGCTGTCGGTGGCGTACTGCACCATAAAACTCGGAATGGCAATTTCAATGCCTTCGTAGATGAAGATGGCAAGCACGCCGTAGCGCAAGTGACGGTGCTGCCACGCTTTCGCGATGGTTCCGCGGTCGTCGGTTTGGTGCGTGATGACGGGCAGTTTTATCAGACTGATAATGATGAGCAGAACCAGAAACGCCGCGCCAATCGACAGGTAAGGCATCTGCAGCGACTGCGCCAGAGCCGACCGTTGTGCGTCGCTCACGGGCAGAGTGTTGTCGGGAATAATCTGACTGATGGTGCCCAGGAACAGTGCCGTGCCAACAAGCGGCGCAATCATTCGGGCCGTTGAGCTTGCTGTGCCCACAATGTTCATCCGCATTGCGGTGGTGCGGTGCGGACCAATCTCAACAACATACGGATTGACAGCCACTTGCAGCAGCGTTATGCCCAGCGCCAGCACAAAAGTGGCGGTCAGGAAGAAGGGGTAGCTGACCATCAGTGCGGCGGGGTAGTAAAGGAATCCGCCCAGAGCGCAAATCATCAGCCCAATGAGCATTCCGCGCTTGTAGCCGAACCGCTCGGTGATGGCCGACGACGGAATTGAGCCCACGCCGTAAGCCCCGTACCAGACCATATTGATGAACATTGCCTGCGCGTTGGTCAGGCTGAAAAGGGTCTGCATATACGGAATCAGAATGTTGTTCATTGTGGTCACAAACCCGAACGAGAAGAACATAAACGTCAGGGTGCTCATTCCGGTGATGCTGGTGCGTTCTGCGGTAGAGTTCATAGCATTTGGTTGATTTATTGTTTTTTATCAGTTTCACGATTGCAAGTTGCTGTCGCCATTCCCTACTCCACCGTGAACCAGTAAGACTTCGGGTATCTAACCTCGTAACTGAACCGCAGAACCTTCTTCTCCTGCGGGGCAAGGTTGAGTTTCCACGTCAGTTTGCCCGTCTCCGAGTCCACCGCCGCGCCGCCTTTGTCGGTCAGTTCAACTTTTATGTCGGAGAATTTCGGCAGCGGATACTGGTCTGTCAGTTCAAGCGCAACAGCCTCGTTCTTGTTGTTCTTAACTGTTATCTCAAAGTATTTCACAACTTTAACGGTCGAGCCGATGGCCTTTTTCGATGTGAACTCCTTCACCGCCTGACGGTTGACGGCAATATCCTTGTCGCGGCCGATGGTGATTGAGAAGGTGTCGGCGGCAAAGTCGGGCGCAATCTCGCACTCACCCTGATAGGCGTTGTCGAGATAGATATAGGCGTTGCCCTTCAGCAACGGATACTGCGAAAAATCTTTCAAATCGGCCATCAGGAACACGTCTTTCGAACTGCGCGGCAGGCAAGTGAAACGATAACCGGCATCAATATGGTATGTCAGCATCGAAACATCGTACTGCTTTCCGTCGCTTGGCACGGTGTAAGGAACATCAATCTTAAACTCGGTAGTTGTTTGAGATTGAGCCAATTGCAATGGCACATTCTTTACAGGCTCATTATATTTCAACTTTTCCGGTACGCTACTGACTCCCCTGATCATAACTGGCGCATAAGGTGATGGAGCCGCAACCTCCTTGTTTTGTACACCATACCCCACAACCACCACTTCATCAAGTCCAATAATATCTGGTGTCAACGAAATCTGCATATTTTCTGATGGTTCCGCCTCCTCGGTTACATACCCTATATAACTGAACTCCAATTTGTTGTTAATATCCTTCATCTCTAAATTGAACTTGCCGTCGCCGTCTGTAATCGTGCCATTGACAGTTCCTGACTCAACGACATTTGCGCCTGGTATCGGTAAATATTCTTCATCGGTTACAATGCCGTACACAGTTTTTGAAACTGGCGGTGTCCATTTTTTCACTGTCGAAGTTCGTCTGACTGGTGGCAGATACATTGGGTCGAATTCAGGTGCGGCGTTGTCCACCGATGGGTCACCCGTTGATACTGTGAGTTTTACGCCGTTCCAATCCTCGGTTGACGACTGGCTGATGTGCGCTCCGTAAACCAAATCGAGCGGTTTGTTCGCCGCGTCAACCCTCACCTCGTAGAACGGCTCCCATTTTGCGCTGAAAATCAGGTAACTCAAGGTCACCGGCACATTCGTGAGCGCTGCGTCCGACGACAGCACAATCTTCACTCGGCTCTCCTTCCGCTGCAAATCTTTCTGGCTGTTCTGTTTTTCCTGCAACAGCCTGTTCATCTCGTCTTTGCACTGCTTGATTCGCTTGTTGATTGCGATTTTCTTTTTGGCGATTTCGGCAAGTTCCTTTTTGTAGAAGTCGGTCATCGCCTTCAGTTCGGCAGTTGAAACGCCATTTTGCTGTCCGCCAATGTTTTTGTTCGAACCAATGAGCCCCTCCTCGCTTGTCAGAATCGAGAGTTGAGCACTGTAATAACTGAGCGAATCTTTCAGTAAATCAACACGTTTATCGTTGGCGGCGTTTTGCTTTTGAGCCTTTTCGTTGTCAACAACATCAATCTCGTGCTTTACCGAAAGAATTTTCACGCTATGGTTTTCAATGCCAACCCTCAACGTGTTCGGGTCGAGTTCGGTGCTTAAATTGTTGAGATAGAGCGTTGTATTCCCTTTCGGGACACTCAGCGTGCCATCGCGGCTCACCATTGCGCCGTTGCGGTAAACGGTTACCGATTTAATCTCGGTTTTAACATTTTGAGCGTTTGCCGAGACTGCTGTCAGCGTCAGACTCAAAATCGAAAGTCTTAAAAATAAGTTGATTTTCATATAGTTAGATTTTAAGTGTTTACTTTTTTCAGTTCACGCTTCCCAGCGGATGCGCATAGAGTTGCACATCTTTGGCCGTGATGTTCTTGTCGCAAAGGATGAGCAGGCGCTCAATCACGTTGCGCAACTCGCGGATGTTGCCCGTCCAGTTGATTTTCTGCAGTTCGGCCAGGGCGTCGGGCTCGATGGTCGATTTGGCCACGCCCGACTCTTCGCAAATCTGCGTGATGAAATAGTCGGCCAGAAGCGGAATGTCTTCAACACGCTCGTTCAGCGTGGGCACCTGAATCAGAATCACGCTCAGGCGGTGGTACAGGTCTTCGCGGAAGCGGCCTGCCTTAATCTCTTCTTCAAGATTCTTGTTTGTGGCGGCTATCACCCTGACATTCACATCAATATCCTTATCGGCACCCACGCGGGTGATTTTGTTCTCTTGCAGTGCGCGCAGCACTTTGGCTTGCGCCGAAAGGCTCATATCGCCAATCTCGTCAAGGAAGATGGTGCCACCGTCGGCCTGCTCGAATTTTCCAGCGCGGTCTTTCACCGCACCCGTAAACGAACCTTTCATATGTCCAAACAATTCGCTTTCAATCAATTCTGACGGAATAGCGGCGCAGTTCACTTCAACAAAAGCCGCATCGGCGCGGTTGCTCAGGCTGTGAATCATCCGAGCCACCACTTCCTTGCCCGTGCCGTTCTGGCCCGTGATAAGCACGCGGGCGTCGGTCGGGGCCACCTTCTCAATCATCGCCTTAATCAGTTTCAGCGGTGCCGACTCGCCAATCAGTTCGCGGTTTTTGGCGGCCACTTTCTTGCGCAGCGTCTTGGTTTCGGTCACCAGTTTGCCCTTGTCCATTGCGTTGCGCAGGGTGATGAGCAGACGGTTCAAGTCGAGCGGCTTCTCAATGAAGTCGAAAGCGCCCATCTTGATGGCTTTCACGGCAGTGTCAACCGTTCCGTGGCCCGAAATCATCACCACAGGCAGGTCGGGGTAGTCCTTCGACACCTGCTCAAGCACTTCCATACCGTCGATGCCTTCCATTTTAATGTCGAGCAGAAGCGCGTCGAACGTTTCCTTCTTCAGCAGTTCGAGCCCTTCAGTGCCGTTGGCGGCCAGGCTCACGCGGTGTTTTTCGTATTCAAGAATCTCTTTCAGCGAGTTGCGGATGGCGCGTTCGTCATCAATAACAAGTATGTGTGCCATTTCAAAGTGTGTTTTCGAGTTGTATTGCAACGCCTTCGGTCAGGGCGTACGACGATTGTGTGATGCTTGTAACTTGCGTCTTGTCAAGCAGATACTTAACAAAAGTTGATGACATCACAATGGTGTCCTGACGCAGCGGCTCGAGCCCCAGAATCAGGGCGCGCTTGTCGCGGGTGGTGTTGGTGATGGTTTTGTAGATGCCGTTGAAATCGTCGGCCGTGAAGTTCGAGTGCTTCGAGTTGAGCGGCAACGGCCGTTGGGTTTTCTTCTGATGAATCATCTCGGCGAAACTGTCGAATGCCCCAGCCGAGCCGATGAGCCGCGTGACGGGATATTGCTTGATGGCTTCGTTGAAGTCGGCCATCTTCTCGTCGAGATAGTGGTTGATGCTGGCCAACTCGCCTTGCGAGATTGGGTCCGACGGCTTGAAAATCTCGAGCAGACGGGCGCTGCCTAGTTCGTAACTTGCCGACCATAGCATACGGTTTTCGCGGCCGATAATCACTTCGTTGTTGCCGCCGCCAATATCCACCATCATATAGTTGCTATCGCCCTGCGGCGGAACAGCGCTGAGCATCGCGTTGAAGACGTACTGAGTCTCTTGCTCGCCCGAGATTGGCGTAATCTGAATGCCAAGGTCGCGGCTCACCTTCTCAATCAGGTGCGCCGAGTTGTTGGCGCTGCGGATGGCCGATGTGCCAAAGGCGAACACCTTCTCGCAGCCGTAGTCCTTAATCAGGCTGCTGTAGTCGCGCAGTACGGCAAACGAGCGGGCAAAGGCCTTGTCGGTCAGATTGCCAGTCATCAGCCCTTCTTTGCCCAGCATCACGGCCGATTTTGTTTTCAGCAGATAGTCGGTCGGCTGCCCCTTGCGGATGTCGGCAATCAGAATGTTGAACGTATTGGTTCCCAAATCGATAATCGCAACTTTCATTTTTCAGTGTTTTTCGGAGCGGTCCGTTTCAAGTTTCGCGCAAGTTACACATTTAATCGGTGTTGGCAAAAGATTCAAACCTTCAGCCATTCACTCATTCACTCATTCAATCCTTCTCTCATTCACTCATCGCCTAATCCACCGCCAAATCTCTTTCAATGTCGATTTTTTGCCGTACATCAGGATGCCCGTGCGGTAGATTTTGCCAGCCAGCCAGGTGCAGACCACAAAGGTGGCAATCAGCAGCGCAGCCGACAGGAAAATCTCTGAATAGGGTACGCCGTAAGGGATGCGCGTCAGCATCGAGACGGGCGCAGTGAACGGTATAATGCTCAACCAGAATATCATAGGGCTGTCGGGATTGGTAATGGTGCCCGCCATCACAATGATTGACAGCAGCAGCGGCGCGCTCAACGGCAGAATGAACTGCTGAGTGTCGGCTTCGTTGTCAACCATCGAGCCCACGGCCGCGAAAAGTGAGCCGTAGAGCAGGTATCCGCCCAAAAAGAAGAAGATGAACGACAGGATGATAACCCCGAAATTGATGTTGCCCACGGTGCCGAGCATTGCCTTCAGTTCGTCGGCCATCTCGTCGTTAGTTGGTTGGGCTTGAGCCAGTTGGCTTCCGCCCTGCGACATCAGCGGTTGCGCCATTTCAACCCCGATGGCGGCAGTGTCGGGCATCAGCATCGGTGCCACGGCCGAATAGATGCTGAATGTCAGCACAATCCACAGGGCAAACTGCGTCAGAGTGACCAGCCCAACGCCGATAATCTTGCCCGCCATCAGTTGCGCGGGCCGCACCGACGACACAATCACCTCGACAATTCGGTTCGTCTTCTCTTCAATCACGCCGCGCATTACCGCATTGCCCGACAGGAAGATAGCAATATAAATCAGAATTCCCATCAGGTAACTCAACACCAGTTTCAGCGTCATATTGTCGCTTTCCTCGCGGCCGTCGTCGGTCATTTTTATGGTGTTGATGTTGATGTTCGTCTTCACGGCCGACAAAATGCCAGGGTCGACACCACACGACCGCAGTTTCTCGTTTTCGAGCCGTTTCTCGATGGCGTTCGAGATGTGCATTCGCAAGTCGAGATTGATGGTTTTGTCGGAATACAGGCTCACCGCGTTGTCGGAATTCACAATTTGGTGGCTGATGTATAGCAGCGCGTAAAACCCTGATTCACTGAACTGTGACTTATACTTCTGCAAATTCGCGTCGGGCGTATAAACGAACTTGATGTAGTCGGTTTCGGGCAGTTGGCCGCGGAAAATGTGGGTGCTGTCAACCACCTGCACAATCCTCACTTCGGTGTTGTTCATATTCATAATCAGCGACGGGGCAATCATCAGACCCGCAAACAGCAGCGGCCCCAGAATGCTCATTATTATGAAACTCTTGTTCTTGACGCGCGTCAGATACTCGCGCTCGATTATGGTGAGAATTTTTTTCATTTATGATTTTTGATTTATAGATAGTTGGTGTTGGGTTTTGGGTGTTAGGTGTTAGAAATTACGAATGCGATTTCTTACTGAAAAACTTTCACCTTATACCTTGTACCTTTCACCTTGTATCTTGTGCCTTTTACCTAATAACTTATAACTTAAAAACTTACAACTTAAAACTCAACTATTCCCCACTGCCTTGATGAAGATGTCGTTCATATTGGGAATCAACTCGTTGAATTGCGTAATCTGCACTTCGGGCAGAAGCGCGGCAAGCAGTTGGTTGTAGGTGAATCCAGGCTTCATCTCGCCGCTGATGCGGTTGACGGCGCCCGACTCGTCGTCTTTCACAACAACCATCGGCTCAATCAGTTGCATTGCCCTGCTATGTTCGCCTATGTAGTTGAGTTCGAACAGGTTGAGTTTGAACTGCTGACGGATTTCGCCAACCGTGCCGTCGAGCACCTTCCGCGACTTGTTGATGAGCGCAATGTGGTCGCAAATCTCTTCAACCGACGCCATATTGTGGGTTGAGAAGATGATGGTTGCGCCGTTATCTTTCAGATTCAGAATCTCTTGCTTGAGCAGATTGGCGTTGATGGGGTCGAATCCGCTGAACGGCTCGTCGAAGATGAGCAGCCGCGGCTCGTGCAGCACTGTGGTTATGAACTGCACCTTCTGCTGCATACCCTTCGAGAGTTCCTCAACCTTACGGTTCCACCAGCCGCCAATCTCAAACTTGTCGAACCACTCTTTCAGTCGTCGTGTGGCGTCAGCTTTCGTAAGTCCCTTGAGTTGTGCCAGATAGACAGCCTGTTCGCCCACTTTCATTTTCTTGTAAAGGCCGCGCTCTTCGGGCATATAGCCGATTTTGCTGATGTCGTCGGGCCCGATTGGATGGCCGTCGAACAGCACGGTGCCGCTGTCGGGTGCGGTAATCTGATTGATGATGCGGATGAGCGTCGTCTTGCCCGCACCGTTAGGTCCCAACAGCCCGAACACTATGCCCTGCGGCACTTTCAGACTCACGCTGTCGAGCGCCGTGTGACCGTCGTATTGTTTGCAAACATTGTTGGTTTCAAGAATCGGTGTCATATTTTGCAATCGATTTTTATGCGCGGTAAATTTAAGGGGAAAAGTTGAAAATGTGCAATTTCACAAAATCTTGAGTGCTATGTGTTTTTTCGTTAAATACGATATGGTTTGAATGAAAATCAATTTTTCTTTTATCATTCAGTTCCTTTTTTTATTTTTGATTTATTGTTTAACAAGTAACACTCATTGCCTATGGCAGAATAAAAATTGTTGATACGTACATTTTAAACATATTGGGAAAAGCGTTTGCTTCAATTCTTTTTTACAGAAAGTTTGGCGACTTATAGAGTAGAGAGAAGAAAAAAAGTAAACACACGATTTTGCGTGTGTATATTCTATCTCTACGGGTATGCCAAACACCTCTGTAAATAGATGCAATATATGTCCACGCTTTTTTTATGTACGTTTTCTAATGGACATTAGTATTAACTATAAATTTTTAATTGTTATGAATGCATTAGTGATAATAGGAATAGTTTTCGCTTTATTATGTTTGTTTGCAATTATTAGCAAAGTTTCAAGTTCAAATAAAGAAAATTCTTTGCCGTCCTTGATGAATGAAAAAGGATTGTCCGAACAAAGTGAAATATACAAAGATGGCCTGATGAAAAAACATTATGTTGTTATAGATAAGATTAATAAAAAGCTATGGTGTGCCGTATTGTCTAACAGAGGTGTAAAATCAGAAAAAATGTTTGACAATTTCTGTGCTACGGGTAATGCCATTCTTGTGGACGAAAATGATGATGCCGTAAGGGGAATCGTTACGGACTCTGTCAACAAAAAACTTGTTATAGTGGAGATGATGTTGGGATTTTTGCGAACAAAAGAAATTGATTACAACAAAATAGTATCAGTTGAATTATTACAAAACAATGCAAGAATTGAATCCGTTTCTAATAGTTCTATGATAGGTAGAGGCATAGTTGGTGGATTGGTTGCGGGTGAAGCAGGGGCAATAATAGGTGGAGCGACAGCAAAAACTACTACAGTAGAGGCTTGTACGTCATTGTCTTTAAAAATATTGTTAAATGATGAAAATGAACCAAATTATGTTGTTGATTTTTATCAAGGCAAACCAATTAAAAACATTGATGTCTTACCTTTGGGAATAGTCGCAGAAAAAGCAAAAGACATAATAACACTTATAATACAAAACAATAAATGACAGTTTGTCAACTGCAACAACTATTTTGATTTGAAAAAAACTGAAAGACTATATATCTAATATTTAGTCTTTCAGTTTTTTTATTGGCGCTATTAGATAGTATTTGTATTCAAATTCAATAATTTACTTATTAATCACCACCAAAAATCCGTTCATACCGTTCCAAGAACGCTTAAAATTTGTGCTTCGTGGAACGCTATAAACGGAAAATCCAATATTCAAAATTGCGGCTACGAGCCGTTATTTTTGTATGAAATCTGTGTAATTCAGTCAAATCCGCGCGCAAAAAACTCTACTCTTCCTCGTCCATTATCGCCTCAAACAGCATTTGCGCCACGCGGTGGCCGCCCTTGCGGTTGAAGTGCGTGTAGTCTTTCTGCGCCATTCCGCTCTCAACCCACACAGGCATACTGTTGCGGCCGCCCATTGCGGCGTACAGGTTCCAGAACGCGCACCCTTCGGCGAAAGCCGCATTGCGTTGGGCCTCAATCACTTTCGGCACCGATGAGCGCGTCACATAGCCGTTGGTGCCGTTTTCCGACATATCGCTCACGCCCACAACCAGAATCACCGCGCGCGGCCACACTTTTTTCAGGTACTGCAGTTGCTTGCGCAGATTCTCTTCGTAGTAACTGTAACTGCGCGAGCGGTTGGTGACGGCGTTCACACCAAACTCGTAAATTATCAGGCTCACAGGCAGATAGTGGCCCATTTGCTTCATTTGCGCAAGGTCAATTTTCACAAACTCGGTGCCCTTGCTTCCGCGGAATGGCAGATTATCGACCATTACGCCAGCGGGCGAGTCGAGCGTAACCGCATAAATATCAGGACTTTGGACGCCGTCAAACTCAATGCGGAAATTGGTCGGTGTCCGCTCAAAATTCCACTGAAGGCGCTTGGTGTCGGCAGTTGGGTCGATGTCCTCGAACCAGAGCAACTCGCCGTCGGCATAGCCCTTCACGGTGAACGCGCTGTCGGCGTGACCGTAGAAAATGTTGCACTGCGTGAATTTCTTCACCGACTTGTAAGCCTGCCCCGAAGGCGAGAATTTTATCCACGCCTGACTGCCGCCGAATTGCGCGAAACTGCCCATAATGCCGAACCGCTGATGGTGCAGCGACGTGTCGCGCTTCTGATAAATTGAGTGGACGCGCCAATTGCTTGACGCAGAGTGCACTATGGCCGACGATTTGGCCACGGGCGGCACGGCGGGCATTAGTCCAGGGCCGCTGCCGCCGTATTTTTTCTGCATAAGATTGCGGAAATAGCCCGTTATGCGGTCGCCCTCAATCTGACTGTCGCCGTAGTGCAGAATGCGCACCTGACGGTTTTGGCAGTTGGCCAGCGCGGCGAAAAACGGCGCAAGACGCACTTCGTCGTCGTCGGCAAACTCAATGGGTTGGCGGCTTCGGGGCCTGTCGGTGCGTGTGGGTTTGGGCTTTGGCGCGGGCGCTGCGGGCAGAGTGTCGGGCTGCGGCAGAACAGCCGTGTCAGCGGGCAGCGTGGTGGTGTCAGCCTTCAGTTCGGCCTCAATGGCGCTTGTGTTGCCGATAATCTCAACCACGTCGGCAATGTTGGTCTGCGTCGTATCAGCCTGACTGTCAGTAAAATCAAAATGCAACTTGATTCCGCCGCCCAACTCAATTCCGTCTTTCGGAAAAAGCATTGCCACAGCCGCCAAAATGGCCGCCGTAACAATCAGAAAGGCCAGAATCTTAATGGGTTTCACGCTCGTTACCGTTTGATTTTCAGTTTCTGACCGATGTCGATGCGCGACGAACTCAAGCCGTTCCAGCGCTTGATGTCGTCCTCGGTGACGTTGAACGTGCGGGCGATTTCCCACAGCGAGTCGCCGCGGCGCACGGTGTAAATCTCATACTCGCCGTCGGCCAGCGGTTCGGCCGAAGTGGCTGTGGTTGTTGGCTTTGCCGTTGTGGCCTTGCCCACCGATGCCTGTTTCTCGTCGAACGTCATTGTGTTGATTTTCTCGTATTTAGCCGCTTTAGATTTCGGAACATAGATAATCAGTTTCTGTCCGCCGCGGATGGTGTTGCGCGACATTCCGTTCCAGTATTTGATGTCCGACACGCGCACGTTGTACCAACTCGAAATGAAGCCCAGATTGTCGCCCGATTTCACCGTGTAAGTCAGTTTTTTGTAGTCGCCTTTGGGCGGGCCAGGAATGTAGGTGTTGTGCTCGGGCTTTTTGTTCATAACCTCGGGGCGGAAATAGTAGGCGTCGTTGTAGCGCGAAATCGAGTCCTCAAGTTCGATGAACCGCAGCACTTGGTCGGTAGGCAGGCGCAGCGCGTAGGGTTTGATGTGGCCAGGAATGATGTCGTGCCGATACTGCGGATTCAGGTTGCGCAGCACGTCGACGGGGATGCCCATAAAATGGTTAATCTGCTCAAAATGAATCTTTTTGCTCACCATAACCGTATCGCATTTCACTGGCATTTTCGGTGCTGTCGGCTTCAGGTTGTGCTCGGCGTAATAGTTCATAATGTACGCTGCTGCGATGTAGGCAGGCACGTAGCCGCGCGTCTCGCGGGGCAGATGGTAGTAGATGTCCCAGTAGTTGCGCTTTCCGCCGCTGCGCTTGATTGCCTTGTTCACGTTGCCAGGGCCGCAGTTGTAGGCGGCAATCACCAGAATCCAGTCGTGATAGGTGCGGTACATATCGCTCATAAAATTGGCGGCGGCATAGGTCGATTTTATCGGGTCGCGGCGCTCGTCAACAAGACTGTTCACCTCGAGTTTGTACATTCGGCCCGTGCTGTGCATAAACTGCCAAAGGCCCGTTGCGCCCACCCGCGACACAGCCACAGGGTTCAGCGCCGACTCAATCACAGCCAGATATTTCAGTTCGGTGGGCATTCCTTTCGAGTCGAAAATGTCCTCGAAAATCGGGAAATAGTAGTCGGCCACGCCCAGCATATTCTCAACCAGGTCGCGACGCTTGTGCGAATATAGATTTATCAGGTTGCTAACCACCTTGTTATACGACAGTTCGATTTCGAGCGGCAGCATTTCCAGTCTTTTCCGATAGACCGAATCGGGGAAATCGGGGATTAGCGCCGTGTCGGCTGTTGCGATGAATGATGTGTCGTTGCCCATTGACGCCTGCTCGTCGAACCACATTTGCGACAGGCTGTCAACTGCTTCCGAAACCTCAATGTCGAGCGTGTCCGACGGTTCGGGCCAGCTAAAATCGGCGGTGTCGGCGGCAAAAAGTGTGTCAGTGATTGGTGTTGAGTCGTTGATTTGTGTTGTGGCGTTTGCGTGCACCGCGAGTGCCGCTGCGCACAAAATGGTGATGATTGGTTTTATCATTTCAAAATCTAGTGTATCA
>CAMJCK010000063.1:0-16670 GCA_946404125.1 uncultured Bacteroidota bacterium | reverse complement strand
GTGCTGTCAATCAGGTAATATTTGTAGTACACGCGGCCGATGTTCGCAATCGGGCTCACAAAATCGTGCCCCAGAATCGGCACAAAATTGTCGTAGATATTGAAATCCAGATACATCTTGCCCGTAAATTCCGACACCATATCGTCCTCGGTGCCCGAGATGCGGCTCGCCTTTATCACCTCTTTCTCGCGCTTGGGGTTCTTTTGGTAGTAATAGTCTGACAATGTTTCGGTTATGAACACTGGCAAGAAGGTTTTTCCTGTTATTGCCGATGTGTCGATGTAATCGAAAATGAATTGGAACTTCTTGAAAATCTTTTGGTTTTTGTATTCTTCAGAGATGTTGTTAATGTCGAGTTCCATTTTGTTGTAAACCTCGTAGGTGTAGAGCGACTGGCGCATCGGGTTGTTGCGGGCCTTGTTCTCGTTAATCGCGCGCAGAATGCGGAAGGCGGGATTCTCGCCAGGGTGCACCACAATCTCGTCCATCACAATGTTGTCGGGTTCGAGCCTGATGTTAAGTTCCTGATAACTGCCGTTGCGCAATGCGGTTTTGAATGTCCGGTAGCCCATAAACGACACCACCAGCGAGTCGACCTGTGAGCGTGTCTCGATGAAAAATGTGCCGTCAACACTTGTGATGGTGCCGATGGTCGTGCCCGTGATGGCTACGTTCACAAACGGCATTGGCTCGTCGTTTTCGGCATCAACCACTGTTCCGCGGACACGCGTCACCTGTGCCGATAGTTGCACGGCGCAGAGCAGCAAAAGCAGTAATATGTTAAGTTTAAGTTTCGTGGTTTATATTTTTGGACTACAGACTACGGACTTCAGACTTCAAACGGGGCTGTGACCGTCAATGTTTCATTCTTATTGTTTTGTGCTCTTGGTTTCTTAAATAGTAATGCTATTGGATTATAAAACGGCACCAAAGCCATTAAAACATTTACTTTCATATTCTGGCAGCGAAGCATACTTAATGCAATGTAAGTAGCAGATAACGCAGAAAAAGTAGGGAATGGTGCATAATAAAATGCATCACTATAATGTGTCGCCACTATAGAATCAATCCAAATCGATAACCCCAACCCTATAATGTTTCCCAACAATAACCATATAATTGTGATGAAAATTAAGCATATAAAGAATAAAAGAAATATGTTTAAATGCATTGCTTGTGGATGATAAAACTCATATTGTAATACTGCATAATAGAACAATATTAGAATGCAAAAACATTTTCTATTTATCCCAACAGATAGCAATCTGTTTATATGATAATTTATTTGCATTTCAGTCAGATATTTAAGTTTGTCAAAACTTAGTCACTCCCTCAACACAAAATTCTGTCCAAGATAAACACGACGAACTTCCTCATCGTCAGCCAGTTCGCGAGCCGAGCCTTCCTTCATAATGCGGCCGTCGTAGAGCAGGTAGGTGCGGTCGGTGATGCAGAGCGTTTCCTGCACGTTGTGGTCGGTGATGATGACGCCAATGCCGCGCTCTTTCAACTGACGCACAATGCGTTGGATGTCTTCAACGGCAATCGGGTCAACGCCAGCAAACGGCTCGTCGAGCAGGATGAACGACGGGTCGATGGCCAGGGCGCGGGCAATCTCGGTGCGCCGCCGCTCGCCGCCCGACAGTTGGATTCCAAGGCTCTTGCGGATATGGTGCAGACTGAACTCGGTCAGCAGCGACTCAAGTTTTTCCTTCTGCTGGTCTTTGGTCAGGTCGGTCATCTCAAGAATCGACATTATGTTGTCCTCAACACTCAACTTCCTAAACACCGACGCTTCCTGTGCCAGATAGCCGATGCCGAGTTTCGCGCGTTTGTAGATAGGCTCTTTTGTAACGTTAAGGTCGTCGAGATAGATGTTGCCGCCGTTGGGCGTAATCAGTCCCACAATCATATAGAATGATGTGGTCTTGCCGGCGCCGTTCGGTCCCAGAAGCCCCACAATCTCGCCCTTTTCGGCTTGAAACGACACGTCTTTCACCACCGTGCGGCTGCCGTAGCGTTTCACTAAATGTTCTGCAATAAGTTTCATCTTCGGAATAATACTTTGCGCAAAAATAGGATTTTTTATGGCATTTCAGCGTATGCGGTTTTGAGAGTGATAAAGGTTTCGCCTTTGTTCTCCGGCGATTCAATGATATAGTAATTGTAGCCGTCTGCCGAAAAAATGCAGAATGTCTTGCTGGAGAAATGTCGTTCATAATCATACAGATGCATTTTACTCCGAAGTGTGCGGTGCCACAAACGCGGCATTCTGTAGCACAAATCGTAGTCTATCGGGTTGCCGCAACTTACGCTGTCGGGTATTTGCAGAATCAGTGAATGGTCGCAGTAAAAGGCGTAAGGATGCAACTCTTTCAGATGGTTTGGGGCGGAACATATTGAGTCAAATTCATCTCTTTTGCAGTATGGGAGAGGGTGTAGCACAACTTTTTCCAAGCCATAAGTCTTGCACAGTCCGTATCTGCTCCAGGAGTCAATTCTAAGCGGGTTAGCCATTCGGTGCGGACTGGGAATGGTTTCAAAGCAGGCTTCGCCGTTTCCGGATTTTAAATCCGCTATCAGTTGCTCGTTGTTTTCATTCTGCTCGATAACCGCTTGTAACGCAAACGGAAAATCGATGATGCATAAGATTGATAATGCTGCTGTTACACAGATGATGTTTTTTCGTTTCAGATGGCGCAGAATCAGATTGGCGGTTACGATGCTTGCAATCAGCTCCGGAAAAATTGCCGACCTTGGTGCTGAGCCAAAGACAAGGCTGAAGGCAAAAATAGAGACGGCTAACATTGTCAGCAGAAAACTGTTTTCCCTAATAAAATCTTTGAACTGGTTTTTGTCAGTCAGTCTCAGAAGCATCAACCCGAAAGTGCATAAATAAACCGCTCTGTATTGCGCGAAAGTCAGTATACGGGCGTGAATGGCATACTTCACTTTTGCTGACAAAGTGTCGAATCCTCCGTAGTAAACGGAGAACCGCCCGAAGTTGCCCGGAGCGCAGTACAGGACTAACGCCCCGATTAAGAACCCGACATAAAGCGCACGTCTGTTGCCACTAATATTTTTTCGGTGCGAAACAAAATCCAGCAACAGTGCCGCCGCAATGGCCATAGTTGATATAACATTTGTAGTGCCCGCCAGAAAGGCAACTATTGCGAAAAACGATTTTGCGGCGGTTGATGAGTTTTTGTCCGCATATCGCATAAAGCAGAATATGAATAATATACATAATGTGCAGTTCCATAAGTAATTGACCGCGCCCGATATCCAGAACATTGTTTCGCTTGGAACGGGGCAGCACAAGTACCAAAGTGCCGCAAACAGAATTGTTACAAGAATTTTTCTGTCGGCATTGCGGTTGATTAGCAGAATCAGGCTGATGCAGAAATGAAGGAAAACACCGAAAACAATAGTGTTGGCAATGTTGAATACAGCTTTTGAGGTAAAATAGCCGCAGAACAGCCGCCCGAAAATAGTGGGAAGAAACGCTCCGCTCCAGTGGAGATAAATAGTAACTGTCTCTTTCAGAATTCTCGAAAAGCTGTCGAACCGGTCTCCGATTGCTTCGAAATATCCGTGCGAGTAGTCGTCGCTAAACAGAAAAGTGTATTTGTTGAAGATCCAGAACAGAAGGAGAAAAACCGCCATCAAAAGCAGATAGGGCTTGTTTTTCAGGTTGTTTGACTGCATTATCATTTGTTTGCGGATTATATGTTTTCGTCGCAAAAATATGTGTTTCCGAATCGTTAAAATTATATGTTTGTCGTAAACAAAAAAACTAAATAAGCGCTATGCAACCTGCCGCACCAGATCGCCAGCAGCTCATCGAGCTTGCCAACACCCGTATGCCATACGGCCGCTACGAAGGCCGCCTGCTCATTGAACTGCCCGAGCCATACCTTGCCTGGTACGCGCAGAAAGGATTCCCTCCGGGGAAAATCGGTACCCAACTGCAGCTGATGTATGAAATCAAAGCAAACGGATTGGAAAAACTCATCTGGCCGTTGGTGAAACGGTAATGCTGTGTTTTCAAAACAGATACCCCATTTTCACATAGAGGTTCGATTTTTTGCCCAAATCTTTCGGTCCGAACGGTGTGGCCCAATCAACTGAAAGGATAAGATTCTCATTCATAGCGAATTTCAGTCCGACGCCGCCTGACAGGTGCGGGCGGTAGACGCTGCTGCTGAAATCGAAGTAATCGTCGGCGTTTTCGCCGGTTGAGGCCACGGCAAGCCGCACCTTGCGCTCATCAATATCGGTGGGCTGGAGCACCATTCCGGCATCAACAAACGGATTTGTGGCAATATAGAAATGGTTTGACCCGGCATCGAATTTGACCAAACGCAGGCGCATTTCAACGTTGGCCAGCGCAAAACCGTCTGACACAATGCGGTTGCGTGTGATGCCGCGCAACGAACTCGAACCGCCAAGACTCTCGTACAGCGCGCGTTTGAGTTGCAGCATATTGTGCTGGCTGGCCATATAGAACGGCGTTTTGCCGGCCACGGTGAGTTGCGCCGACAGTCGGTAGGCAAGCACCAGAGCCGGTGTGCCCAAGGCAATGTAATGCCTGAAATTGGCGTTCAGTTTCAGGCTGTTGAATTGTTTCAGACTGCCGAAAGCGGCCGAGTAGGTGACAAAAGCATCGGCCCAAACGCCCGACGAAGGCGCGGCCGTAGCGTTGCGGCTGTCGAAGGTGACGCCGCCGTGAACATAGGGGAACGCGCCGGTCTCGGTCTCGCAGCTGTCGATGAGGCCCCATTGCAGATATTTGTCGAAAAGCACATCAATGTCGGGCAGTTTCTTGCTGTCGGACTGGCCGCGGTTCAGTTTGTCGAGGTTGACGCCTCCGGCATTGAAAACGAGCACTCCGGCGCCGGCGTTCCAATTGTATTTGCCGCTGATATTGCCCTGAACGTCAACAGCCGCGCGGAAAAGGTCGCGATAGTGCTTGTAGAAGGCTCGTGAGCGGTAACTGCTGTTGCCGTCGTCGGTCCAGTCGGGGTTGACAACCGCCTGACGGCCGTTGAATCCGGAGAAGTCGCACATCTCGTCGGGCATATACGATATGTCGGCCGAAATCCGCAAGCCGGGCACAAGCGCGCGCGAATCGAGATTCAGCCTGAACAGTCCGCTCTTTTTGGTGGTTCGGTTCACCTCCAGGTAGATTGAGTGCAGATATTCGGGGTAGGTGCTGCCGTCGCCGTAAAAAAAGATGTTGGTCATAGCTCCATATTGGAATCCGAGGTCGGCGTCGTAAGCAACCGACGGAAGAACGCCAAACGACAATCCGGTTTTTGTATCGCCTTGAGCCGCAGCCGATTGTGCGGACAATGCGGTTGCCAGAATCAATGTTGCTGCAAGTTTTTTCATCACATTAGTGTTTTAAGCAGATAGGCCATTCCGATGCCCATATAGGTGCCCAGCGCGTATCCCGCAAGGCCGATGATGATGCCGCTGATGAGCACCTTGCGGTTGCCCATTGCGCCCACAACCGGCGGAATGAACGGCGGCGAGCACAGCATTCCGATGTTTGCCACCGTGAAAAGGTCGCCGCTGATGCGGAAAATGCGGCAGAGGAGCAGATGGAGCGTAATGGCGATGGTCATAATGGTCAGGATGAAGCACATAAGCGTGAGCGCCGATGAGTTGAGGCAGCTGACATCGAATTTTGAGGCCACCACAACGCTGAACATCAGTATGAAAACCATTCCCAGCTCGAATGTCTTGGGCAGGTTGCGGATTTTCTCGGAGAACGATGCGGCTATGGCCAATGTGGTGATTACCAGAATTATAATCAGCTCGCTCAGAACGCCGGTCAGAAGCAGCGACACGCCGGCGGCAATGGCCAGAAACACTATCGCGAGCAGCAGACCGAGCATTGTGCGGCCAAAGGTTCCGCGCGCAAAGAAGTGCCGGTATTCTTCAACGCCGCCATCGCTGGCATCGGCGAAAGCCACATTGGCCGACTGCTCGTCGGCAAAGGGCAGCAGGCGACGGAAGAGCTTGTATCCGCCAGCCACAATGAACATCAGGAACGGGAAGGTTACAAGCATCTCGAAGGCATAGACAAGCAGAATCACCGTTTCATCGACACGGAGCGCCGAGCCGAGGGCGAAAAAGTTGAGGGTGCCGCCGGTGTAGATTCCCATCATCAGGCCCGAGATGCGGTCGATGCCGCTGATGCCCGAGTTGCGGAAAGCCACAAAAGCCACGGCCACGGCCACGGTTATCGACACCAGTCCGCCAATCAGCGCCAGCACGGTTTTGGGCAGCGAGCGCGTCCATAGCTTGAAGTTGCAGCTGAAAAGCATCAGCGGGATGGCTATCGGCACTGAAATGTCCATAATGGTGTTCTGCGCCGACTCAAGCATCGGCACATTGCCCATTTTCACAATGCCGGTGAGGGCCAGAACAAGCCCCACGGCGTAAGCAATTATCACGGTTCCGGCCTTGCGGACAAAAGCGCTGCGCTCGTAGGCTACGGCAATGAGCACGGGCGCGCTTAGGTAGATTGCGATGATGACTAATGTAGTTGCCATAATGGGCGCAAATATAGTGATGGTTTGATTAATCGGCGAAACTTCCCTCATTCAATCCTTCATCCCGATAGCTATCGGGACTTCAATCCATTACGCCTTCAATCCTTCAATCCTTCCCGCCTTCGTTTAAAATCAGTTAATCACGTATGCCGCCGCGCCCAACTTCTTCTTTTCTTTGTGCCATAAAAATTTAGAGATATGAAAAAGATTAGAGTTGCGATTGTGGGCTATGGAAATATAGGCCATTACGCTTTGGAAGCGCTTCTTGCTTCACCTGATATGGAACTGGCTGGCGTTGTGCGCCGCAACGGTGCCGCCGACAAACCGGCCGAACTTGCTAATTACGAAGTTGTTAAATCGATAAAGGAGCTGAAGGACGTTGACGTGGCGATTCTGGCCACTCCAACCCGCAGCGTTGAGGAGCACGCAAAAGAGTGCTTGGCGCTGGGTATCAACACGGTCGATAGCTTCGATATTCATACACAGATAGTTGAGCTTCGCCGCTCGCTCGATGCCGCCGCAAAGGCCGGCAACGCCGTTTCAATCATCTCGGCCGGATGGGACCCAGGGTCGGACTCGATTGTCCGCACTCTGATGCAGAGCCTTGCACCCAAAGGCCTGACCTGGACCAACTTCGGCCCGGGAATGAGTATGGGACACTCGGTGGTTGCCCGCTCGAAGAAAGGTGTCAAGAACGCCCTCTCGATGACAATGCCGCAGGGCGCAGGCATCCACAGCCGTCTGGTTTACGTTGAGCTTGAGGAGGGCTTCACCGCACAGCAGGTTTACGATGAGCTGAAAGCCGACGACTATTTCGCACACGACGAGCTGCACGTGATTCCGGTTGCAAGCGTCGACGAGTGCCGCGATATGGGCCACGGCGTTCTGCTTGAGCGCAAGGGCGTTTCGGGCAAGACTCAGAATCAGCTCTTCGAGTTCAAAATGAAGATTAACAACCCCGCACTCACAGGCCAGGTGCTTGTGAACGCCGCCCGCGCAGCAATGAAGCAGAAAGCAGGCTGCTACACAATGGTTGAGATTCCGGTCATCGACTTCCTGCCCGGCGACCGCGAGGAATTGATTTCGCATCTGGTTTAAATCAGTATAAATTAGATTGTTGTATTAAAACGCCGGTGCTTGGGCACTGGCGTTTTTTTTGTTTTTGCGGCCATTCGGAAGCATTTGCCCGTCGCATCAGTAATTATTTTGGCGCAAAGGGTTGCAAGTCGCTAAAAAACACTACATTTCGGCCGTTAAGCGATTGACATTATGAATCTGAAAATTTTTATTGCGATGGCTACGGCCATAGTGCTGTCGGCAGGCACGTTGTCTGCCCAAGAGAATGTGAGCGGCGTTGTGAAAGACCGTAACGGCGAGCCGCTCATTGGTGCGAACGTGGTTGTGAAAGGAACCACATTGTTCACCATCACCGGAATTAACGGCGAGTTCAACATCAAGGCTGCCGACGATGCGGTGCTGGTTATAACTTTTGATGGCTATCAGCCTATGGAAGTGGCGGTTGCCGATTTGCCAACGGCCAATCTGCAGCTCAAGCCCGAAAGCTTGAACGGCCTCGAAACCTTCTACGGCAACGACAATTATTACGCGCTTACCACCGCCAACACGCTGATTAAGGTTGACGACGTTGAAACCGGACTTGAGACCGATATTTACCAGTTCCTGCTGGGGCGCGTGCCTGGGCTTGAGGTTGTCGATGGCCAGTACCGTCTGCGCGGAGGCAATTCGCTCACCGGTTGGGAAGACGCCTCACCGCTCTTTGTTGTCGACGGCGTTTATGAATTGTGCACGGATATGATTATCGGGGCGCTCAATCCGGCTGATGTTGAGTCGATTCGCGTGCTGAAAGACGCCTCTGCCACGGCGCAATACGGAATGGCGGCCAAAGGCGGCGCCATTGTGATTAAAACCCGCCGTCCGACCGACAAGGCGCTGGCCGTGACTTACGACGGCAACGCATCGTACAACACACCATCGGGCGACGACAGCAAGTGGGAGCCGTACAATCAGCTTTATACCAACAAGCTCAGCACCAAGCACAATCTGGCGGTTTCGGGTGTGACGGAGGACCGGATGCCCTATCGCATCTCTTTGGGTTATAATTCTGAAAACAACATTATCGAGGATTATAAATCAGACCGTTACTCGGCAAGTTTCTGGCTTGGGCCGCGTCTGTTCGACAAGCATCTCAGCATCGACGCCAACGGAGCTTTCCGCTCAATCAATGAGGATTTTGAATCGGAAGATTTTGGCGACCAATGGATTTCCGGCACGGTCAGCGTCGATTACGCGGTTCATTCGTTCGAGACTCTGCATCTGAATGTCAAGGGCAATGCCATAACCAATTTCGACGGATACAAAACGGTGATGGCGGATGGCGGCATCAGCCTGCAGCATCAGTTCAGCGACCGTCACTATCTTGAGCTCCGCGCCGGTGCGGCATTGTGCAACAGCGAGTCTGGTGACAAAAACGAGGTGGCGGTTGACTACAAATCGGTTTACGGACAGTTCAATATGGCCGTCAGCCGTTTCTTTATGAACGCACACGCGCGTTATAATGCCTTTTCGGTCGGCGAGGAGGATTTTGGAAAAATGTCGATGGCGGCATCGTTCGGCGTGAAGCCCGCAAATGTTCTGATGCTGCGTGCAGGATTGGGATTCCTGGGCCTGTCAGTAGGCGATACGCCCGCCGGTATCAGTAAACTCTCAACATTCACAGCCAATTTCGGTGTCGATGCCGGCACATCAAAAAGCCGCATAAACGGTTCGGCCGATTTCTTCTTCCACGGCAATAGCGAATCGCCGATAGGTTTGTATGGTGCTAATGACGATGCAGTTCTCAACAACATTGGCGCCGAGTTCAGAATTGATGCAAAAATTATTGACGGAGAGAATGTTAAACTGCGCATTGGCGGCACATTGTCGTGCGCAGTCGGTATTGATTTTGAGAATGATGGCAACAATTCAGGCAACGATGATACGAGAGTGGATATCTCAATCGGCGGGTACACCATTTATGAAGAGGAAACCGGTAATATTGTAAGGGTCAGACCCTACACCTATGGCATTTACGACCAGGTTTATGACCAGGATGGCAGAAGCATTCCCGGAATGTTTGTTGACTACGACGGCAACGGCGAACTAAGCTCGGGCGACCGCATATCGTCGAAACGGAGCCCGGTGCCGTTGGTTATCGGCGGGTTCCACACATATCTGGAGGTTAAGGGCGTTTATCTGCAGGCCAACGCCCACGCCAGCCTCGACCGCCACAACGTTACATTTAACCAAAACAACACAGAGGAGTTTGTTGTGCGGAATTTCGATGATTGGCTGTTTAAAAAAGGCATCACATCCGACAACATCCGCAACTCATCATTCCTGCGCATCGACAACGTTGTGCTGGGCTACAAGTTCAGAAACCTCTGGAAGCTGTCGGGGCGGGCGTATGCTGCGGTGCAGAATCCCTATGTCTATACAAAATACGACGGCCGTGAACCGGAAATCTTCTACGGCTACGATGACGAATTCTTCCGCCGGCCCACAACATTTACATTTGGCTTGAAACTGAATATCAACATAAAAGACTGAACATTATGAGGAGTTTAAAACATATAATAGGGTTGGCGCTGGTGGCGCTTGCTTTTTCCGCCTGCGAAGATGGGGCGGCGACCGACAAGGCGCAATTGGACGTTTTTGATAATAATGGCTCGGTTTACGTTTATCAGAACGCCGGCAATTTTGAGATTCATTGGGAGGATATGCGGCTTCGGACAACCGACGGCACTCCGGTTGTGACGTTTGGCGACAAGCTCTCTTACAATGTGTGCGTCGGCTTTGATGACCATTCCGGTTATCCAGTGGATTTCAAGGTGATAAAGAATGTTGCTGGAACAAGCACGACGGTTAGTGTTAGTGAGATTGTCGCTCTGCTGGGGCAGGAGGTGCTTGATAGACAAATACTGTTCGGAGTCTTTCTTGTCGATGAGAACGGTAGGTATTTCTTCTCATCAAAAACCACAGTGGAAAGGATTGACGCCGAAGCTGTCAACAATATTCAAACCGGATTTAAAACAACCAACAACTGGTTTGCCGAAGGGTATAGTGCTTATCCGGTTGTGCAAAGCGGTATGGCGAAAATTGGTGTTGGCCAAGGCTCAGAGCCCTTCGATGCGCAATTTTGCAACATTTTCCAAAATCTGTCACAGAATCAGAAAGAGGGGGCAAGTTTCCAACTCACGTTTGATGTGATGTGGGTCGGCCCCGATAGCAAAAGCACGAAATCAATCTCGATAGTGACGGGAAAGAATGCTGATTATCAAGGGTGGCTTCACTATAATTATCAATGGAATAGCGATAATACCGAGTTGTTGGCGCCCGATGGCGGCATTTATACCAGAGAGGATTACCAACTGCCGAACCGGCAGTTCACAACCGTCACTTTCGGCGGCATTATCGGGGAGGCGGGCAGCAAATATATAGGCATCCAAATCAATCTTGGTGAAACTGAGGAAGTTGCAGAATTTTATGACGAGGATTTTGTCGAAAACACATTCTATTTCAAGAATATGCGGGTGCTGATTGATGGTGTTGCCGTGTCGGAAAGCTTTATGGAACGCACAAAAGGCGATTTTTATGTAGGTGTGGAGCCAAGTGATGGCGGGCAGGTTCTGGGCGCCGGTTACTATATGGCGGGCGAAAAAGTTCAACTGACGGCCGTCCCCGACAGAAATACAATTTTTAGCGGCTGGAGTGACGGCAACATTGACAATCCGCGCACGATTTGGGTAAAAGGAAACACTCAAGTGAAGGCAATTTTCGATACGGAAGACATTATGTATAAAGTGGATGCTGGCCCCATTCCCGTTGCCTGCGGATTTGTCGAAGGTGCCGGTGTTTTCGCATACGGCGAAACCATCACATTAACCGCCACACCTTATAACGGTTACGCGTTTATCGGTTGGAGCGATGGCAACACCGAAAACCCACGCAAGCTGTATGTGGATAGCGATATTTATTTGGAGGCCAATTTCGTATGGACTACGGCTCAGAAGAATTTCAAAGGCATTTTTAATGATTGGTTTTTAGGTGGTTCTAATAATATTGTGGTATTCGAAGAAGATGGCGAAATGGTTATCAGAGTTGAAGGCAAGGGTGAAGTCTGGGATGACAATCTTGAAGTGGTTTTTCGATGGCTTGAAAATCAAACAGTAGGAAATGAGTTCCGGATGGACTTCGATATAATGTGGGAGGGTGACAAAGAGACCGCAGGTTTCCGTATTTGCTCCGGCGTTGACAACTATATTCCTGATATTCCGCAAAATGATGAAACATTTGTTCCTCTATCGTCAGACGAGGTTTGGAATCCGGAATATAATACCGAACTAATCTTTGAAGATTTCAACGACGAAATGGGGAAGGCATTCACTGTTGGCTCCGAATGGCAGCACATTGAGTGGGGCGGAACAATAGGCGAGAGGGGCGAAAAATATATCGGCATCGAAATCAATCTTGCCGGATATGTTAATGACGATGACCAAAATGTGCTAAACGGCGCGGGAACATTCCGCATAAAAAATATGAGAGTCCTGATTGACGGCGAGCAAGTTTGGTAAAAAAATAAGAATTGAACAGATGCCGCAGGCAAACCATTGTATGGCGCTTGCGGCATTTTTTTGTGTTTGCGGTTCCCTGTTTTCGTTTCAAGTCTGTGTTTTCAGTTTGCGTTTGCGTTTTAAGTTATCGTTATTTGTTATCGTCATCGTTTTTCGTTATCGTTTTTCGTTTCCCTTATTACCTTTGCCACCGTAAAAAATATACTAATATGTATCGTACACACACTTGCGGCGAACTCAATGCCGCTAACATAGGCCAGACCGTCACACTGTGCGGTTGGGTCCAGAAGACACGCGAGTTGGGCGGAATGGCCTTCGTCGATTTGCGCGACCGCTACGGAATCACTCAGTTGGTTTTCGACGCCGACAAACCCGAACTTGTTCAGCAGGTGAAAGCCATTGGCCGTGAGTTTGTGATTCAGGTTGAGGGCAAAGTGATTGAGCGCGAGAGCAAAAACTCTAAAATGGCCACAGGCGACATTGAGATTGCCGTGAGCCGCCTGACGGTGCTCAACCCGTCGGAAGTGCCGCCTTTCACCATCGAGGACAATACCGATGGCGGCGACGACCTGCGGATGAAATACCGCTACCTTGACCTGCGCCGCTCGGCCGTGCGCAAAAATCTGGAGTTGCGCCACAAGTTTGCCTTCGAGGTTCGCCGCTATCTCGACGAGCACGGCTTCCTCGAAATCGAAACCCCAGTGTTGGTCAACTCAACACCCGAGGGTGCCCGCGACTTTGTCGTTCCAAGCCGTATGAACCCCGGACAGTTCTACGCTCTGCCGCAGAGCCCGCAAACACTGAAGCAGTTGCTGATGGTTTCGGGTATCGACCGTTACTTCCAGATTGTCAAGTGCTTCCGCGATGAGGACCTTCGCGCCGACCGTCAGCCCGAGTTCACCCAGATTGACTGCGAAATGTCGTTCATTGAGCAGGAAGACATTCTTGAGATGTTCGAGGGAATGAGCCGCCACCTGTTCAAGGCGCTTAAAGGTATCGACCTGCCCAAACTACCGCGTATGACGTGGGCCGACGCAATGAAATACTACGGTTCCGACAAGCCCGACACCCGTTTCGATATGCGCTTTGTGGAGTTGATGGACGTGATGAAAGGCCACGGCTTCGGCGTGTTCGACAGCGCCGCCTACATTGGCGGTATTTGCGCCAAAGGTGCCGCCACCTACACCCGCAAGCAACTCGACCAGTTGACCGAGTTTGTCAAGCGTCCGCAGATTGGCGCCAAAGGAATGGTTTACGCCCGCGTTGAGGCCGACGGCAGCGTCAAATCGAGTGTCGACAAGTTCTACACTCAGGATGTTCTGCAGCAACTCAAGGCCGCAATGAACGCCGAGCCAGGCGACCTGATTCTGATTTTGAGCGGCGACGACGCGATGAAGACACGCAAGCAGTTGTGCGAACTTCGCCTTGAGATGGGCTCGCAACTTGGCTTGCGCGACAAGGATAAATACTCGTGCCTGTGGGTTATCGACTTCCCGATGTATGAGTGGAGCGACGAGGAACAGCGCCTGATGGCAATGCACCACCCGTTCACTAGCCCCAAACCCGAGGACATTCCGCTGCTCGACACCGACCCAGCCAGCGTCCGCGCCAATGCCTACGATATGGTTATCAACGGCGTTGAGGTTGGCGGCGGCTCAATCCGTATCCACGATGCCAAACTGCAGCAGAAGATATTCGAGATATTGGGCTTCACCCCCGAGCAGGCGCAGGCCAAATTCGGCTTCCTGATGAACGCCTTCAAGTTCGGTGCGCCACCGCACGGCGGTTTGGCATACGGCTTGGACCGCTTTGTGAGCCTGTTCGCAGGTCTCGACTCAATCCGCGACTGCATTGCCTTCCCCAAGAACAACCAGGGCCGCGATGTGATGCTCGGCGCCCCAGGCGAAATCGACCAAAAGCAGATGGACGAGTTGCAGATAAAAGTTGACTTGAAGAAATAGATTGTAAGTTTTAAGGTTAATAGTAGGAGCCGCACCGTTTGGTGCGGCTTTTTTTTGCTCAAAATACCCGTTCATTTCGCGTAGTTTTTTTTGAAAAAATCTGTTCAAATCAGTTCAATCTGCGTTATCAGTGTTCAAAATTCCGCTCCGCGTTGTTTTGTTAAAAATTCCGAAAAAATCGTACCCAATAAATTCGCAAATCACAGCGAGTTTGATTTTCTTTGCACCGTTTTTTGGAGAAGTGTTTATTGCATTGAACCGAACAATTTTTAATTCAAAATTTTATTAATACTTAACAAATGTCTGATGTTATAAAACTCAAGAAAGGCCTCGACATTCGTTTGCAGGGCAAAGCCGAAACGGTTTTCGCCCAAATTCCGTTGCCGGAATTGTTTGCCATTAAGCCGTCCGATTTCAAGGGCTTGACTCCGAAGATGGTGGCCAAAGTGGGCGACAAGGTGCAGGCGGGAAGCGTGCTCTTTTTCGACAAGCAGCACCCCGAGGTTAAGTTTGTGTCACCGGTAGGCGGCGAGTTGGTCGCAGTCAACCGTGGCGACAGACGGGTTATTACGGAGATTGTTGTCAAGGCCGACAGCAAGGCAGCACCAATCGACTTCGGCAAGAGCGACCCTGCGGCTATGAGCCGTCAGCAGGTTGTCGACAAACTGCTCGAGTCGGGCGCGTGGACTTACTTCAAACAGCGCCCCTACAACATTGTGGCCAACCCAACGGCCGAACCGAAGGCTATCTTCGTGTCAACTTTCGACAGCGCACCGCTGGCGCCTGACTACGATTTCATTGTCAGCACCAACGAGGAGTTCTTCCAAAAAGGTCTCGACGTTCTGTCGAAGATTGCACCGGTGTATGTCGGCACCCACAACAACGGCTGCTCAAAAGCCTTCAGCGGTGCCAAATGCGAGAAGGTGACCGCCTTCGAAGGTCCGCACCCGGCAGGCTGCGTGGGCGTTCAAATCAACCACACCAATCCGATTAACGCAGGCGAGAAGGTGTTCACCATTCAGCCGCAAGAGGTTGTGACAATCGGCAAACTGTTTGCCACTGGCGTTCACGACTTCACACGCGTGGTTGTGCTCTGCGGTTCTGAAATGAAGAAACGCGCTTACGTGAAGACCATTCTCGGCGCGCAACTCACCACAATGGTCAACGGCAACCTTGCTGACGGCCACGTGCGCCTTATCAGCGGCAACGTGCTCACCGGCACACAGGTTCAGCCCGACGGCTATCTGGGCTACTACGACAGCCAACTCACTGCCATTCCTGAAGGCGACGAGTACGAGTTTATGGGCTGGGCAGCACCCGGTTTCAACAAGTTCAGCGCGTCGCGCACCTTCTTCTCGTGGCTCACAGGCAAGAAGCACGAGTACAAACTCAACGCCAACACTCACGGCGAACTTCGCGCCTTTGTGGTCAGCAACGAGATGGAGAAGGTATTCCCGATGGACATTTACCCCGAACACCTGATTAAAGCCATTATGGCCGAGGATATCGACAAAATGGAGCAATTGGGCATTTACGAGGTTGTTGAGGAGGATATGGCGCTCTGCGAGTTCGTCTGCACTTCGAAAATCGCAATCCAAAAGACATTGCGCAACGGCTTGAATCTGATGATGAAAGAAGTTGGATGATAATTAGTTATAAACCAAAAATCTAAAACATTGAACGCTTTAAGAAATTTTTTGGATAACGTGAAGCCCAAATTTCAGGAGGGTGGAAAGTTCGCGAAGTTCCGTTCGACATTCGGCGCCTTCGAAACGTTCCTTTTCACACCGAATGAAACCAACAAATGTGGTGTTCACGTCCGCGACGCCGTCGATTTGAAACGAACGATGATTGTCGTGGTATTGGCTCTGATACCGGCGCTGTTCTTCGGAATGTACAACACTGGTTATCAGCATTTCCGTATGACCGGCGAGTTGGCCGACGTCACTTTCTGGCAGATTTTCTTCAAAGGCTTCCTGGCCGTTCTGCCGATAATTGTTGTTTCATACGTCGTTGGTCTGGCCATTGAGTTCGCTTCGGCACAGATGCGCGGCCACGAGGTTAACGAGGGCTTCCTTGTTTCGGGAATGCTCATTCCGCTTGTAATGCCTGCCGATGTTCCACTCTGGATGGTTGGCGTGGCAACCGCTTTCGCCGTAATCTTCGGCAAAGAGGTGTACGGCGGCACTGGTATGAATATGTGGAACCCGGCCCTTCTGGCCCGCGTGTTCCTGTTCTTCGCCTATCCGACCAAAATGTCGGGCGAGACAGCCTGGTACTACAACTACAGCGCCGAAGCCGCAGTTGACGGTTTCTCGGGCGCCACACCGCTGGCAATGGCCAACGCAGGCAACTACACTTCGTTTGCCGACGCCTTCTTCGGACTGATTCCGGGCAGCGTGGGCGAGACAAGCGCCGTTGCCATACTGATTGGCGCCTTCATTCTGCTCTACACAGGCGTGGCAAGTTGGAAGACAATGCTTTCTGTCTTTGTGGGCGGCATTGCAATGGGCTGG
>CAMJCK010000062.1:0-17503 GCA_946404125.1 uncultured Bacteroidota bacterium | reverse complement strand
TCGGCATCGCGGCTAATCATCGAGTCCTCGGTGAGCGGCATTCCGCAGCATTGGCAAATGAGCGTGCGCGGCGAGCCCAGCAGCGTGTTGATTGACACATCGAACTTCCGCGACAGCACTTTCAGCATTTCGGGGTTGGGCTGGGTCTCGCCAGTTTCCCAGCGGCTTACGGCCTGACGGGTAACATTCACGCGCTCGGCCATCTGTTCCTGCGTCAGATTGTTACGCTCGCGCAGATTTCTTAAAATGTCTTTAACTTCCATAGTATCATTGTTTTTTATTGTTTGACAATGCAAAAATAACACTGCTGAAAGTGCTTGTCAAGAAACAGGTTGTTGCTTTTTGCAGATACTCCGGACAAATGTTTTGGATACAATAAAACCGATAATCATCCAGTGAAAAAGTGGACAATTATCGGTTTATGATGTTACCGGATGTTTAATTCGTCTTAAACTTCCAAGTCTTAACCTCAGCCAGTTCGGCGTTGGCTTTGACAATTTTCTGTTTCAGGCCCTCTTTGTAGGCCTCAAGACGGCTGGCAAGGTTGGCATCGGCAAGAGCGAGCATCTCGGCGGCCAAGATGGCTGCGTTCTGCGCGCCGTTCACGCCAACGGTGGCAACGGGGATTCCCGGCGGCATCTGAATGATTGAGAGCATTGCGTCGAGGCCGTCGAGCATACCTTTGATTGGTACGCCAATGACGGGCACTGTGGTGTTGGCGGCAATCACGCCCGGCAGGGCTGCGGCCATTCCGGCGCCGGCAATAATCACTTTCAGTCCGCGGCCTTTGGCTTGGGCTGCAAACTGCTCAACTTCAGCCGGAGTGCGGTGCGCCGAGAGTGCGTTCATCTCAAACGGAATCTCCATATCGTTCAGAAACTGAGCGGCTTTCTCCATCACGGGCAGGTCCGATGTGCTGCCCATTATTATGCTTACTATTGGTGTCATATTATTAAAGTTTAGAGGTTGTTTTGATTATCAAATTTTCACGCCTACTGTCATACACACATTGTGCAAATATTTTGTGCCATCAAGTTTGCCATATTTTTTCTGAACATCGAGCAATCCCAAGCTACCATCCAAAACAAATCGCATTCTTTTTGTCTCGTATGCTACGCACGGCATTACGCTGAAATTGAACGTTTTGATTTTGGTTTTGCCTTTAAGCGGATGATTGGGTACCCAGCCTTCTGCAGTATCGTAAGTGTCGTTGTAGATGGAAAACGAAAAAACAGGTCCAAATCCGAACATCAGTTTGCCAATACCAGCGGCGATGTGGTATTGAGCAACGACCGGAACATCAAGAAAATTAAAGTGGTCGTAATTTTTGTCATCCCAGTCTTTAAATGGTTTTTCTATGTCATCGTGAAGGGCCAATCCCGGCATAACCGAGAACGATTCGGAAAAATAGTAGTTCAACCCGTAGCCGAGTCGGGTTGTAATACCGTTCACATTGTGCTTTTCATCTTCTATAGTTCCAGTTTCGATGAACTCGCCAACCGAAACATAAAAATTGTGTTCCCATTTCTTTTCTTGTGCGTAAGTGCCGGTTGCGCAGCAGAATAAAAGCACCATCACTAACAACCATCTATCAAAGTCTCTCATAGCTGTATGGTTTTATTGTTTGCTGTCAGATGTATTTTGTTAGTTATCAATCAAATTGCACTTTATTTGCACGCAATCACTTCCACCTCAATGAGAGCGCCTTTGGGCAGGGCTGCGACTTCAAAAGCGGCGCGGGCAGGGCAGTCTGCGGTGAAGTATTTTGCGTAGATGCCGTTCATTGTGGCAAAATCGGCAATGCTCTTGAGCAGCACTGTGGTTTTTACCACGTTGGAGTAGGTGAGTCCGGTGGCTTCCAGAATGGCGCCGATGTTGCGCATCACTTGCTCGGTTTGGGCTTCAATGCCTTCGGGCATCTGTCCGGTTGCGGGTACAATTGGAATCTGCCCCGATACAAAAACAAAGCCGTTGGCTTCAACGGCTTGGCTATATGGCCCAATGGCTTGCGGCGCGTTGGGTGTCGAAATTATTTGTTTCATATTTAAACTTTTATAATCTCAAAAGGAATGTCGATTAGCGTCTTGTAATCTTCGCCAGCCTCCAAAATGTCCTCATCGGCCTCGTTGTAGTACCAGTTTATCTGCACCGAGCCGGTGTCTTTGCTCAGCTGGCCGAACATATTCATAATCCGGCATACAATCTTGGCCGACGCCGAATTGTGGTATTTGAGTCTGAAATTCAAAAGGGTTTTTTGCGCCGGTTTTTTCACGTATTCGGCAATCCAGTCAAATACAGGCCTATAGAACGACAGCACATCTTCAGGCCGCGATACACCTTTGATTTCCATCACACCGGTGTCGCTGTTGAGGTCAACCTCGGGGGTAGTAATTGTGCCGTTTATATGAAGTGCTTCCATACATCAATATTAATTGCCAAATGTAATTTTTTTTGACACACAAAATAAATTTTTTGCGAACGTTTTTTTTCGCTGTCGCGATTTTTGACAGAATAGAGCGTTATTGTCGGTCGGTGCCGATGCAACTACTTGTAAATTAGGAATTCCACGCGGCGGTTTTTGCGGCGTTCGGCATCGGTTTGGCCGTAGGTTAGTGGCTGACGCTTGCCGCGGCCTTCGGTGGCAATCCGGTTTTTGTCGATTCCGCGCATAATCAGGTAGTTGGCCACCGAGCGGGAGCGCATACGGCTCAGGTCCATATTGTACTCGTCGCTGCCCACATCGTCGGTGTGGCCGATGAGCCGCAGTCGGGCGTCGAAAAACTGCTCAAGCAGTCCGGCCACCTCGTTGAGCGCGGTGGTGTCGTCGGGCAGAATCTCGTACGAGTTGAAATCGAAATTGATGGTTTTGTCGAATCCCACGGTGTCGCCCGTCACGCGGATTCGGTTGGCCCCGATAAGGTGCATCCGTTTCTCAATCTCCGACTTCAGGTAGGGCCCGATGGGTTGCAGTTTGCCGATGCTTTTCAGCGACCGCGACTTGATGAACACGCCCGAGTCGTAGATGTTGTCGCCCACATCGGCAATGGCCATTGTTAGTTTGTAGGTGGCGTACGGGCGGATTTTGGCTTTGGCTTCGAGCACCGTTGTCATTCCGTCGAACTGGAAGATGCTGGCGAGGCTGGTGCCCGGATTGTCAACCGAGAATCCGCGCCACGGCTTGTTTTCGATGTAGAACTCCGAATTCTTCTGCGCGTTCACGTTGTCAACCGAGATGGGCTCGCCCGTGGTGGGTAGTTTGGCTATATTATATAATGTGTCGTAGTCCGGACCTTCAATAAAGAAGGCGAACACGTCGTTCACACCTTTGTTCACATATTCGGGGTACTCCTCCGATGCGAAAAAATACTCGAACGACACCTCGTCGGTGTTGGCCACGAATTCAATTTCAAGTATTGCGGCGTCGGATGTTCTGGCTCCGGCAATTTTTTCGAGGCGGCTGTCGCCCGGCGTGAACATTGCGCAGCCCGAGCTTGGCGAGTCGTTGGGGTAGGCGGCCCAGTTGACGATGCCTGTTGTCATTATAATGCCCGATTGGATTGGCAGTTTGTCCGATGTGGTTAAGAACGTTGCAATTGAGTTCGGATTGGCTTGAAAGCGAGTGTTTAAGATGGTGATACCGAACGAGTTGCGCGGCAGAAGCTCCTCCACAAGCTGTTTCGAGCTTTTCGATTTGAAGAGCATTTGCCCCTCGGCGCTAACGGTGGCGGCGAGCAGTGCTGTCAGAATCGTTAATGCGCGCCCGATGCCCATCATTTCTGCGTTTGGCGGTTTTCAAAATATTTCCAAAGCGTGTCTTCGGGCGTTGGCGCCACAATGTTCACCGGCTCTTTCGACACCGGGTGAGTGAAGCTGATGCGGCGTGCGTGCAGGCTGATGCTGCCGTCGGGGTTTGAGCGGCGCGCGCCGTATTTCAGGTCGCCCTTGATGATGCAGCCAATGTTGGCCAGTTGCACGCGGATTTGGTGGTGGCGGCCCGTAAGTAGCTTTACTTCAATGAGAAAGTACTTGTCCGACTCGTCCAGAAGCCGGTATTCGAGTTGCGCTTCCTTTGCGCCTTCGGCTGTCGGCTCGCACACATACGATTTATTCTGTTTCTCGTTCTTTCGCAGATAGTTAACCAGCTTTCCCTGTGGTTCTTGCGGCCGTTTCTCAACAATCGCCCAGTAAATTTTCTCAAGGTCCGATTTCTCTTTGAAGAGCTTGTTCATCCGCTCAAGCGCCTTCGATGTGCGGGCAAAAATCATCACGCCCGAAACGGGGCGGTCGAGCCGATGGGTAACACCCACAAACACATTGCCGGGCTTGTGGTACTTGACTTTCAGATAGTTGGCCACCTTGTCGGCGAGCGGTGCGTCGCCAGTGCTGTCGCCTTGCGCCAAATCGGATGAGCGCTTGTTGATGGCAATCAGATGGTTGTCTTCGTATAGAATTTCAAGGTCTTCCATCGTGCTGATTTTCAGTTTTTAATGTCGATAATTTGTTGCAAATGAATTGGTGCAGACGATAGGCGGCGTAACCGCAGACGCAGCCCAAAATGGCGCCGCAGGCAATGTCGGCAGGGTAGTGGGCGGCTATGTAAATTCTTGAGTAGCAAACAAGTGCGGCCCAGGTAAAAATGCCGATTGTCGCCCATCGGTTTTTCAGTATGAGCGTCACAAACACAGCAATGGCAAACGTGTTGGCCGCGTGCGACGACACAAATCCGTACCATCCGCCGCGATAGCCGTGAACCAGATGCACAATATTCTCAATATCAAGGTTATGCGTCGGGCGGTAGCGCATTACAACATTTTTGAAGCAGTGAACCGAAATGGTGTCGGCCAAGGTTACAGCCGCTGCAATGCCGATGAGCAATACCCACCACTGGCGCGGGGCTTTCCGAATCATCAGAAACAGCAGCAGGGCATAGAGCGGCACCCACGTCAGTTTGCCGCTGACAATCCACATCACTTCGTCGAAAAACGGTGAGTTCCAGCCGTTTATCAGCAGAAGCAGCTGACGGTCAATCGATTCGAGAAAATCTATCATTTTGGTGAATTGTTTAATTGGTGAATCGGTGAACTGTTTAATTGGTGAATTGGTGAATCGGATAATTGTTCCTGGTATTTATCGGGACGGACGCGATTAATCGCGTCCCTACCAACACCTATTATTCGATATTACTAAATCCTAAATTCTAAATCCTAATTATTCAATCATTTATTGCTTTCCATAGCAAATCTTTCAACTGTTCAAGGCCGGTCCGTGCCACTGACGAAATCATCACGCAGGGCACATCGGTTGGCAGTGTTTTTTTGATGGCGGCGGTGAGCTCGTCGTCGAGCATATCGCACTTGGTCACGGCCAGAACACGGCGTTTGTCGAGCAGTTCGGGGTTGTAGAGCCGCAGCTCGTTCACCAGCGTCTGATAGTCGGCGGCGACATCATCGGAGTCGGCCGGAACCATAAACAGCAGCACCGAGTTGCGCTCAATATGGCGTAAGAATCTCAATCCCAGTCCTTTGCCTTCGTGGGCGCCTTCAATGATGCCCGGAATGTCGGCCATCACAAACGAGCGGTTGTCGCGGTATGAGACAATGCCCAAATTCGGTTCGAGCGTGGTGAATGCGTAGTCGGCAATCTTCGGCTTGGCCGCCGACACAACCGACAGCAGCGTTGATTTTCCAGCGTTGGGGAAGCCCACAAGACCAACATCGGCAAGTACTTTCAGCTCAAGTACGCGCCAGCCTTCCTCGAACGGCTCGCCGGGCTGCGCATAGCGCGGGGCCTGGTTGGTGGCCGATTTGTAGTGGTTGTTGCCCTGGCCGCCGCGGCCGCCTTTCATCAGAATTTTCTCTTCGCCGTCGGCGGTAATCTCAAAGAGTGTTTCCATTGTTTCGGCATCCTTCACCACCGTACCCAGTGGAACTTCCAGAATAACGTCTTTTCCGTCGGAGCCGTGCTTGAGCGCGCCCATACCTGACTGGCCACTTTCGGCAAACGTATGTTTCTGAAACTGAAGATGAAGCAATGTCCACATCTGTGCGTTGCCGCGCAGAATGACGTGACCGCCACGGCCGCCGTCGCCGCCGTCGGGTCCGCCCATCGGCTCATATTTGGCACGGCGGAAATGTGCCGAACCAGCGCCACCTTTGCCGCTGCGCGCAAAAATCTTTACGTAGTCAACAAAATTCGAATCTGCCATAACTGTGATTTGTCTGCAAAGATATTCCGTTGATTTGAAATTTGCGAATTGCGGGCAAAAATGTTGCCGAGGCATCGAATTTTGTCAGAATATCGCGAAAGCGGAATGGTTTTGGAGGCCAAAAACGCTGAAAAAACGTCTTTGCCGAGGAATTTTAGGTTTGGGTAATTAAAATTTTATACTTTCGTGCGTTTTAAATTTTCAAGTCTTGAAATACACACATTTTATATCCGATTTTTACAATGTCGAGGCGCAAGTTTCGCGTTTCGCCATCAACGAAAAGCCAACTGAGTACCACGTGATGTTCCAGCTCACGCGCCGCAATATGTCGTTCGCCGAGCAGCTCAACCACATTCAGGGGGCGTTCAAGGAATTCAACAAAACCCGCATTCCGTCGGCAAACGCCGTGTTTGTGCGCTATTTTTTGAGCGATTCGGCAAACCAGATCGACTTGCTGCAAAAAACGCTCAACAATACGCCGTGCGCCGTTTCAATAGTGGAGCAGGCCCCGCTCAACGGCACCAAAGTGGCGCTGTGGTGCGTGTTCCAAACCGATTTGGAGCTGGAGTCGTCGCCGGACGCGTTCATTGCTAAACACAACGGCTATTCGCACATTTGGAACACCTATCTGCATAGCGCTCAAGGCGATTCGGAGGAACAGACACGCAAGCTGCTGGCCGATTACGTCGAGCTTCTCCGCAAGCACAACATAACTCTTGCCGACAACTGTCTGCGCACTTGGTTCTATGTTCAGAACATCGATGTGAATTACAGTGGCTTGGTGAAGGCCCGCCGCGAGGTGTTCGCCACCGAAGGCCTGACCGACGCCTCGCATTTTGTTGCCAGCACAGGTATTGGTGGCCGTCAGGCGGATTCGAAATGCTCCGTGCTGCTCGACGCTTACGCGCTCAAAGGTGCCAAGCCGGAGCAGATTCAGTATCTGAAGGCGCAAAGCAATTTCAACCGCACATCAGAATATGGTGTGACGTTTGAACGCGGCACCGCCGTCCACTATGGCGACCGCGCCCACGTGCTAATCAGCGGCACCGCAAGCATTGACAACAAGGGCAACGTTGTTTGTCCGGGCGAGGTGAACCGTCAGGCCGACCGTATGCTCGAAAACGTTGAGGCCTTGCTGGCTGAAGCGAAGGCCACTGTTTCCGATATTGCTTCGGTGATAATTTATCTGCGCGATTTTGCCGATTACACCACCGTCAAGGCGTGGGCCGACTACCGGTTGCCCGATGTGCCGAAGACCTTTGTCCTGGCTAAGGTTTGCCGCTCCAATTGGTTGATTGAGATGGAGTGCGAGGCGATTATTGAAGAGCAGAATCCTGAATTTGCAGAATTTTAATAAGGTTTTAGGTTAGTTTAATAGCGGCCTCAATGCAGCAATGTGTTGAGGCTTTTTTTTGTTGCGGAAGAAGTTTTATTTCCGGGCTTTCCCGCCGCTTTTACGTGTTGGTGCCACCGGTGCGTTTTTGGCGGGTTTGCCAGTTGGCTGCGTCGGCATTGTGATGCGTCGGGTTGAGGTTGCCGCTTCGTTGCTGTGCCAGATGAAAATATCGGCCGGGGCTTTCGGGCGGATGGATTCGTACCAGACAAAGCCGGCCAAACGCATATCGTTGGTCGAAAGTGATTCAAGTGGGTACATATCCGACTGTGTTTGAGCTCGATAAGCCAGTCGCTTCAGCTTGCGGTCTTTCAGGTAGATGGTCATTTCGCTGCTTTCGCCCTTATTCACGCCCACAATCTGGTCGTCGTCAACGGGGAAGTACAGCGTTTGCGCGTGTTTGAAGACGTCAACCTTGTGAAGGTCGTTATTGCGCAGATAGCCAATCATTTGCGTTCCTTTAATCTGATTGAAGTGGATGCTGTCGTGCGGCGACACAATCATTCCGGCTTTGTTCAGAATAAACTTCTGTAACTGATTGTCTTTCACAAAGGCCTCCATATATTCGGTGGTAATCTGGTTCTCGTTCACCCAGAAAATCGGGTTGCCGAAAAATCGGGCAATGCTGTCGCTCATCGAGAAGAAGATGGAGTCAGCCTGCAGCTGAAGGTCCGATTTGTAGGCGCGGACGTGCCAATATGCGCTGAATGTGCGATACTGGCCCGATGTGTCGCGGCACATTCTCATTGTGTCGGCGTGCAGGTAGAGCGAGTCGCCGTCGGTAACGTAAATCATCAGCGCGCTGTCGGTAACTATCAGCAGTTCAGGCTCTTTGTGGATTTCAACATAGTTGCCTTTCACCACAAGATTCTGCACCGTGTCGGTGGCAACAACGTTTGAGTAGGCCGCGCCGCTCTCGTCGAGCCGGTTGAATAGCATACTGTCACAAGTGATTGTCTGTGAGGGATTTCTGAACAGCGCATCGTGCTTGAACATCGACTGCTCGCTCTCGGTGTTGTACCATCCGTAGCGGGCGTACAAATAATTGGTGTCGTTATAGAATTCGGTCGGGCCGAAAAAGTCTATCACTTTGGTATTCAATCCGTAACGAATGGTGTCGGTAAACATCTGATATTCGCCGCTGTCGTGGTCAATCACCACATTGCTGCGGAAATAAACCTCGCGCCGCTTGTTGTAGTAGTAGCCCTTGAGGCTTGTGAGCACCGTCAGGCTGTCCACAATGCGGCCGTTGTGCTCGTAGTAGCCGATGTCGGTTTGCAGGTTGTAGTCGAGCGAGTCGGTGGTGAGCGTCACGTTGCTGTCGCGAAGTATCACATTATGACGGAAATGCGCTATTTTCAGGTCGCCGTCGTGGCGAAGGAAATCGGCCCGCACATCAACATTGTTGTTGTTCTGTTTGTAGAGGTGCACGTGCCCGAAGGCGTCGAACATATTGCGGTCGGAATAGAAGTGGGCGCTGTCGCATTCCATTATGGCGCTGTCCTGCTTGAATTTGACGTTGCCAATGAGCCGCCGCGCGCCGTTGTAGAGATTCTTGTCGGAACGGATGGCGTTGGCCTGAATCAGCTCGACTTTCGTCTTTTTCTGCGCAACCGACTGATTTGCAGTCAAAAGCGCAAACAAAAGCACGATTATCCCAAACAGAGTCCGACGAGTTTGCATATCAGAATTTTACGTTTTTCAGGATTTCGGCGATGATTATGTCGTCGGTCACGTTTTCGGCTTCAGCCTTGTAGTTGCGCACAATGCGGTGACGCAAAACCGATGGCGCCACAGCCTTAACGTCTTCAACATCGGGCGAGTATTTGCCCGAAACAGCGGCGTGGGCTTTCGCACCCAAAATCAGATATTGCGACGCGCGCGGACCGGCGCCCCAAACCAGATATTTGTTGGCCAGAACCGAAGCCGAATCTGTGTTTGGCCGTGTTTGCGCCACCACGTTCACAGCATAGCGCACCACGTTCTCGTTGACCGGAATGCGGCGCACAAGTTGCTGGTATGCAATCAGTTCGTCAATCGTAATCACTGTCTCGGCCTTTGCCGTCACCGACGATGTTGTTGATGTTACAATGCTTATCTCGTCGTCGATTGACGGGTAGTCGAGATTCACCATAAACATAAAACGGTCGAGCTGGGCCTCGGGCAGGGGGTAGGTGCCTTCCTGCTCAATTGGGTTTTGCGTGGCCAGCACAAAGAACGGCTCGGGCAGTTTGTTGCGTGTGCCAGAGACGGTTACGCAGCGTTCCTGCATTGCTTCGAGCAGCGCCGACTGTGTTTTGGGCGGCGTGCGGTTAATCTCATCGGCCAGAATGATGTTGGCGAAAACCGGGCCTTTGATGAACTTGAATTCGCGTTTCTCGTTCAGAATCTCGGAGCCGGTGATGTCCGATGGCATCAGGTCGGGAGTGAACTGAATGCGGCTGTATTGCAGTCCCAAGGCGTCGGCTATGGTGTTAACAAGCAGGGTTTTGGCCAATCCGGGAACGCCCACCAGCAGGCAGTGTCCGCCGCTGAAAACCGACAGCAGCACCGAGCGCACCACATCGTCCTGACCGATAATCACTTTCGCAATTTCGGCGGTAATCTTGTCAAAATTGGCCTTCAGCGCATCGACGGCCTTAACATCGTTATCGTAAACCATTGTCCTTCAATTATTCAGTCTTCAGCCATTCCTTGTTGTGGAATTTGCATTTTTTGTATTCGTCGTCAATTTTAATGTATGTGGCCTCGATTGTGTTGGTGAGCCACTCTTCAAGCACATCGCCTTTTTTCTTCTCAATCGCCAGATTCTGAATGCGTTGGTAGTCTTGCGACAGATTGGCCTTGTGAGGTTTGGTCTTCGAGCGCAGAAGCACGATTTTGCATAAGGTTTTTCCTTGATCGTCTTCAGTTTCAAAGGGTTTCGAGATGTCGCCAACCTCAAGGTTGCGTATTGCGTTGGCCACCTTCGGGTCGAGCTGTTCGGCCTCGAAGAGCGAAGTTCCGGTGTAGGGGTTCAGCATCACGCCGCCGTTCAAACGGGTGTCCTCGTCGTCAGAGAACATCCAGCAGGCCTCTTTGAATGTAATTTCTTTGTTCACAATCTTTTGACGGATGGTATCGAGGCGCAGCATCGCATTTTTCCTCTCAACTGCCGAAACCTGTGGTTTGAGCAGAATGTGGCGGCAGTTCATACGCTCGCCGCGCTTTTCAATAAGCTGGATAATGTGGTAGCCGAATTCGGTTTTCACCACCTTCGAAACCTCGTTGGGCACAAGGTTGAAGGCTACAGCCGAAAACTCCGGCACGAGGTCGCTGCGGCTCATAAAGCCCAGCTCGCCGCCCTTCATTGCCGACCCGGGGTCCTCAGAGTAGAGAACGGCCAGTGTGGAAAAACTTTCGCCTTTGGCAACGCGCTCTTTAAATTCGCGCAGGCGGTCCTTAATTCGCAGAATTTCAGTCTCTTCAATCTTCGGCGAGATTGAAAGCTGCTCAATCTCGAACTCGGTGTTGATGATTGGCAGACTGTCTTTGGGCAGCGCCTTGAAGCAGTCGCGCACTTCCTGCGGGGTGACCGACACGTTCCGCGTTATCTCGTCTTCCATATTCTGCGCCGTAAGTTGCTCTTTCACAACCTCAAGCAAGTCTTCGCGCAACTCGGGCATCTTCTTTTTGTAGTACTCCTCAAGTTTCTCCTCGCTGCCAATTTGCGACACATAATAGTTGATACGGCGGTCGGTTTCGGCGTTAACCTGCGCCTCGCTAACCTCAACTGTATCAAGAATGGCTTGATTGACAAGTAGTTTCTGATACAGCCCCTGCTCCAGAATTTGGCAGGTGATTTCGTCGTCGGAGTAGTAGCCCTGCGCCTTTACTTGAGCCTTTTGGTTCTCGATGTCGCTGAGCATAACTATTTGGCGTCCAACAATTGCCACAATTTTGTCGACCACCATTCCCTTGTCTTGCGCTGTGGCCGCGCCGGCCGTCATCAGCAGTGCCGCCGATGCGCACACAGCTGTTTTCTTTATATCAATTAACATAATTAGTGAATCTCTGTTTGTTTACTGCGTCAACGTATATTTTTATTTCAAGATTGCGAATCAAATCGTTACGGCGATGGTTCAGCAGAATTTCGCGGATTTTCCGCTTTGCCAGAATCAGCGGCGCCTGCTCGTTCACATCGCGGAACTCCTTCACCATAAAAAAGTAGTTGTAGAGCGAGTCCTGAGCCTCAACAAACTTGCCGTTCCGAGCTGTTGCCAGCGGATTTTTGACGGAGCCGAGCGGCATCTGCGCCACAGCGTCGTAGAGGTATCGCCAGTCGGTGCCGGCGTCGAAATTGCGGGCGTTTTTGAAGCAGAATTCCTCAAGCCGAATCAAATCGTCGGGTTTGTTGCTGCGAATCAGTGAGCGGATTTCGGAGCCGTCGGGCAGCGATTTTGGTATCTGCACAAAAACGGCCCTTACAGCGCAGCTGTCGAGCAGGAAGTTGTTGCCGTACTTTTCGTAGTGGTCGGCAATCTGCGAGTCAAGTATCAGAGTATCAAGGTTCTGCTCGATGTATAGCTGCTGATATTTATACACAAGCAGCGATGTCCGATAGTCGTTCACCATATCCTCAATGCTTGCGTAGCCCTTGTCGTCGATGTTGGCGATGGCTTTTTCGAGCATCAGTTGGTTGTGAATCCACCGGTCCACATAGTTTTGCACAAACTGCACACTGTCAGCGTCTTTCACATTGTCGGGAATGAGTTTAGCCACTTGCCGCATTGTCAGCACGGCGGAGTTGGTTTTTGCTAAAACGGTGTCATCGGTCTGTTTTTTGCCGAAAAACTGGCAGCTGTCGATTGTGGCCGCAATCGCCACTGCAATAACAGCCAGTCCGATAGGCAGGATTTTTATGTAACGTCGGCTCGTCATTTATTCTTAATCAATGAGTTAAATACTTTTTCGTTGATTTTCACAGTATGCTTGGCGCGAAGTTCAGCAACCCACTCTTTTTCAAGGACATCCTGATAGTCGGCAATGGCGGCGCCGCGGCACTCGTCAAGAGTTTTCGGCATCGGGGGCACCGGACGTACAATGCAGTAAAGTGCTGTGGTTCCGTTGTTTGAGACAGCTTTGGTAGTGCCGGCTTTCCACGCCATACTGTCGATGTTTGCGTCGTCGCCTTTGCTGAATGTGCGAGGTTTCACTTGGAGTTCCATCAGCGAGTCATTAACGCCGGCTTTGTTCACGGCAGTTTTCACCGCTTGGAGGTAGTCTCCCGTTTTTGCAGCCTTCTTAATAGACGAGGCTATCGCATTATTGAGTTTCGCATTGTTGGTTTTCGTTTGCCCAACAACATTTTCGTTGTATGTCACGAGCACAGTCTCAACCCTGTCGCCCCACATATATTTCTGTTTGTTTGCCTCGTAGAAACCTGCAAGCCCGGCCGAGTCGGTCGATGCCTTTGTCCAGACCATCTTGTCCATCAGCGAGAAAATCAGAATTCCGTCGTGGTATTCGGTTTGTAGGTATTTGAGCTCGGGATATTTCTTTGGAAATTGGGCACGAGCGTATGCGATGATTATATATTCCACAATGCGGTTGTAGTCTTTTTTTAGTTGATGCTCAATTGGTATTTTGGGCTTAAAGGCTTGTTGGTTGCTGAACACGAGCCCGGCAAAACGTTGCTGCGAGAACTGAATAGTGTCATTTATAGTGAAGATGTTTTTGTTAAGTCCTTTCGCTTTTTCGATAGACCAATTGCCATCCTTCACAGTGGAGTCGACGCAGTTGATGAATTCATTGAGCGCGGCTTTGTCCTCAACAAACTTATATTCACGTTTGAATCTGTCAATCACCGCTTTATGCGCTAATTGCTTTCGCGCGTCATTCGACAGTTTCTCTTTGAGTTCTTCTTGCAGGTTCTCGAAACTATCAATTTGTTTACGGCCGGTCAGTTTGATGATGTGCCAGCCGCTTTGAGTACGCACGGGAGCCGATATATCGCCGATGTTTTTCAGGTTAAAAACAGCGTTTTCATAGTCGGGAACCATCACTCCGGTGCTGAACCATTGCAAGTCGCCGTCTTTTTGTTTTGTGGAGCGGTCATCGGAGTAGCGTTGCACCATTTGCGACCAATCGGCGCCTGCGGTCAGCGAATCGGCAATCGTTTGTGCCAGGCTGTGTTTGGCTTTCACCGTGGCGTCATCGGTATTTTGCGGAACACTTACCAATATTTGTGACACGCGAAACTCGCCCGGATTCGGCCTGCGGTCAAACACCTTTATAATATGGTAGCCGAAACGGGTGCGGAAAACTTGCGACACCGCGCCAACCTCGATGGCGTAGGCAACTTTTTCAAAATCGTAAATCATTGAGAAGGCCGTGAAGTAACCCAAATCGCCGCCATTGCGCACGGCCGACGGGTCCTCCGACGTCTCGCGGGCAAGTTTGTTGAAATCCTCTTTCAAAGCCCGTTTGCGGATGTCTTGCGCACGTTTGTAAGCCTTGAGAGTGTCGGCAGCCGATGCGTTCTCCGAACATTTAATCAGGATGTGCGACGCGCGGACGTCCCATTTCATATGCTCGTAGGCTTCGCGCGCCAGAGAGTCATCAACCGATGCGTCGGTCAGATAAGGCTTTTCGAGTTGGGCGCAGTATTCGCTGAATTCACGAATGAATCCCGGAGTGGTATCCATCCCAAGTCCTTCTGCCTCAATAACTTTCAATTTATAGTCGATGAAAAGCCGCATATAATCGGCCAACGAAGCCGAGTCGAAAGTGACCTCCGTATTGTTTTTCATATAAAGCCGTTGAAATTCTTCGCGGCTAATGTTTTTATTGTCAATTGTTAAGATAGTCTGATTGCCGTCGGTTTGCGCATTGGCCTGAAGTGCGGCCGCAAGTGCTAAAGTTAAAATCGATAATCTCATAATGTCATAATTATAGCCGCCAAGCGTCCGCATAATTGTTCGCTTGTTGGCTTGCGTCTTGTTTATATTGTTGATAATTAACGCTATATGTTTTGAAGAACTTATTTCGCATAATCGCGGCAAAATACAAAATTTTAGGCTCAACCCCGATATAAACGCCATTTTTCGGAAAGTATTGCAACAGAGGGGGCTTTGCCGCTGGTTTTCGGGCTTGTCAATCGCGCGGAACATCAAATTTTAGGCAGACCAACTATTTTTTTTGTCGATTGAAGTGAATTGATAAATTTGAGGAAAATTTGTCGCGGAGCGTGCTGTTAGTCATTTGGTGGCGCAAAGCGATGAATTACAGTGTGATACGAAACTAAGAAACTAATTGGCCGCAATTGTGTTCGGCTCTTAAAAACAGTGGAATATGAAACTTATTGCCAAAATTCTCATTCCGATAGCCATTCTGGCTCTTCTGCCGGTAATAATCGGAGCGTTTATGCCGCGTGACCGTCAGGTGATGCGAGGAATCGTCATCGACCAAATGTATTTTATGGTTCTGGCCAACATCACAAACCATTGGGAGGAACCAACGTGGCGCAGCAACCTCGACACAATGATTCAGCGTGAGAGCATCGACGGCCAGGACTGCTGGGTTGAGTATTACACCAACGGCGATTCAATTAAACTTGTGACTCAGACGTCCGGAGAGTTCGACTATGTGCGCCGCGCCATCCTTCCCGACGGCCGCGAGCTGCTGCGAAACATCACCCTTGCCGACATCGAGGGCCGAACCGCAGTCCGTATGATTGAGGAGGATTCGGAGGGCGATCCACTAAAACGGTTTACCCGCATTTTCCACGACCCGGTGGCCGAGCGTATGGAACAATATCTATCTGATTTGAAAGATATTACCATCAAGCAGAAAGAGGAGATGGGCGACGACGGATTCTTCGGTTTTTAATCTATCCCGATGACCGACGATTTCGAAAAGATTGTTTATTCCGACGAGGTTATCGCCTTCACGGCGCTGGCCGGAAAATATTGCGATATGGTTGATTGCGTTGCGGCTTTTTCGCAGCGCGATTTTGTTGATAAGAGCCTCCGTCTTCTGTCGATATTGTATGTCAAAGCTTTAAGCCTTCCCCAAATCGAGCCCATCGACACTGATTTGATTGAGAAAACCGTCACGCAGGAGGAGTGGGACGAGGTTTGCAACGCTGTGGCCGCAAAACTCGCGGGCTTCGACAGCTACACCGAGACGTTTGACCCGCTTGCCGGCGATGGCGCAATGGCCAGTCTGTCAGAAGGTTTCGCCGATATTTTTCAGGATATGAAGGACTATCTGTCGCTTATGCAGATGGGTTCGCCCGAGATGATGAACGACGCCATTTGGGAGTGTGTGAACAATTTTAAGAACTATTGGGGGCAGCGCGTGGTGAACATTATCAGGGTTTTGCACCATCTGATTTACAGCGGCGCGCCACTCAAAACCGACGATGCCCGGACCTTCGAACGCGACGACCGGCCGTCGTGGGAGCGCGGTAATGCCCAAAGCGATTTCGGCGATGAATAAATCGATTACAAAAGAGGAGATTGCGGAACTGCCGATAAGGGCGTTCGAGGGGAAAATCAACGTCCCGCTCACCGAGGAGGAGATTTATGCGGCTGTCGATTACCTGCGGCGCTATCCGGTGCTTGGTTTCGATACCGAGACGCGGCCCAATTTCCGCAAGGGGCAGCACAACAACGTGGCTCTGCTTCAGCTGTCGGCCGGAAACGAGGCTTTTTTGTTCAGGCTCAACAAGATAAAACTGCCCGAAGTGGTGAAACAGCTTTTGGCCGATACATCGATAACCAAAGTCGGAGCCGCCATTCACGACGATTTGAAGGCGCTCGTAAAATTGAGCCCATTTGTGCCCGGCGGCTTTGTCGATGTGCAAACCATTGCCAAACAGCTTGGTATTGAGAATCTTGGCTTGCGTCCGCTTGCCGCGATGCTTATGGGCATAAAAATATCGAAGGCGCAGCAGACATCGAATTGGGAAATTCCGTATCTGACTGCGGCACAGAGACTTTACGCCGCAACCGATGCGTGGGTGTCGCTCGAAATCTATACCCGGCTCAACGCGATGCTGCAGCAAGGAATTACTGCCGAATAGCGCCGGAAACGGTGTCGGTTTATCCATTTTATAACATTGAAAAACAAGATAATATGAGTGCGAAAATTATACTGAAATCGGGAAAGGAACAGTCGGTCAAGAGGCTGCATCCGTGGATTTTTTCGGGGGCCATCAAGCAGATGCAGGGCTCGCCGAAGGAAGGCGACCTTGTGTCGGTTTACGACAACCAGGGCGGTTTCCTTGCTTGGGGACACTATCAGCCGTCGTCAATCGCCGTGCGGATTCTGACTTTCGAGAACACCGTTCCCGATGCCGCTTTTTTCCGCCGCAAGATTGCCAATGCCATTGAGTTCCGCCGCCGAATGGGCTTTTTCGACAGCGCCGACACCAATGTTTTCCGCATCATCCACGGCGAAGGCGACGGCCTGTCGGGGCTGGTGGCCGACTACTACAACGGCACGGTGGTTTTTCAGGCGCACTCTGTCGGGATGTACCTGATGAAGGACGCCATTGCCGAAATACTGAAAGACCTTTTGGGCGACAAGGTGCGCTGCATCTACGACAAAAGTTCGCAAACGCTTCCGTTCAAGGCTGATATTGAGCCTGTTGACGGATATTTGTTCGGCAAACCCGATACCAACATCGTTCTTGAGCACGGCCATAAGTTTGAGATTGACTGGGAAAACGGCCAGAAAACGGGCTTCTTCATCGACCAGCGCGAGAACCGCCAACTGCTTGCCAACTACTCGGCGGGGCGCACAGTCTGCAACATTTTCGGCTACACGGGCGGCTTCAGCGTGTATGCCTTGGGCGCAGGGGCGAAGGCGGTGCACACCGTCGATGTGTCGAAACCTGCCATTGCCCAAACCGACCGCAA
>CAMJCK010000061.1:0-17505 GCA_946404125.1 uncultured Bacteroidota bacterium | reverse complement strand
ACAAATCGTTTTGCCGAAGGATTGAGAAAATATTGTTAGACAACAATATGGACCTCAACCAATTGATTCTGAAAATCGGCAAAGACAAGAATTTCCTGGAACAGATGGTGAAGGACATTACCGTGAACACCACGGAACTTTTCCGCAACCCCGAAATGTGGCAAACGCTTCGCTATCACATACTTCCGAAGTTCAAGAAGAACCGCTCGATATTCATCTGGCACGCAGGATGCTCCAGCGGCCAGGAGATTTACTCGATGCTCATACTACTCAACGAGCTGGGCTTGTTCGACCAGGCCAAAGTGTTCGCCACCGACATCAACACCGATATGCTTGAGGCCGCAAAGACAGGCACTTACAAATACCGGTTCAATCTTGGCTACCTCGACAATTTCGACAAGGTGCTGAAAGAGAACCCGTTCAACTTTGAGGATAAAGTCGATGTGCCATACGAGAAGTATTTCGACATCGACAAGGTGAAAGACACCATTCAGATGAAACCGTTCCTGCGCGAGAAAGCTGTTTTCCGCAAACACGACCTTGTAAAGGACGGCAATGTTTTCTACTCGAAATTCGACCTGATTTTCTGCCGGAACGTGATTATCTACTTCAACAACAAGTTGCAGAGTCGCGTTATCGATATGTTCAACAGCAGTTTGAACCGCGACGGATACCTGATTCTCGGGTCGCACGAGAGCATTTTGGGCGCATCGGCCAACAACTTCGAGCGCTCGAAAGGATTTTACAAGAAAAAACAGATGTAGTTATGGTTGATAATATAGGCATAGTAGACACCCGGAATATTATCAGTGCTGTAACTGAATCATACGGCATTGATATGTCGGATTATACGTTCACCATTCTTAAAAGGCGCCTGGTGAACGCCATCAACACGCTTGGCAGCCACTCTGCCGACGATTTCACCGACAAAATACGCCGGAAAGCCATCTCAGCTGACGACTTCCTGTACGTGATGGCGCTTGAAGTTACCGAATTCTTCCGCGACCCGTCGCTCTGGCGCGAGCTTCGCGACCGCTACATACCAGAAATCTGCCGCACCGCCGACAGCCGCATCTGGATGCCTAGCGCGACATCGGGCGACGAGTTGTTCTCGTTAGCCATTATCATTGCCGAAGCCGGATTGCAAGGCAAGCTGAAAATCGATGTCAACTGCCCGTCGGACAAGCACGTGGAGCTTATCAGGCACGGCGGCAGCTACGACCAGAAGAAGATTGAGGTGAGCGAAGCAAACTACACCCGCTACGCCGGCAAGACACAGTTCGCCTCGTACTACACGCTCAACGACAACCGCGCCTCAATGAAACCTGCGCTGCTCAGCGACGTAACACTCGAAAAACAAGCCGACATTCTGAACGCGAATCCGGGTAAAAGGTACAAGATGATTGTTTATCGCAACAAACTGCTTCAATTCAATATTCCATTGTACGAGAAGGTGATACGTAAGCTGGTTGAGAACCTCGAGATTGGCGGATACCTGATTATCGGCAATATGGAGACTCTTGAGTATTCGGAAACGAGCAAGAAGCTGCAAGTTGTGAACGCGAACGAGAAAATTTATAAAAAAAGGGTTGACTGATGAACGATTACAAAGCCATAATGATTGGAGGTTCGGCCGGTAGTTTTCAGGTAGTTAGCCGAATTATTGCGGCACTGCCAGCCAACTATCCGCTGCCGATTCTGATGTGCCTGCACCGCCTGAAACACATCCGTTCGGGATTCGTTGAGGCACTGTCGATTAAATCGAATCTGCCGATAATTGAGCCGCACGACAAAGAGCCGCTCAAACCGGGCCGCATCTATCTTGCGCCCGCCAACTATCATATGTACATCGAGCTGGGCAACCGGTTCTCCCTCTCAACCGAGGACGTTGTGAACCACTCGCGCCCGTCAATCGATTTGTCGTTCTTCTCGGCATCGTACAATTTCAAGAAAAAACTGGTGGGCATAATCTTGAGCGGCGCAAACAAAGACGGCGCACTCGGACTGAAGAGCGTGACCGACAACGGCGGCCTCACCATTGTGCAGGACCCCAAAGAGTGCCAGGTGCCGACAATGACAACAGCCTCGATGAACGCAACAAAAGTTGATTACGTGTTCAGCACGAAACAGATTATAGATTTTTTACTTAAATTAGCATAGTCTATGGATGAGCTACTGAAATACCGAAAAAAGATAACGTGGTGGACGATACTGCTTGTCGCCACCTGCGTTGCCGCCGTGATAACACTGCTGGCCGCCGCTCCGGGCTTTGGCAAAAACCAATTATCACTTATATTATTGGTGATTATTCTGGTTCAGATTCTGGTTGCCTTAAAAATCGGATTGATGGGCTCAAAAATCACATCGATATACATTAAATCTGAGGAGGAACGCGCCGCGGCTGCCCAAATCAACGACGAGCAGTACGAGAAAGAGGTTGACCAGAAGATGAAGGAAACCACCGACACAGGCTTCGACCTGAACGACCTGCTCGCAAAAACCGGCAAGCAAAGCGATTGGAAAAGTTTTGGCGACTCACTGCTTTACGCGCTCTCGAAACAGCTGGATATGGCCGTGGGCATTGTGTTCAAGTGCACTGATGACGAGTTCTCGCCGGCCGCCACTTTCGCATACTACAGCAACGAGGCACCTCACTCGTTCAAGATGGGCGAAGGATTGTCGGGCCAAGTGGCAAAAGATAAGAAACCTATGTTTTTGAACGAGTTACCGAGCAAAAGCTTAGTGATTGTGTCGGGTCTCGGACAGATTGAAGTAAACAATTTGGCAATAATTCCAATTTTAAAGGACGATAATGCTGTTGGATTGATAGAAATCGCTACCTTTAAGCCCTTTGAAAATGGGTTTGTGAACAAAATAGACGAAATTTCAAATGCAATCGGTGACGTTACACCGCAATAAAGATAGGCTACGATGGAAGCGTTTATTGACAAAATAAAAAAGATATTTGTATACAAGGTGAACAATCGTATCAACTTCACCCCCACACTTGTCGGGCTTGGCGTTGTGATACTGGTTCTATCGTGGATATTCGGCTTTATGAGCAGCGGCGGCACTGCCTCGCTGTCGAGCCTTGCAGAAATGCACAAGACATCACCGTCGTATTTCCTCATCGACCTTTTGCCGATACTGTTGGGCGTGCTTGGCTACGCGTTCACCAAATCGCAGCAAGAGACGATCGAATCGCTTGAAAATCAGATTTCAGAAAAAGACCACGTCATTAATATGAATGCCCGCTTTGCCAAGAAAATTGGTGAAGGCGACCTCTCGGCCAATGACGCTGAAATCAACGACAACGACATTCTGGGGCACTCGCTGAAGAAAATGCGCGAGAACCTTGCACTCACCAACGAGAAAGAGAAAGAGCAAAACTGGATTGCCAAAGGAAAAGACATTATTTCGGACATTCTGCGTTTGCAGAACGACCTTGGCAACCTCTCGTATCTTACTTTGGTTGAACTTATTAAATACATTGATGTTATTCAGGGTGCGTTCTACATCTACAATGAGGAGGAACAAACACTTGAAAACACAGCCACTTACGCCTACAACCGCCGCAAATATCTCGACACCAAGTTCCGGATTGGCGAAGGCCTTGTGGGACAGTGCGCCTACGAGATGGATGTCATCTACCGTCGTGAGATTCCTGATGATTTTGTAACCATCACAAGCGGCATTCTGGGCGACCAAAAACCAAACTCACTGTTGCTGGTTCCGCTCATCACCGACGAGAAACTGCAAGGCGTTCTTGAGTTTGCGTCGATCAAAGACGACATTAGCGAGCTGAAAATCAGATTCTTGAAAGAGTTGAGTGACATCATCGCGCGAACCATCTTCAACCTTAAGGTTAACACACGTACCGAGAAACTGCTGAAAGACGCGCAAGAAATGACCAACGAGCTTCAGGAGAACGAGGAGCAGCTGCGCCAGAATGCCGAGGAGATGCGCGCCACACACGAGGAGTTGGAGAAAACAAACTCGAATCTGCAAACCCAAATCCGCGAGGTTGAGAACGCGCAGAAACGTCAGCACGCCTTGCTTGAGAACGCGTCGGAAATCATCTCGATTTACGATGAGGAGATGAAGCTGAAGTATATAAGTCCCTCGGTATTAAACATCTACGGTTACACAACCGAAGAGATGATGGAAGGCAAAGACCTCGACCGTCTGACAGCCAAAGGCGTAAAAGAATACACCGAGACTTTTGGCAAACTGGTTGAGCAAGCCAACTCGTCGGCCACCATACAATATACTTATATGCGTAAGGATGGCCAGAAAATCTACATCGAATCAACCGGACGCAACCTTTTGGACGACCCTGCCATCAACGGCATCATCATCAACTCACGCGATATTACAGAACGCAAGCGTGCAGAGAAAGAGGAGCGTATGAAGAGTAAGATGCAGTCGTTGTCGGAGAATTCACTCGACCTCATCCTGCGTGTCGGCACCAACGGACAGTTCTTCTACGCCAACCCAATGGTGAAGACGTTCACTCAAATTGAAATATCCGACATCATAAACAAAAACCTTGATGACGTGGCGTTTGACCCGGCCATCAAAGATTTCTTCAAAGATGCGATTAAGACCGTCAAGAGCACGAATAGCAAGCACGAGGCCGAGGTTACGTTCCCAACTCACTTTGGCGACCGCATTATGCAGGTGAACGCCATCCCTGAGTTCAGCGACGACAACAAAGAGTTGGAAACAATCCTGTTCGTTTCGCACGATATTACCGAGCAGAAATTGGTTGAAATCGAAATTCAAGAGAAAAACAAGGCTGTTGCCGAAAGTATTAACTACGCAAGACGCATTCAGACAGCCATTCTGCCAAACACCAAGTTCATTCAGGAATTCCTGCCGAAATCGTTTATCTTCTACCGCCCGAAAGACGTGGTCAGTGGCGACTTCCCGTGGTTCTTCAAGAAAGGCGACGATTTGTTCATTGCCGCTGTCGATTGTACAGGTCACGGCGTTCCGGGAGCGCTGCTCTCGTTCATCGGCTACTTCACGCTGAACAACGTGGTTGACCACTACGACAACATTGATGCAGGTGTTATTCTCGACAAACTCCACGAAGGAGTGCGCACCACTTTAAAACAAGACAGAATCGACACCGAAGCCCGCGACGGTATGGACGTTGCACTCTGCAAAATAAACTTGAAGAAAAATATTTTGGAATTCGCCGGCGCCCACAGACCACTTTATTTACTGAGAGGCAATGAGTTAACTCAATATAAAGGTAGTCATAAGGCCATTGGAGGCATTCCATTAGGTAAAAAACCTGAAGCGGATTTTGAAAATCATTTAATAAATTTGGAGCCAAAAGATCGTGTGTTCTTTTTCTCAGACGGTCTGCCCGACCAAGTCAGTGGTGAAACCGGAAGGAAATATCAGGCAAGCCGCATACGTGAATTGCTGGTAGAGCACTACGATGTTGAGATATATGACTATGAAAAAATCATTTACGACGATTTCATGGCCTACAAAGGTGACTATAAACAAGTCGATGATATATTGTTAATAGGAATTGAATTTTAAATGTATTAAAACGAGACAGCTATGGATGGGAACAAAGATTTTCTAGAATTTGTCTATAGTTTTAACGAATCGATGGAAAGCAAAAACGTTAAACTTGTTTACAAGGGCGAAATCACGCACCAGGTAACCAAGGCTTTCACATCAATTACGGAGACCAATATGATGGTTGAGGAAGAACCTAACTCCGTGCAGAAGAAGGTGTTCCACGTAATTGTGGAGTTCCTGCAGAACATCAGCAAACACGCCGACTATATGGGCGATGAAAGCCACGAGGAAGGCAGTGGAGTGTTCCTGCTCTGCAAGGACGATGAGAATTATGTCATCACCACCGGCAACATTCTGATGAAACAGAAAGAGGCTGCCATTGGCGAGGTGCTCGACAAGATAAACTCACTCGACAAGGAAGGCTTGAAAGCACTCTACAAGCAACAGATAAAAGAGGGCCGTCTGTCGGACAAAGGCGGTGCGGGCCTTGGCTTTATCGACATTGCCAAGAAGACTGGAAATCCATTGGATTACAAATTTGTTCCCTTGAACGATGAATTTTCATTCTTCATTATATCATCAACTATTTCGAGAACTCAAAATTTTGATTAACAAATAATTACTTTTAACTATGGAAGTTATAAAAATTGTTGGAACGGATGATACTCCCAGTGTAACCTTAGATGTAGCGAACGAAATATTCGAGATTTCAGGAAGGTCACTTCCTGAGGATGTCGCAGTATTCTATGAGCCGATTTTGGACTGGATTGACCGCTACTCGGAAGAAGCAACGGGTAAAACGATATTCAACTTCAAATTGGTGTACTTCAACACCGCTTCGTCGAAAATGATTCTTGACATTCTTCTGAAACTTGAGGAGATGCACGAAGCAGGCAAAGATGTGCTTGTAAGATGGCACTACCCCGAGGATGACGAGGATATGGAAGAGGCTGGCGAGGAATATTCAGACATTGTTGACGTTCCGTTCGAGCAAATCAGCTATTCGCTTGATTAACAAATAAAAAAGAAGGTTAATACAAACACCTTTGAGTAGATGAGTGAAGAGATTCTGAAGGCCCTGATGCAACTCTTTGCAATTATTGCAAAGCAGGATGGCGGCGTAAAAGACAGTGAAATCGACTTTGTCGAGAATTTTCTTACCTCTCAACTAAGCTCCGACTTTGTTGAGGAGTATCTAGCCCTGTTCTACAAGCACGTAGGCATCAAGGACCGCAACTCATTGAACGAGAATTCGGAAGAAGAGGTTAAACTCACCTCGGTTAAGGACTCGGTTAAGATTCTTGGCATCTGCAAGAAAATCAACAAGACACTGACGCAACAACAGAAAGTTGTTGTATTGGTGCGCTTGTTCGAGTTGGTGGCAGCCGACCGGCAGTTCACCGACCAGCGTATGGCCATCATCAACACAGCCGCCGAGGTGTTCAACATCTCACCCGAAGAGTTCAAGAGCACCGAGGACTTTGTTGTTAAGGAGACCGTCAAAGAGCTTGACATTCCGAACATCCTCATTATTAATGACACTGAGGTTGAGCTTGAACAAGCCAAGCACATCCAAATTGAGGAACTTGACAAAGAACTCGTCATTCTCCAGATAAAGAGTGTTGACCTTTACTTTACGAAGTACCTGGGCTCGCACGAGCTGGTACTCAACGGCCTGCCCATCAAGAGCAACAAGATTTACTTGTTTGCAAATGGTAGCGCCATCCGTTTCCCGAAAGGCAAACCGGTTTATTACAGCGATGTGGTTTCGAAATATCTGTCGGACATCACATCGGCCAAAGTCACATACAACGTCAACGACCTCGAATACCGTTTCAAGAACGGAGCCATCGGCTTACGCAACATCAACCTGTCGGAAGAACAAGGCAGGCTTGTGGGCATTATGGGAGCCAGCGGCGCCGGCAAGACAACGCTGCTCAACGTGCTCACCGGCAACGAGTGCCCGTCGAATGGCGAGGTGCTGATTAACGGCATCAACCTCCACACCGAAAAGGAGAAGATGGAAGGCGTCATCGGCTACATTCCGCAGGACGACCTTCTGATTGAGGAACTGACTGTATATGAAAACCTTTATTTCAACGCCAAGTTGTGTTTCAAAAACATGACGGAAGAAGAAATAAAGGAACGTTGCGAGCGAACTCTCGCCAATCTGGGGTTGCTCGACCGTAAGGACTTGAAAGTGGGCTCTCCGCTTCACAAGACCATCAGTGGCGGCCAGCGCAAACGACTTAACATTGCGTTGGAACTTATCCGCGAACCGCCAATCCTGTTTGTCGATGAGCCGACATCGGGTTTGTCGTCGCGTGACTCAGAAAACGTAATGGACTTGCTCCGCGAGCTTGCAATGAAGGGCAAACTCGTGTTTGTCGTAATCCACCAGCCATCGTCGGAAATCTACAAGATGTTTGATAAGATGGTGATTCTGGACACCGGCGGATACCTTATATATTATGGTAACCCGGTTGATGCCGTCACCTATTTCAAAAAGATTGACGGCCAGCTTAATGCCGATGTTGGTGAGTGCCCGTCGTGCGGTAACGTTAACCCGGAGCTTATCTTCAACATCATCGATGCCCAAGTGGTGGACGAGTTTGGTAAATACACCAACAAACGTAAGGTTACGCCGCCCGAATGGGAGAAGAAACGCGAGCAAAGCATTATCAGTCAGATAGAACCGAAATTCCTCGACAAATACGCAGAGGAGCAGACCCGCATTGCCAAAGGCGATGAAGAGGCACAGGAAAAAGCAAAAGCTCTGGAGCGCCTCGACCAGAAATTCCACGAGAAATACAAGGAGTGCGTTGAGAAAATCAAGCTGAAAGACATTAACGAGACGCCGCCGAAATCGTTGGACATCCCCGGATGGTTCCAACAGGCACGCATTTATTTCAAACGCGATTTCCTTGCAAAAATCAGCAACACGCAGTATTTGGTTTTGAACATTCTTGAGGCTCCCGCCTTGGGCTTAATACTTTCGTTCCTAATCAGATACATTGCCGACCCGAATTCGGACGTATATATCTTCCGCGAGAACGCCAACATTCCAATCTACATCTTTATGAGCCTGATTGTGGCAATGTTCCTTGGTTTGATGGTGAGTGGCGAGGAAATTTTCAAAGACCAGAAGATTCTGAACCGCGAGAAATTCTTGAATTTGAGCCGCTCAACATACTTGGTATCGAAAATCGCAATTCTGTTTATCATATCGGCAATACAATCGATTTTGTTTGTATTGGTTGCCAATACAATACTGAGCGTCAGAGGCCTATGGTTTGAATACTGGTGGGCAATGTTCACCATTGCCACATTCTCGAACCTTGTGGGTCTGATTCTGTCATCGTCGTTCAACTCGGCGGTTACCATTTACATTATGATTCCGCTTGTGATGATTCCGCAAATGGCTTTAGGCGGCGCAATGTTCAGTTTCGACAAGTTGAACCGCGCTATCGGCAGCATCGAGGGCGTTCCGCCTGTGTGCGAGTTCATTGCAACACGCTGGGTTTATGAAGGATTGATGGTCCGCCAGTTCAAAGACAACGAGTTTGAGAAGAAATTCTACGAAATCGACCAAAAAATCAGCGAAGGCGACTTCAAATCGACTCACTACCTGCCTGAGCTATCGGAAAGGGTTGACTATTGCTCATCGACAAGGCTGCAAGAGCTTGAGACTCAGGAGGAAATTGAAGATTACAAATGGAAGCTGGCTCTGCTTAAGAACGAGCTTTCGAAAGAGATGAAACGCGTTCCCGATATTGAGTTTGAATACATTGATTATCTGACAGTTGAGAAATTCACTCCGGAAATCGGCCTGAACACCAAGGAGTACATTCAAAAACTCAATTCGCACTACGTTGACCAGTTCAGCGACGCCAACAATCGGAAAAACACCATTATCAATTATTGGGAAGACCGGAACAAGGGTTCGTATAATCGTCTGCGCCAAGCCTACCAAAACGAGGCCGTTGACGATATTGTGAAAAATATCTACGAGAAGACTAACGTAAAATCGTACCGCGACCACCTTATCCAGATGAAAGACCCAATTTATGAAATGCCGTGGGTGAACAACATTTTCGACTACCGCGCGCAGTTCTATTCGCCAAAGAAATACTTCCTCGGCCACGAGTTCGACACCTTCTGGTTCAATATGTGGGTTGTGTGGCTTATGACAGCATTCTGCTACGTGGCTTTGTACTATGACCTGCTGAAACGGGCAATGGATTTCTTCCCTGAAGTGACTAACAATTTGACAAAAAAAGTTACGTCGCTGTTAGAGAATCTGAAAAAAAGCAAAGACAATAAGAAAGGGAAAAAAGAATAAACAATTTTTGATATAACTGAATAGCAAAAAAGATTACTTTTATCGCGTTAAAATTGAATTTCATGAATAAGAGAATTTCAACAGTATTAGCAATACTTATTGCGGGCGGCTCACTTCTGATGGTGAACTGCAATGGTGATGGAAGCAAGTCGAAGAAAGATGACTTTGCAATTCCTGATTCGATTTTCAAAGACAAACCGCTGATGATTTCGAAGGAAGCCATGAACGACATTATTGACAACATATCGTCGCCAGTTGAGATGGCAGCCCTGATAAAATCGACCGGTGTGCCGTTCAACCAGAAGTTCCTGGCATCGACGAAAAATGTCGATAACCTCAGCACCGACTTCAAGCAAGCCCTGAATCTTGGTGTGTATGGTTGCGACCTTGGCTATTTGAATATGTATGAGAAGACCGGCTCGATTATCAGCAATATGCAGGCTATCAAGAAATTGGCTGACCAATTGCGCATCGGACACTTCTTTGATTTCAACACAATCAAGCGTTTGGCCACAAACAACGAGAACATTGACTCACTGATGTATATTTCGGTATCGAGTTTCAACAATATGGATGAGTACCTGCGCGAGAACAACCGCAGCGACATCAGCTCTCTGCTTGTAACCGGAATGTGGATTGAGGGTATGTATCTGGCCTGCCAAGTGGTTAAGGAAGTTCCTCACAAAGACCTTGTTGAGCGCATCGGTGACTCGAAAATCGTGTTATCCGACCTTCTTCTGATTCTGAAAAACTACCAGTCGAACTCATCGTTCGCCAATTTGGTCAAGGAGATTGAAAAGATTAAGAAGGAATATGAGAATGTTACCATCCACGTAATTCCGGGCGAACCTGAGATGGTTGAGATTGACGGTATGCTTACCTTCAAATCGAACGACCAGCAGATTATCGACATCTCTGACGAAACCTTGGCTAAAATCATTGCCGCAATTGAAAACACACGTACAATGATAATCAACTTGTAATATGAAAAACGTGATTAAAATATTATCAGTTCTGCTGCTGTCGCTGACAATCAATCACTCATTTGCACAAAGTGACGATTTGGTGAACGTTTGCGCGCTGGGAATTGGTAATGCAACATACTTGAAAGACTTCAAAGTGAAATTGCCGGCAAACTCGCCCGCACAGAAATTCAGCGTGATTCTCAACAAAGGAACAATGTACAAATTTGTTGTCTGCAACGCCGAAGGTTATGAGGGAAAGGCCGTGATACAAATTTCGGAAGGCAGCAACGCTTTGGTTTCTAACTTAAAACCCGATGGTTCTTTTGCCGAAGCTGTTGGTTTTAGCTGCTCGAAAACAGGTATGTACAACATAATGTGCTCGTTCAAGAACGCCAAAGAAGGCGCGGCGGTAATAATTATGTCGTACGTAACGAAATAACACAAAAGATTGTGTGAAAGACAAAAGGATGTGTAAAAAGCATCCTTTTTTTGTTTTGTACCAGACAAAAAACTGAAGAATGGACGAATTCTGCAAGCTAAACCAAGGCTTCGACTCCGACACCATCAGAAATGCGATGGAATATGCGGCCGACTGCCATAATGGAACCAACCATAAATATGACACTCACCCCTACACCATCCACTTGAAAATGGTGTACGACTTTGGCTGCAAATTCGCCCACTTGCTCAATGCCGACGAGATTGACTCCGCTCTTGCAGCATGCTGGACTCACGACACAATTGAAGACACCCGCCAAACGTACAACGATGTGAAGAAACGTTGCGGCGAAGCAGTTGCCGAAGCTGTTTATGCCGTAACCAACGAGAAAGGCCGTACCCGCGCCGAACGCGCCAACGAGAAGTATTACAACGGAATACGCGAAAATGAAATTGCAACATTTGTGAAACTTTGCGACCGCCTGGCCAACGCCACCTACTCACTCAACAACAACCAAAGAATGCTCGACACCTACCGCAACGAGATGCCGCACTTCTGCCAAACCATTTACAACGAACGGTTTAAGCCAATGTTCGACGCATTGCAAAAAATCTAAGTCCAACACCGGACTGTTTACCAATGTTTTAGAGCTATTTTTTTGCAACCAATGAATGCAAAAAAATAGTATCTTCAAAGGTTTGTTGCACCACTATACTTACTACACATTATGCTGATAAATAGACGGAAAATATTGGCTTCAATAGGATTATTGATGGCTTTTGTAGTTAGCCATAATATGTGTTTTGGCGAATCAATTACAATCAGTTACAGTGATACATTTAATCCTGGATTACCAACTGCCACGCCGGGGGATGCCACTGCGAAAGAACAGTCAAACGGCCATATTTCTTTTGGTGCTGCGGGAATTTACAAAGGTTCAAGTGCGAAATACTTGATGTTTGTATCTGGGAAAGGCTATCTATATAATACTGAAAGTTTAGGCCACATTGATTCTGTTATTGTTACCTACTCGTCAGGGGTTGCGGTATCGGCTAAATTTGGAGTGTATTTTGCTGATACTGCCATATATCAATACAATAATTCAAGCAACACCACAGTTAAAGGCAAAAGCGCATCGGACACAGTAACAAACAACAATCCAACATCAGGTGGGTATTTTCAACTTTCGACAAGCTCCGCAAACTGTCAAATAACTAGCATCAAAATCGTTTACACACAAGGTGTTACACCTGTAGAAGACGTTACCCCTCCAACATTTTCAACTAACTATCCCAAAACAGAAAATGTAACAATATCAAGTTTCGACCTGAAAGTGAAAGCCAACGAACCTTGCACGGTTTACTATCGGGTTGTGGCAGAAGGGGAACCGGCACCTGCGGTGAACGATTTGCTGACATCGGACAGCACAATTACGGTTGCGACTGGCAACACCGAATGCTCGGCAACAGTAACAGGACTGGAATCGGAAACAACCTACAATGTTTATCTGATTGCAAAAGACACGGCTGACAATGTGCAAGAAGACTCGACAATCATCAGTGTAACAACAGTTTCAGCAATACAAAAATCAATCGCTTTGCGCGACATCGAAGCAAAATACTATTGGGGCGAAATGGCCACCATAAAATGGACCGCCACAAATTTTGATGCATCAACTGACCTCGACAGCATTCTCGTTTTCAAAGGTAATGATAAGATTCTCAGCTACCCAATCGACATTACAAGTGGTGAGGCTGACATTTTGATTGGCAACGGCATTACCCCAAACAAAGACACATACGCGACCAATTACAGTCTGAAAGTTGTGAGCGGCAATGTGGAAAGTGAGAGGTCGGAAAACTTCACTATCGTCCCCGTTGTCACCATAAATCAACTTCTAACAGACACAACAACAAGGGGTGTGTTAAATTTTAAAGATAAGAATGTCAAAATAAAGGGACTTGTAACTGGTTCAAAAAAGCAGCAAAATCCTGCATATAAAAGTTTTACTCTACAAGATGGCGACAGCGCTTTCTGCTCGATATTCGTTTATTATTGTGTCGATACAATTGTTGCCACAGGCGATAGCGTATTTGCGGAAGGCAAATTAAATATTAGCACCAACGAACAGTACAGAATCGGTTCAAGCACAACATATACAAGCACGGCCACAAAAATTAATTCAAACAATAATCTTCCCGCCCCACGAGCTACCGAAATTTCAGTTACTCAAACTAAAGCTCTGATGAGCAGTCTGATAAAGATTATTGGAGTGAATTGCGATAACGCCAAATCGTGTTTTTATATCGGAGAAGACACCATTTATTACAAAGAAACATTGTACACGGGAGTATTAAATCCGCTGGACAATCGAAAATATGACATTTCGGGTGTGTTGGGCAGAGGAACAGGCAAACGCTACGAAATCTGGCCTCGCTCGGAAGCTGATATTCACTTATATAGCAACGATACGACTCTTGCGAATTTGGTTATCGGCGGGCACAATGCGTTGAATAGCGATACATTAATTATCAATAATTTAACAATTACCGGCATTGCTGCAACAGCCAACAATGCTATGGCTTCGTTGTCGATAAGAGTAAACAACAATTTTGTTTCCCCCGCCGATTGGGCGAACGTGACACTTGCTCCTCTCGACTCTGTTTTTGTGACAGTTACGGCTGAAGATGGGACGGCAAAAACTTATAAGAGAATTATCGATTGCAAAACACTGTTCTTCTCTCCGCTCGCCTCCAACGCGTTCGGAACGGGCGACACAATCTGCTTGGCGTGGACCAGTTACAATATTTCTAATATCAGTTTAAGCCTTGATATTCAGAATAATACGATTCAACTGACCGACTCTGCGATAAGCGCAGCCTTGGGTGAATGGGATTTCGTTGTCCCTGACGCGATGTTCGGCAATGGATTGGTGAAGGCCGTCCGCAACGGAATCGTACTAGACAGCATCGCTGTCACCATTTCCGACACAAAGGCTCCTACGGTTGTTCGGCAAAGTCCGGCAAACGGAAGTGACAGTTTGGCCAACTCGCTGTATATCAGTATGGCGTTTGATGAAAAAGTCGTTGTCACAGATGGTGCAAAATTGAATGTGGGCAACACTGAAGCATTGATTATTGCGGTGAACGACACTATGGTGAAGGCATTTGTCAGCAGTTTGGATTTCGAAACTGAATATTCTGTGGAATTGCCTGCTGGCGCAGTGAAAGACTTGGCCGGCAACTCGGCAACTCTGCCAACCTGGACGTTCACAACGCGTAACGCTCCGCAGCCTAACCTCTATTTCAGCGAGTATGCGAAGGGTTCGTCAAACAACAAATACTACGAAATTTACAACCCGTGCGACACGGCGGTCGATTTGAACCGGTATTTTGTGACGATGGACAAAATTGTTGGTTCTCCACGTTTGACCACCCTACAACTATCAGGAATGTTGTTACCTAACGAAATTCTAGTTGTGGCAAACGGTAGCGCGTCGGCAGAAATCAAAAAGAAAACCGACGTATCGAACTCATCAACAACCAGTTTCACTGGCGATGACTTGCTGGGCTTGTTCCGCAAAGACGGAAACGACACTATTTTGATTGATGTTCTAGGGCCGTTCGGAAATTGCGAAACATCGGCCATTTGGAGTGTACCTGGGGATGACGGAGCATCTGGCAAAACAATAGTGCGAAAGCTAATCATCTGCGGTACAACCGATTGGAACGAATCTGCCGGCACAGACACTCTCGACAGCCAGTGGAAAGTGCTTCCTCAGAACGACTTGAGCAGCCTCGGGCGGCACAGCATCGGACACAGCACGGAGATAATGAGAATGAGCATCGGCGGCAAGGCTGCAACTGTCAACAGCGCGGATACGACCGTATCAGTTGAAGTGCCTTACGGAACTGACCTGACTCAATTGGCGGTTGCCTACCGCATATCGCAAGGCGCACAAATGTTTATCAACGGCTCGCTTGCGGCTGACACGATTGATTTCTCGCAACCTGTTACTGCAACGATTATTGCTGGTGACGGTATCAATCAGAAAGAGTGGACAATAACCGTGACTATGGCGCCAAGACCAAGTTCCGATGCCAACATCTTGACATTCAACTTTGTAGAGACTACCTCAATCAGCGTTTCGATTGACACAACGAACGCCAGAATCGACGCCGTGGTGGCTTATAATCTTGACAGTCTGAAACTTACGCCAGTCATCACGATTTCCGAAAAAGCAAAAGTTCCAACGACGCTGTTCAGGTCGAGCCGCGGCATATTCACGGCGAAAACCCGTTGGGACTTCGACGAGCCGCAGACCATCGCGGTGACGGCCGAGGACTTGACAGTGAAAAACTGGACTGTGAGCATCGCGAAAGAGCCAGAGCCGCACCTCACTTTCTCTCCGCTCGCAACCAACGCGTTCGGAACGGGCGACACTATCAGCTTGTCGTGGACCAGTTACAACATTTCGCAAATTAGTTTAACGCTTGATATTCAAAATAATACGATTCAACTAACTGACTCTGCAATAAGCGCTGATTTGGGCGAATGGAATTATGTTATTCCTGACGCGATGTTCGGCAACGGCTTGGTGAAAGCTGTGCGCAACGGCGTGGTTTTGGACAGCATCGCCGTGACAATCAGTGACACAAAGGCGCCGGTGGTTGTTCGGCTGAGTCCGGCAAACGGAAGTGACAGTCTCGCCAACTCGCTGTATATCAGTATGGCATTTGATGAGCGGATTACGGTTGCCGAAGGCGCAAAACTTAATATCGGTGAACTGGAGTTCCCGATTATAGCTGTAGGCGACAGTGCGGCTAAAGCGTTTGTCAGCGGTTTGGATTACAACACTTTACACAACATCAGTATTTCGGAAGGTTCGATTTGTGACCTGGCTGGAAACTCTGCAACTCTGCCAACCTGGACGTTCACAACGCGCACCACTCCGCAACCAGACCTCTATTTCAGCGAGTACGCGAAGGGCTCATCAAACAACAAATACTACGAAATCTACAACCCTTGCGACACGGCGGTTGATTTGAGCCGGTATTTTGTGACGATGGACAATATAGTTGGTTCTACTCGTTTAACCACATTGCAACTGTCGGGGTGGCTGTTACCAAACGAGGTGCTGGTTGTGGTAAACAGTAGCGCAGCGGCTGAAATCAAACGGAAAGCAGATGTATCAACCACAAAAACAACCAAATTCACCGGCGATGACCTGCTCGGATTGTTCCGCAAAGACGGCACAGATACGGTGATGATTGATGTTCTCGGACCATTCGGCAACTGTGACGTAGCAAGCAACTGGGGAGCAGCTGGCATTGCTGACGCATCAACAAACCGCACCATTATAAGAAAGATAATCATCTGCGGCACAACTGACTGGACGGAATCAGCCGGGACAGACTCTCTCGACAGCCAGTGGATTGTCCTCGAACAACAGAACGACTTGAGCAGCCTCGGACGGCACGGCATCGGACACGGTACTGAAATTCTGAGAATGAGCATCGGCGGTAAAGCTACCACTATAAACAGCGCGGATACGACCGTCTCGGTTGAAGTGCCTTACGGAACTGACATTGAGCATCTTTTCACCACTTTCCGCATTTCGCAAGGCGCCCAAATGCTTATCAACGGCTCGCTTGCGGCTGATACGATTGATTTCTCGCAACCTGTAACTGCAACGATTATGGCTGGTGACGGTATCAATCAGAAAGAGTGGACAATAACCGTGACTATGGCGCCAAGACCAAGTTCTGATGCCAACATCTTGACATTCAACTTTGTGGAGACAACGCCAATCAGTATTTCGATTGACACAACAAACGCAACCATCGACGCTGTAGTGGCTTACAATCTTGACAGTCTGAAACTTACGCCGGTCATTACGATTTCCGAAAAAGCCAAAGTTCCAACGACTCTGTTCAAGTCGAGCCGCGGATTCACGGCAAAAGCACGCTGGGACTTCGATGAGCCGCGGACAATTACGGTGACGGCCGAGGATTTGACGGTGAAAAACTGGACGGTGAACGTCGCGAAAGAGCCAGAGCCGCACCTCACCTTCTCTCCGCTCGCCTCCAACGCGTTCGGAACGGGCGACACCATCAGTTTGTCGTGGACTAGTTACAATATTTCGCAAATCAGCTTGACGCTTGATATTCAAAACAATACAATCCAACTGACCGATTCGGCAATAAGCGCAGATT
>CAMJCK010000060.1:0-19268 GCA_946404125.1 uncultured Bacteroidota bacterium | reverse complement strand
TGATATATTTGCCATCGGTTTTAGAAAAGTATATTTTTAATTATACAATTTTAATAATATGGTAAACTACAAAGATTTAGGCTTGGTGAACACTCGTGAAATGTTTGCCAAAGCAGTTAAAGGCGGATACGCTATCCCGGCCTTCAACTTCAACACAATGGAACAAATGCAGGCTATTGTTATGGCCGCAGTTGAGACCAAATCGCCTGTTATTATGCAGGTATCGAAAGGCGCTCGCAACTATGCTAACGGCACCATCCTTCGCAACCTGGCAAAGGGCGCCGTGGAGTACGCTAAAGAACTTGGCTGCCCCAATCCGCAAATTGTTCTTCACCTTGACCACGGCGACAGCTTCGAGCTCTGCAAGGACTGCATCGACAATGGTTTCTCATCGGTTATGATTGACGGCTCATCGCTGCCATACGAAGAGAACATAAAGTTGACAAAGAAGGTTGTTGAATACGCTCATCAATTCGACGTTACTGTTGAGGCTGAGCTTGGCGTTTTGGCTGGTGTTGAAGACGAAGTTTCGGCTGCTGAATCACACTACACAAAACCTGAAGAGGTTGTGGATTTCGCCACTCGCACAGGCTGCGATTCGCTGGCCATCTCAATCGGCACATCGCACGGCGCACACAAGTTCACACCTGAACAGTGCACTAAAGTAAATGGCGTTCTTGTTCCGCCCCCGTTGGCATTCGACGTTCTTCACGAAATCGAGAAAAAACTTCCAGGCTTCCCAATCGTTCTGCACGGCTCATCGTCGGTTCCGCAGGAAGAGGTTGAAACCATTAACAAATATGGTGGCAAACTTGAAGCCGCTATCGGTATTCCTGAAGAGCAACTTCGCGAGGCTTCGAAGTCGGCTGTTTGCAAAATCAACATCGACTCTGACTCTCGCCTGGCTATGACCGCCGCTATCCGCAAATATCTTGCAGAGAACCCATCACACTTCGACCCGCGTCAGTATCTGAAACCTGCCCGCGAGAATATGAAGAAAATGTACATCCACAAGATTGTCAACGTTTTGGGCAGCGACAACAAATTGTAATCACGCTTCCGCGATATAAGAAAAGCGAATTCCGAAAGGGATTCGCTTTTTTTGTTGTGGTGAATGCAGGAACATTGCAGACAGCGAATCGCAATGCTATTCTCTAAAATATTGGATTGCAGAATCGAATTACAGAATCGGGTGCCACCGTGTGACAGCCCTATGGTTTTCCAATTAACCGCATTCAATCCTTGCCCCTAATGCCCAGTGCCTAATGCCTAGTGCCTAATGCCTAGCGCCTAAACATCAATTATCCGATTCAACAATCAAACATTTTATGTAGATTTGTATGTTTAAAAACTAAAAACACATTCAAAATGAAGAAATTATGCTTATTACTGACCGCTGCTTGCTTTGCGGCTGTCGGTTGCTCGTCGCACAAAGCGGCACCTGAGACTTACAACCAATCGCGCACGCTCGAAGACGGCGGCACGGGCGACTACAAGGCCATTATGGTGGCTGAGCCGTCGCTGGCCGAGCACACCATCTTCCGCCCCGCCGACCTTTCACCGTTCAACGCAAAGAACCCGCTGCCCGTACTGGTTTGGGGCAACGGTGCCTGCGGCAACTCGCCGTGGGAACACGTCAATTTCCTGAACGAGATTGCGTCGCACGGCTTTATGGTTGTGGCCATCGGCAACTTCCCTGTCGACGACCAGCCCTACCACGGCCCAATGTCGAAAACCGAGCAGCAGATTGAAGGCCTTGACTGGGCAGTGGCTCAAAACGCCGACAAGAACAGCCCCTACTATCAAAAACTTGATATGCAGAACATTGCGGCTGCAGGAATGTCGTGCGGTGGCTTGCAGACACTCAACAACGCCACCGACGAGCGCCTGAAAACCATTATGATTTGCAACAGCGGCTCGTTCATCGACCCGAACACTGCCATCCCTGGAATGCCAATGCCAACCAAGGACGACCTTCAGAAAATCAAAGTTCCCGTGCTCTATCTGCTTGGCGACACCACCGACATTGCCTACGGAAACGGTATGGACGATTTCAGCCGCATCAACAACGTGCCCATTGCCGCCTGCAATCTGCCCGTTGGCCACGGCGGAACCTACCGTCAGCCTTACGGCGGCGAGTTCGCCATTGTGGCAACAGCCTGGCTCAAATGGCAACTCAAAAACGACGACGAAGCAGCGCTTATGTTCAAGGGCGAGAACCCTGGCGTGGCTCAACGCGAAGGCTGGCGAATTGACAAGAAGAATATTGATTGATTCTTTCCACGAGATAAAAATGAAGGCGGGCTTTGATTGGCTCGCCTTTTTTTTGCGCATTTGCTGACGCGAGACTACACCGTCAACTCGCAAATCTCGCAACCTGTAACCTTCACCAAATCGTTAGGCGCAAGTTTTATCTGCATTCCACGGATTCCGGCGCTGATGTAAATTTCATCGTATAAGATGCACTGCTCGTCGAGATAGGTTGGATAATGCTTTTTCATACCGATGGGCGAACATCCGCCGCGAATATAGCCCGTAAGTGGTTGAAGCTCCTTTACGTGAATCATCTCAGAGCTTTTGTTACCCGATGCTTTGGCGGCTTTTTTCAAATCAACTTCGTCCGCCCCGGGAATCACGCAGACGAACAGCCCTGTTTTGTCGCCACGCAACACCAAAGTCTTGAAAACCTGACCTATATCCTGCCCCATCTGCTCGGCAACGTGAGTGGCGCTCAAGTCTGACTCATCAACTTCGTATTCTGTCAGGCTGTAGCCGATGCCTGCTGAATCCAAAATGCGTGCGGCGTTTGTCTTGTTCATTGTTCAAATTTTTGGCAAAAATACCATCAATTTTGTTGCTACGGATAGTATTTTTGCAGCCGATGGTCACCATTCACAACATATTGAGCTATCTGCGATGGCAGGCACAAGCCCGCGACCGGCAAGGGCACCGCATACACTCGCCGTTTCTTTTCGAGCTGATAACCAATCAACTGCATCAGAAAATAAAAGCCGATTGGGTGACAAAGGTTGAGCAATACCGCAAACAGCTACTGACCGACAAACGCACCATCAACGTTACCGATTATGGCTCGGGCAGCCAGTTCGACAAAGGCAACACCCGCCGTGTGCGCGACATCGTCCGCCATAGTTCGACATCGGCCCGCGACGGACGGTTACTCACGAATTTGGCATCTGCAATGCAGTGCCGCAACATTGTTGAGTTGGGAACCAATTTGGGCGTTGGCGCGCTCTATTTGGCCCATTCGGCACACTGCCAAAAACTAATAACCATCGAAGGCTGCCCCACGCTTTCGCAGATGGCCGCTTCCGCTTTCAAACAATTGGGTGCCAACAACATAACCGCCATTAACGAACGCTTTGAATCGGCACTTCCCAATGTCTTGGCCGAGATACCAACTCTCGACCTGCTTTTTATCGACGGCAATCACAGTTACCAGCCAACAATGAGTTATTTCACTCAGTGTCTGCCATTTGCCGGCAACAATTCAGTTTTTGTCATCGATGATATTCATAAAAATGCCGAAATGGAACGCGCTTGGCACGAGATTATTGAAAATGAGCGAGTAACGTTATCTCTCGATTTTTACACTATGGGCGTGGTCTTTTTCCGCAGCCAACTGTCGCGTCAGACCATCTGTTTGCGCTACTAAACTGCGTTTTTATCGAAACTTCAACCATATAACAATTTGATTACAAATATATTAACCGATATATATAAAAATATTTGCGTGGTATGATACATTTTGGATATTTTTTTCATATTTGCGCGAAATTTTAAAACCTAAAGGCTATGTATTGGACTCTCGAACTGGCATCAAAGTTGGAAGACGCACCTTGGCCAGCAACAAAAGAAGAATTGATTGACTACGCCATTCGGTCAGGCGCACCAATGGAAGTGGTTGAGAACCTGCAGGAAATGGAAGACGACGGCGATATCTACGATAGCATTGAAGATATTTGGCCCGACTATCCAAGCAAGGAAGATTTCTTTTTCAACGAAGACGAGTATTAATCACACGTCACAAAAATAAAAAGAACGATATGCAACAGCATATCGTTCTTTTTTTGTATACAAAGGTCTGTATGTCAGACTATTTCCGATTCAAATACCATTCCACCGTTTTCAAAATTCCGCTTTCGAAATTCTCGTCGGCACGCCAGCCAAGTTCCTTCTCAATTTTTGTGGCATCGATAGCGTAACGACGGTCGTGGCCTGCACGGTCTTTCACAAAGGTAATCAACTCTTTATACGATTTGCTATCGGTGCGTGGGCGTTGGTCGTCGAGAATGGTGCAGATGGTATCGACAATCTGCAGATTGGTGCACTCGTTGCGGCCGCCAATGTTGTAGGTCTCTCCCGCCTTTCCGCGGTGATAGATAAGGTCGATGCCAGCGCAGTGGTCAATCACATACAACCAGTCGCGAATGTTCTTGCCGTCGCCGTAAATCGGTATATTCTCGCCTGCCAAAGCCTTGCGGATAATGGTCGGAATCAACTTCTCATTATGCTGCTTCGGACCGTAATTGTTTGAGCAATTGCTTGTTGTAACATTCATTCCGTAGGTGTGGTGATATGCGCGCACAATCAGGTCGGAACTTGCTTTGGCTGCCGAATACGGGCTGTTTGGCGCATACGGTGTTGTTTCGGTGAAGAAACCCGTCTCACCCAACGTGCCGTAAACCTCATCAGTCGAGATATGGTGGAAGCGGCAACCCTCATAGTCTTTTTTGTATTTGAAAGGCGCTTCCATCCAATATTTGCGGGCCACGTCGAGCAGCGTGAACGTACCATTTATGTTTGTCTTGATAAAGATTTCAGGACCGTTGATTGAGTTATCGACGTGCGACTCGGCGGCAAAGTGAATCACACCGCGAATATCATACTGACGGAACAGATACTCAACAAGTTCGCGGTTGCAGATATCGCCCTGAACAAACGTGTACTGGTCACTATCTTCAACCTCCGACAGATTGGCCAGATTGCCGGCATATGTCAGTTTGTCAAGGTTAATAATGTGATAATCAGAATGTTTCTCAATAAAATAAGGAATAAAGTTCGAACCGATAAATCCGGCTCCACCTGTTACTAATATCGATACGCTCATATTTTAATATAATTTATCCGTAAAGTTAAATAAATCAGCGTCTTTCAAGTTGACAGCCGCTAAATCTTTGTCCGACAAATTTAATTCAAAATTCACTTTCGGCCACTGAATATTTAAGTCGGGGTCGTCGAAGCGGATACCGCGTTCGCTGGCTTTGTTGTAGTAATTATCACATTTATAGACAAATGTGGCGTGCTCGCTCAAAACCAAGAATCCGTGCGCAAATCCACGCGGAATGAAGATCTGACGCTTGTTCTCGGCGCTCAGCACAACTCCTACGTACTTGCCAAACGTTGGCGAGCCGCGACGTATGTCCACGGCCACGTCGAACACTTCGCCCTCAATCACGCGCACAAGTTTCGACTGCGAGTAAGGGTGCATTTGATAGTGCAGGCCGCGCAGCACTCCGCCCGTCGACGAAGATTCGTTATCTTGAATGAACCGTGTATTGCACACATTTTCAATAAATTGATTCTCACGAAATGTCTCGCAGAAATATCCTCGGCGGTCTCCGAAAATCTGCGGTTCCATTATCACAACTCCGTCAATATCAGTCTTTATAAAGTTCATTGCATTATATCTTGTTGTTAACCAACTTCATAAGGTATTGGCCGTAATCGTTTTTCATCAGCGGCTTGGCAAGTTCGGCCAGTTGCTCACGGGTAATGAATCCGCGCTTGAAAGCGATTTCTTCGGGACAACTAACCATTAGGCCTGTACGCTTTTGCAGCGTCTCGACAAAGTTGCTGGCCTCAATCAGACTGCTGTAGGTGCCAGTGTCGAGCCAGGCGAAGCCGCGGCCCATAAGTTCCATTTGCAGACTTCCGCGATTCAGATATTCCTGATTCACTGTGGTTATCTCCAACTCGCCACGTGCCGACGGTTTAATGTTTTTGGCAATCTCGACCACGCTGTTCGGGTAGAAATAGAGCCCCACCACAGCATAATTCGATTTCGGCTCCTTCGGTTTTTCCTCAATCGAAATCACCTTGCCAGTACTATCGAATTCGGCCACTCCGTAACGCTCGGGGTCGTTCACATAATAGCCGAAAACCGTTGCCTTGCCTTGTTCTTCAACGTTTCGGCGGGCATCAGCCAAGTGGTTCGGCAGACCGTGACCATAGAAAATATTGTCGCCTAAAACAAGGCAAACCGAGTCATTTCCAATGAATTTCTCGCCAATGATAAACGCCTGCGCCAGTCCGTCGGGCGAAGGCTGCTCGGCATACTCAATATTGATACCCCACTCGTTGCCACTGCCCAGCAAACGTTTAAAGCCAGGCAGGTCGTGCGGTGTCGAAATCACCAGAATATCCTTGATTCCAGCCAGCATAAGCACCGTCAACGGATAATAAATCATTGGTTTGTCGTATATGGGCAGCAACTGCTTTGATACTCCTTTAGTGATTGGAAATAAGCGAGTTCCGCTACCGCCTGCAAGAACAATTCCTTTCATATCAATTATAAATTTTGGTTTTCAAAGTTATAAGTTTTTATTTGATTTTCTTGTGTTTGCATTATTTCTTCCTCTTCAGCAAATCGGGGTGGAAATCGCCGACCAAACCAACTGGTGTTGCATTGCGGATTTGGTGGGCAATCTCAATCGACGGAAGTGCGTCGTCGAGACCGAAACCTTTGCCGGCCAGAATGTTACGGTAGGTTTCGGTGTGCAGTTCGGTGAAACCTGTGCTGAACTCAAACTCCTCGCCATCAATCAGAATAGTGCGGAATGTTCGTTTCCCTGCAGCCTTCACATCATCGGGAATGTCGTTGTAATCGATACTCAGGAACCAACGCACGCGGGCGTTTTTCAGTCTCAAAAATCCTGCCGCGTGATACGCATCTCGCTCGTGCACAATGTTTTCCTGCACAGGTCCGAAAATCCACGTCAGCATATCGAAGAAGTGAATGCCAATATTTGTGGCCACTCCGCCCGACTTGCTCTCATCGCCTTTCCACGAATAGTGATACCACTTACCGCGGCTTGTAAAATACCGCAAATCAATATCATACACCTTGTTTGGATCGCCATCGTCAACTTTCTTTTTCAAGTCAACAATCGATTGGTGAAGCCTCAACTGCAAAATGTTATACACTTTTTTGCCAGTTTCTCGCTCGTAATCCTTCAGCGCCTCAACGTTCCACGGATTGAGCACAAGCGGCTTCTCGCAAATGGCATCGGCCCCCTGACGCAACGCAAATCGGATATGCGAATCGTGCAAATAGTTTGGTGTACAAATACTTACATAATCGATGGGCGTACCTAGACGCTTCAGTTTGTAGATGTGGCGGTCGAAACGCTCGAATTCTGTAAAGAAATCGGCGTCAGGAAAATAACTATCCATTATGCCCACACTATCGAATTTATCCAAAGCGGCAACCAACAGATTATCAGTATCTTTGATAGCCTTCAGATGCCTAACTGCGATATATCCGGCTGCGCCAATCAGTGCAAAGTTTTTCATTGCGTTTATCCTTTTCTGACCACAAATTTATTTATTTATAGGTGTCTGCAAATAATTATGAGTCGCCTTTGCTCGAACTCAATCACAGAATCTCCTTCACTTCACCATCTTCCAACTTATACTGTTTTCCGCTTTCGGGGCAAGTGGCAATGCCTTGAGCATCGAATTTCAGTTTGTGGCCATACTCGCTAACCCAGCCCGTCTGTCGGGCGGGATTGCCAACCACAAGTGCGTAGGGTTTCACGTCTTTGGTCACCACGGCGCCTGCGCCAATCAAGGCGTAGCGGCCAATAGTATGTCCGCAAACAATGGTCGCGTTTGCGCCTATCGACGCGCCACGCTGCACAAGCGTCGGGCGGTATTGGTCTTTGCGGGCAATGGCGCTGCGCGGGTTGATCACATTGGTGAACACCGCCGAAGGGCCGAGAAAAACATCGTCCTCGCACGTCACGCCAGTGTAAACCGACACGTTGTTCTGCACCTTCACATTGTTGCCCAGCACCACCTGCGGCGATATTACCACGTTCTGCCCAATGTTGCAGTTTTGACCGATAGTGCAACCGCTCATAATGTGCGAGAAGTGCCAAATCTTTGTGCCACTGCCAATTGTGCAGCCTTCGTCGATAATCGCTGATTCGTGTGCAAAAAAGCCGTTGTCGCTCATAATTCTATTTCTTAACACAAACTAAAAACGCAAACACAAACAAAATTTTCAACTGAAAAATGCTTTCACTGCCGCCGTAATCCGCGAAATCTGCTCGTCGTCAAGTTCGGTGTGCATAGGTAACGAAAGCACCTCGCCCGATATTGCTTCCGATATTGGAAACTCATCATTTTCAGTCATATAAGGCGCAAATGCTTTTTGCTGGTGCAGTGGAATCGGATAATAAACCATATTCGGAATACCTTGCTCGTCAAGGTGGCGTTTCAGCGCGTCGCGACGGCCGTTTTTCACTTTCAGCGTGTACTGATGGAAAATGTGATTGGTGAATGCTGTCGTTGCAGGTGTTTCAATATCAGATAGTTCCGACAATGCGGCATTGTATTTCTCCGCAGCGGTGCGTCGTGCTCGGTTATACTCATCAAGATGCGGAAGTTTCACGCGCAGAATGGCGGCCTGAACGGTGTCCAGACGCGAGTTGACGCCAATCTGGTCGTGGTGGTAGCGCACCTTCATTCCGTGGTTGGTCAGGCTGCGGATTTGCTCGGCAAGCGCGTCATCATTAGTGAAGAGCGCACCGCCATCACCGTAACAGCCAAGGTTTTTCGACGGGAAAAACGATGTGCAGCCAATGTTGCCAATGGTTCCCGCCTTTTTTGTCGAGCCGTTGCTAAAGCGGTATTCTGCGCCAAGAGCCTGCGCAGTGTCCTCAACCACATACAGATTGTGTTTGGCAGCTATTTCCATAATCGCCTCCATATTGGCGCATTGCCCGAAAAGATGAACCGGCACAATGGCTTTTGTGCGCGGTGTGACAGCCTTTTCAATCTCCTGTATATCAACATTAAACGTCTCTCTATCGACATCAACCAACACAGGCTTAAGTCCAAGCAGAGCAATCACCTCAACGGTTGCAATAAACGTAAAATCGGTGGTTATCACCTCGTCGCCAGGCTTCAGACCGAGAGCCATAAGCGCCACTTGCAGAGCGTCGGTGCCATTGCCACAAGCAACAACGTGCTTCACGTTCAGATACTGCGCCAGTTCCTGCTCAAATGCCTTAACCTCAGCACCTTTCACAAATTGACAACTGTCTATCACGCCCTGTATTGCGCTGTCAATCTGCGGCTTAATCCGCAGGTATTGACTCTTTAAATCGACCATCTGCAATGGTTTCATTTCTGTAAAGGTTTAAAGTTTAACAAGTTGAAACGCTTCGCTGTTGAATTTATTTTAAAAGCCAAGAGCCGACTTTAATCGGCTCTAGCTTATAGCAATTAAAAATCTGCGAAAATCAGTTAAATCTGTGTCATCTGCGTTCAAATAACACTTTCGCCTACTTCGCGTAACTTACGGCGCGGGTTTCGCGGATGACTGTGATGCGAATCTGTCCCGGATAGGTCATCTCGTCCTGAATCTTCTTGGCAATGTCGAACGAGAGTGACTCGGCCTCGGCATCGCTCACCTTTTCGCTGCCCACAATCACGCGCAACTCGCGGCCCGCCTGAATTGCGTAGGTCTTGAGTACGCCAGGGTACGAAAGCGCCAAATCCTCGAGTTCCTTCAGACGCTTGATGTACGACTCCACAACCTCGCGGCGTGCGCCAGGTCGTGCACCCGAAATAGCGTCGCAAATCTGAACAATCGGGGCAATCAGCGTCGACATCTCCACCTCGTCGTGGTGGGCGCCAATGGCGTTGCAGATATCGGGTTTCTCCTTGTATTTTTCGGCAAGGTTCATACCCAAAATTGCGTGCGGCAACTCCGGCTCGTCGTCAGGCACTTTGCCGATATCGTGAAGCAAGCCGGCACGTTTGGCGGCCTTTGCGTTCAGTCCGAGTTCCGAAGCCATAATGGCAGCCAAATTGGCCACCTCGCGCGAGTGCTGAAGCAGGTTCTGACCGTACGATGAGCGGTATTTCATTTTACCAATCAAGCGAATAAGTTCAGGATGCAGACCGTGAATACCAAGGTCGATGGCAGTGCGCTTACCAGTCTCAATCATCTCTTCCTCAACCATTTTCTGCGTTTTGGCAACAATCTCCTCGATGCGTGCAGGGTGGATACGTCCGTCAGTTACGAGTTGATGCAGAGCCAGACGGGCAACCTCGCGGCGAACCGGGTCGAAAGCCGAAAGAATGATGGCCTCCGGCGTGTCGTCAACAATAATCTCAACACCCGTGGCAGCCTCCAACGCCCTGATGTTACGGCCCTCACGACCGATGATGCGGCCCTTTATGTCATCGTTCTCAATATGGAAGACGGTAACCGAATTCTCGATGGCCTGCTCCGAAGCAACGCGCTGAATAGTTTGCAGAATAATACGTTTAGCCTCTTTGTTGGCCGACAAACGGGCCTCGTCCATAATCTCATTGATTTCCGACATTGCCTGTGTGCGTGCCTCGGCCTTGAGCGAATCCATCAGTTGAGCCTTAGCGTCCTCAACCGAAAGTCCCGAAATCGACTCCAATTGGTCAACCTGTTGTTTGTGAAGTTTTTCGAGTTCTTCGTTCTTTCTTTCAACAATTTCGAGTTGAGAGTTCAGTTTTTCCTTCACGGCGTCAACCTCGTTTTTCTTGCGGTTGTACTCCTCAATCTGATGATTGATGCCGGCTTCCTTTTGTTTAAGTTTGTTTTCGGCGGCGGCAAGTTTGCTGTTGCGCTCGTTAATCACCTTCTCGTGCTCAGCCTTCAGTTGCAGAAACTTCTCCTTAGCCTGCAATGCCTTCTCTTTCTTTATCATTTCTGCCTCAGCCTCAGCATCTTGCACCAGCTGTTTTGTTTTTTTCTTCAATGCAACCTTCAGCACTATAAAGGTTATCAAACCTCCCGCTATTGCTGCCACGATTGCAACTACCAATAATGTTTTGTCCATATATTTATTGTGTTATATAATAAAAAAACCGCACCGGAATGTCTTTGTGAAAACTCCTATAATGATATAGGCGGGATTGCGGCGACTGTTTCTTACTTCCACTGAACCAAATGGTTACGCCTTGCGGCGTTGAGGCCTGTCTTACGCAGAAATAAACGCAACCCCTAAGATTTTAGTGTTGAGTTTCCCAAACTATTCCAAACCGGTGCGGGTATAAATTTCGGTTTTTATATGTTAAAGAACGTCTTGTTATCAATCATTTAGCAATTCCGACAGTTGGCTGTCGAGTTTGCCTAATTCTTCAATAACCGGCTGGACTTCAAAGTGTTCTTCACTCTCCACAACTCGCGTTGCGAACTGAAGCGCCACCATCGCAAGAAAATCCTGACCGTCTTTACTGTTATACACTTGCCTGTATTGGGCAATTGTATCGTTTATCTTTTTTGCAGCCTTCCTTATTTTCTCCTCATCGTTGCGATTGATTCTGATAGGATAATTCCTGTCACAAATGCCAACGTTTATAGTAAATTCGCCATCCATTTTAAAATCAATCTTTTATCGGTTCAATAGGGCGATGCAATTGTCAATCTCCCGCACTATTTTATTTATCTTGTTTTTGGCTTCTTGCGGATCGTTGCCGCTAGCTGCCAAAAATGTATTCGCCAATTGTTGTGTATTTTGTTCTTTCTTGCTGTTATCCAATTCTTTATCCTTCTCTTCCAATTTCTGTCGAAGTTCGGCATTCTCACCGGCCAGACGCGCATTCTCAGCCTTCAGCCCGTTGTATTTCTCAACAAGCGCCGCGAATTTGCTTTTAAATGAGTCGATAAGTTGTTCGGTCTCCATCTGACAAAAATTTCCTACAAATTTAGCATTGGTTTCGTTTTTTACAAACGAAAATATTGCCCCACTCCAACAAAATTAGCGTAATGTTTGGTATGCAAGCAGATAATTTTATTCTGAGCTCGCGGCAAAGTCCTATGGCAAGACCAACCAATCAGCACATTCCGACCGTTTTTTCTGTGTGACAGTCAAGCCGATTCGCAGATATTCCGCCCTGATTTTTCTTCGACAAAGCACAAACGGCGACTTCCGACGAATGGATAAAAGATTTTTCGGCAAAACGTTGAATTTACAGTTCACACCTTTACTTTTGCATAAAACTGAATTTATGGAAAGCATAACCGACACTGCCGTCAGTCTTTTGAAACGGATGATTGCCACACCGTCTGTCAGCGGCGACGAGAAAAATGTTGCAGACATTGTGGCCAATGAGTTTGCCAGCCGCTACTACCAACCAGAGCGGGTTGGCAACAACCTGATTGTGCGTTGCCACGATTTTACCGACGGCCGCCCGACGCTTATGCTCAACTCGCATCTCGACACCGTGAAGCCGGCGCAGGGCTGGGCATCTGACCCCTACTCGCCTGTTGAACAGGACGGCAACCTTATCGGACTTGGCAGCAACGATGCCGGCGCAAGTCTTGTCTCGCTGCTGGCCGCCTTTCTGGCTACCGACAACACCGGCCTGCCCTACAACCGATTGTTTGTGGCATCGGCCGAAGAAGAGATTTCCGGACCTAACGGAATGTATCTTGTTATGCCTCAACTAAAAACGATGGTTACTGCCGGAATTGTGGGCGAGCCAACCGGAATGAAGATGGCCATTGCCGAAAAGGGCCTTCTGGTGCTCGACTGCGAAGCCGAAGGCAAGACCGGCCACGCCGCACGCGCCGACGGCATCAACGCCATAAGCATTGCGATGAAGGACATTGAGTGGCTGCACACGTATCAATTTCCCGAAAAAAGCCCGCTGCTGGGCAACGTGAAAATGACCGTTACGCAGATTCAGGCCGGCACGCAGCACAACGTGATTCCCGCCTCGTGCAAGTTTGTTGTTGACGTTCGTACAACCGAAAAATACACCAACCGCCAAACGTGGGACATCATTCAGCAGAACATCAAATCGGTGGCCACACCTCGCTCGCTGAATAAAAACGCATCGGCCATCGACGAGCGGCACCCCATTGTAAAAGCCGCACGCACACTTGGCATCGAAACGTTCTTCTCGCCCACCACGTCGGACCAGGCTGTCATCAGCGGCGCCTTCCCCACGGTGAAAATGGGCCCCGGCGACTCGGCACGCTCGCACACTGCCAACGAATTCATCGCCTTGAGCGAGATTGAAAACGGGATTGAAGGATATGTTGAGCTACTGAAAAAGATTGTGTTTTAGTCCGGTTATATGCTATCGCTCAGCGACTTAGGCTTAATAGGCCTATTCATCGGCAATTTTCTGGCAGCCACAATTGTGCCTTTCAGTTCCGACGCGCTTTACATTGGAGCGCTGGCGGCTATGGGGCGGCCTTGGGAGTGCTTTGTTGTGGCAACCGCCGGCAACTGGCTGGGCAGCGTTGCAACATACTACTGCGGACTGATTGCAAAATGGGAATGGCTTGAGAGGACGTTTCGCATTGAGCCTCAAACCATTGCACGGCAAAAACCGAAAATCGACCGGTTCGGCACGTGGCTCGCTCTGCTGGCGTGGGTTCCGTTTATCGGCGATGTGCTGGTGCTGGCTCTCGGATTCTACCGCACGCCCAAACTGCCAACATTCATCCTGCTGCTCATCGGCAAGGCCGGACGGTTTCTCGTTTGGACAGCACTAATTATTCATTGATTGCACGAGCAAAATCAACCAAAATAAATCTGCCTTCCGTTTTCGTTTTTTTCTTACGTTTACGATATTCGAAAAAGAAAGAATCTAACTATATAAATATTTGATTATGAGCTTATACGAGAAAGTCGAAAACGACATCAAAGCCGCAATGCTGGCTAAAGAGAAAGAGAAACTTGAGGCCTTGAGAGCCATCAAAGCCGCATTCCTGTTGGCAAAAACCGAGAAGGGCGCATCGGAAACCCTGTCGGAAGACACCGAGTTGAAGGTGATTCAGAAACTTGTGAAACAGCGCAAGGAATCGGCGGAATTGTATCGCAATGGCGGCCGTAACGAGTTGGCCGACAGCGAGATGTTTCAGGCTGAAGTTATCTCGCAGTATCTGCCCGCACAGTTGAGCGAGGCCGAAATTGAGGCTGAGGTTCGCAAGATTGTTGAGGCTGTGGGCGCCAAAGGTCCGCAGGATATGGGCAAGGTGATGGGTACCGCCAACAAGCAGTTGAGCGGCAAGGCCGAGAGCCGCGTCATCGCACAAAAAGTGAAAGAGATTTTGGCATCGTTGTAAATTATTATGGGAGTGCGCTTTATCGGCGCATTCCGTTTTTTTGAAGAATATGAAATTATCGCTCAAACGCCCGATTGTCTTCTTCGATTTGGAGACCACCGGCATCAATATCGTAACCGACCGCATTGTTGAAATATCGTACCTGAAGGTTTGGCCCGACGGCCGCGAGGAGCAGAAAGCCTACCGCATCAACCCCGAAATGCACATTCCGGAGGAAGCCACCGCCGTGCACCACATCACCGACGACGATGTGCGCGACAAGCCCACTTTCAAGCAGTTTGGCAAGCAGTTTGCGCAGATTATCGAGGGTTGCGACCTTGCAGGATTCAACAGCAACAAGTTCGACATTCCGCTACTGGCCGAGGAGTTTGAGCGTGCCGGCGTTGATTACGATTTCACGCGCAGCCGCTTTGTCGATGTGCAGGTCATCTTCCACAAAATGGAGCAACGCACACTGAGCGCGGCCTATAAGTTCTACTGCCACAAGGAGTTGGAAGGCGCTCACGGCGCAGCCGCCGACACCCGTGCCACCTACGATGTGCTGATGGCGCAACTCGACCATTATCAGGGAGTTGAGTACAAAGACAATTCGGGCAAGGTTTCGACACCGGTTGTTAACGACATTGACGCCCTGTCGGAATTCTCGGCACAGAAACGCAGCGCCGATTTTGCCAACCATCTGGTTTACAACGATAAAAACGAGATGGTTTTCAACTTTGGCAAATACAAGAATCAGCCGGTCAAAGATGTGTTCCGCAAGGACCCGGGCTACTACAACTGGATTCTGAACGCCGAATTTCCGCTCTACACCAAGCGTGTGCTGACGAAAGTCAAGCTCGAAATGGGGAAATAATTGGCAGCTGTCGGGGATGTTGAATTGAATAATAACTTGCTGAAATGAAGATACTTGGCATAGGGATGAACTACCGGAAGCACGCCGCCGAATTGGGAATGGCCGTGCCCACGGAACCCGTCGTTTTTCTGATGCCCGAAACGGCGCTCATCACGCGCAATCTGCCGTTTTTCTATCCCGATTTCTCGAATGAGATTCATCACGAGGTTGAACTTGTATTGAAAATCAATCGTTTGGGCAAGAACATCCCCGAAAAGTTCGCCAACCGCTACTACGACGAGATTGGCATCGGCATCGATTTCACCGCACGCGACCTTCAGCGCAAGGCCGTTGCCGCCGGCCATCCGTGGACCATCAGCAAAGGCTTCGACGGCGCCGCGCCCATCGGCAATTTTGTGAGCAAGGCAGAGTTGGGCGACCTGAACAACATCAGTTTCTCGCTCGAAAAGAACGGGCAATTGGCGCAGCAAGGCAACAGCGCTGATATGATTTTCTCGTTCGACGCCTTAATCGCCTATGCGTCAAAGTTTTTCACGCTAAAAATCGGCGATTTGATTTTCACCGGAACACCCGTCGGCGTTGGACCGGTTCAGATTGGCGACAACCTTGTGGCAAAAATCGGCGACCGCGAACTGCTGAATTTCAATGTGAAATAGAGTAAGGTGTAGAGTGTAGAGAGTAAGGTGTAAAGAGTAAAGAGTAAAGAGTAAAGAGTAAAGAGTAAATCGGTAACTATCCAATGAACTCTAAACTTTAAACTCTAAACTCTAAACTCTAAACTTTAAACTTTAAACTCTAAACTCTAAACTTTAAACTTTCCCCGTTCCGGTTAGTTTTTTGTTCGTGTTTGCGATTTTTGCTTATGCGATTGGTTTGTGTTTATGTTTAAATTTGCACAATGAACTGGTTGCTGACGGGCAATCGTATTTAATTGAAAGTCTTATGAATAAAATCGGATTCGATAACGACAAGTACATCAGTATGCAATCGGCGCATATCGATGAGCGCATTGCCAAATTCGGCAACAAACTGTATCTGGAAATCGGCGGAAAACTGTTCGACGATTATCACGCATCGCGCGTGCTGCCGGGTTTCCATCCCGACTCAAAAATGCAGATGTTGCTGAAACTCAAGGATAAAATTGAGATTGTGGTGGCCATCAACGCCGAGGACATCGAGTCGAATAAAATCCGAGCCGACTATGGCATCACCTACGACGAGGACGTGCTGCGCCTGATTGACGAATTTCAGAGCGTGGGGCTGTTCGTCGGCAGCGTCTGCCTGACCAAATTCCACAATCAGCCGACGGCCATAAGGTTCGAGCGCAGGCTGAAAGAGCTGGGCATCGCTTCGTATCGCCACTACAAAATCGACGGTTACCCGAACAACGTTGAGTTTATTGTTTCGGACGACGGCTACGGCAAAAATCAATATATCGAGACAACGCGGCCACTGGTGGTGGTGACGGCACCCGGACCGGGCAGCGGCAAACTGGCTGTCTGCCTGTCGCAGCTCTATCACGAGCACAAGCGCGGAATCAACGCCGGCTACGCTAAATTTGAGACGTTCCCCATCTGGAACATTCCTTTGAAACACCCTATCAACCTGGCTTACGAGGCCGCCACAGCCGATTTGAACGATGTCAACATCATCGATTCGTTCCACCTTGACGCTTACGGCATTTCGGCAGTCAATTATAACCGCGATGTTGAGGCTTTCTCGGTGTTAAACGCCACATTTGAAATGATTTATGGCAGCAGTCCATACAAAAGTCCGACCGATATGGGCGTAAATATGGCCGGCAACTGCATCATCGACGACGAGGTTTGCCGCGAGGCATCGAAACAGGAGATTATCCGTCGCTATTACAAGTGCCTGTGCGACAAAAAGCGCTACGGCGAGAGCAAGGACAGTCTTGAAAAACTTGAGATGCTGATGCAACAAGCGCACATAAAAGTAACTGATTATAAGGTTGTTGACGCGGCAATGCGCAAATCGGAAGCTACCGAAGGGCGCCCGGCGGCTGCTATTGAACTGCCCGACGGCACCATTGTTACCGGCAAGACAACCGACCTGCTCGGTCCCTTGTCGGCGGCTCTGCTCAACGCCTTGAAGGAACTCGGCCACATCGACCAATCGTTCAACCTTGTGTCGCGCCTTGCCATTGAGCCAATTCAAACGCTCAAAACCGAATACCTGGGCAGCAGCAACCCGCGTCTGCATACGGATGAGATTCTGATTGCACTGTCATCGTCAGCAGCACATAACGAGCTGGCAGAGAGAGCGATGCAACAATTGCCGAAGCTGAAAGGCTCAACGGCGCACACCACGGTTCTGGTCAGCTCAATCGATGAGTCGATGTTCAAGAAACTGGGCATCAACCTGACCTGCGAGCCGCGCTACGAGCAGACAAGGATTTATCATAAGCATTGATTTGAAGGGTGTTAGGTGTTGGATGTTAGACAGTTGATGGTTTAAACTCATCTAATCCTTCGTTCTGAATTCTACATTCAAAATTCATAATTCTTATGTCTTTCAAGCTGAATGTTCCCGATGGTGAGACCAAAGTGCTGCTGCACGCCTGTTGCGCGCCGTGCTCGTCGGCCATTGTTGAATGTATGATTGAGAACGACATCCGCCCGACCATATTCTATTGTAATCCAAACATTTATCCGCAAAGCGAATACCAAATCCGCAAAGACGAGTGCACGCGGTTTGCCGAGAATCTGGGGCTCGACATCATCGACGATGACTACAATCACGACCAATGGCTACTGACCGCGCAACCGCTCGCCGATGAGCCCGAACGCGGCCAACGCTGTCTTACCTGCTTCAAACACAGACTTTTGCGCACCGCTCAATATGCCGCCGCCAACGGCTTTCAGGTTTTCACAACCACTCTGGCTTCATCGCGATGGAAAAGCCTCGACCAAATTAATGAGGCTGGCAAATGGGCCGCCGCGCAAGTTGGCGGTGTCGCTTTCTGGGACCAAAACTGGCGCAAAGGCGGCCTGAGCGAACGCCGCATCGAAATCATCCGCCAATACAACTTCTACGAGCAACAATACTGCGGCTGCGAATTCAGCCTCAAAGCTACCAACGAATGGCGCAAGGCCAACGGGAAAGAGTTGATTGTGAGGTGAAGAAAACACAAAACAGAACATAGATGACGCGGATTTGAAAGATAATCGCAGATTGAATTAGACGTTTGTTAATTGCTTTCAAAATTGTAACTTTTCGGCGCGAAAACAGGATTTTATTACACCCCCCCGCCCCTGAAAGGTTGTGAATTGCTTTCAAAATTGTAATTTTACGGTGCGAAAACAGGTGGGACGCAATGAGCCGCAACGAGCAGATGTTGTGAATTGCTTTCAAAATTGTAATTTTTCGGCGCGGAAACAGGTATGGCGAATCGACAAAGAAAACGAGCAACGTTGTGAATTGCTTTCAAAATTGTAATTTTTCGGCGCGGAAACAGGAATCGTAGCAGAACTAAGATCAACAACAACGTTGTGAATTGCTTTCAAAATTGTAATTTTTCGGCGCGGAAACAGGATCAACACCAGCGTTGCCGATGATGTGAACGTTGTGAATTGCTTTCAAAATTGTAATTTTTCGGCGCGGAAACAGGGCAAAAACAATCGGCTTTAGTAACCAAACTGTTGTGAATTGCTTTCAAAATTGTAATTTTTCGGCGCGGAAACAGGAGGGTAGAGCGTCACCATATCACCACATATGTTGTGAATTGCTTTCAAAATTGTAATTTTTCGGCGCGGAAACAGGTTGAGCAACGGATGAAACCGACACACGACAGTTGTGAATTGCTTTCAAAATTGTAATTTTTCGGCGCGGAAACAGGCTTTCGCCCTTATAAATTGCCAACTCTCTTGTTGTGAATTGCTTTCAAAATTGTAATTTTTCGGCGCGGAAACAGGAGTTGCACTGGGTATGTTGATTTGCAGAATGTTGTGAATTGCTTTCAAAATTGTAATTTTTCGGCGCGGAAACAGGCGCCGCCGTATTTTTTGCCGCAGTAGTTAGTTG
>CAMJCK010000059.1:0-19291 GCA_946404125.1 uncultured Bacteroidota bacterium | reverse complement strand
GTCTGTTGCCCTTACAGGGCGCCTTTTTCCTTGGTTCGCATTCCCCAAGGCGCCGTTGCGCTTGCCTTGGGCTATGTTGTTTTGCGCCTTCAGCGCGCTAGATTGGATAAATTTGGGTCGGTTTGGCTAGACATTGAATTTGAACAATTTTGCCACAAATTTTTGAAAATTTCCGCCCTGTCAGGGCGATACCATTTAGTCGGGGATGGGTGTTGCGGAATGGTTCGCTTACAATTCAATCACTCGCGGTTCGCGCTCAATTTTTATGTCGTATGCCATAAGCGCGGCGTTGCTAAAGACAATTCCGTTTTTCTGGCAAAGACCGTAATTGTTGTGCGAATGGCCGAAAAGGTGCAGCCGCAGTGCGGGCAACTCAAACACTTGCTTCAGAATCTCGCCGCTGCCATACTCGCCAATGCCGAGACTCTCCTCTCGGTCGAGAATGCCGAGCGGCGGCTCGTGCGTGACAAGCACCTGGGTATCAGCAGGAATGGCGGCATAGTGCATATAGCCAGTGCCGTAGAACCTCACACCGTCAATGGTTACGCCGCGGTCTTGCAAAAAGTGGACGTTGGCTGGCAGGTTTTCGATATTATCGGCATCGTAAAGGCACAAATCGTGGTTGCCGACAACGAAAATCTTGTGCTTGTAAGGCAGCTCAATGAACCAATTGAGAAATTTCAGGCACTCGTCATCCGTTCCGAAATGGGTGAAATCGCCGCTGTGGACAATCACATCAGCCTCAGGCAAACGGCCAATCTGACTGTGAAGCCCGTGGGTGTCGGAAAGGTGAAGGATTTTCATTTTCTGAAATTTCAAAGTTCAAATGTACCTTAAATTACGATTCCTTCACCCACTTGTCGCACTGAAGCGCCTTGCGGATTCGGAAATAGTGCGGAACGCTGTTAATGGCGGCAACATAGGCGTCGCAGTATCATTTAATTGGGTCGCCGCAATATTGCTTGCGTTGGCACTTGCGGCACTCACTGCCGCGCCAGACCTTGTCGAACTCCTCAATGGCGGCTCCGACAATATTCGGGTCGTCGGTGAGAATGCCTGCTTCGAAGTTGCGCCTTGTAGCCGCTTTCATACCCATTCCTGCGCCAGTCAGGTTGGCGCTGCCTATGTAGCACACCGTTTGGTCGATAACAATGATTTTGAAATGCACGCGCGGGCACAACATACGCTCGAGACTTCTGGCCAGACGCGGGTAACGGTCGAAATCAGCGCGGAAATTCTCGCCAGGTTCTTTGGCGTGAATGAGCCGCACCTCGACGCCACGGCCCAACATCGCCGAAAGGACTCCCAAAAACGGCTTCTGCACGCCGCCTTGTGACACGTACAAATCCTTAATGTCGGCGGTGCCCAACCAAAGTGTGCGCTTGGCCATTGCGGCCAAGTTGAGCACTTTGGTGTAATGTTCGGTATCGGTTACAAGGGCTGTCATAGCGCAGACTCGTAAACGTTGTATTGTCTTCGGATATCGCGTTTGCGATTGAGAAAATTAACGCTTTGCGTCATCAGCATTGTGCGGCGAATGTCGTGGTTGCGCCATACTTTGTTGTGCGACGCAAAGGCGGTCAGGACATTGAACTCATCCCATACGGTCATATCGCTGACGGCCATTGCCAACCCTTCGGAATTGATTGGGTAGCCTGCTTTTTCGTATTTCTCCACATTCTCTTTATACGGAATCAGTTTCGCCACCATTTCGGGCTCAATGCCAGAGTGTTGCAAGATTTTTGCGCCCAAGCCTAATTCACGCACCGACGCCTGCGTTTCGATAGCCAGTTGCGCATTTTTAAGCATCAGCGCAAGATTCTGCCGCAGGAAACTGTTGCTGTTGCCAAGTAGCATCCTCACTCTCGGCTCATCGTCGAGCGAGTCGATATGCATTTGGCTGTTCTGCGTCACTTGCGTCATTCCGTTGCGGCAGACAAGCCGTTCGTAATAGTTGCCCACAGCAATCTCTACAGGTGTCCAGTTCATCCACACACCGTCCGAAATGAAATCGTCGCCTTTGGCAAATGACATTATCTGCGGGTCGAGCGAGTGCATACGGATTGAAATCTCGCTGCCCTGTCCGAAGTCGATAGCATCGGGCTCGTAGCGGTTTTTGTCCATAAACATCTCGGCAAAGTTGAAAAACGCCTCGGGCGGAATAAGGTGCTTGGGTGTTTGGTGGACGCCCGTAATGCTCTTCGTTTCGGTATCGGCCACTAAAACAATCTTCTCGTTGCGTTTGTGCCGCGCCTGCGAGAAGAAGTTGCGCAGATTGGCAACTCCACTATCGCCGTACGAGTCTTGCGCCAGTTTGCTCTGACCATTTTTCAAGCCGACGAAGCGGTCCATATCCTCGGCCATCTCGGGCGAGAACTCAACCACAGCGTTCCCAACGCGGTAGTGCGTCTCATCGACGGCCACAATCTCATTTTTGTCAACCTCACGATAAACGGTGGGTTGAAGCAGAATCTTGTTCTTAAGAATCTGATAATCTGTGTTATCCATACGCATTAATTTTTATTGTTGTTAAACAGTTGGTCGAATTGTGTGGCAAAGTCGCGCAGTTGCGCCGACACATCGCTTTGCAAATGCCGAAGGTTAAGGTCTTGCTCGTAGCGCTCTTCATCGAAGAACACATCACCCTGAGTGCTAAGACTATAGTAGAGTTTGACGCCCACATCGCCGCGGCGGTGCTTCGAGAAAGTAATGTAACGGTCGCTGTAAATGTTCTTGGGGTTGTCGAGCCGCAGTTCCATCATAGCCGTTATACTGTGTTTCAAACGGTTAGAGCCGACAAAAGCACCGCTTTTGGTCACCTGCTGAATGGTGAGAAACGTGGTGTTCACGCTCCGAGCGTTCATTCCTTTGTTCTGCTGCTTAATGAGCGCAAGCAGCATACTTTCAGCCTTTTTCGTTGAAATGTTCTCCTCTTCCTTGACAATGCCGTGCAACTCGTGAAACGAGTCAATGGCCACAATGTCCCACCCGCGCCCGATAACTTCCGTCAGGCCGCTCCAGTTGTGCGAATTATCGTCGGCGTTACTCTCAATAAAAAGAATGTCGATATCGGCGAACTTCGGATACCGCTGCACATACACAGCCAGGTCGATTTCGTTCATCTCGGCGCTCACAAACAGTATTCTAATGTTAGGGTTACGCAACTGAATGTTGGCCAGCATATCCAGAATGATAGTGGTTTTTCCCACGCCAGGGTCGCCGATAATCATATAGTTGACGCCTTTTGGCAGCCCCGAATATGAACACAGCAGTCTGTCGAGAACCGTACCCGTTAGATAGTTCTTGAACAAGTCGGGCGAAAAATGCAGATTCCGTATTCTGATTGGTTCCATACTGTTTGTTTTTACTGACACTGCAAATAAAATGACTCATACTCCCAAATAATGGTAGTTAGTACCAAAATTGCCTGAAACAAAAATGGATTTGTTTATACTATTCATAATCAAACATTTTCATTTTATAGCACCGCAATTATGAATGCAAAGAAATCCGCAACCTGCGCGAAATCGCGGCACAGGTTTTTGCTTTTTTCGAAAAAAATATCAGAGTGTCAGAAAATGGTTGTGTCGGGCGTATTTACCACATCAATGTCATTCTTCCACCTGTCGCAAGGCAGCGTGGGGCGAATTCGGAAATAGTACGGAACACTGTTTATGGCGGCCTCGTAGCGGGGAATTTCTTCAATCGCCTGCTCGAATTGCGCCATTGTGAGCGACTGCTTCAGCGCCAACTCGCGGCCCTTGGGCAGGCTGACGATTATCTCCTCAACACTTATCACGAATGAGAATCGCTCCGCATCCTCCTTTCGGGTGACGGTTGTGTTAGCGCGGTGGCGGCTCTCAACCCGATACCTGCTCGGCACGCTGTTTATGGCGGCAACGCTCTGCGGTATGCGGCTGAGCCACTTCTGCGCCAGGGCGGCGTTGTCGGCAGGCAAGGTGACAACCAACTTCCGACCGTGCCGCAGCCTCACCTCCAACAGCCGCTCTTCGAGTTGATAATCAAGCCCAAACTCGCGCATACGGTTTTTGACGATAGTGGTGGTTTGGTTTGTCAGTGGGGGGTGTTGTTTAGAGTTTAATGTGTTCATTGTCTGAAAAATAAGTTGTTGTTAATCCCATAAATTGCAATAATGTTTGCAGAAAAGGTTGAGCCCAGTTTTTACGGCGGTTACCTCCTCGCTTGTGAGCGTGCGCGTGGTGCTCATCAGCCCAAAGGCATCGGCCATCTGCCGAATGGCGTTGTTCCATTCGCGCATATCGGCGAATCCGACAGGGAAACCGTGCTTGTCCAACGCCAAGAACGCCCGCAAACGTGGCTCTATCAGCCGCGCCAAGGCGTTGTTTGTGTTCCAAATTTCATCAATCGGATAGTCGTGCCTGTGGCTCCAATTGCTGTCGGTTTTGTTGCTCTTTTTCATACGCGTTTTTTGTTTTTATCCTTAAGGGAAGATTAAGCTATCCTTAAGGGATTTCTGCACGCAATAATATGGCACGCCACTCCCGAATAATGAGAGCGGCGAACATAAAAAAACAGCGCAACAGAAAAAAATCTGTTGCGCTGTTACGCGATGGTCACAGAATGACGTTAATTTTTGTCAATTTTTTGTATTACTTCATTCAACTCTTGAATTACATTAGGGTATTCGTAATAATTTTGAGCCACAAAATCAATCTTTTTTTCATAGCGATACCCATTAAATGCCCAACTATCATCTATATAAGGTTTTAATGAGTCTTGTACTTCAGCATTCTTTCCCTTAAACAGCTGTAAAACCCACCTCTTGTACTGATATTGTATATTAAAAATTATGTTTTGATTAGTGTTCTCTATAATAATTCTATGACTGTAGTCACATAATCTTTTCCGCCAACTATCATTACGAAATTCTTTTTCAAGATATTTGAAAAGATGATGGTTGTTCACTGACACATACCTTTGTCTATTTGATTTCTTTATAAGCATCCAACCTTGTGCCTCATCCCATCTCATATTGTTGCAATAGTCTAACAAATAATCTCTATGAACAAATTCTGCCCAATCCTTTGATTGTTCGTATTGGTCAATCATTTGTTGTAATGGTTGGTCTGAATCAAGAAATTCCCTAATTTCATCTGGATTGTTTTTAATTATATCCAACCAAGATGGACCATCATTTCCAAAGATAGATAAGCCATCTTTTCTTAAAGGATAATTTTTCATTCCTCGTGTAAGCAATGCACGACGTAACTGATTCAAATCACCATCTTTATTGTCCCCCCAATACTTAACAAATTTCTGATAGTACTTGTAGAATGCTTCTTTGTTCTCTTTACTCCATTCAACCATTACGCGAATTCGCCCATTGAAAACATAATGGTTTTCTGCCTTGGCCATTAATAGTTCCACATCTTTGCGTTCCGCTGGTGAGTTTTTGTATAATTCTGCAAATTCTATTTTTTTTGTTTCTTCTCCGTTTTCAATATTGGCAAGAATGCTCGTCAACGAAACGATGTCTTTTGTGCCCATTTTATCAATCATACCAATAGCACGATGTATGGGGGAATGTATGGTTCCGTCGTTGTCTTTGTATCTGTTAATATCGCGATACTTTGCCATATTTGAGAAAATGTGATATATTCTTTTAACATCATCATCTTCTGCATCGTTGAAACGAATGCAATAGCGCATAGTCGGAAGTAGGGGATATAATCTATTTTGTTCATAAAAATGTTGTCTAGATGGATACCTTATTTCCTTATCAAACCTTTCTGAAAAATCCATACTGTACAATCGACAATAAACATTGAAAGCATCATAAATCTCGCCGAAAGGAATGTTTTTGTATGGGAATTTTTCTTCCGATTCAATGGTTTTGTATGATTCTTCTTCTGTTTTGCAATGCAAAAGTCTGACTACATTCAGGAAACAATTCATTCCTTCGTCAGCCGTATGAGGGTATTCTGTTTCTTGTCGGTTTCGGTTTTGCCAAAACCACGTTTCCATTTCTTCCCAATCTTGAGCGGTGTTCTTCGTTGATGGTGAGCCATCAGGTTTTATTGCCGTACGCGAATAGTTAAGGTTCTGGGATATAACAAGCGGTTTCAAATTTTGTGTTGCGGAAAGAGGTTCTCCTGTTGTATTGATGATTACAAATGTTTCCTCTCCGTTTTCTCGATTTTCCATATCATAGAATAGGAATTCGAGTTTAGATTCAATGAAGTCTCCTAAACGTGTCAATTTATCATTGTCAATTCTGTCAAAAAAATCTTCAATGGTCTTTATGGCATTTAAAATGCTACGGACGGTAGGGTCAACGTTAAATTCATTTAAGAACCAAGGTTGGTCTATTATTTTTTCAAAAGATTCAATACCATCTGTAAGGAAATAATTAACTGTCAAGTCGCTTAAAAAATACAGCGAACTTTCACGAATGGCATATTGCAGATATGGTTCTTTATCATCACTATTTAATTCAAATGACGACATTAATAGGTGATTATATTTTGTAAATCCTAATTTCCTGTTTAGAACTCCCAAAATCAAAAAAATAGTTGTAAGTCGTTGTTGTCCATCACATAATTGTAGGTGGTTAGTTGTGAATTTATCATAATAGCCGTATATCAACCCCATTGTTATGGGTTGCTCATAATTCATTTCCATCAATCCTTCCACGAATCCTTTAACAAGATTGTTGTCAGGGTTCCCCCAACAATAATCTCTCTGTAAATCAGGGATTATTATTTTGTCATTATCGCCACAAAACAATTTGCTTATCGTATAGTTATTCCCGCTTTCGAGTCTCATAATTCAGGATAATCATTAGTAAAACGTTCTATTTCTTGTCTCTTGTGTTTAGCGATGTCCTCTCCATTCCAAGTTGAATTGGCAAACACACTCACAGTATGTAACAGATGACGGCTTTGAAAACCCTCATCGTTATTAATTGTGAAAAAAATGTTCTTTTTATCAGGAAAGTCATCATCGTTGAAGATACTGTTTTCCCTTTTGTAAAGAAGCACCAAATTGCCTATTGAGTGTTCTGATGCTACATATTCCGTTCCACCATCATTATACTTAATTTCTTCTCGCCAAAGTGTAATCTTTTGTTCATCTGTCAGTTGATTGTTTTTATAATCACACTTTATTCCATTCTCGTCCTTATGTCCAACTTTTGATTTTGGATATATATGTTCTAATGAACGATTGCTCCAAATGTCAAAATTGAATTTCCTGCCTTTTTGATTGTTTTGGCTACAATCCTCCAATATGTTACACCGTAACAACCAACTTGCAGCATCATTATAATCTGCGTCAATTTTACCTTTATAAATATCATCTTTAGTCAAAACGTCATAAAAAGCATCACGTTTTTCTTTGTATTTTTCTTTATTATTATCAACGATTTCCTTGTGTGTCAAATTTATAAAAGACCAATCAAAGTAGCGTTTTAGTTTTTTTTGTACTTGTTTGTGTTCTTCTTTTCTAACCAAATCGAAATACCATTTTAGAAATTTGTATTGTTCTGATTGGTCCCGACGAATACAAAGTATAGCCCCAATGTAATTGTAAGTTATAGGGTTGGAATATGCATCCTCAATACTTTTTTGCAATAGTCGCATTTTACGGAATATCTCTTTGGCTTCCTTAACATCGCCAGATTTCAAACACTTTTCTTTGAATTGCTCAAAAGTGACATTTTCTGTATCCTCAACTAATGGTAACAACCATCCAAGTTGCCTATCACACTTGAAAAACTTTTTTACGTCTTCGTCATTCCACCAATGTAGCCATTTATCCCATTCGCGGGCAAAACGACTGCGGATTGCAATATTTTCAGCCTCTTTAATTCGCTTCGTATTTATAGAACTACAACGCAACAATTCCGATTTGATAAGTTCCTCTTGTTTCATAATTGCTTTGTTGCCATTCATCATTGAGAATACAATTTTTGCTTTATCTTCGCGAATGTCAATGTACAGGAATCTTACATATTCTAATATGTATTCTAAAAGGTCATTTTTATCTATATCTTTTAGTTTATCCTTGAATATGCGGATTGTCTTTTTGAAAAAGTATATGTCTTGAAATTTTTCATTTTCGTTTCCTTCACAGTTGCAAATATTTAGGCATTCGATACAAATATTAGATTCTTTGCGAATCGCATAGTTTAGAATATCAGTACGACCACTATAGCCGAGATATTTCAATAGCAAGAAAAAAAATGTTGTACGTTGTTGTCCGTCTACTAATGTAATGTCATTAGAATCATTGTTAGAATGGGCAGTTATTCCTTGTAGAAAAACTTTTTTCTTTGGCTCTTGCTTAAACCCATACAGAATACTATTAATGAGATAACTAACAGAGTCGGGTGCTTCATTTGTTTTATGGTAGGGATTATATTGCCCCCATATATAGCCTCGTTGATATTCTGGGATAATAAACTTCCCATCATTTTTTAACTTGCTTATATATTCTTTTAGTGAAATTGTGTTTTTTGTTTCAGCCATATTATTATGTTTTTTCCGCGGTACAATATACAATTTTTCAAACAAAGGCAAAGCGCCAAAGAGCGCCTTGCCTTCTGCAACTTACTTTTTCGGCACAAAGGCATAAGTCTTGCCGCTGATTAGTTTTGCTTCGCCACCTAAAAGTCGTGCCGCTGTCATCAACTCACCTTGTGAATTGTAGGTTTGAACGTTTCCGTTCGGGAAATTTAACTGATACATAAACGTTTAGTATTAGTTTGCCTCCACTTTACGGCTATCGGCATCTCCGTTTTCATTCTGAAATTCTGATTCGTTTTGCCTTGCTTCTTTAATCAGGCGGTCGACTGCGTAATTAATATCTTCAACCATATAAGCCATCATCCCAATGCTAATTTCCGAATAAATGTAGCTTCGGTAGGCGTAAACAATTTCGGCATTGGCGGCCAGATTCTGAAGGGTTTCAATGGCTTTGGCACATTTGGCGGCTCCATCCGAAACCTTTGGCAGTATGACCAGGCCGAAAACAGTGGCTCCCATCTGCCTTGCAACCCGTGCCACAAACGGCGCGCTTTTGGCCTCGGGTTCTTCACCCAAATCAGCCACTACACACACGGGCGAGTCCTGACTGCCGAAATATTGCATAATGCCATCTAAATCAGGTGTTTTGCCATTGCCCAAAATAATTTGCAGCGGCTCCATATTGCCCGATTCCGCGGTGTTGTTATTGGTCGGCTTGAATGTGGCCAGCAACTTTTTGCGGTATTTTCTTTTTAGCAGATAATCAATCAATTCGTCGCCAGTACGGCCTATGCCAACCACTTTGGTATCAAGGTTTTTCCAGCGCGGTTCGTCCCGCATACACGTAGAAGTTAAGATATCGATTGAATCGCTCATAATGCTGTCGATTCGTGCCATAGCATCGGGCACCAGCAAATCGCCGAAATGCCGCCGCGTCATCGATTCGTTGTTTAAAATGAACATACCATCGGTGTTGGCCGCCAAATCGCGAAGCCCGTCCATTGCACGCCTTGTGCACTTTTCTCCCTCGCAGTGGAAGGGCAGCGAAGCAAGGCCGAAGGTGGTAGCCCCCGCAGCCTTGGCCTCGCGGGCAAGAGCAGGGGCGGCCTCGGTACCAAAATCGCCACCCAAGCCAACCACAATAAATACTCGATGGGCGTTCACCAATTCGCGAGCATCGTCAATGCTTTTTTCAATGGCTTCGGCACCGCTATTAATGCCAGGCCAAACCTTGCATTCGCCTAACTTTAAAGTCGCCGACACACCAGACTGTTCAAGCGCTTTGGCATCCCAATCGCAAACTGCCATAAACTTATCGGCTCGCTCGCCGCCATCATTGCGCCAAAATTTTGCAACATTAATGCCCGCGCCGCCAACACCAATTATCCTAATGTTTTTTGGCCGCTCTTTCATCATTTCTGATAATTTGCTCATAATCTTTGCTTTTTAAAGGTTCGACAAATAATTATGAGTGCAAATTTAGGGCGCGCCACTCCTAAATAATGGGAGCTGCCGTGGGGAATTTCAAAAAAATGTGGAAAGAGTTTTTTTGTGCGTTTTCAACAGCATATATGTATAAACGCCATTAGCAACCTTGAAAACCGACCTTCGTTTGTCGCCGAAGCGCGCGCCGTAGGTGCGCAAGATTGGTAGAATATGAATTTGCCAAAAATGGCGTGCCGTAGGTACGCGACCGTTGTTTTATGTCGCGTACCTACGGCACGCTGGTTCTCGTGGTTATACACGTTTCTACCAATCTACCGACCCTACGGGTCTGATATGCGTTTAGTAATTGCTATTTGAAGTTTTCTTTAATGTCGGCTATGATAGCATCTTTTACGTCATTAGCAAGGCCATTACAAGGGTGCTTTGCGCGATATGCTAGTGTGCCGAATTTGTCAAATCCATTTATCCACATCAACTTTGTTACTGGAATGCCATCGTCAACGGCTTCAAATTGCTTGGCGGTCACTCCGAAATTGCGCATAATTATGGCATCACGATTTTTGATTTCATCGTCACTGCCATCGGCTGTCAGGAATATGACAATATGAGGCTTTAAATACTCCAGCATCTTTGGTAATACGGCAGAAGAAAACTTGGCTTGAATTTCGTAGGCTGCTTGGTTCTCCTTATTCAAGCTGCCATCTTTTTTTTCCATTGCCACGAGGTCAAGATTGTTCCACATAACAGCCGCTTGCGGTAGTTTTTTGGAAAAGTAGTTGAAGGCGCCAAAGAAACCATACTCTATGTTTTGTTCCAAAACTCCGCTATTCCATTGGGCGTACACTTCGCCAGCCTCTGCAAATAGGTCACCTTCTACTTGCGAGAGTGGAGTGTTGTAGTTTTCACCTGTTTCGCGACCGAAAATCATCACTCGGAGTTTGGCTTTTGTCCACCACGACTCATCTCCACTGCCGCCAGCCTTTTGGGTTGTTGGTAAAAATGGAATCGACACAATGTCTTTGTAAGGCTCAATGTCCTTTGAAATCTTTGCCCACTCTGCCTTGTAGAGTTCATCAAGCTGCTCATAAATTGGTTTTCCCATATTTTCTTGGTATTCAGTTAGTGTCTACAAATATGCGTTATTCCAATCACTATTACAAACACTTTTTCTAAAAGTCACGCAAAAATAGCTTCCACCGCATTGCACATAAACTGCTCGGACAGAGTGAAGGCCAGAGCAGCATTGGTGTTGCCATTGATAATATTGTGCGGATTCAGTAGGCGCAGTTCGCCAACGTTCGGCACAAGTTTGGCAATGCCATCTTGGGCTTTTTTCATACGCAGCGAGCCCTCGAAGCGGAACGGCACTGACACAACCGCAAAAACCGCTTTGCCCGCTGCTTTGGCATCTTGCGCCACCGCGATAGCGGCACTGGTGCCGCAGTTGCCACCCATTCCTGCCACAACAATCACAGATTTTACATCGTCAGTCATTAGTTGGCTGAATTGCTGGACAGCAAATTCGAGATAATCCTGACCGCAAGCGGTGTCGCTGTAGTCAAGGCTTTTATCAACTCTTCGTGCAAATAGTCCAGGCTGTTCGCTGTCGAGTAACAGGCGGTTTGACACTTCGACCGATTCCAAATCACGTTGGTCGGTGTCGCACGCAACAGTGGTAACTTCTGCAAGTTCGTTATTTTGCATAAGGGCAGCCACCTTGCATCCGAAGCCACCGACACCAATAACCAATACTTGTTGAGCATTCTGCTCATTCCTAATAGAAATGTTTGTTTTCATATCATTATATTTTAAAAACTGGACACAATAATACACGCTCGAACTCCCAAATAATGAGAGCGGCGAGCATAAAAAAACAGCACGGGCGATTTTTTTGCGCGCTGCTTAAAAACCTTTAAAATCCGCAACTCTACTGCGAATTTTCAATGAAAATGTGAAGCGGTACTGCGAATTTTCAAGCGTTTTTTTGAAGCATAGGAATAAAATCAGCGTTGCGTTTTTTCCCTGATTCCGAAAATTAATCCCTATACATATATCTTTGCGCCATATCTTGAAGCAATATGTACAAAGAATATAAACCTAATATCCTGCTCGCTCCTTATGTTGAGACATATTGGGTTTATGACGCGAATCAAAATTGCCCCCAAACAGTCCGAGTCCTGCCTGACGGTTGCGTTGATATACTATTCAACTGCACCGAAGACTATGACAGCAATATGGCGCCATTTGTGCCTTATATCATAGGCGCAATGACTTCATTTTCTGATAGAAAGTATGACAAAAAAGCCCGAATAATTGGTGTCCGCTTTCACCCTTGCGCCATTGCGGCTTTCACAAAAGTTCCTGTGTGTGAATTTACTAACGACAAGGTCGATACAAGGCTGTTTCAATCACTGTTTTCTGATTTTATCTCAGAGCAATTGTTTGAATGCGGGAATGAAACAGAACAAATCCATTGTATCGAAAACTATTTGCTGAGCAAGTTTGGCGACTTGTATAACGTTGACAAGCAGATGGTTGGCGTCGTAAAACACATACAAGCCACAAAAGGTTTTATGCCGATAAATGATTTATTGAATAATATCTGTCTATGTCAAAGGCAGTTCGAGAGAAAATTCAAAAATTTGACAGGCATTACACCGAAAATGTTCAGTGCCATAACGCGTTATGCCGAAACAAAGAATTTTCTGAAGAACAATCCGAATAAAAGCCTGTTTTCCACAGCGTTGGAATGCGGATATTACGACCATTCGCATTTGATTCGCGATTTTAAACGCTTTGGGGGAACGCTTCCATTGCGCTAAATGTCGAATTTGTACACAACTTCTGATTTTCAGCCCCGTATCTTTGCGCCATTAAAACAAAGAGATTATGATTTATCAAAATTTAACACCGAACTTGATGGTTTCAGATGTGGCTGCAACCGTTGAATACTACGAAAAGGTATTGGAATTTCAGACAATAACGACAGTACCGAGCGACGGTAAACTTGTGTTTGCCATTGTTAAGGCGAACAATGTTATGCTGATGTTCCAAGATGAGCAAAGTCTGAAAACCGAATATCCGCAATTAGCAAAATGCGATTATAAAGCAGGATTGACATTGTATATTCACGTTGACGATATTCTGCATTTATATGAACAATTAAAAGGCAAGGCCAACATTGTCAAGGAATTGTACACAACATTCTATGGCTCAAAAGATTTTGCGATTGAAGATTGCAATAATTACATACTGACCTTTTCTCAAAATAAATAAACTACAACAAAACCTTCGCAATAGCCGCGCAAGCCTCGGCGTCGGCAAGGGCGTGGTGGTGGTTTTCGAGAATGTAGCCGCAGGCGGCCGACACGGTGTGCAACTGGTGGTCGGGCAAATCCTTGCCAAAGTGCCGACGTGCGGCTATGCAAGTGCAAAAGAACTGATAGTCAGGATAATCCATACAGTAGGTTTGGAACACGGCTTTCAGGCAGCGCTCGTCGAACGACTTGTTGTGCGCCACAAGCGGCAGGCCCTTGATTTTCGGCTCAATCTGCGCCCAAACGTCGGGAAAGAGCGGCGCCGAGTCGGTGTCTTCGTGGCTCAAACCGTGCACCTGCTGGCAGAACCACGCGTAATAGTTGGGCTCGGGCCGAATGAGCGAGTAGAACGAATCGACAATCTCGCCGCCGCGCACCACAACCACGCCAACACTGCAAACGCTTGAAGGTGAGCCGTTTGCTGTCTCAAAATCGATTGCTGCAAAATCTTTCATAGTTTAAGGTTTATCAGTCTATAAAACGCTTGTTGATTGATTATCAAGATTTAATAACGGTCACTTTTTGCCTCTTGACTTTTTGTGGGCTCGCAACGTGCGTTCGGCCTCTTTGCGGAATTCCTCGCGCAGCCATTCGGGTTCTAGCACTTCAAGGCTGGGGCCGTAGGCACGCAATTCGCGCATAAACTCTTCGTTCACAATTAGTTTGTACTCAAATTCCGATTCCCATTCGCCAGTCCAGACTTCTTTTTGAGATTGGTGCAGCGGTAATGTGCGCAGATATTTGGCCTGTTCTTCTTCAACCACAATTTTCACTTCCTCGATTTTGTTACCTATTCCGCTGATACCCACAAGATTAGCAAAAATATTATTGGCTTCAAAATTGTCGGGCATAGCGTAACTGTCGTCGGTTTCAACTGCGTTGACAATGCGGTCGAGCCCATAAGTGCGAAGTTTGCCTATATCGTCCTTTTTGCTGTTGTCGAGCACTTTGGCAAGCAGATACCACCGTTGGCGGAACATTTTCAGGCTATACGGCTCCACCGTTGGGTAGGTGGGTTCGTTGCGCCAAAAACTTTGGTGTATCATTCTGAGTGTGTGGCGGTTGCGCATTGCCGACAGAATGGTGGTCAGGTGCGTCTGACCCGACGGCACGTCTTCGAGCAGAATCTGCTTGTCAAGAGCCTTGTTTCCTTTTATTATATCGTTGACAGCAAAGGCGTTAAGCATTTGTCGACAGAGTTTGTACTGACGATTGTCGTCGGGTTTATGAATGCAATAGCGGCCGTTAACGCACTCTATTTCGAGTCCGAAAATTTCCTCAGCCTCTCTTCGCCAGCGGTGGAACCTACTCTCAACAATTTTGTCTTCCTTGTCGTCGTTGAGTTCCCGATTGTTGGCCCAGAGCGTATTAATCTCACCCCTTGTAGGGTTGAAATCGTCGATGGTGTTTACCAGCCACGCGTAGCAGCGGAACAAATGAGCGTTATTCGATTTTGCCATATTGTTTCAGTTTTAAATTGACGCAAAGATAAGCAACGCCACTCCTAAATAATGAGAGTCAAAGCAAAAAATCAATAAAAATTTTTTAATCGACAATTCGGTTGCAAGAAAAGCAAAGTTGGCAGATTTTATATAAGTTTGCGAAAACAAGTTATTGATTATTATGAAATTCAATTCGATTTTGGCGGCAATAGCCTGCCTTTTTGCTGGAGCCGTTCAGGCGCAGGATGGCGATGTCAACAGCCGTGACCTTCGCGGCAAAGTTGTTTATGAGGATGACGCGGTTGTGTTCCGTCAGATTGACGAGCATACCTGGATAGGCAACGGCCACCTATGCTACAACGAGTCGCTATATCTTGTTGAGGGCAGCGAGCGGGCCGCGCTTATCGATGCGGGAACCCGCATTCCTGATTTAGACAAGATAGTCGCCAAGATTACCTCAAAGCCCGTTATGCTGCTGCTCACACACGGCCACGGCGACCACGTGGGCGGTGCAGGCCCGTTCCCCGAGGTATATATCTGCGAGGCTGACCGCCCGATGTTTTCAAGCAACTTGCGCCGTTACAGCGGACAGATTAAAACATTGTCTGATGGCCAAATAATTGACTTGGGCGGGCGCCAACTGGAGGCGGTTTTCACCCCAGGGCATACTTTGGGCAGTGTCACATTCTTCGATAAGGCCAATCATTACGGCTTCAGCGGCGACGCTTTCGGCTCGACCAACTTGCTGGTTTTCACCTATCTTTCAAACGTGGTGGCTTCGGCCGCAAAGGTTGAGCAGTATATAAAAGCGAACGACATAAAATTCTTGTTCCCAGGGCATTACAGCGGCGATAATCTGGAATCGCCCCAGCGTGTGACCGATATAAAGGTTATGTGCGGCGAGGTGCTCGATGGCAAGCGCAAGCCTGTCAAGAGCGACGGCAACAACGGTGGAAACGATATGATGATTGAGGACAAGGGCGTCCGCATAACCTTCAGCAGCAGAACAGGCCTTAAGTAGCGCTCACGCAATCGGGTCGCCGCAGAACTTACGGCGCTGGCACTTATGGCACTCGCTGCCGCGCCACACCTTGTCGAACTCCTCAATGGCCGCCTCCACAAGTTGCGGCTCGTCGGTAAGGACGCCAGCCTCGAAGTTGCGCCTTGTGGCCGCCTTCATTCCCATTCCCGCGCCCGTCAGGTTGGCGCTGCCTATGTAGCACGTTGTCTGGTCGATAACAATGATTTTGAAGTGTACGCGCGGACAAAGCACCCTCTCAAGTTGCTTTGCCAGAAGCGGATAGCGGTCGAAATCGTCGCGGAAATTCTCGCCAGGCTCCTTGGCGTGAATGAGCCGCACCTCGACACCGTGGGCCAGCAAATCGGCCAGCACGCCCACAAACGGCTTCTCGGCCGCACCCTGTTTCACATACATATCCTTAATGTCGGCCGTACCAATCCAGAGCGAGCGCAGCGCCTTTGCCGCAAGGGCGATAACGGTGCTGTAGTGTGCCGAGTCGGTGATAATTGTGGTTGGCATTGCTGAAATGTTTTTGCGTTGATTTACAATTGTTTGAGCCAATCGTTCATAAAGCGGTCGTAAACAATGTAGCCGCTGTTGGTTTTGTAAACCAGTTCGAGTCGAAGCAGTTTTTCAAGCGCGCTCCTGACGCTGCTTGCGGCTTTCAGGCTGTATTTTGCTATAAAGTCGCCGGCGGTGATTTCCGCCACACAGTTTTCGGCCGCTATCGCCCGCAGCAACTGCGTGTGGTAGGCGGGGAATGTGGCGAGCAACTGCTGATAGAAATATTTGTACTCATCAACAATCTGCATAATGGCCGCTCCAACTTTTTCGTTTGTAACATCGTCACAATCAGCATATAAACGGTTCAGCACCGATTGAAGATACCACGTGTAGCCGTCGAATTTCTGGTACAACTCCATAAAGACCTGCTCGGGCAGATTGCTTTTATGCCTGTCGAAAAACGCACGGGCGAAGTTGTAATATATGTTGCTGTCAATCTGCGAAATAGATACTATTTGAGCGCTTTGGAAGAAGGGGCGCTTGGCCGAGCAGAACATCTCCTGCAAAAGGTGCTGCTTGCTTCCAGCAAAAATAAAGCGGACATTCGGCAGAAACTGCATATACGACCGCAGCAGCGCCTCGACGCCCTTTTCGGGATAGGCGGCAATTTGCTGAAACTCGTCGATGGCAATGTAGCACTCGCGCTGGCTCTGTTTCAAATACTCGAAAACGTCTTTCAGCGAACTCTCTTTCTGCTCGTCGGCAACCGAAACCGACATTTGCGGCAGCCCCGTCAGCGCATCGATTCCGAAGGTTGGCTTCAGCGCGGAGAAAAACTTTCCGATTTGCGCAATAGTTTTTTGAGAACCAGTGTCGAGTTGGCCAATCACCGACGTGGCGAAGAGCCGCACGAAATCAGCCAGATTCTGCGTTGAGAAAATGTCCAAGTAAATGGTAGTCAGATTTTTATCGCTTTTAAGTTCTTCAAAAATGCGGTGAATCAGCCCTGTTTTTCCCATCTTGCGTGGAGCCGACAAAACAACGTTGCGCCCGTTGCGCAAAGCATCAATTATTGCTGAGCATTCTTTCTCGCGGTCGCAGAAGTACTCTTTTCCGCAGTAGCCCGAAACAACAAACGGGTTTTCTAAAGTTTTCATAAACAATGCGTTTCTAACATAAAACTTATCATTACAAAAAGTTCGTTACAAGATTTTCGTAACGAAAATTTTGTAACGCAATTTATGTAATTATTCAATAGGTTGGCATTTTCGTGAGGAAAAGATTGCCGCGTGGGTTTGCCCAACTTTTCTCAACACAAATAATTGTTACGCTTGCTTTTTTAGTTTTTGTTATATTTGCCGCTTAGTTAGTGGACAACACTACGGTTATAAAACTTTAACAGATTAGTAATATGAACTTTACACACGAAGTACAAGGTATGGTTTGCGTAGCACAAGGCGCCAACCATGGCCCCGCCCCGATTCCTGAAGAGGGCAAATGGGTGAAGGCTAAAGAAATCAAAGATATCAGTGGTTTCACCCACGGTATCGGCTGGTGCGCCCCACAGCAGGGTGCCTGCAAACTCTCGTTGAACGTCAAAGAGGGTGTCATTCAAGAGGCTCTGGTTGAGACCATCGGCTGCACCGGTATGACTCACTCGGCTGCGATGGCTGCTGAAATTCTTCCGGGCAAAACCATTCTCGAGGCTCTCAACACCGACCTGGTTTGCGACGCAATCAACACCGCAATGCGCGAGTTGTTCCTGCAGATTGTTTACGGCCGTACACAGAGCGCCTTCTCAGAGGGCGGCCTGACCATCGGCGCCGGCCTTGAGGACCTTGGCAAAGGCCTTCGCGGCATCACCGGCACACTCTACGGAACATCGGTTAAAGGACCGCGTTACCTTGAGATGGCCGAGGGCTACATCACCAAAATCGGCTTGGACAAGAACAACGAGATTATCGGCTACCGCTTCGTTAACCTTGGCCGTATGATGGATATGATTAAGGGCGGAATGGACGCCAACGAGGCTCTTCAGAAAGCATCTGGCAAATATGGCCGCATCGAAGAGGCTGTTAAAGAAATTGACCCACGTAAAGAATAGGAGGACACAGATATGGCAATTAGAGAAGTAAAATTCGAAAGTCAGGACCGTCGCGAGAAGCAGATTCTTGCTGCTTTGAACGCTAACGGCATTAAAAGTATCGAAGAGGCTAACCAAATCTGCGAATCTTATGGTTTGGACCCGTACAAAACCTGCGAGGACACACAGCCAATCTGCTTCGAGAACGCTAAATGGGCTTACGTTGTAGGCGCCGCCATCGCTCTAAAGAAGGGCTGCAAAAACGCCGCCGACGCCGCTGAGGCTATCGGCATCGGTCTGCAGTCGTTCTGCATCCCCGGCTCTGTAGCCGACGACCGCAAGGTTGGTCTGGGACACGGCAACCTGGCAGCACGTCTGCTTCGCGAGGAGACCAAATGCTTCGCCTTCCTGGCAGGCCACGAGTCGTTTGCAGCCGCTGAAGGCGCTATCAAAATCGCCGCAAAGGCCGACAAGGTGCGCAAAGAGCCGCTTCGCTGCATTCTGAACGGTTTGGGCAAAGACGCTGCCAAAATCATTTCGCGTATCAACGGTTTCACCTACGTTCACACTGATTTCGACTACTTTACAGGCGAACTGAAAGTGGTTGAGGAAATCAAATACTCTGACGGCGAGCGCGCAAAAGTACGCTGCTACGGCGCCAACGACGTTCGTGAGGGCGTGGCCATTATGTGGAAAGAGGGCGTTGACGTGTCAATCACCGGCAACTCAACCAACCCGACCCGCTTCCAACACCCGGTTGCAGGCACCTACAAGAAGGAGTGCACCGAGCGTGGCAAGAAGTATTTCTCGGTTGCATCAGGTGGCGGCACCGGCCGTACTCTGCACCCCGACAATATGGCTGCAGGTCCGGCATCGTACGGTATGACCGACACAATGGGCCGTATGCACTCTGATGCTCAATTCGCTGGTTCGTCTTCAGTTCCGGCTCACGTTGAGATGATGGGCTTCCT
>CAMJCK010000058.1:0-19424 GCA_946404125.1 uncultured Bacteroidota bacterium | reverse complement strand
TCCACTCGGCGCGCGTGCCGTCGGTTGACGAGATTGTGGGGCTGATGCGCAAGGCTCAAACCAACATCCCCGCCGAACGCCTGTGGGTGAACCCCGACTGCGGCCTGAAAACCCGCGGCTGGGCCGAGACAAAGGCTTCTATCGCCAATATGATTGCCGCCGCACGCCAACTGCGCGACGAGAAGAAATAACCGCTTCGGCGGAACACCGAAAGTGCTGCCAATGACTGTTTTATGTCGTTGACGGCATTTTTTTATGGCTGGTTGTGTACGCTTTTTATCCCCCAAAATCACCAACCTGCCGCCCCATAAATCCCAACAAATGGCGATTTACGGGCGTTAGTGCGTCGGGTACATTTGCGACAAAGATTCAAACATAAAATTTTGTCGAAAATGGAAAGAAAAACTAAAATCGTCGCGCTGTGGACGCTCACTCTTGCGGGATTCCTGGCGCACTCGCTAACCGACGCAATGCCTGCCTTTTGGGGCGAGAGCATTGCCGCTATGACACCGCCCGCTTCGGTGGGGATGATTTCGTTTATGATGCTGCTCACCTACACGGTGCCCGCCGTGGGCGTTCTGCTTGTGATGTTCGGCGGACGCAAATGCCTGGCAGTCAACGTGGTGCTGGCCTGCATTACGGCGGCCTTCACGGTGCTGCATATGTCGGAACTCATTGACGAGTTCAATCCCGCGCAACTTCTGATTATGCCGCTGATGGCCGTGGTGGCAATCCTGCTGGCGCGCGAGTCGCTGAAAATCAGAAAAGAAGAAAAAGCCTAAAACAAAGAACTATAGTCATTTACAAAAAGATAAACTTTTTCTTTTGTTGCCTGTCGTTATGTTACTGATATACAAAAAGAAAACCCACCTTTGTTAGAAAGTGGGTAACAATTCAGTAACATAACGGCCATTTATTGTGGCTTTTGTGGGTTTTCCCTTTGGCAAATATAATGTTTATTTCAATTCAGGCGGTTGCCGCTGTTATTTGAGAAAATCAGGCACCGTTTCAATAAAACCAAAATCAGGCTCTTTGGCAACAAAACGCCCGCCAATGGCTTTTAATGCTACCATACCAACAAATATATCTTTGATAAACATTCTGTATAGTTGGCCGTTTTCAATGCCAACCGCCCATTTTTCTTTTTCATCGGGCGGCAATTGCTCAAATAGTTCTTTGGTTGTTGGCTCATCGTTTGGTATGTAGCCAACGCCCCTGTATAGGCATTTAATGAAATAGTCAAGTTGTTGGGCGGTTATCGGCTTTGTTGGGTTGTACCCGTCTAACAGGCTCTTAAAACTTGCTACTTTGCTCAAATCAAGCCAACCGCTTTTTATGGCTTTGGCTATTTCAACAACATCGGTGTTACTCAATTTTATTTTCATCGTTTTCTTTGTTTTGTAGTTCTAACAATCGGGTTGATACTCTGTTTACCATTTCATCAGGTAGCGACAAAATCAGTTCCTGTAACATTTCTTTTTCCTTTCTCAACAACTCATCGGGGGTGGTTGAGGCCATTTTTGGCAATGCATAGTTCAACAGCATTGTGAATGTTCTTATATACTCATCGGGCGGCAATTGCTCAACATATTTTGCAAACCGCTCTTTGCCGTTGTTCAATATATCGCTAACCCATTGTTTTAGGTCGGCTGTTACCTTGTTTGGCGTTCCCTTTGGCCGCCCGTTGGGGTTGTTGGTGTGTCCTTTCATACGCTGTAAATGTTTGTTGTTTTCAAAAATGCCATTTACCATTTTTTGGTAATTCTACAGACTTATTATATAGGCAATTCACATTTTACCGTGCATATCGGGCAACATCGGCAATGGCTGTTTCAAGTTCTTTTATAATGCTGTTGTCGGTTGCCGTTGGGGTTTGTAATATGCCTATCAAATCGGCTTTTAGTCGGCTGTAATACTTTGGGTCGGGGAAAGCGTTTGCCGCCCTTAAATCGGCCAAATAATCATCAATGATAGATTGGCCGCCTTGCTGTAGTAACCTTGCAAATAAGGCGTTTTGTGCCTCTTTTGGCGTTTTGATTGTGTCCGTTTTCATTGTCGCTCCTATTTTTTTAATGCTGTCAAACTCTGTTTTCCAAAATTGCACCATTGAATAGTAAAATGCCGTGTCTGTCAGGGTTGCACCTGTTATTTCAGGGCGTTTAAGTTGGCGTTTCAATTCCTTTGTGAGCCTCAACTCATATCGTAATAGATTGCACCCCCTCAGCGTTTCAGGCACAAACATACCTTTGGCGGTTGCCTCTTTGGTTTTATCATAAAAAGCTAATTGCCGTTTGTCGGTTTGGTAATACAGCGTTTCAATTGCCGCCTGTAGGCGTTTGAAATGGGCTTTGTTGCCTAACCCGCTGTAATAGTCGGTTGGTTGCCGTTTTGTTGGTAAAATGGTTGAAATATCCAACCTGTTTACATTGGCGGCAAACATATCAACGTGCAATTGGTCGCTCAACATTTGCAATGCCTCTTTGGTTGTTGCCCGCGTCAAGGTCAACACGTTTGATTGCAGAAAGTGTTTTGACAAACTACCTCTCAATGATATTCCCGCCTGATTGCAAAAAACATTATAATCGCCAACGTTGCCGCTTATACTATAACCCCACCGCTCGTTTTGCCTTTCTGTTACATTGGACAAATAGGGTTTAATGACAAACGGGTTGCCGCCTGTCAAATCAAACCTATTTATCCAAAAATTGACCGTGTCAAACATAACTTTGGGTTTTACCAAAAATTGGTAATGCTACATACTTATTATATAAGCAATTCCATTTTGGGGTTAATACTCAAATATCGGTTTGGCTGTCGCTCTCAGCGTTGCCAACACATCATTATATTGCCCATCTGCAAACGCTTTGGCGTTGGCCTCAATAGTATATAGGCCGTTGGTTATAACAAGTATTTCAATGGCTTTCCAATCGGGCTGTATAATGAATAAATAGCCATCGGTTCTACATTCATAAAACGGGTTTGGCTTTTTATCCTTGCTGTAAGTTTTTTGGCCGTTTGGGTTGCCATAACCAACCATTGGCTCTGTGTTGAGGTTGAGCAAATAAACACTACTAAAATTGAGGCTGTCTTTGGCCTGTAACCGCCTGTCGGCTCTACGTAGGGCGTTTGTGTCAATAAAACCATCGTTAACCAATAGATTGAAATAGATTTGCCCCTTTGGGTTCTTTATGCTTTCCAATTCAGGCCAATAACCTGAAACGCCTGTTACATCAAAGCGGGGTGTTTTTGCACCTATTTTGATTTTGTGCTTTGCTTTCAACTCATCGGGCAATTGCTCAATCTTTATGTAGGCTTTAAAATCGGGTATCATAGTTGCCTCGCTTTCTTATTATTGCTTACACAATAGGCGATTGCTTGTTGCTCAACCTCAGCGTATGTTGGCACACGGGTTGCACATAACCACGCCTCAACCTCTGACTTTTTGAAATAGGTAAGTTTGCCGCCATCGGTTTTGTAGTGTGGTATCTTTTTGCCGCTTACCAAATTGTAGATATACCCAACGCTTAAACCTGTCAGCGTTGCCAACTCTTTAACGTTTAACACGTTTTTGCCGCTCAACAATATTTGTTTTTGCAACTCTTCAAATTGCTGTTGCAAATAGTCTTTTGTAACCTCATTCATTTTTCTGTTTTTTTTGAGTTTATAAGGCTGTTTAATGCTCAAAAATTCCCTCGCCTTATCTCAGGTGTGAATGATTGCAAACCTTTGAGCGTTGTTTGTAATCGCTTTCACGTTAGCAAATATGAATAGGTGTGAAATGGGCTTTTGCCTATTTGGCAAATGATAGGCAAACGAATTGTATTTTATTGCTTTTCAGGGCGTTAAAAAAGCGTTTTTTTTGTTTGTTTTGGCAAAACCTAATCAAAAAAGCGTTTGATTTGGTTTTTAATGTTTGTGTCTTTTACATCGTCCCTCAATCGGTTTCTATATGACCCCAAATCGGATATTTTAAACAAATCGCTTATTATTTGTATAGTTGCAATTCCTTTTTTCTCTGCCACATCAGCAAAGAAACAAGCGTATTGATAAGGATAAAGTCTTTTGCCGTTATTGTCTTTATTGCACCATTTGTAATTGCCGTTTTCAACCCTGACAAACCCCGCTTTTTGAGCATTTTTAATTGCTTGCTGTAATTTGGGGTTGAACAATTGCAAGTTGGCGGTTGGCGTTGCCTGTGTTGGTTTGGTTGAGGTTGGTTGTTGAGGGGTAATTATATGGCAATATTCTGCATATAATTTTTCACGCTCATTTTTGATTTTTTCACGCTGTATGTAGTCGGGGGTTTGCTTTAATTCACGTGTCAGTTGACGTATTTTGCACAATAAATGTAGGCATTGGCTTTTGCTCTCAAATGGGCTGTTTTCTTTGATATTATAACCTGTGTAATATCGGCCATCGGGGGTTGTTTTCATATACTCATCAGGGGGTATTACGCCAAAAACCTTATCTAAATATTTTGACAATGCAATGTCGCTAATATCAAAATCAATCGGCAATACTTTTATGTTGTCTGTGGTTGGCTCATTTGGTTGTTGAGGCTGTGGAAATTGGCCTATTAACCTCAACTCATCGGCAATAAAATCGGCCTCGTTTTTTAGGGCAATATACAGGCAAACCATTTTACAGATTGTTTCAAAATTGGCGCTGTTGCCCTGTTGCCATATTTGCCAAAATAGCCTGAAATATGGGCTGTTCTTTTGCTCAACCCATTGTCGGTAATAGTTGGCGCCACATCTACAATATAATTGGTCGGGGTGTGGCTCTTTTGTTACTTTGGTTACTGAATTAATGCAGTTGGGTTGCCTTTCTGTTTTTATCTCAACCACGCTTTCAGGCAACCAATCTGTTTCAGTATATTTTTCAAGTTTGCTTTGACGTTCTTTGAGTTTGTCGCCTGTTTCACGTTCCCACGCCTGAATGTTGCTGTAATGCTTTTTGATAAATTCCATTTGTAGCCTATATGTATGGTCGCCAATGCCATTATGGCACATATAAGACCGACAAACATTTAACCTCAACCCTTTGTCGCTGTCAATCGCTTTGGCGTTGGCTGTAATGGTGTTGGGTATGGTGTTTTTAATTTTATCCATCAGGCCACAAAACCCTGTGTATTTTTGTTGCTCATCGGGGTTGGCGGTTATTCTGTCGGCCAACTCAATAAATCGGTTTAACGTGTTTTTCATCGGCTTTGGGGTTAAAACAGGTTATCCAACAGGTTAACGGCCTCAACTTTCTTTTGGTCAACAATCTTTGCATATATCTGTGTTGTTGCAATGTCTTTATGGCCTAATAGTTTTGATGTAGTATATAAATCGGCCCCTTTGGTTAAAAGCATTGTTGCAAAGGTGTGGCGGGCCGTGTGAAAGGTTACGTGTTTGCTGATTCCCGCCTGTTTTGCCCATTGGGTTACAATGATTGTGCACCAACCATTATCAATTCCTTTGAATATTGGCTCATCGTCGGCCTCATTTTGGCGATTTGGCAGCCATTTTTGGGCGTTTTTTGATATTGGTAAATAAATTGGGCTATCGGTTTTCTTTTGCCTTATATCGGCCTGTAATTGGCCGTTGACGGTTGTTAAATCCCCCCATTTCAGGCGGGCAATATCGGAAAACCTCAACCCACAAAAACAACTGAATAAAAACGCTTGTTTGGTCAGCGGTTTTTTGCATTTTGTTTCAATAAGAGTTTTCACCTCATCAAGGGTCAAATATACACGTTGGCTTTCAGGCCTTACAGGTTTATAGTCTTTCTCAACCAATAGCATTGGATTTCTGACTATACATTTTTTTCTTACCGCTGCATTAAAAGCACCATTCAAAATGCCGTAATATGTTGCCGCTGTGTTTTTTGCTAAATGTTTTTTTGTCCGTTCACTTATATAATCGTTTTGAATGTAGGATAAAAAGCCCTCACAAAACGCCTTATCCACTTTGCCCAATGTTGCCCCCCTCTTATACTGATTAAGCAATTGTTTAATGAATTCAATTTTTTGTTGTAAACAAAAACTCTTTTTTGCCGTTGATTTTTGTTGTTTATATTCTTCTAACCAATCTGTCAGCAACATTTTTGAACGTTGTAAAACGATTCCCGCCTCGCTGCTTTCAACGTCAATAACCCTTTGTGCTTTGATTGCGTTTGCAAGATTGAGCACATTTTTATTTTGTTCTTTTGCTGTTGGATTGCTTGCTGTTTCAGGTATCAGGTAAAGTTTCAAAAACTCATATTGGCGTTGGCCATTTCTGTAAATATCCAAATACAGCGATATGTTGCCATTGCTCAATGCTTTTTGCCTCAACCTTACAGGCTCTTTTGGTTTACGTGCTTTTTTTGCCATTTTGTTACTCTTTTAATGAATTGTTACCCATTACAAATATAGTGAATTTTGAACGGGTAACAAATGAGTAACAAAAAATAATGATATAAATATTAAAATAGTGTGAAAGTAATTGCCGCCAACTTGCTGTATTATTTAATTTTCTTAAACATTATTTGTGGATTGTTTTATAAATCGTAAAAAAAACTTTTTCTCATTGTTTCCCGAAGCCGAATGCCTGAAGTGGGGTGTTCGGCTTTTCTCACGAAATCTAAAATGCTGAAAATATGAAAAATATAATCACTCTGAAACTTGGCGACGTTGAGACCACGGCGCTGATTCCTGTCGCCATAAAGGCGAACGAGACGCTCTCGAAAAATCCGCGCGTGAAGGACCCGATGGCGGTTGAGATTGTCAAGCACCTGAACGTGGACACCCGTCAGTTCGACAAGTTTCTGTCGCGCGAAGGCGTGATTGCGCGCACGGTGATGCTCGACCGTACGGTGCGCGAATTTGTGGCCGCCAACCCCGACGCCGTCATTGTCAATCTAGGTGCGGGTTTCGACAACCGTTTTGAGCGCGTCGATAACGGCCGTATCACTTGGTTCGACATTGATTTGCCCGACCTGATTGCCGCCCGTCGGAAGGCGTTTCCCGAGCGCGAGCGCGTCACAATGGTTGCGGCCAACATTCTGGAAAACAGTTGGATAGAACTGGTCAAAAATGCCGCTTCCGCGAAAAGCGCACCGCTGATGTTCATTGCCGAAGGGCTCTTTATGTACCTGACGATGGAAGAAATCGGCACACTGCTCAACTTGCTGAAAAACAACTTTGAACACGGCATTCTGATGGCCGAGCAGAACTGCCCGATGATGGTGAAAAACCAAAAGCACCACGACACGGTGAGCAAGACCAACGCCGTTTTCAAGAGCGGAACCAACTCGGCCCGCGAACTCGAGCCGCTCTGCCCTGGAATCCGCGTCGCCGAAGAGCACAGTTTCAACGAAGAGATGCGCAAACACTCGCTACGCGCCAAACTTTTCGCGCTTCTGCTGCCCAACGTCAACGACCGCTGGGCAACTTTAGTTTGGTAAACCTACTGATTATGAAGATTTTAGTTTATGGTTCGGGCGCGTTAGGCTCGCTGATGATTCACTATTTGTGCAAGGCTGGCAACGACGTGACGGTGGTGGCCCGCTCAACTGCCGATGAATTGCGTCGCAACGGATTGATTGTCAGACACTATCTGCAACGCAAAACCACCGTTGACCACCCCAAAATTGTTGAGAGCGCACCCGTTGACGAACCATTCGACATTGTGTTCTCTGTGATGCAGGGGCAGCAGCAGAAAGCGTTGTTAGATGCGTTTATCGGTTTGAAAACCAATCTTTTGGTGCTTGTAGGCAATAATCTTGAAGCCGACCATTGCCAAAACCGCATTCTGGCCGCTCGCAACGATTTGCAGTTGCTCTTCGGCTTTCAGAACTCGGCGGGTCACCGCGAAGGCGGAAAGGCCGTGGTGGCAAGGCTGCCCGTTACCGAACTTTTTGTCGGCGGTCTGCACCAACCCGCACCCGACTGGGCAATCGACACCATACGTAAAGCATTCAGTATCAAAGACTACAAGGTGACGCCAATCAGCGATATGCAGGCCTACTACCTGTGCCACGTGGCCGAAGTGATGCCCTACGGCTATATGTGCTACAAGTGCGGCTGCAACCTGAAGGAACTCACCCGCCGCGACATTGAGTTCATTATGCAGGCGTCGAAAGAGTGCTTCGCCTACCTGAAAAGCGCGGGCGTGAGCGTTATGCCGAAAGGCGAAGACCGATTCTACAACGGCGGTCTGCGGACATACGCTATGTTCTTGTTATACAGATTGATGTCGAAAACGGTTCTGGGCCGACTGATGGTTTCGGACCACTGCAAAAACGGCATTGAAGAGATGATTTATATCGACCAAAAATTCGACGAGTGGCGGCGTCAGCACCGTGGCTCGCCAATGCCCACCTGGGACGGAATCAGGCGGCATTTGCCTGAAAACAAAGCAGATATTAGTGTGTAAAGCGTGGTGACGGAACCGCTCACCGCGAATCGGCGCGACGTTGCAAATGCATAATCGCGCCGTTTTTATACCCATAAGTTGTCAGTCGGAATCCGCACAAATAGTGATTGATGAACAATTGCTGGTTCTTTAGTCAGTTATTCGATTTTTTCGAATAACTACTCGCAAATAGTAGCCCACACTTCGCATTCACCATTTTAATTCAACCGCCCACAAAAAAACATTTTCATTTCACGCAAAACATTTTATACATTTGTTTGTTTCATTGCCAAAACTCGACAAAGTGAGGTAATGAAATGACATATAAAATGAGGCGTTACTTTACGCTTTGTTCTTGACATCTTGGAATTTGGTCGTTTCAAACTATCGTCAAAAAACAAGGCAGCGGTGATGTCTACGAGTATGTATATTTTTATATGTGCCGTGCGCTAGCATTGGCTTGATATACATATAAACGTGGGCTTCGGCGTTGCTCGTCCTTGACGATAGGGCACGACCAAAGCCTCAAGATGTGGGACGAGTTGACAAGAAAAATCCCACGTTTTTGTTTTATATGGCTAATCAATAATTATTTGTGTATTCCTGTTACGGGATTTTCCAGGAGAAAAAACAACTCTGTTCAAAGGGTTGTAATGCTTTTAGTGTATGGGAATATGGTTTTTTTATTGTTTCATTTAAAATTATACAATTATGGCACAACATTTTATTAAAACAAGGATTATCAAAATTGCGGCAGTGTGCTGCGCATTGTTTGTTATGGCAAAGACAGTATCTGCCCAACAACTATCAACTTATGAGCAAAAGCGGTACAATTTGGCAAAAGAAACAATCAACCAAATGGCTGATAGGTTTGAAGATGAAAGAGATGCGTTTCTCTTATTATTCGGGTTGAATATGTTTATTGAAAGCGGAAAATCAAATGATGATTCTCAAAGCAAATTAGAGGATATGTATGTTATGGAAGAATTAATAGAGTCAGCAAGCACAGGCTCTTCATCTTTTTGGGGGAATGATTTTGTACAAAATTATGAATATATGAGGACTCTAAAAGACATATATCGTTCGTGGAAGGATAAAAGAAAAGTCCTTGACCAAACTCGTACGAAAGCGGACATAGACCGTGAATACAAAATCAGGCCCACAGACGGAACCATTGACAAAATGATTTCCATTGTGAAAATTGAATTCTGCAGGTGGGCTACACGTGGGAAATACGAGAAAACCATTGATTATCAAAATCGCTTGAATACGCAAGGAATTGCAGTGTTTGATAGCATCTGCTATGCGAATATATCAGGAAAAATGTGTATGTCGTCACCCGCATCAAAAGTTGTAGAAGAACATTACGACCCCGACAAAGAACAGTACATTGTTACATATGCTTATGGAGATGAATCGTACAAAGGTCGTATTTCTTCTGTTTGTTCTGTTTCACCTGACGAAGCGCGCGCGTATAAGTTAGGAGAAATAACTAAAATGCGTATTGATGGTAAATGGCTTGTTCCTGCAGAGTCTGAATATGACAACATTTGTTTGGTTGAGAATGTTGGAGGGTATACTAAATGGGAAAGAGAGAACCGTAAAACATACTATTTCAAAACAGTATATACAACTACAGCCAAAACCGAGCCATTGCGTATATGTTTTAAAGACATAAAGTTCAATTATAATGAAATTAGCGACGAATTGAAAAATCATTGCTTTTCAAATGATGAATACAACGCCAAACTACGAGAGTATTATGATACTCTATACTACTATAAAGAGGATTTCAGAAAAAGATTGGATAAACTTAAATCCGACTATTCAACTTCAAATTTAAGTTGGTATGCGTATAGTTTTGAAGAATGGTTCAAAAGTCATTCCGACCATAGAGTTTACGGACTTAATTACAGCGATTACGACGATGTATACTGGATACTTAATAAAGAGTATAAAAAATCAATATGTTCATATTATACATTAAGAGAGTATGAAGGAACTTTAGCAAGCATACAAGCAATATTGGGTGAAGTCGAAGGAGAAATAGAAGAGAGCCTGTCAAACGCAGAAACAACCAAAATTTTAGATAAATTAGTGAACGAATCTGCAAACTCGCCCGTAATCAGTAAAGTGACCATTGATGGTAAACGAGTATCATTTGTCATATCTAAAAAAGAGCAAGTTCAAGGCGAGTTTAATAGCAACAAACTAAAAAACACTATTGGCAAACCATATAAAGGAAATTATGATAATTCACTATGTTCTAATGATGAAAAACTAATACTTTATAAAACGTATACAAGTTATAGTAACTACTATATAATCTTAATTGTTGATAATAAAAAGGCATATAAATTATCGCCAAAAGTTGCGCAACAACTTTATACACAAGGCATTTATTGATAATCAATACCATTTGACGATATATCCAAAACGTTAATTAGTTCTTATGGTGTGGGCTGCTCGGAGAGATTCGGGCGGCCCTGCTTTATCGTACAATCAATGAAATTCTGTTAAATCAGTGTTATCTGTTTGAAGATTAATTATAAATAAAACCGCCGCATTGTTCCGTGTAAACTTTGCGGCGTTTTTTTTGTGCCAATCAAACTCTGCCACCCCTTCGAGGTTTTACTTTTGTGGCGTCCGTATTATCCGTAGGTTTGCACCTACGGCTATGTTTTTCCACCCCTTCGGGGTTATATAGCCCTGAAAGGGCTATGGATCATAGCCGTGGGTGTGAACCCACGGCTACAGATAACAGACGCAGCATAAATTCAAAGCAAGAATTTGCAAACTCGGCGCCATATTTATTCCCATAAAATTGTCAGCCAACCACGCTACAAATCCCCACAAATTGGGATTGACCGATATGTGTTTTCGGCTGATTTTTGCAGCGTTTAAAAACGTACAGCGTTCACTTAAAATGTACAGACAAACAAGCCGTATTTTGAATTAAAGTTAGGGAAAAGGGACTCGGAAACGGGTCCTTTTTTTTTCGAGAACAAATTTGACTGCTGTTCGCTTTTGAAAACGTAACAAATTAAAAATTAAGTATATGGATAACAAAACAAAAAAGCGACCGAACCTGCTCACGCTGATGGACAACGCAGGTCGGTTCAAGTATTTCACCATTGGGGCCATTGTGCTGTCGGCGGCGAGCGCGTGCCTGGGACTGGTGCCGTTCGTTTACATTTGGAAAATCGTGAACGAAGTGCTGACTGTGGCGCCCGATTTCGCGAAAGCGGAAAATATTGAAGATTACGGCTTTACGGCCGTCAAGTATGCGGTCAACGCAATGTGCGTCTATTTTTGCGCGCTGGCCTGCTCGCACCTTGGGGCGTTCCGCACGGTGGCCAACATTCGCGAGCGCTGCGTGGCCAAGGTGCTTCGGATGCCGCTCGGACACATTGAGACCGAAGGCAGCGGCAAAATCCGCAAAATCATTATCGACTCAACCGACGCAATGAGCAACTACCTGGAACACATTCTGCCCGACCGCACCGTGGGAATGGTGACGCCCGTGGCGATGATTGCCCTGCTGATGTATTTCGACTGGCGAATCGGCCTTCTGTGCATTGCAACCATTGTGGTCGCCTTTCTCATAATGTACGGTTTTATGGTGGGGCCGTCGCTGAAGCGCGATATTCTGGCCTACAACGTCGCGCTCGAGAATATGACGAAGGAAGCCGTTGAGTACGTGCGCGGCATTCCTGTTGTGAAGACGTTCGGGCAGTCGGTTTTCTCGTTCAAGAAACTCAAGGCGGCGATTGATACATATGAAAGATTTTCAGTCAGTTACACCCGCCGTTTCCGCATTCCGATGACGGCCTACACCGTTGTAATCAACTCGTTTTTTGCAATGCTGACGGCCGTTGCGCTCTGGCACGGCAGCGGCGCGGCAAGCCCCGAGTTTTTCTCAAACCTGATGTTCTATATCATTTTCACGCCCGTTATCGCGGTGATTTTCTTCAAGTTGATGCACTCGTCGGAAGCCGATATGATTGTTGAGAACTCGCTTTTGCGAATCAATTCGGTGCTCGATGTCGAAGAGATGAGAGATGCCGAAAATCCGCAAACGCCAAGCGATTATTCGGTTGAGTTTCAGAATGTTAAATTCCGATACAAAGACGCCGCGCGCAACGCTTTGGACGGCATTTCGCTGACAATTCCGTCGGGCGGACACGTGGCCTTTGTGGGACCGTCGGGTGGCGGCAAAACCACGTCGGCAAGCCTTGTGTCGCAGTTCTGGGATGTTGCCGAAGGCCGCATTCTCATTGGCGGCGTCGATGTGCGCGACATTCCGCAGGCGCGGCTGTCGGAAATTGTGTCGTTTGTTTTTCAAGACAGCAAACTGATGAAAACGAGCATTTTAGACAATATCAAGATGGCCAAGCCGACGGCAACCGACGCCGAAGTTGCTGAAGTTCTGCAACGCGCCCAATGCACCGACATTATCAACCGCCTGCCCGACGGCGTGAACACTGTCATTGGCAGCCGCGGCACCTATTTGAGCGGCGGCGAGCAGCAGCGCATTGCCATTGCGCGGGTGATGCTGCGCAACGCGCCCATTCTGATTCTGGACGAGGCAACCGCCTTTGCCGACCCCGAAAACGAGGAAAAAGTGCTTCGTGCGTTCAACGAAATGTCTAAAGGAAAGACAGTTATAAAAATCGCCCACCGCCTTTCAACCGTTGTTGATGCCGACGCGATTTTCGTGTTCAAAGAGGGACGGATTGTCGAGAGCGGCAAGCACGAAGACCTTGTAAAACAGCAAGGTATCTATTCACGAATGTGGAACGAATACCAAAAATCGGTGGAATGGAAAATTGAGAATTGAAAATTGAAAAGGACTACGGACAACAGACAACGGACTTAAGTCTGTAGTCTGATGTCTGAAGTCAAAAACTATGATAATCAGTGCAATAATCAAAAAATCCTAAATCCTAAATAAAAAATGGCAACTCTTAAACAAAAATATGCCCTGTCTGACGAGGGCGCAAGGTCGATGGTGATTGCGTCGACGGCAAACGTGTTTTACAATCTGGCGCTGTTCTCGCCCGTTGTTCTGCTCTGGTTCCTGATTCAGGACATTATGGGCGGAACTCTCGGCGGTCGCGCAAGTTTTTATCTTACAGGCATTTGCATTTGGCTGGTGCTGATGATTGTCACCACCGTGATTCAATACAACACCTGCTACTTCTCGACCTATCGCGAAAGCGGAATCAGGCGCGTGACGCTGGCCGAAAAACTGCGGAAACTGCCGCTTTCGTTCTTCGCCAAGAAAGACAGCGCCGACCTGACTTCGACTCTGATGGACGACGCGGCAAGCATTGAGCAGGCTTCGTCGCACTTTATTCCGCAACTAATCGGCTCAATAATAAGCACTTGCATATTGGCCGTGTGTCTGTTTTTCATTAACTGGAAGATGGCCTTGGCGGTGGTTTGGGTGCTGCCGCTGAGTATGCTCATTGTGGCTTTCTCGCGCAAAGTGCAGTACAAACTGGGCAAGCGGAAGAGCGCGGCGGCTGTTGAGATGACCGAAAAAATTCAGGAATGTCTGGAAACCGTCCGCGACCTGCGGCAAAACAACGCGCAACAGCCTTATTTCAAGGAAATTAAAGCCAAAATTCACGAGGTTGAGAAACGTATGCTCTGGAACGAACTCGGCACTGGGCTTTTTGTCTGCAACGCCGAACTGCTGCTGAAATTCGGCATTGCAACCACGGCTCTTGTAGGCGCTATGTTGTTGAGAAGCGGCGAGTTAGGTCTGCTGGAATTTTTCCTTTTCCTGCTGATAGCGTCGCGCATTTACGACCCGCTGGTTACGTCGCTCGAGCATTTTGCAGCCATTATCGCGCTCGACGTCAACTGCGAGCGGCTCAACGACATTCTGCTGCACAAAGAGCAGACTGGCACCGAAGAACTCAAAGTGAACGGCGGCGACATTGAATTTCAGAATGTTACGTTCTCTTATCAGGACGGAAAGAAGATTCTGGACGGCGTGTCGTTCACCGCAAAACAAGGCGAGGTGACGGCGCTCATTGGCCCGTCGGGCAGTGGCAAGACAACCGTTTCAAGGCTCGCGGCGCGGTTCTGGGACGTCGATTCGGGCCGCATAACCGTTGGCGGACAAGACATTTCAAAAATCGACCCCGAAACGCTGATGAATCTTTACTCAATTGTTTTCCAAGATGTTACCTTGTTCAACAACACCGTTTTGGAAAATATCCGCATTGGCGACAAAGACGCCACCGACGAGCAGGTGATGCAGGCCGCTGCGCTTGCTAACTGCACTGAATTTATTGAGAATCTGCCCGATAAGTGGCAAACGGTGATTGGCGAGAACGGCAAGAAACTGTCGGGCGGCGAGCGTCAGCGAATATCAATCGCCCGCGCCTTCCTGAAAAACGCCCCGATAATCCTGCTCGACGAGGCTTCGGCTTCGCTCGATGTTGAAAACGAGACACTTATACAGCAGTCGATTTCAAAACTTATCAAAGGCAAGACCGTTTTGGTGATTGCCCACCGAATGCGCACCGTGGCTGGCGCCGACAAGATTATCACCATTAAAGACGGCAAGGCGAGCGAGGGGAAGAAAGGGTGAGAAGGTCACCCTTCAATCCTTCCCGCAAGGTTGAACGCGTTGTTTTCCTTCAGCATATCGATGAACACTTCGGCCGATTTCTTCTGATAGGTGTTTTTCAGGTAGTGGTAGCAGCCGTCCATTCGGGCGTCGGGGTGGTTGATGGGGATGGCCGCAAAAGCGTCGGCATTGCTCACCACTTCGCCCGACAGAATGGTGGCCAGGCGGCTGTTGCGCACAAGGCTCAGAATGCCGTGCAGGTTGTTCAACTCAAAGCGGATGTCGAGACTGATGTTGTGGGTTGAGAGCATTAAATCGAGCGCGTCGCGGGCTTGCAGGCCTTTCGACGGCAGCGCCAGCGGATATTTCGGCAGGCTGTCGAGTTCAATGCCGACAGCGCTGTCGGGGGCGTACCGACGGGCCATTATCAGGCTCAATCGGCCGTTGAACAGCGGGTGCGACATTATCCGCTCGTCGGTGAGATAAGACTTGTAGGCCAGCACAATATCCAATTCCCTGTCGGTCAGCATTTTGAGCAGCACTTCCTTCGACGAGCTGTGCATTAGCAGTTTGATGTGCGGATAGCGCTTGTGGAATCCGAGCGCCGTTTTGTAGAGCAGCGGGTCGAACGAGTAGGTGGAACCCACGCGCAACTCGCCCGACATAAGGTTTTGCGCGTCTTTAATCTTGTCGATGCCCGCCTGCGCGTCTTGCAGAATCTGCAGTGCGCAAGGCAGAAACTGCGTGCCGTAGTCGCTCAACTCAACGTGCCGAGTGTCGCGCGTAAGTAGTTCAACGCCAAGCTCTTCTTCCAGTTTCTGAATCTGTTGCGAGAGTGTGCTCTGCGTTATGAAAAGCGCCTTCGACGCTTCCGAGAAACTTTTGCGCCGACTCACTTCGACAAAATATTTCAACTGCCGTAATTCCATATCCTTCTGAATTTTACGTTGGCAAAAATATTCATTTATCGCGAAAATCGATAAATAATATCGCTAAAAACATTGTTCTGCGATAAAACAGCATTCGCGACGGCGGTACTTTTGCGGCCGTTATGATGAATTTGATTGCACAAAACAGTACGGCAAGCGCCATTTTCATTCTGTCGCTTGTGATTGCGTCGGGGCTTTATCTCGGGCGCTTTAAGGTGAAGGGCGTGTCGCTCGGCACCACGTGGATTTTGTTTGTCGGCATTGCGCTCAGCCACTTCGGACTGCGCATTCCGCCGCAGATTCTGTCGCTTTTCAAAGATTTCGGCCTGATACTCTTTGTTTTCGCAATCGGCCTGCAGGTGGGGCCAGGATTCTTCCGCTCGTTCCGCAAAGACGGCCTTCCGATGAACCTGATGGCCATTGCGCTTGTGGTTTTGGCCGTGGTTACAACCTACATAATTCATTTGGTGTCGGGCGAAAGGCTTGATATTCTGACAGGTGTGATGTCGGCGGCCGTGACCAACACGCCAGGGCTGGGTGCGGCGCAGCAGATGATTGCCGACGCCACAATGGCCGATGGCGGCACGGTTGAGCAGGCTTCGCAAGCGTCGTCGGCATTGGCTTCGGCCTATGCGGTGGCCTATCCGCTTGGCGTTTTGGGCGCCATTTTTCTGATTATCGCCTTGCGCGCAATTTTTCGGGTCGATTTGAAGCGCGAGCGCGACTCGTCGGCAACCGAAGAGAGCGGCGAGTCGAGCGCCTACCGTCTGGCGTGCGTGGTCGAGAACCCAGCCATTTTCGGCAAGACGCTGCACGACGTGATTGGCGAGAGTAACAACGAGCACCTTGTGGTGTCGCGCGTGATGCGGGGCGGAAAAGTGTCGCCTGCCGATTTGGACACGCCACTCAACGAAGGCGATAAACTGCTGATTGTCACCGATATTCAGCATAAGGATATGGTTAAAATCCTGTTCGGAAACGAGATTCAGGTGGATATGAAAGAGTGGCAGCAGCCAGGCTGCAAACTGGTGTCGAAGCGGCTGTCGATAACGCAGTCGAGCATTACTGGCAAAAGCCTGCGCAAACTCAATATCCGCCAGCGCTACGGCGTCACCGTCACCCGCATTCTGCGCTCAAGCGTCGACCTTCAGGCCGATGCCGACCTGATTCTGCAAGTTGGCGACAGCATTCAGGTGGTGGGCAGCGAAGACGGCATAAACCAACTCGCGCAATTGGTGGGCAACAAGCCCGAATCGCTTCACAGGCCTAATCTGGTGCCCATTTTCTTCGGCATTGCAATCGGTGTTGTGGTGGGAATGATTCCGCTGCGCTTTCCGTCGATGCCGCAGCCGCTCAAACTGGGCATAGCGGGCGGTCCGCTCATTATCGCCATTCTGCTGGGCTACTTCGGGCCGAAACTGCGCATTACAACCTACACCGCGCTTTCGGCCAACCTGATGATTCGCGAGATTGGCATATCGCTCTTTATGGCGGCTGTGGGACTTGGCGCGGGCGAGAATTTCGTCAGTTGCCTGATGAACGGCGGTTTCGCCTGGATTGGCTACGGCGCAATCATTACGCTTGTGCCGATGACCATTGTGGCGCTCGTCGCCCGTATCTTCCTTAAAATGAACTTTTTCAAGATATGCGGCCTGCTTTCGGGTGGCACCACCGACCCCGCGCTGCTCTCGTTTTCAGAGCAGATGTTCGAGAGCGGCCGCATTGCGGTAAACTACGCCACCGTTTACCCGCTCACAATGTTTCTTCGAGTGGTGGCGGCACAAATTCTGATAATGTTAATTCTTTAAATATGAAAAAGATAGTTATTTTGGCCGCTGCGGCTGTGATGCTGACGACGGCTTGCGAACAGAAAAAGTCGCAGTTTGCGAAAAAGACCGAACAATATGCCGTGGTTGACATTCAGGCGCCCGATTTGAGCGGAATTTCCGACAACGGCAAGGAAGTGCTGAACCTGTACCGCTTTGCCGCCGACGAGGTTGACGCCATTTATTGGGAACAGTATTTTGGTGACAAACAGCAGTTTATCAACAGCATTGCCGATGCCGACGCAAAAGCCTACGCCCTGATAAACTACGGCCCGTGGGACCGCATTTCGGGCGAGCCGTTTGTCGATGGATACAGCAAGCGTCAGCCTGGTGCCAACTTCTATCCAGCCGATATGACAGCCGACGAGTTCCGACAGTTCGGCAATCCCGACAAGGAAAGCCCCTACACGCTCATTCGCCGCAAGGCCGACGGACAACTTGACGCTGTTTGGTACCACGATGCCTACAAAACGCATATCGATAAGATTGCCAACTACTTAATGGCCGCCGCCGACATTACCATAAAGCCGAGCGTGAAAAAATATCTTCAGGCCAAAGCCGACGCGCTGCGCACCGACAACTATTACGAGAGCAGCATTGCCTGGCTCGATATGACCGACAGCAAGATGGACATTGTTATCGGCCCCAACGAGAGCACCGACGACCAACTTCTGGGCAAAAAACGCTCGTATGAGGCCTACGTGATGCTGAAAAACGAGGCGCAGACCGACAAGATGCAGCAGTTTGCCGCCCGCCTTGGCGAGTTCCAGGCCGACCTTCCGTGCGCCGATGAGTACAAGCAGTTCCAGCCTGGCACTGGGTCGAACATTTTCTCGTACGATGCAATCTATTACGCTGGCAGGGCCAACGCAGGCGTCAAGGTTATTGCGCTCAACCTGCCGTTTGACACTGATGTTCAGCGCGATAAGGGAACCCGCACCATATTGTTCGAGAACATTATCCGCAACAAGTTCAACTACATTGTGGCGCCCACTGGAAATCTGCTTTTAGACGCTGATTATAAGGAACATATCTCGCAAGAAGCCTTTTTCTGGAACACTGCTTTCCGCGAGATAGCCCACGGCCTTGGCGTGAAGAAAACCGTCACCGACGGCACCGATGTTCAGTCGGCACTTGCCGCCAACGCGCCTGTGCTTGAGGAAGTTAAAGCGAACGTGGTGGGCGTTTACCTTGTCGGCACGCTGCAAAAGCACTTCGATTTGCCCAACATTTTCACCAAAGAGGACGCGCTCGCAACCTTCTTCGCTTCGACAATCCGCTCTGAACGCTACGGCGAAGGCTCAACTCTGGGACGCGCCAATATAATTATTTACAACTATTTGAAAGATAACGCCGCATTTCACCGTTCGGTCAGCGGAACCTACACAATCGACTTTGCAAAGATGGAAAGCGCTCTGGCAGGACTGGCTGCGCAGATTTTAGAGATTCAGGCCACTGGCAACTTGCAGAAAGCCAACGAGTTTGTGGCAAAATACTCAAAACCCGACGATAATCTGACAGCCGACATTAAGAATCTGCGTCTGGAAAACATTCCTGTCGATATTCAGTTGAATTTCAAGAAGTAAGACACGTTTTTTCTGATAATGGTCTGGCGCTTGTACAACCCAGTTTTTCGACGATAAATCAGCACCAGACAAGGCAAAAGGGGGCACCGAGTGTTCCCTTTTGTTGATTTTATCCC
>CAMJCK010000057.1:0-19796 GCA_946404125.1 uncultured Bacteroidota bacterium | reverse complement strand
CGTCGGCCTCAAGCGTCACCGTGGCCTTGGTGATGGCCGTCAGGTGCGTGTATATGCGCTGAAATGCTTTTGCCATATTTATTGGATTTTATTTTCGACAATTGTTCTTAATTCTACCAAATCGGCATATTTTGTATAATCAAACTGCTCTTTTGCATACTTGTAATACGCCCTCAAATCAAAATTATCTAATCTATTGCAGATGGATTTTGCAAGATCTTTCCCTTGAAACCAAACTAGATAATCTTGACGGTCAAAAAAGCCTTTGTCAAATATTGTAAGGAATAAATAAACCTTTAGCTTTAATTCAGATTCTGTCCATTGCTCAGTCTTGCTTTTGATTGAACGAATAAGCTCATACGCTTCTGCAATGCACTCATCCAATCCTAATTTTGATGGTAAAATACCGTCTTTTTCTGTCCAGCGCGTACCAAACGAAACACCATCACGCAAGGCCCCCAAGGCGTGCCTCACTGCTTGATAATCTTTAATATCGTATGCAGCTTCATTCATTAGACATACAGCGTCAGATTCCGAAGCGAAAAAACCGTGGCTTTTGTAATTGACATAATTAAACAACAACTGAGAATCAAGCAAATAATTTTCAATAGTTGTTCTGTAACTGAAGTACAAATGATTTTTGTTATCATCATCCTTTGTTAATTGTATTCTATTAGGCACAGGCTTGTCAAAATCACGGTCTCGGAACATCAAGTAATCATCAGCCTTTGCAGCAGAGAAATGGAAATTCTCAACATAACTCATAATTGCTTTCGCGCCTCTTTTACCACCAATCGGTTTAATTTCAATATTAGGTCGCAAATCCCCAAGGACTTTTTCCAGAATGTCATAATCGTGACTTCCGCGTTTTCCTTCACAATATATGTTACACAATTTCATAGCCTGATTATCTCTTCTTCGTTAAACATAACAGTAACATTATCTGAATGTGATGTCAAGATGAACTGATTGTTGTTTCCAAACAAAGGCAAAGCCCTAATAAGGGCTTGTTGCAAAGGGGAATGAAGATGCAGTTCTACTTCATCTATAATGATTATAGAATTGTTGATGTTATATCGTGCAAAATCCATCAAAATCGGGAAAATGGCTCTTTCTCCTGCCGACATTTCTGATATTTCATATTGGTTTTGTCCATCTGAAAGGATAAAATCTGGGACATCGTGGTTCTCAATCGAATCATCGAAACGTGGAGCTGCCCCTACTAAATGCCTATTAGGAAAAACCTTGCTATACAGTTGGTTTAACTTTTCGTAAAAGTCATACTGACCTTCTTTCAACACTCTCCTTCCTTGAGACAAATCAATATGGAAATAATAATATGTAGTAAGTGACGCTCTTATTGCATCCAAACTATTAGTTCTATCACTATTGTCATCAGAAAAAGGAGAACTTAGAGAAAATGAATTCCGATTCTCGGTGTACCAAAATATACTCCCGACTTCATTAAAAAGAGCCAATGGATTGGGTTCAAACTGCGACAACTGTTTTGCATATTGATAACCATATAGTTGGAATAGCGATTCTTCCTTTTTGGCTATAGTTTTTCTTTTTTCATAATCCAAAGATAAAGACACCGTTGTGTTTCGACCAGGACGTGTTCTAAAACGATTTTTCGTATCCATATCTTTTAGCCTATCATAATAAGACTGGGTAACTTGAATCTCTTTCGGACTCAAATCTACCTTAATATCAATTTTCAGCGGTGTCCTTCCCGATTGAATATATCTATAATTAAATCCATTCCAATCCAAATCCTGAGCCCGAAATCCTGAACGCGTCAAAGGAGCAATTGTTGCTACAATAGATTGCAAAATAGATGTCTTTCCACAACCATTCTCACCTAAAATAAGATTCATATCATTTACATTACCTTCCTCGTCACAAAACTGGATGGTTTTGGGTTCTATGAACTTCTTGTAATTTCTAACTGTGATTTCACGAATTTTCATATTTATGCGGATTTTCTTGTTATTTGTTCTCCAAGTTGCTTAAAGTATTTGTCGAACTGCTCCGACTTGTACTCCGAATAATTCATCTGTCGGCAAATGTTGATGAGCCCCTTGAAGAATGTGGCGCACTCCTCAAAATTGCCGAAATTAAACTTGTGGTCGCAAATGTCGATGACGGTGTTCAGCATAAACTGCTGACGCTCAAGCGGTGTCGAACTGTCAATCTCGTCGAACGCGTCCTGCTGAAGAATGATGAAATCCACCAGTTCCGACTTCCAATACTGCTCGTGATAGGCGATTGGCACGCCGTCGTCGCCCAAAATGTTAATCTGCTCGAAGGCCTCTTTGCCGCGGCGGATGATGTATTTGGTTTTGATGACCTTGTCGGCCCATCCTTTTTCGACTCTATTGTCAAGATACTCAATGATTTCGGGGTATTCCAGATATTTTGAATACGAATCCACTGGGTCAACTGCGGGATAGCGTTTCTTGTCGGCGCGGTTCTGCGAAAGGCCGTAGAAGCAGCGTGCCGCCTTCTTTGTCGATTCGGTGACGGGTTCCTTCAGGTTTCCGCCTGCGGGCGACACCGTTCCGATGAAGGTGATTGAGCCCGTGGCGCCGTTGTTCAGCCTTACGAATCCAGCGCGGGCGTAGAAACTTGTGATGACTGACGACAAATCGACTGGGAAACCATCCTGTCCAGGCAACTCTTCAAGTCGGTTGCTCATCTCGCGCAAAGCCTGTGCCCAGCGCGATGTTGAGTCGGCCAGAAGCAACACTTTCAAGCCCATCGAGCGGTAGTATTCGGCCAGCGTCATCGCTGTGTAAACCGACGCCTCGCGGGCCGCAACGGGCATATTCGATGTGTTGCAGATGATAATGGTACGCTCCATCAGGCTGCGGCCAGTGTGCTTGTCCTTCAGTTCGGGAAACTCGGTGAAAATCTCAACCACCTCGTTGGCACGCTCGCCGCAAGCCGCCATAATGATGACATCGGCGTCGGCCTGCTCGGCCAAGGCGTGCTGCAGCACCGTTTTTCCGCAGCCGAAAGGCCCGGGAATGAAGCCCGTTCCGCCCTCGGCAATGGGGTTCAGCGTGTCGATGCAGCGGACGCCCGTCTCCATCACCTTGTAGGGGCGCGGTTTGTCGGCGTATGCGCCAATGGCCACCTTCACCGGCCAGCGCTGCACCATCGTGACGCTGACATCGTCGCCATCGGCATCGGTGAGCACGGCCACGGTGTCGTTTATTCGGTATTCGCCCGCTTTCGCGATGCTTTTGACGGTGTAAGTTCCTTTGAATGAGAATGGTACCATAATCTTGTGCGGCAACCATCCCTCTTTCACCTCGCCCAGCCAGTCGGCAGCCGAAACCTGCTGGCCAACCTCGGCTAAAGGTTTGAACTCCCACAGTTTAGACTCGTCGAGAGCCGGCGTGTACTCGCCCCTTTTTAGGAAAACGCCATCCATCGTAGCAAGGTTGTTCTGCAGACCGTCGAAATTACTCGACAGCAAGCCCGGTCCGAGCGTTGCCTCTAGCATATACCCCTGAAACTCAACCTTATCGCCAGCCCGCATTCCGCGTGTGCTCTCGTAAACCTGCACCGAAGCCGTGTTGCCCGTCACCTTGATGACCTCGGCCATCAGGCGCGTTCCGTGCAAATCGACAAAGCAGATTTCGTTTTGAGCCACAGGGCCGTCAACCTCAACCGTAACCAGATTGGAAATTATTCCCGTTACTTTTCCTGTTGTCTTCATTATATTATATTTTCTTGTTTTTCAATTATTTTCGGTCAAGCCGAAACGCCTTTGAACGTTCCCCTCACCTCGCCGAGCAACTTACGGAACATTGCCTCGCCGGCCTCACGGTCGAGCCGTGCCCAGCGCTGCACAATGTGCGCCTTCACCAGAAAAGCCAGAATGGCGTTCATATTGAAATAGTCCATCTGTGCTATCTCGCTGGCCTTGTTCCATTTAAGCATATCGGCCTGCTGCTCGCGCTGAAGGAAATCGGCATTGGCCAGAACCTCAAGCACTCGTTTCTCATCGTCGAATTCGGCTTCGGGCAACTCCATCAAATACTTGTCGGCCTGCAAGTTAGCGGCGCGTGCCACATACTCGGCCTGAAGGTTGCGCATCCGTGCGTCGAAATCGAAATACTCGCGTATGAAACGGTTCCGCGATGCCGCAGCCCGACTGTAGAAATCGGCGTTAAGAGCAGCCTCGTCGAAGCCCTCGTCGAGCAACGCAACCAACTGGCAGTCAGCATCCGACAGCAGTTCGACAACCGGCTCGCGCACATCGGTGTACGAGAACTGCGAAGAGCCGAAGTTAGCGGTCAGGTCGGGCAATCCGGCCACGATGTAAACGTAGTTGTCCATCTATCCGAACAGTAATTTTTTCGCCGCCGGGCGCAGATACGAACTGATGAGCCGCGTGAACTCCTCGTCGGTGAACTGCAGCAAGTAGCCGCCGTCTTTGGGCGAGATTTTGAATCCGGCGTTCAGTTTTTTCGAGTATTCAACAGTCAGATTGGCGTTGAGTTGGCGCGCAACCTCACTTTTCAGGAACTTCTCGGCTGCCGCTTTAACTGATTCGGGCAGAATGACGTCCAAATCGGCTGGTGCCGCGTCGACCGGATTGAAGGCCTTGACAATGGCCATCAGCATCTGGCTGGCGAAATCGGTGTCGGCAAGAGCCTGCTCCACGGCTGGCTCCACGGCCTTCGCCACAATCATTGTCTCCACCTCGTGCCTGATGGCGGCCACACTCTGCGCCCCTGCCATACGGATGTCGGCCTCGGTTTTCTGCTTCAGTTCGTCGGCCTGCTTGTTGGCTTCGGCCACAATCCGCGCCGCATCCGCTTTCGCCTGATTGACAATCTGTTCGGCCTCGGCCTTGGCTTTCTGCACCAATTCCTCACCCTCCTGTTTACCTTTCGACAGACCTTCGGCATAAAGCCTGTCAGTCAATTCTTGCAGTTTGTTTTGCATATATGTTTGTTTATCAATAATCTAAAGTGTGCATAATGGCGTTTCGCGACGGAAACACGGACATTGACAAACATAAGAAAAAAGAATGATTTTTGGTAAATTGTATGATAAAAAAGGCTGCCCGATAGCAGCCTTTCGCGTGTATGCGGTTTTTCCCGTTTTACAGTTTCAGCCTCTCTTTCAGCGCCTTATACCCCGAAAGGCTCACTTTGATTTTCTCGCCGTTGCGCAACTCAACAAGCTGCTGCTGACCGTAGCGCTCGATTCTCGAAATCTTGGCCACATTCACAATGAATGAGCGGTGAACCCGCACAAAATCGGCCATTGGCAGGTTCTGCTCGTAGTATTTCATTGTCTGCTCTTTGAGCCAGCGTCCCGATTCGGTGGCTATCGACACGTAGTCGCCGTCGGCTTTGATGAAGCAAATGTCGGCAATGTTTATGACGCTGATTTTTTGACCGTTGCGCACGGTTATCTTATCAATCGGTTCAATGGGCGCCTGGTCGGTTTCGGCTGCCGACGGCTGTTCAATGGTGTCGGGCTCGTCGTCGGCATTAAGGTTGTGGCTGTAGGTTTGCACCACCAGACCGAAAAGCAGAACCAGAACCAGAGAGCGCGCGGGCAAGGTCTTCGCGAAAGCGGAAAAGCATTCATTATCAATCGAATAATTTACAATTGATTCAATGCCCAAAGTGCTCACCACAACAAAGAATCCGATTATCAGCAGATATTGGTTGAAGTAGGCATTGCCGACAGGTTGCAGCACATATTTCATTATGTTCCAAACAATTATGCACTCTGCGGCAAATGTCGCGGCAAACGCAAGACAATCTATGACAACCGCTCCCGCACTTTGCCCAGCCAGCAAGCCGAAAGCCGCAGAGTAGCAGGCGGCCACAACTGCAAGAATTGTGGCCGCAGCAATGGTCGATGCCTTATTTCTCAAAAACGGGTTCATCGGTTATTCAATTGCTCCGCCGCCCAATACGCAGCGCCCTGTGATGATTAACTGGCGTGTGGTGTCGATGTCGGTTGCAAAACGTTCGTCGGAAATGCCGCCCATAACAAAACTGCACTGGTTCACAACTTTCCAGTTCGACGGAACCTTGAGTTTGAATCCGCCCATTGTGGCGTCGATATTCAGAATGGTGTCGCCTTCGGGAAGCGTTGTGTGGCGCAGGTCGAGTTCAATTCCGCCGCAAGTTGCGCTGATGTTTCCTCCGCGGAAAACGGGCTCCATAAACACCTGCTCGCTGCCGCTGAACACAAATCGGTAGTTGATGCGGCCGTCGGTGTCGGTTGTCTGCTCGGTGTTGCCGTATTTCTGTGAGAATTTTGTTCCGCACACGTGCTGATGGCAGCGGTTTCGGCTCGGTTTGACGAATATCACTATCAGGCCCAATCCCACAAGCACCACTGGCCAGAAGACCGCTGAAAAGCCCGACGAGTCGATGCCCGCGTTAAGCAGTTGAGTTTTAACAAGTTCGCTCCAGGCATGATAGTTGCTCAAAATGCCCACGCCAATCCATATCAGGCTGTGCCAGAGTTCGCCTTGGATGAGTTTTGCCACGCCAATGGCTAAAAAGATTGATTGAAAGCAAAACAGCGCATTGCCGAGTGGTTCGGGCAGCAGGCCCGCCAATTGCAGATAAGCCACGGCTCCAGCCAGAATCAGTACCAAGCCCCACGACAAACGGCGGCGGCGTTCAGAAATTCCCAATTTTTCCATAATTCAAATTTTTTGTGTTTAAAAATACGTTTTTTGATGTCACAATCGAAATAAGTGCTGCGGCGGTGCGCGTCATTTTCTTTCGACGCTGCAAAAGTATTGTGGCTGTGGGCTTTCCGAAAGTCCATATCGGTGAACCGATGTTTTTAACCCGATGAATGAATGGTTTCGGTGGGTGAAACGGCGGCGGTTTGGCGGAAGTTTTCGGTCTTTTCTGATGAGAACCGAATATAAAATCACTATCAAAAACAAAAAACTCGCAAACTTGCGAGCAAATTTAGTGAGTATTTTGCGAGTCGCAAGTTTGCGAGTTGGTGACGATAATGGTATATCGCCTTTATTTACAATACTTTTCCAGCATAACCTTCATTTCGTCGGCCACCTTGCGGGCGGCTTCGGCGGCGCGTTCGGCAAAATCCTCGCCGTTGCTGGCGTATATGATGGCGCGCGACGAGTTGACAATCAGTCCGCACTGCGAGTTCATTCCGTAGCGGCAGACCTCCTCGAGCGAGCCGCCCTGCGCTCCGATGCCAGGCACAAGCAGAAAATGGTCGGGGGCGATGCGGCGGATGTCCTCAAACAACTGCCCCTGAGTGGCGCCCACAACGTACATCATTTGGTCGGCGGTGGCCCACTGTTGGCTGGTGCGCAACACCTTCTCAAACAGGCGCTCGCCGTTGGCGTCGGCTGTGAGTTGGAAGTCGTGCGAGCCCTTGTTGCTTGTGAGCGCAAGCAGAATCACCCATTTGCCCTCGTAGGTCAGGAACGGGCTCACGCTGTCCTCGCCCATATAGGGTGCCACGGTCACCGAGTCGATGTCCAACTCCTCGAAGAACGAGCGTGCGTACATTGCGCTTGTGTTGCCGATGTCGCCGCGCTTGGCGTCGGCAATGATGAACTGTTCGGGATAGTTCTGCTTCAGATATTTGATTGTCTTTTCGAATGATATCCAGCCCTTTACGCCCATACTCTCGTAAAACGCCAGATTCGGCTTGTAGGCGATGCAATACTGCGCCGTAGCGTCGATGATGGCCTTGTTGAAGGCGAAAATCGGGTCCTCGCTGCTCAACAGATGTGCGGGGATTTTCTTAATGTCGGTATCGAGCCCGACGCAGAGAAAAGATTGCTTTTTAGTAATCTGATTTACAATGTCTTGACGTGTCATAAGTGTGAATTTTAATTATTTTTTTTGCAAAATGAGGCCATTCACGTCCACTTTTAATGTGGTGCTGTCAACTGCTCTGATAGTGAAGGATGAAACGTAGTATAGCGTTTTTTCGGAAGAGCAAGGCATCGGAATGGGATTAGGCATCGCATATTTATGAGAGCGTAATGTGTCGATATTGACGAGCACAGTATCGAATTTTTCATCGCCGAATGTGGGCACGATTTTCACAATGTGTTGCTCCTTCTCGAAAGATGTTGATGGGGTATAAGCATTTACCACCCTATTGTAACCTGCAGGTATGTCAATTGCATATTTACCACCGCAGGTTTCATAGATATATTCATTATCTTCTTTATAATTTTCGGTTTCTTCCTTTTCTAATAAACTTTGATATGAACGGAAACGTGCATTTTGAACGTACTTTTCCGTGTATTGGCTACCATATTTATCATCCAAATACATTAGTTTTTCGTTTAGTTTAATGGCATCTTTTTCAGGAATGGCGGTAATAAAATCCTTGTACTGTGCCTCATTAAATGGAAGTTTTTCCCCGACCAACACTTTAGCAATGTAGTTGTCCATATATTTGCGCGTGATGCTGAAATAGTTAGTTGGACCAACCGATGTAAGAAGAAAAATGACGGCAAAAGTGTTGGCAATCCAGTTGATTCGGCGTGCCTTGGTAAGAAAAAGTGTGATGCAGACAAAGTAGAACCAGAGGTTAAGGGTAAGAAGGTAGAGACGGTTGGGTGTGATGCCGTAATCGCTGAAACGGCGCGCTATACCGACTGTCATCAAAACCAGCAAGGGCAATATAACTACGGGTAGATATTGGGAAATGAAGTTATCCGCCTTTCTTCCTTGTGATTTTCTGACAGGATAAAGTCCTAATTCAATGACGATAAGCCCTACCATCGAGGCCACAACAAGTCCTGACACCCAACCATTGGGCAATTCCCATTTGATGATAATCTGAATAGCGTAAATGTAGAGCACAATGATGTATAGCCCCACAAGCGGAAGAAAAAGAAAACGCATGACGGCATTAAGGAACCCTGAATCGACTGGGGTGTGGTCGTGCTTGTCTTTTCCAAAAGGAATTCGTCCGAGGAACAACCACGATGATAGCAGCAATCCCGACAATACTCCAATGACCATATACCATTTATTGTCAATATCAATGCCAAACAACGAGTTGAACGATACAAGCAACAAACTGAGCCCTCCCCACATGATTTGACCAATCAAGTAGCATACAACGGCATTGACAACAAGTCGCATGGCAAAATTCCACAAAGCAATATCATCCTTTTCCTTGAAAAAGGATAGGAAAAACAATGATAACACAAGTGAGAAAATGACAGCAACATGAGCCACCCCGATTTCATAGTAATAACAATTGCTGCCTTCAAGAATATTATAAATATATATAGCGTCTGCAAGAAGAATTAGATGTGCCACCGTATTTACAATCAGTAATATACGCCGTTTTTGTCCTTCCTCCTGCCACAAGTGTATAGTCAAAGAAAGCACGAAACCTACCGACAGATAATATATTACAGTAGCAATAATGCTTTCTTTTATGGTATCAAATTCATCAAAGATATTGAAAATGAGGAATATCGACAAGACAAGAATATATGTTGCCGATACAGGAAAGCGTTTCGCACATACTTGAAACGCCTTTACAATTGCTTGAGGAGCATTAGTTAGTTTCATTTTTATAATCTTTACAAATCCGCTTCCTTCAGCCGCTCAGCGTTTTCGGCCACAATCAGGTGGTCGATGCAGTCCTGAATGTCGCCGTTGACAAAGGCGTCAAGGTTATAGATGGTGTAATTGATGCGGTGGTCGGTGATGCGCCCCTGCGGATAGTTGTAGGTGCGGATTTTGGCCGAACGGTCGCCTGTCGAAACCATTGTCTTGCGCCGCGATGCAATGTCGTCGATATATTTTTGGTGCTCCTTGTCGTAGATGAAGGTGCGAAGGCGGCTCAACGCGCGTTCCTTGTTCTTTGGTTGGTCGCGGGTTTCGGTACACTCAATCAGAATCTCGTCAACAACGCCTGTGATGGGGTTCTTCCAGTTGTAGCGCAGGCGCACTCCCGACTCCACCTTGTTCACGTTCTGACCGCCAGCGCCGCTCGAACGGAAGGTGTCCCACTTAATTTCACCCTCGTTAATCTGCACGTCGAACTCGTCGGCCTCGGGCAGCACGGCCACCGTCGCCGCCGAAGTGTGGACGCGGCCCTGAGTCTCGGTCACGGGCACACGCTGCACGCGATGCACTCCCGACTCGTATTTCAGTGTTCCATAAACACTTGCGCCTGTCACGCGGGCCACAATCTCCTTGTAGCCGCCGCTTGCTCCCTCACTGCAACTCGACACTTCAATCTTCCAGCCTTTCGATTCGCAATATTTGGTGTACATACGAAAAAGGTCGCCAGCAAACAGCGCGGCCTCGTCGCCGCCCGTGCCGCCACGGATTTCGAGAATGGCGTTCTTGTCGTCCTCAGGGTCCGACGGCAGAAGCAGCAGTTTGATTTCCTCCTCCATAGGCGCCACCTTCGGCTCGTTCTCGTCGAGTTCCATTTTGGCCATTTCGCGCATTTCGTCGTCCTTCTCGGTGTTCAGAATCTGCCGCGCCTCCTCAATGTTGGAAATCAGCGTTTTGTATTTCTTGTAAACCTCAACAATCGGCTCAAGGTGCTTGTACTCCTTGTTGAGTTTCACAAACCGCTTCACGTCGGCAATAACTTCAGGGTCAGTTATTTGCTGCGCCGTCTCCTCGAACCGGATTTTTATTGCTTCAAGTTTTTCTAAAAGTGTATTTTCTGTTGCCATATTTTATTTATTGTCAATTATTTTCCAATGCCCACATCTTATGGTTTTCGCGCTTTTTGCTTATATCCTATCGGATTGCGTGGTTCTGAATTAGTTTCACGTATTATGTGTTGCTCACGGACTCTCTTTAAGGTGCCATTTTGGCATCTTAAAGATGAATTTAATTGTTCATCAGCGTCGCTCATTCGTCTGTCTTGTCGAAATCATTTATTAAGGTGACCATCTGATTAACAAAATCGTGCACAGGTTTTGCAAGTGTCTGCACCTCCTCGTCAGAGACATCGTAGGCGCAGTTGTAATCGGCTTTTTGGCGCAGTTGAAAGAGACGAGCAAGCAAACTACCAGTTTCCATCGGTACAATATTGGTTTTCACAAAATTCTTGCTGAATTGCATAATCACTCCCGAATGCGTGTGGCCGCTGATTCCGCGTTGAATAAACAGCGCTTGAACTATATGAAAACAAGCATAATAGAAGCGGTTTATGGCCAAGTCGAAATGGGAAAGTTGCATCATCTCATCGGCTTGATTCAGAAAATGCAACGATTTTGCAACTTGTCTTTCTACTAATAACTGTTTGTTTTCCATTGTCTTATGTTGTCAGTAGATTTATGGCATCGTGCTTGACATTCTCGTAGAACGGCACAGCCTGATACGATTGCCATTCTTTGGTTGTGTACATTATCGGGTTGATTTCTTCGCCCAATTCGCAACCAAGCAAAACAAATGGATAACTCACTGAATCATAGTCGGATTGAGTAAGCGTGTTTTTGTCGAGTACAAGTAAAATATCCCAATCGGAACCTTTGTGGGCAGTGCCACGAGCCTGTGAGCCGTAGAGTAATGCCATACTTCCAGTAGGGACAACTTTTGCCGCCAAATGCTTGATGTCTGACAATATCCTGTTTTTCTTACTTGTATTCATATCGTTACAAATTGTTCAGCATTACAAATATAACAAAATTTGTTGCTGATTTCATTTGCCTTAAAACGCCTCACGCATTCAGTTAATCTATCAATCTATTAATCAATCAATAAGTAAACTCCCCAAACTCGCTCTTGATAGTGAGCCAAGTGTGGTCCGACGGCTCGATGCGGCCGATGATTTGCGCGTCGATGCCGAACGATTTTGAGATTTCGATGACCTTTTGAGCGTCCGCTGCGTCGAGATAGACTTCAAGGCGGTGGCCCATATTGAAGACCTTGTACATTTCGCGCCAGTCGGTGCCGCTCTGCTCTTTGATGGTGCGGAACAGCGGCGGAACGGGGAACAGATTGTCCTTCACAACGTGCACGCCGTCAACAAAATGCAGCACTTTGGTCTGCGCGCCGCCCGAGCAGTGCACCATTCCGTGGATGGCGGGGCGCATTTCGTCGAGCAGGCGCTTGACAACGGGCGCGTAGGTGCGTGTGGGCGACAGAACCAGTTTGCCAGCGTCGAGTGGCGAGCCTTCAACCTTGTCGGTGAGTTTCAGTTTGCCGCTGTAAACCAACTCGTCGGGCACGGCGGCATCGTAACTTTCAGGATATTTTTCGGCCAGATATTTGGCGAACACATCGTGGCGGGCGCTTGTCAGGCCGTTGCTGCCCATACCGCCGTTGTATTCCTTCTCGTAGGTGGCCTTTCCGAACGATGCAAGGCCAACAATCACATCGCCAGCCTTGATGTTGGCGTTGTTGATGACGTCGGCGCGGCGCATACGGCAGGTCACCGTGCTGTCCACAATGATGGTGCGCACAAGGTCGCCCACGTCGGCAGTCTCACCGCCAGTGGCATACACGCCCACGCCCATTTGTCGCAGTTCGGCAAGCAACTCGTCGGTGCCGTTGATGATGGCCGAAATCACTTCGCCAGGCACCAGCATTTTGTTGCGGCCTATGGTGCTCGAAACCAGAATGTTATCCACTGCGCCCACGCAGAGCAGGTCGTCGATGTTCATAATCAGCGCGTCTTGCGCAATGCCCTTCCAAACGCTCAAATCGCCCGTTTCCTTCCAATACAGGTAGGCCAGGCTCGACTTGGTGCCAGCGCCGTCGGCGTGCATAATGTTGCAGTAGTCGGGGTCGCCGCCCAAAATGTCGGGGATAATCTTGCAGAAAGCCTTCGGGTACAGGCCTTTGTCGATGTTTTTGATGGCGTTGTGCACGTCTTCTTTCGAAGCCGAAACGCCGCGCAGATTGTATCGTTCTGTATTATTCATATCGTTAAATTAGAAAAGATAAACCACTAAAAATGAACTGATTATCAGTAATAAAAAGAGAATTTCGCCCACAGCGTTACGCCTTATCTGCATAAAATAGAGCGATGTGATGAAGGCCAGCGCTATGGCCACAAAAACCAGCATTGTCAGGCCCGCACACGGTATCAGGAAAAATCCCGCTACCGAAATGATTATCAGCCAGAAAAACAGCATAAAATACTTGCGCGTCGTCACCTTGTACATACGGATGTACTGCGACATTACAACCAACTCAATCAGCACAATCAGCGCCATATAGCAGATGGCGGCTATCTGCACAATGCTTAGATTTAGTGTAAAATCTTGTGTTTCAAAGAATTGTTCCATTCGGTCCCAGAACAGCCCCTGTTGGTCGGTCATAAACATTCCGAAAAGGTAGAAGCCGAAGGGCAGCACAAAACCCAGCACCAGCGCAAGGAACTCGCGGATGTCGAAAAACCGCACAACAAATTGAGTGGCAATCACAAAGAGCAGCATTGCCGTCAGCGGCGGGTAGAGAAGAGCGCCAATGCCCAGTAGCAGGCCGCTCTCAAAGTAGTATCGTTTCTGTTCGGGCAGGTGCTCGCTGTCGAATGTCCGCATAATGGTCAGCATAAACAGAAGGTTGGCCAACATTACGGGCAGAACGTTGTATCTTTGCGCCAACATACTGACAATCAGCACAAAAAACAGCGGCGGCATTATCACCTTGTCTTCAACAATGATGAATTTCAGGTCGATACGCTGAAGCATAAAGGCTTCAATCAGCATAAGCAGAAAGGCTATCATTTGAGCCGTCCAGTAGTTGGGCAGCAGCATTTGCCGAAGGTTGTGGAACAGAACCGTGCCGTCGGTGATGGCGGGCTGCCAGTCGGTGTTGCTGATGACGGGAAGCCACAGCAGCACGGCCACGGCAACCGTGAACAGGTGCATTACGGGCGAGTTGCTCTTGAACAGTCTTAGTAGCATAACTTACAGTTTTTGAAGGTCTTGACCGATGTCGCGGCGGAAATATGCGCCGTCGAATTTGATGCCGCCGATGCTGCGGTACGACTTGTCGAGCGCGGGCTGAATGCCGTCGGCAAGCGATGTCACGGCCAGTACGCGTCCGCCGTCGGTGAGCACGCGGCCCGAGTCGGGTTTGGTGCCTGCGTGGAACACGGTGCTCTCGGTCACGCTGCCGAGCCCCGTAATCTCAAAGCCCTTCTTGTAACTCTCGGGGTATCCGCCCGAAACCATAACAACCGTGATGGCCGTCTGCGCCTTCATTGTGGCCTTCATTCCAGCCAGGCGGCGCTCGGCGGTGGCGGCCAGCAACTCAAGCAGGTCGCAGTCAAGTCGCGGAATGACGACTTCGGTCTCGGGGTCGCCCATACGCACGTTATACTCAATCACATACGGGTCGTTGCCGCATTTTATCAGGCCAAAGAAGATGAAGCCGCGGTAGTCGATGTTGTCGTCGTGCAGGCCGCGGATTGTCGGCTCGATGATTCGGCTGATGACTTTCTGCTTAAACTCGTCGGTGCAGAACGGAACGGGCGAAACGGCGCCCATACCGCCAGTGTTCAGGCCAGTGTCGTGCTCGCCAATGCGCTTGTAGTCTTTGGCTTCGGGCAGCAGAACGTAGTCGCGGCCGTCGGTGAGCACAAAGAACGAGCACTCAATTCCCGACAGGAACTCTTCAATCACAACCTTTGCCGATGCGTCGCCGAACTGACCGTCGAGCATAGTCTCAAGGCTCTCTTGCGCTTCTTTCAAATCGTTGATTATCAGCACACCCTTGCCCGCTGCCAGTCCGTCGGCCTTCAGAACGTAAGGCGCTTTCAAGGTCTCAAGGAAACGCTTGCCGTCGGCCACCGTAGCCTTTGTGAAACTGCGGTAGGCGGCCGTCGGGATGCCGTGCTTCTGCATAAACTGCTTGGCGAATTCCTTGCTGCCTTCCAACTGCGCGCCTTCGGCCGAAGCGCCCACCACACCAACGTTCTTTGTGTCGGCGTTGGCGGCCAGAAAATCGGCGATGCCCTTAACCAGCGGCTCTTCGGGGCCCACAACCACAAGGTCGATGTTGTTCGACTTCACAAACTCGCCAATAGCCTGAAAATCAGTTACCTTGATAGGCACGTTTGTGCCCAAGGCGGCAGTTCCCGCGTTGCCAGGCGCAATGAAGAGTTTTGTCAGTTTGGGGCTTTGCGCCACTTTCCACGCAATGGCGTGCTCACGGCCACCAGAGCCAATAATCAAGACATTCATATCTATTTGTTTTTAAATAATTTAAGAATTTGTTCAAGGTCTTCGGGGGTGTCAACCGACAGCCCTTCGTCGGTGGTGACGGCGGTCTGAATCTGATAGCCGTTCTCGAGCCAGCGCAACTGCTCAAGCGACTCGGCCGACTCAAGGCTGCTCTTGCCCAACTTTGTGATTTCCAGTAAGATGTCCTTGCGGTAGCCGTACATTCCAATGTGCTGCAGGAACGGGTGCTTGTGCAGCCACTCTTGGGGTTCGCTTCCGCGGATGTGCGGAATGGTCTGACGGCTGAACAGCAGCGCGCGGCCGTTCTTGTCAACAACCACCTTCGGCTTGTTGGGGTTGAAGAGTGTCTGCTCGTCGTCAACAGGTTTCACAAGCGTGGCAATCTGTACATTGCTGTCGTTGAACAAGTTAGCCAGTAGATTGATTTGCTTTTCAGCGATGAACGGCTCGTCGCCCTGAATGTTGATGACCACGTCAACCGCCTGATGATAGTCCTGCTCGAACTTGAGCACTGCTTCAGCGCAGCGGTCGGTGCCGCTCGGGTGGCGGTCCGACGTCATAACAACCTTACCGCCGAACGCCAGCACAGCGTCGTAGATGCGTTGGTCGTCAGTTGCCACAACCACGTGCTCAAGCGCCTTCGACGCCTGCTCAAACACGCGCTGCACCATTGGCTTGCCCGCAATGTCGGCAAGCGGCTTGCCAGGAAACCGTGTGGAAGCGTATCGGGCGGGAATTATACCTAAAATGACCATATTACAATAGTTTGCCGCAAAGTTATAAAATTTAGATATTGGGCATTAGGCAATTTTGGGTGTTGGCAGGTACGCATTGCGCGCGCCCGTCTTCCGTCATTCAATCACAACGAAAACGGTTTTCGCTTGCGCGAGAAATCACAAGAAAATTTATAAGAAATAGATTGTGAGATTTTTGTCTCTAACCAAACGAATCCGAACGGAAACCTGATTTTGTTTGGATACATTTCGGTTAGTTTGGTTAGTGATTGTGTTATTCTCTAACCGATTTTATCCGATTGGAACCGATTTTTCCCGCAAGCGAGAATTGGATGGGAAGCGCCCTGACGGGCGGAAATTATTAGAAAATTTGAAAACAAAATTTTACAAAAACTATTCCCCGTAGGGGATGAATATCGGTAGAAAACATTGCACCCCTAGGTTTCTACGCCGTAGGCGTTGCATACAACACATTCGCGCGCAAAATTTGATATGCAACCCCTGACGGGGTTGGTGTCCCTGGGTGCGTCCGGTTCTACCGATATGAATGTCCTACGGACATTTTTTAACGGTTTTTCTCTATCCAAACGAACCCGAACTAAACCAAAATTTGTTTGGATACATTTGGGTTAGTTTGGTTAGCGCCAAAAAAACGGTCCGGTTAAAATAGAGTCCAAATCGTGGGCAAGCATACGGGTGAATTTTTCGGCGCCCCGCCTGTTCAGGTGCATCGCGTTGTAAAAGAATGTCGTGTCGCTGCAAATGTCGTTTCCCAGATAATCTAAAATGCTGACATCATACTCGCTGGCAACCGAATCGAACAAGCTGTAAAACTCCTGAAGGTTCGCAACTTTCTTCCGCCCCTCAACATAAAACGGCGCGTAAACAAAAACAACCTTGACGCTGTCTTTCTGGCAATCGGCCAAATAGCTACAAAACTCATTGAGCGACGACTGGTTGTATTTGAAGTATATCGAATCGATTTTTTTCAGATTCGAGCCGTCCCAGGTTTGGTCAAAACCCCTATACCCTTTTTCCACGCTGTACTCCGCATCCGACAGGCTGCTGATGTCACGCAAGGTTCTGCCCAAATTGCTGTGATTCAGGTATCTGAACAGCGGCACCCACATTTCAAAAAAGCTGAATTCCTCCGGTCCGATGGCAATCCGGCGCATATCGGCATCGAAAAAATAGGGGTAATACTGCGATTGCAGATATTTGTCGCGCGGCCCGTTTTGCAAAGTCGAGTTCCAATCAACATTCTGGACAATGACTTTCGGCTTTGCGTTGCGCCTGCGGTACATTTTGTAGCGAGGAATTTGCCTGTCGATGCAGCTCCCGTCCATTCCAATGTTATATGAGCTGATATTGAGCGCGCTGTCAAGAATTTTCGGCGATATGTGAACCCAGCTGCGCGACGAGCCCATCACAATAAGGTCGTTTTGCATACCGCCCTGTATGATGTCGTTCCAAACGGCAAACCTGTAATCGGCGGTGTGGCGATACTGCCTCGACAGAGCATAGTCGGCCAATGTCGCCACCACAAGCAGCAACAACCCGAATATCAATATCTTAACAGTGAATTTGCGCATCAGAACTGGAAGTAAATGAATTGACTGTTTTCGAACGATTTGAACATCAGCATTGCCGCAATCAGCACCAAATAAATGAGCCACCGCAGCCATTCGAACCTGATTCCGCTGATTTGCAACCCGTGCTCGGCGCTCCTTTGCAACCACTCAACCGCAAGCATCACCAGCACAAAAAAGCCCGTGAGATTGTGCGGATACACAAAAAACTGATATGGCGCAAGCAACACATCGCCCGCGCAAAGCCCTAGTATGTAATGCCAAGCGTCGCCAATGCTCTCGGCCCGGAAGATTATCCACCCCACCACAACAAGCATAAATGTCAGCAGCATCTGGCCCGACTCCTTCAGTGTCGGCAGAAGACGCCCATCGGCCACGGTGTTGGTGTACTTGCGGTTCTTGCCCGAGAGAATCAGCGGCAGAAAGAGCACGGCGTGATATGCGCCCCAGGCGATGAATGTCCAGTTTGCCCCGTGCCAGATGCCGCTCAGCAAAAAGATTACAAACGTATTACGCACAATCCTCGCCTTTGTGGTGCGGCTACCGCCAAGCGGAATGTAAACATAGTCGCGGAACCAGGTGTTGAGCGATATGTGCCAACGCCGCCAGAATTCGGCTATGTCGCGGCTGAAATAAGGAAACCTGAAGTTTTGCATCAGCCTGATTCCGAACAATTTGGCTGTGCCGATTGCAATGTCGCTGTAGCCTGAAAAATCGCCGTAAATCTGGAAAGCGAAAAACAGCGCGCCAACAAGCAGAACGCTCCCTGACATATTGGAATAGTCGGCAAATATCTGATTTACAACCGTCGCGCAATTGTCGGCAACCACAATTTTCTTGAACAGTCCCCACAGAATCTGCCGGCAACCGTCAACGGCTGTGCTGTAGTCGAACTCGCGCTTTTTGAGGAATTGCGGCAGAAGGTTTGTGGCACGCTCAATTGGCCCGGCCACAAGCTGCGGGAAGAACGATATGTAGGCGAAAAAGGCAACCACATCGCGCGTCGGCTCAATCTTGCGGCGATAGACATCGATGCTGTAACTCAGCGCCTGAAACGTGTAGAAACTGATGCCAACGGGCAGAATCACTTTGAGCAGCAGACCGTCGGCTGAAAGGTTGAAAAGGCGGGCAAACTCCGCAACAAAAAAATCGTAGTACTTGAATGTGGCTAATATGCTGAGGTTCAGAACGATGTTGGCGGCGGTTATCGCTTTGCGTCTCCCCTCAACCTGCCGATTGCCAAACTCCTGAGCGTCAGCTTTTTTCATCAGCACACCGCTTCCCCACGAGCAGAACGATGTTATGCCAATCAGAACCACAAACCTCCAATCCCACCAGCCATAAAACACGTAACTCGCCACCACCACAAAGGCGTTCTGCAACATCAGCTGGTGCTTCGATTTGCTCATAAGTCTGTCGAAGACAAACCAATAGAGCAAAAACACTATCGGCAGGAATATCAGAAATTCAAACGAGTTGAAAAGCATAGTTTTTAAATTCTCTCTTTACATACTCGCAAAAAAAACAGTTTCGGCAACCAAAACAACTTTTTCATCTGTTTTTATGTCTAGTCCTGAAATATAATCCGCTCCCTCAACCGAAAACCCATTCAGTGCCAATATCCTTCCTCGCCGCCTACACAAACGTGGCGCGCCGCGTTTCTACGCTATGGACTCCCTATTTACCCCTGCAAAGCCGCCAACCCTGCTGTGTTTTGCGTTTGTTCCCGCTCAGATTTTTCACGCAGTCCCGATAGCTATCGGGAACACAGAATCAGAACGGATTGTAATCCTTATCTCCAAACACCAACTCACGGCGCTCGTCTGATGCGAAGATTAGCAGATAGAAGAAACGCAGAATGACAAATATGCAAAACGGAAACTGCCAGAGATTGGTTGCCCACGCCCACAAAAAAAGCCGCTCCCTCAACCGAAAGCGGCCTTTAATCAATCTCAATCGGCCGTTTATTTCTCAATCAGCACGTTAACAACAAAACCTTATTTAGTTTCTAAATGGAGAATTTAAAGAAGGCGTTTCTCCTCCTAAAGCATAAAAGAGATATACTATTAATGCAAAACCTCCAATGATTACTATCAGCGTTAAACAACCGCCTAATATTGAACCTTCGCCAGAATTATTTTCAGTAATTTTTGCTATTCCGCAAATGAGTAGGTACCCCACAACCACAATTGCAAAAAACGCTAAAATGTATAAAATAAACATATTAAGAAATATTACAGTTCTTTTACTTCTCAATCAGCACGTTAACCTTATTGCTTTTAACCTCGACAATGCCGCTTTCCA
>CAMJCK010000056.1:0-20321 GCA_946404125.1 uncultured Bacteroidota bacterium | reverse complement strand
TCTTTCAGTTTCACCATTGCGCCAATGTCGCCGGCCACCATTTCGGTGAGTTTCTCGCGGTTTTTGCCGGCAGGCGAGAAGAACTGCGACAGACGCTCTTTGGCGTTCTTGTTGGTGTTCACAAGGTCCATACCCTCGGTGATTTTTCCCGACATTACCTTGAAGTAGAGAACCTCGCCCACGTGCTCCTCAACGGTTGTCTTGAAGACGAAGACCGAAGTTTTGCCGTTCGGGTCGCACTTAACCTCGTTGCCCTCCGAGTTGACGGGTGCGGGCATTTCGGTCGGATTTGGGGCCACATTGCCCACAAACTCCATCATACGGCGGATGCCCATATCTTTCTTGCCTGCAACGCAGAACACGGGGAACATTCCGCGGCTGATGATTCCGGCGCGGATTCCGGCGCGCATTTGGTCCTCATCGAGCGAGCCTTCGTCGAAGAATTTCTCCATCAGCGTGTCGTCGTTCTCGGCGGCAGCCTCAATCAGTTTGGCGTTCAGGTCTTTGGCTTTCTCCATTTGGTCGGCAGGAATGTCCAGAACCTCGGGCACTCCGCCTTCGGGTTTCCAGCGGTACATTTTCATCTTCAGCACGTCAATCATCTCGTTGTAGCCCGTGCCGGGGTTGATTGGGTACTGCACAATGGCCACCTTGTTGCCGTAGAGAGCGTGCAGCTCCTCAATAGTCTTGTCGAAATTGGCCTTCTCGTGGTCGAGTTGGTTAACGGCAATCAGCATCGATGTGTTCAGGCGGTTGCAGTGGCGCGATATGGTTTGCGTGCCCACCTCAACACCCTTGGCCGCGTTGATGACCATAATGGCAGCATCGGTCACGGCGAGCGACGATATTACTCCGCCCACAAAGTCGTCCAATCCCGGGGTGTCGATGATGTTCAACTTCTTGTTGTTGAACTCGACGTGCAGAACTGTTGAATAGACCGAACGCCCCTGCTCGTGCTCGATGGCGTTGTAGTCCGACACTGTGTTTTGACTTTCGATGTCGCCTCGGCGTGATATCACTCCGGCCTCAAACATCATAGCTTCGGCCAGAGTGGTTTTCCCGGAGCCGGCCGCACCAATTAAGGAGAGATTCTTAATCTCATTAGGTTGATACACTTTCATTGTGTTGTGGTATTAGTATTAGTGTTTAACAAAAAAAGTTTCGAACCAAACGAAAATGTGTTCCGGAAATCGCCTCCGCACCACTCGCCAGCCCACGTCAACCACACGGCCGGACGTCTCTCAGAACAAAGCTAAAGTTATAGCAATTTTTTTTGAATTCCGATATGGTTTTTCGATTTTGTTTTGAGATTTTTTGCAAGATGCTGGTTATGAGGGAGGTGAAAACGGCAATAATCGGAACGCGATTAGCCGGCATCATAAATACATATTAAATGCCTTGACTTCACACCTTCATTCGGCCAATCAATTAATGAATCGGTCCATCCTTCCCGACATTTCCGCCGCTTGTCGATAATTTTGGCCGTGCGCTTTCAATTCTCAAATTTCAATCGTTAATTTGTTTTGTAATAATAATTCTAACAACTATGAACCGCTATTCACTAATCGCTATTGGTGTGTTGTGCTTTGCCACCGCGCAGGCTCAGACAACCAAAGAGGAAATGCTCGCCAACCTCCAGAAAACAGGCGGCAACAATATGGTCTATCAGACCGATTTCAAACCACAAACTCCGGCGCCGAAAGGCTATAAACCGTTCTACATCAGCCACTACGGACGTCACGGCTCGCGCTACCACTACTCGGGCTTCGACTACACAATGTTCCAACGGATGATGAAGTCAGCTTATGACGCCAACGCCCTCACCGATGCCGGCAAAGACCTTTACAACCGCGTCAACCGCCTTTGCGACGACGGCGTCAACCGCGCCGGCGACCTCACGCGGACTGGCTTCAAACAGCACCAGGGCATTGCCGAGCGTATGGTCAACTCGTTCCCCGAGGTGTTCGCCGACAACGCCAACATTGTTGTCAAATCGTCAACATCGCACCGCGTGCTTTGCAGTATGGACGCCTTTATGCAGAAAGTTATGGCTATGCGCCCAACGCTGAACGTGACCACTGAATCGAGCAAGCGCATTATGCACTACATCAACAACGAGGAGCGCGACTCGGTTACCCGCTACCTCAACCGCACCGACGGTTTCCGCAAGGCCAACGACGCCATCGACCACGCGCTCATCCATCCCGAAAGGCTTATTAAACAAGTGTTTGCCGACACCGCTTATGTCCGCACCAAGGTGAACGCGCACCAGTTTATGCGCAAGCTGTTCGACCTGCAGTGCAATATGCAGAACGTTGACGAGCTTGACTTCGATTTCAGCGATTTCTTCACACCCGACGAGATGTTCGACAACTGGCAGTGCACCAATGTTTATTGGTACGCCAACTTCAGCAACTGTCCCTACGCCGACTCGCGCGGTGCGTGGTGCGCCCGCAACCTGCTCACCAGAATCCTCGACGATGCAGATGCAGCCCTTGCCGGGAACGGCGTTTCGGCCAACCTGCGTTTCGGCCACGACACCGGCCTTGCTCCGCTTGCCAGCCTGATGCAGCTTGAGGGCACAACGGCCCAGGTTACTGATTTTTCGGAGCTCTACAAGGTTTGGTGCGACTACAAAATCATCCCGATGGGCGGCAACGTTCAGATGATTTTCTACAAATCGGATAAGGAAAAAGACATCCTGGTAAAGATAATGCTGAACGAGAACGAGGTGAAACTGCCGCTCGAAAGCAAAATCGCTCCGTACTACAAATGGAGCGATGTTGAGGCCTACTACCGCGACATTTTGAGCAAAATTCCGCTGAGCGTGAAAAAATAAATCTGCAAATGGACTTGCGCTTATTATACGCAAGTCCATTTTTTTTGGCCTTTTGTCAATTGCCCTATCAACATTAGTTTGTGGTATAAATATTTTGGTTAGTTTTGGGTTTTCTACGAAGACGTAAGAATTGAAGATGAAGAAACTGATACACACACTCTTTTTGTTGCTGATAGCGACGGGCGGATTCGCTGAGGAAATCGTGCTGTCAGGCATTTATCAAGGCAAGAACCTATACGTGATGAACCCCTTTGCCGCCGATGGCAACGGATTCTGCATCACGGGTATAACTGTGAACGGCGTGGCCACATCTGACGAGATTAACGCCAGCGCGTTTGAAATCGACCTGACCAAACACAATCTGACCAAAGGCGACAACGTGAGCGTCGTAATCAAGCACAAAAGCGGCTGCACACCAAAGGTCATCAACCCCGAGGTGCTGAACGCGCAAAGCACTTTCACCGTCACCACAATCAAAATCGACAAAAACAACAAGCTGGCCTTCACCACCAACAACGAGAGCGGCTCGCTGCCTTTCATTGTGGAGCAGTTCCGCTGGAACAAATGGATTAAGGTGGCCACCATTGAAGGTGACGGCAAACCTGGCGCCCACACCTACACAACCGATGTGAACCTGCACTCGGGCTACAACCGCTTCCGCGTAAAGCAGATTGACTACACCCGCAAACCACGCTACGGCAAGGAGCTGAAGCACCGTTCAATGCAGGCTGAGGTTACGTACTCGTATGTGAAACCGTTCACCGAAATAAAATTCTCGGCCGAGACAATGTATGAGATTTACAGCAACACCGGCGCGATTATCGACAAGGGCGTAGGCTCCAAGGTGAACGTGGCATCGCTGCCCGCCGGCGACTATTTCCTGAACTACGACACCAAAACCGAGACTTTCAAGAAAAAATAGTGCGGCAGCCGTCGGCTTCCACTGTTTTGCTTGCCTTTGACATTATATTTGCCACTCATTATGAGTTGGATTCTCTATTTCATATATCTGCTCCTGCTGATTTGGGCTATCCAGAAATCGCGTTTTTTTGAGTCGCCCGGAATAGGCCGGAAATGGCTTGTGGCCTTGTTTCTTGCCAAAATAGCGGGCGGATTCGCGCTGTTTTTCATCTACAGCTACTACTACTCGCCCCGTAGCGCGTGCGACATTTTCAATTACTTCGACGACGGACTGATTATCCACAACGTTCTGTTTCAGAATCCGACTGACTATCTGAAGATTATGACCGGTATCGGAGCCTCGTCGCCCGACCTGATGACATACTACGACACCTGCAACTTCTGGCTGAAAAAATTCGACTACGGCCTGCCCAACGACAACCATATTGTCATCCGCGCCAATGCGCTGATGTGCCTTCTGTCGATGGGCAACTTCCACATTCACAATATGTTTTTCGCGTTTTTGTCGTTTGTGGGGCTGTGGGGAATCTACAAAAGTTTTGCAAAACAGCTGGCGCAAAAGCGGGTTTTGCTGCTGATTGCCGTCTTCTGCTTCCCGTCGGTTTGGCTGTGGACTTCGGGCGCGCTCAAAGAGTCAATCCTGACTTTCGCTTTCGGACTGTTTGTCTATAATTTCCGCAATATGCTCGCCAAGCCCGGCGCGGGCAATGTCATTGGCTCGGCGGTGTGCGTTTTTCTGCTGATGCAGTCGAAATTCTACGTGCTGATGGCGGCTCTGCCAAGCCTTGCGGCGATGGTCTGGATTCGGCGCAAGCCCAAGCACGCGCTTGTCAAATTTCTGGCGATGCACACCGGCATTTTTGTCGCGGCCTGGCTGTCGAAATTCGTCACACAGGTTGATTTGTTCGAGGTGATTTGCAACAAGCAGCACGACTTCATAATGATGGTGCAGGGTATGCAGGTGGGCAGCTACATCGACATTCCCGTGCTCGACAACGGCCTGCGGAGCATCATCGCCAACGCGCCCCGGGCATTTGCCACCGCGCTGCTTCGCCCCTCGGTTCTTGAGCACGGCTCGGCAATGATGGTGCTGGCCGGGGTTGAGAATCTGCTCATTCTGTGCGTCCTGGCGGCCGGCTTGTTCTACCTCAAGCCACGCAACCTCGCCCAGCCCGATGTGTGGTGCTGTCTGTCGTTCATCACAATTCTTTTTGTGCTGATAGGCCTCACAACCCCTGTTCTTGGCGCTCTTGTGCGCTACAAAGTGCCTGCTCTGCCGTTTGTGGGCATCGTCATCCTCGCCGCCGCCAGCAACGAGCGCCTCCAGTCCATCGACAAATGGCTTGAGCAGCGGCTGAACGGGAAATGATTGAGGCGCTGGTTCACGCGATGGCAAAACAAATCCGCAGACTGCTATGCGGGCAACCTGCGGATTCATAATTCTCCATTTGCTTTATAACACTTGTCTAGCAGACTGTGTATGCACCGAAAAAACTGTTGCCGCCATTCTTCAGTGTCAGCTTCTCACCTTGCCAATGGTGTTGTACTCAGCCTCGCAGGTGCGTTCCGCACCTGTTCCCGCAATCAGACTGCTAATGCCGCTCACAGCGTGCGGCTTACTGCCACTGTAGGCATCAGGCCAAAATCACTTTTGCGAACTATGTTGCCGTTGATGTACATTATTGCCATTTTTTATGTCCTAATATGTGTTAATCGTAAAATTATGCCGTTTTGTTCACAAAAATCAATAACATATCCCCAATTTTTTGGCACATATCCCGGGGGTGTGACAACGTGCAGAAATGCAGAAGAATCGTTTAGTATTGATAATTTTTTTTGCCAAATTTGACTAGTACCACATAATTACAATAGATGGCTTTTTTATTATTATATGCCGGCTTATCAAACTTTATCAGTCTACATACTCTTAATGCTTCATCGCAATATTCAGAACGACAATTTGTGGTTCTCATTACTTGATGATTAAACGTATAACCCAACGTGTCTATTTCAAAATATATCCAAACAGATTCTTCGTGTATATTATCATCTGAAATAATAAAAGGATTAACAGTATTATGCTCCACAAAATCCGTTATGTTTCCATCAAATATTGGAGCCTGCAAAGCATATGTTGTCAACCACCCCTCTTCTTGCAACTCTTTGAGCTTAAGAAAAGACAGGTATTTTGGATCTGTTAAATGCAGTGTGTCCTGCAGTATTTTGTAATCGGTATAAGTAACCTGACTAATGACTTGTACAGGCATTGCAAATGCAAAAAAAACAAATAGTAACCTTACCACAATCTTGGAATTTTATAGATAAACGTAGTTTCAAGAAGCAAGTGCAATTTTAGTAAAAATGGTTAAAGAAGACAGAAGCAGGAGAATCAAAATTAAGTTTAGCACTAGGACGTCTATTTAATTTAGCCTGAATATCAGAAACAAAAGAGAATTGCACTTCTATTTTGAACTTACGCGTTTATCCCGAATAAAACCCCAACACGTTGATGTACTTTTTGAATCAGCCAACAAAAAAACCGGCCCCCCTTGTGAGAGACCGGTTTTTCAATGAAAACTTATTTAACAATCTTATTTCGCGATGTTTTTGAATTCCTCTTCCTGAGCGTATTGAGCGAACTCAATGTCTTTTGCTGCGTATGCGCCGAGCGAAGCGTCTTTCTCAACAGCAACCTTCAGGTTGTTGAAGAGCAGGTCGCGGTCTTGCTTGCGGGCACCGAGGATTGCCTTCAGGTAAGCGATTTTTGCGTCGCTCTGGTCCTCAATCTTGTTCAAGATGCCAAGAGTAGCGTCGAATACGTCGGCGTTCTTGGTGTTGAAGTAGTTGAGGTATTTGCAGAGAGCCCAGTTGAATGTGTTGAGCTTGCTGCTCTGATACAGATTCAAAGCTGTCTCATAGTCGCCCTTCTTGGTAGCGATAACGGCTTGGTTGTAGCTAACCTCGTCGCCGGCACCAGCGGCAGCTGCGTAGAACTCTTTAGCGGCAGCCTCGTCGCCTTCAGCGTAAGCGCAAGCGCCAAGGTTGTTCAGAACAACCACGTTCGAAGCGTCAGCCTCTTTAGCTTTCTCAAATGCGGCTTTTGCGTCAGCGTAGTTACCCATCTTGTAGCTGATGTGACCTACGTTGTTGTTGGTTCTCCAATCCTCAGGGAATTTGGCGGCAGCCTTCTGATAGATAGAAAGTTTCTCAGCGTTGTCCTCAGTCAGAGTGGCGGCGTAAAGCAGCTCCTCAACAGTCAGGTCCTCAGAGTTTGCGGCAACCAGCTCTTTGATTTCCTCGTCAGAGTGACCGATAACGGCGATGTTGACTGACAAAGTCGAACGACGCAGTTGGGGAAGAATCTTGTCGGCAATCTCCTCATAAGCGGCCGAGATGTTCTTGATTTCCTTCTCGCGAACAACAGGGTCAGAATACATTGAAAGAACGCGGAGGATAAGCTCTTTATCCTGGATGTCAGACTCTTGCATCAAAGTTTTGAAGCCGTCCCAGTCCTCAGCCAACGAAGTTGTTTTGAAAACAGAAGCGTCGGCGTTAACTTTCGATTTCTTCAGCTCTTTCTTGAAGAAAGAATCAGAATTCTTCATACGGTTGGCGGCCAGTTTGTCGTTGAGCGACTCCTCACCATCAGGCGATGCGAAAGCCGAAATCTCAATGCCCTTAACCTCCATACGCTCGTTGGCGGCAACCTCGCTGATGAATTTCTTCAGTTCGGCAATCTCGTCCTTCTTCAACTCTTTGCTTTGGATGTCAGCCTTGTTGATAACGAAGAAGAGAGTGGCGTTTTTCGAATCGTTGGTGATGCGAACGAACTTGTCGGCAGCGCCGATGGTCATAGCCTCTTTCTTGAGAAGCAAGGCTGTTGACATAACGCCGTCGGCCTGTTTTCCGAAAGGAATCTCAATCGATTTGTCTTTCATTGTGCCTTTTGCGTTCACAACCAACTCAGAAGCGCGCATTGCCTCTTCAAAAGAAATTTTGCCTTTAGCAGTGAAAGTTCCGCCGTTTGCAAACGAGCAAACATCGTTGTTGGCCTGAACTTTTTCACCTTGAACGGTTTTCGACGCGAAAGCCTTCTCACCGCCCTCATATTTCAAAACAGGAGTTACTTCCAAAGTTGCATCAGCAATGAAATACTTTGCAGGGAAGGTGAATTTAACCTCAACTTCGACACTGTCACCGTGCATTTCAAGCACTCTCGGAGTCACATCAAACTGTACTTGCTTGGCCATATCTGCCATTTTCTGCATACCACCGCAAGCGGTTAAAGCCAAGGCGCAAGACGCTAAAATACAAACGTTTACCTTTTTCATAATTGTCCAATTAATAGATTTAAAGTTTATATTATTTAAAAAAATTATGGTAATTCTTACCAATGTTTTTAACGAACACCAAAAATAATAAAAATCAATAATGAGCAACGTTTTCAACGTTTTTTTAACAAAAATAAATGTGAAACAGGTTTTTCCGCAACCTTTTGCGCCAATTTGTCACCTCCCGCCTATTTAATAGGTGCGATGCACGGAGGTTGCGCTTTAGCGATTTTTGTTTTCGACCGCCAAAAATCCCGAAAAGTTTTTAAATATCACGCGCCGATAATATATTTGAGACGTTGAATTCATAGAAAAACATCGACACCTATGCAGACCTTTGAGCAGATAATGGGCGACATTAAAAACCGGAAATTCAAGCCTGTTTACTTCCTTATGGGCGAGGAACCGTACTTCATCGACGCCATAACCGACTATATTGAAAAGAACCTTTTGAAAGAGGATGAAAAAGCTTTCAATCAGACAGTTGTGTATGGTGCCGATGTTGATTTGGGGCAGATTCTGAACGCCGCCAAGCGATTCCCGATGATGGCGGAATACAACCTTGTGATTGTGAAGGAGGCGCAGAACGTGAAGGGCCTCGACGGCTCCTCCGAAGGCAATGCCGACCCGTTTGCGCTCTATGTGGAGAACCCGCTCAAGTCAACCGTGCTGGTTATCAACTACAAAGGCAAAAAACTCGACAGCCGCCGCAAACTGGCCAAACTCATCGACAAGGAGCAGGTGCTTTTTGAGTCGAAAACACTGTACGACAATCAGGTAGGCCGATGGATAACCGATTATCTGAAAGGGCGCGGCGTGAGCATCGAGCCAAATGCGGCCGAAATTATGGCTGCGCACTTGGGCAACAAGCTTTCGACAATTGTTATGGAGCTCGACAAGCTTAAGCTGGCTGTGGGTGAAAACGGCACCATCACAACGGCCGATGTGGAGCGCAACGTGGGCATCAGCAAAGATTTCAACGTGTTTGAGCTGCAAAACGCCCTCGGTGCGCGCGATGTTTATCGCTCGGCGCTGATTGCCAAACATATGGGGGCTATGCCCAAGCACAGCATCATTCCTGACATTGCGGCACTCTACGGTTTTTTCACCAAGATTATGATTCTGCACAGTATGAGCGGCAGCAGCCCCGCAGAGCAGGCGGCGGCCCTGAAGGTGAATCCATATTTTATGAAAGACTACCAGACGGCGGCACGCAGCTACTCACTGCGGCAATGTGCGCAGATAATCAGCATTTTGCGTGAATACGACGCTTACTCAAAAGGCATCGACGCACCGCCCGTTGACGACGCCGACCTGCTAAACGAAATGATTTTCAGAATATTAACTTGCTGATATGAGCACACTCACCATTTGCAAAGCATCGGCGGGCTCGGGCAAAACGCACAAGCTCACGGGCGAATACCTGAAGTTGGTTTTCAACCCCGAAATCAAGTTTCGTAACGTGCTGGCTGTGACCTTCACAAACAAGGCCACCGCCGAGATGCGCGAGCGCATTCTGGAAGCCATTAGCGCCATTGCCAACGGCCGCAAGTCGGACTATGCCGACGACCTTTGCAAGACTTTCGGCTTGACCGCCGACGCACTCCGCAATCGGGCGCAAACGCTGCTTAAGCAGATGCTCAACCAATACAGCTACTTCAAAATCAGCACCATCGACAGCTTCTTCCAGCAGGTGATTAAGTCAATCGCCTACGAGCTTGACCTCGACAGTGGCTTCACACTCGAACTCGATGACAAATCGGTGACAGACAACGCCGTGAGCCGTATGATTGACGATTTTGGCTCCGAAAGCGATGAAGGCCAATGGATTATGCAGACCATCGGCGAGAAAATGGAAAAGGGCAACCGATGGGAAATCCAAAGCGAGACATCGAAATTCGCGGTTGATGCGTACGATAAAATCAGCCGTGAGAATAAGGATAAACCAATGGATGAGCTGAAGACCGAATTTGATAAATTCAAAGGTGAGTTGAGCCAAATTCGTGACAGCTACCTGGAAAAAATAAACGAAATCGGCACAAAGGCTGTGGCGGCAATGGAAAGCGCCGGCCTGACTTCCGACGATTTCAGTTACAAAGACCAAGGCACGGTTTGGAAATATTTTGTGGTCTGCAAATCGGCAAAAAACGTGATGGATACCAAATATGGCTCCCGTGTAATCGCTCAGCGCGACGACATCAATAAAATGATAAAAGACAAGGCTTTGCAAAGCCGATATGTCGGGGCCGGATTGCCCGATATGCTGCAACAGCTCACCGAAATGGCTGACAGCAAAGAGTTTGGTTCCGCCATATCAGCAGATTTGGCGCTTGCCAACATCAACAAACTTGTGCTTGCCTACCGCGTGCTTCAGATTCAGAAGGAAATCTGCAATGAGCAGAATCTGTTTCTGTTGCGCTCGTCAATGCCTTTTCTTCACGAGATGATTAAAAACAACGATGCGCCGTTCATCTATGAAAAATTCGGTTACACACTGAACCACTTTATGATAGATGAGTTTCAGGACACATCGACACTGAACTGGGAAAACTTTCTTCCGCTCATCTGGAACAAGGTGGCCGAAGGTCATAAGTCGCTGATTGTGGGCGATGTGAAGCAGGCCATCTACCGCTGGCGCGGCGGCGACTGGAATCTGCTTGACAATAAGGTTCAAGAAAAATTCCACATCGCCTCGGGCGACATTGAAAACCTTGAATACAACTGGCGCAGCTGCAAGAATGTGGTGCTGTTCAACAACTGGTGCGTCAAAGCTATCAGCGATATGATGGGCGAATACGTTGAAAAACAGGTAAATAACGGCAATTACGAGCCCAATTGCCTCGACATTTTCAACCGCACCTACAGCGACGCCGTGCAGAAAGTGCCCGCAAAAAACGCTGACACAGAGGGCTTTGTGTCGGTTGATTATGTTGACGTTAAGGATATTGACACCGATGTGGCGGTTGGCGAATGGGTTGTGAAGCAAATCGACCGGCTGGCCGAACTGGGCTACCAACCTGGCGACATCGCCATTCTGGTGCGCAGCAAGAAAAACGGCGCAGCCGTGGCCAACTGCCTGGCCAAAGCTCAGGGCGACAACCCCGACTTTGCCGGTCGCTACCGGTTTGTGTCAAGCGAGTCGGTTCTGCTGGGCAACAATCAGGCCATCAGGTTGCTGGTGTCGGCAATGCAGTTCCTGCTCACACCCGATGTGCCATACGTTCAGGGACAACTGGTATGGCTCTACCACGCCATCAACAGCGGACTCAAGGCTGCCGCTGAGCGGATTCAGCAAACCGTATTCGACAAAGAGGCTACAGGCGTCTGGGCGCAGATGCCGACTGAGTTTGCGGCTCTGAAAGACAGCTTCCGCCAATTCGACCTGATTCAACTCTCGAGCCGGCTGACGCAGGTGTTTTTCGGTCTTCCGCACCAAATTAGTGCCACCGACCGGCCGTTCATCAACGAGTTTGAGGACCGCGTGCAGACGTTCAGCGAGCGCAACGGCTCTAATCTTCAGCAATTTATCGACTGGTGGAACGATAAAGGATTTCAGCAGACCATCACAATGAACGACCGTCAGAATGCCATTCAGATAATGACCATTCACAAGGCTAAAGGTTTGGAATTCAAGGCGGTACTGCTACCCTACCCGTCACCAACCGAGCCGCCGCGCAACAGCGACATCATCTGGTGCGAGACCAAAGCGGAACCTTACAAAGAATTCTCACCGATACCCGTTGGCTACAAAGAAGCTTTAGCCCAATCGGTCTTTGCTGAAAGCTACTATAAAGAGCAGTTTATGAGGCATATAGACAATCTCAACGTTTTGTATGTGGCGTTGACGCGAGCCTCACGCGATATGCGAATCTGCGTGACATACAAAGATGAAAAAGACAGTAACTCGACTGATTTTCAGGATAAAAAGATATGGCTAAAACTGCGTGATTTCGCGCCCACCGATGCCGCTGCCGCCAAGGCTGGAATTGTCTGCACCGACGACCGTATAACAATCGGTGTTGAGCAGCCTTACCAATCTGAGACTGAGGCCGATAGCGTGACTGAGGAAGTTGTGCGCCAATGCCCGTCCAATCGCGCCCGCGTTGACATCCGCTGCCACTCTGCCGAGTTTTTCGCAGGCGTTGATTTCGACCGCATTCAGAACATCAACGTCGGCAAACTCTACCATCACATTTTTGAGTACATCAAGTATGCCGACGATGTGGCTGATGCAGTGCGTGAAGTTGTAAATGAAGGTTATATTGAGGCAGACAAGGCAGAGACATACGAGCGAGCAGTGGCAAAATTTATTGCCAAACAACCCGACTGGTTCAGCCGAAAATGGAAAGTTTTCACCGAGCAATCGATAATGTTGGCCGATGGCGAAAATCGCATACGCCGCCCCGACCGTATTCTGGAATCGGACACCGAAATGGTGGTCATCGACTACAAATTCACAAGTCATCATAACCCCGAATATAATCAGCAAGTTAGCGTTTACATCGATGCCCTGCGGAAACTCACAGGCAAAAAAGTAAGCGGCTACCTGTGGTACGTATGGCCGAACGAGAAGGTGGAAGTGATAGCCGATTGATGGTTGAAAATGAGCCGTATACAAAAAAAGCGGAACATTGCTCGTTCCGCTTTATTTGTTGTTCACTAAAACTCTTTGCTTAAAACTCAATGTTGTCAATCAGGCGCACTTTTCCGGCCCAAACGGCAATGCAGGCAATGGCGTGGTGACCATCGAACTCGCTGATAGGCATAAGTGTATCAAAATCAACAATCTGCACGTATTCGGTTTGAAGCAGGCCGGTAGCATCAATGGTTTTGGTAATCCACTCGCAGAGTTGGTCGGGCTTCAAATCTTCTTTCATTGTGGTGGCCTCGAACAAAGCCTTATGAATGGCCGGCGCGGCGGCACGGTGCTCAGGTGTGAGCAGCATATTGCGCGAGCTTTTGGCCAGGCCGTCGTCTTCGCGGATAATGGGGCACGGCACAATCTGAACCTTCAGCCCAAGCTGCCGAACCATATTCTTGATTATCGCAACTTGCTGAAAATCTTTCATTCCGAAGAAAGCCTTATCGGGTTGCACAATATCGAACAGCTTGCTGACAACCTGCGCCACACCATTGAAATGGCCAGGGCGGTGCTCGCCTTCCATCACCTTGTCGAGTCCGTCGAAACTGAACACGCGGGTATCGGGCTCGGGGTACATCTCTTCAACCGACGGCGTGAAAACGGCATTGCAACCAACACTCTCAAGCAGCGCGCAATCTTTGTCAACGCAGCGCGGATAATTCTGAAGGTCGTTCTTGTCGTTGAACTGCGTGGGGTTGACAAAAACGCTCACAACCGCCACGTCGCACTCGCTCAGCGACCGCTGCACAAGCGACAGGTGCCCTTCGTGCAGAGCGCCCATTGTGGGCACAAAACCAATGGTTTTGCCGTTCGCGCGGCATTGTTTCAAGTAGTCGGCAAGGTCGGCTTTTTTACTAATAATGTGCATTTCGTTCTGTTTTAAAATCGGTGCAAAAGAAACAATAATATGTGGTCGGTGTGCAAAAAAATGCAGGTTTCTCACCCACCCCAAAGCCGCTCATACTGCTCGCGCAACTTCGGCTCGATAACGGCTTGCGTGTAGTTCGATTTTATGCGCTCGTAAACAAATTGGCTCAACTCATTGAAACTGCCGTCGGACAGGATTTCAAGCACGCGGTCGGCATAGGCTTGCGCCGATAATTCATTGACAATCAGACGGTCGTTGCCGATAACGGTGCGGCTGAACCCCTGCGGACTCGAGACGGGCACCACACCGCAACTCATTGATTCGGTAATGGAATTCGATTGCCCCTCGCGCGCAAGCGTTGACGGATAAATCAGGAAATGCTTGTCGAACAAAATGTTACGAATGCCAATGCGAGCGTAGCCCGAAATGAACGTGTAGGTGCCAGGCTTGAGCGTCCGTTCCATTTGGCGAATCACCTCACTCACGTATCCGTGCGGTCCTTTCCCAATGATTGTCAGCGAGATATCCGTTTTTTTCTGCAAAATGGCTGCGGCCTCGACAATCAGTTTCACGTTCTTCTGCGGCTCAATGCGGCCGAAATATATCAGATTAACCACATTTTCAGGCTTTTGCGGCAATGCTGACGGCAGATAACTTGCCTCAACGTAATTCGGATAGTAGAAGATTGGCGTGTCGGAAATCGACTTCAAAAGCGGCTCATTCTCAACGCCTTGCGAGAAAATCACCCTCGCCTTGCGGACAATTCGCGCAAAGCATAACCGATAAATGGCCGAGCCACTTTTGTGATACGCTTCTGCTCCGCCGCCGCGCATTTCGTATATAATCTTGTAACCCAATAAGTTGGCAGCTTCAACCAAAATATATTCAAAAAAGATTGTCGGGCCGTAAAAACCCGAAATGTGCACTATCGCTTTGCGCGAGCCGAACAAAAGCAGGCCAAGAAACGCGCTGACCCCGATTGCAGCGCGGAACGGATAGGTTATCAATTTTACAAATTGCGAAGCCGTGAGTTTGCATCGCAACTTTCTGACAATCCGCACCTTAAAGCCAAATTGGCGCAGCATATCGACGGTGCGTTTGTTGCCCACCTCGCCGCCGCCGTAGTAGGGCTCAACGCCATTCGGCAGCGACCCGAAAAAGTAAACCGTCAGTGCCATATATTCTGTTTTATTGGATTCCCAATCCAAGTCGCAAAATTATTATTTGGTGACAGAAATAACTATATTTGTGCTAATTAATAATTGTTTGGTAGGCATTAGTTTTTTTGAATCATTCATCTGCTATATTGCTAATTACCAACATAAAAACAACAATTTTTATGAAGACATCGATTGAACACCTATTTATTATTGCTATAATTTCAATTTTATTTTCAGCTTGCAAAGATTCGGAAAACATACCCAAAGTTAACACTCTCACTTACGTAAAAATAGATAGTGCTTCAGTATTATTAAGAGGTCAAACTGATTCTAAATACGTGGACGATAATTATTCTTACGGATTTCTTTTAATATTTGCCGATAATGTAGAATCTGACGAAGATGCCAAAAACAAACTAACGCATTATCAATCATCACAGAAAAGCATTCGCAACCTTCTTTGTGCCGGTGCCGATGTTACGGTTTACTCTTTTCGGCATACAGTATCTGGGCTTGGACCTAATAGTACAATATATTATTGCGCATATGCAACGGATGGCGCAAACTATTCAATAGGAAATGTAATGAAACTTACCACAAGTGATATGGAAGGACTAATTACAACCAAAAAAGCGATAATATCAGGCCTCTCCGTTACAGTTAATGCTTCTATAAACCCTGAAGCCAAGAATTTTGATGATTATTCGTTCGGGTTTGAATTGTCAACCGAAAAAGATTTCTCAGAACTGATTCCTGATAATGATTACGTAAATAGAGATAAATACAGCGATTGGTATAGCAACACATACGATGGTCTATTATTCGGACAAACTTACTATTATAGGGCTGTTATGCACTATTGGAGCGCGTTTGAAAAGTATTCAGCAACTGTATATGGAGAAACTAAAAGTTTTACCATAGTCCCAATAGATATTTCAATAACTACTCTTGATGCTCGAAAAAACGGATTGTTTGGGGAACTTCTGACAGGGAAAATGTCTGAAATTAGTGCTGAGTACAACTTTGACTGCGGATTTTTATATTCTGAAACCCAAATTACTGAACAAAGTTTTACTGACCCTGACGTAAATCTGGCGTATGCAAGTATTTTAGATAATTCCTTAATGGATGATGGAAGTTTAAAATGTGTGGTTCCTGCTAAACCAAACACACTCTACTATTATACTGCTTTTGTGAAATTTTCGGAAAATGTGTGTGTTTTGGGCGAAACGAAAAGTTTCACAACTCCACCTTTTCAATTCTCTATTAATGAAGTCAATAGAATAACCGCCCACTCTGTAAATATTTCCTGTGTCTATAACAATGCCTATATTGATATTGAACACCGATACTGGGCTGCAGGCATCTATATATCATCAACAACAAAACTACCTTCTGATGAAAACTATGAATACCAATATCAAACTACTGATGACTATGAAATTATCAATGATATTAAAATCAACAGTACTATTGTAGAACTACAACCAAATACAACATATTATTACCGACCTTATGTGTATGCGCCTATTCTCAACTACTATACCTATTCCTACTATTATGGCGAAACAAAATCGTTCACTACAAGTGATGTTGTTACCGTTGATGGTGCAGTTGACCTTGGGTTAAGCGTATTGTGGGCGACCGATAATCTCGGCGCAACTATAGAGAATCCGATTGGTGATTATTACGCTTGGGGTGAAACCGAGCCTAAAAATAGCTTCTATGGTAAAGACTACACCCCTATCCAACAAACAAATATAAGTGGGACACAGTACGATGCGGCAACAGCAAAACTTGGTAATGGCTGGCGAATGCCAACTTATGATGAAATATTGGATTTAACTCATAATTGTAACGTCGAATCAGTCACAAGGAACTCAGTACCAGGCACTTTATTAACAAGCGCAATCACAGGTTATAGCATTTTTGTTCCAACTTCAAATTATATTATTGAAAATGATACAGTTATCATTTACTCATCCACTTTTTGGAGTGGTCAAAAATCTTTGGAAAAAAACAAGTCGTATTATGGCGATGAATATAATATACACTCAGCACCCAGCTACTACGGAATGCCTATCCGCCCTGTATATGACCCACTTTGGGATAAAAAAGAGTGAAAATTCAAATACAAGGAGCAAAAGAAAATCCTTAATTATGCCTTAATCAACCCATTTCCTATAACCTTGAACCACTCGGCAAACCGCTTAACACCTTCTGCCACAGACGTTTTCGGGCGGAATCCAAAGTCGCGCTCAAAGGCCGACGAATCGGCGAAAGTTTGATAAAGGTCGCCAGGCTGCATCGGCAGCATTTGCTTTTCGGCCTTGCGCCCAAGCGCGTCTTCGAGCAACGCAATGAAATCGGACAGCCGCACGGGCGACGAGTAGCCGACGTTGTAAACCTTGTGCCGGCGGCCATCGGCTTGTGGCTCAGGCAGTTTGGCGAGCACCATCATCAGGCTGTCGATAATGTCATCGATATAAGTGAAGTCGCGCAAAAGGTCGCCGCCGTTGAAAACGCGAATGGGCTCGCCGCCGCTGATTGCGCGGGCAAAGAGCATCGGGGCCATATCGGCGCGGCCCCACGGGCCATAGACCGTGAAAAAACGCAGCCCTGTGGCGGGTATGCCGTAGAGCGACGAGTAGCAACTCGCCATCAACTCGTTGGCGCGCTTGGTGGCGGCGTACAGGTTGACAGGGTTGTCGGTGCGGTCGGTTTCGGCAAAGGGCACCTTGGTGTTGCTGCCGTAAACGCTGCTCGACGACGCGTAAACCAAATGCTTGATTTGGTTACGGCGGCAGCATTCCAGAACATTGGTAAAGCCAACTATATTGCTGTCAATGAACGAGAAAGGCTCATCGATAGAGAATCGCATTCCTGCCTGCGCGGCCAGATTGACAACCACATCGAACCGACCTTGCACAAAAAACTTCGGCAACTGCTCGCGGTCTTCAATATTCAGTTTTATAAATTCAAATTGCTGATATACAGTGCTTTTAACGGGCTGTCCGCTATCGATTTTGCTGACATCGATACCCAACTCGGCCAACCGCGCATTTTTCAGATTGACAGTGTAATAACTGTTCAGATTGTCGATACCCGTAACCGTGTGCCCAGCCTCGAGCAAGCGGCGGGCAAGGTGAAACCCGATAAATCCTGCGGCGCCTGTTACGAGTACGTTCATCAGCCTATCTTGCAATATTCAAATCCCGATTCGGCAAGTTCGGCGGCATCGTAAATGTTGCGGCCGTCAATCACCAGTTTGTTGCGCATCGAGCGCGCCAGCACTTCCCAACTCGGCAGACGGAATGTCTTCCACTCGGTCACAAGAATGAGCGCATCGGCATCGACGGTGGCGTCGTACATATCCTTGCCGTAGAGCACCTTGTCGCCCACGCGGCGGCGGCACTCGTCCATCGCCACAGGGTCGAAAACCTTGACGGTGCAGCCAGCGGCCACCAGTTTGTTGATAAGCACCAAAGCGGGCGCCTCACGCATATCGTCGGTTTCGGGCTTGAAGGCTAATCCCCACAGAGCCACGGTTTTACCTTTCAGATTTCCGCCGAAACGCTTGTTGAGTTTGTCGAAAAGAATGGCTTTCTGTCGCTCGTTCACTTCCTCAACGGCCTTGAGCACGCGCATTTGGTAGCCGTTCTGCTCGGCGGTCTTTATCAATGCCTTAACATCCTTCGGGAAGCAACTGCCACCGTATCCGCAGCCAGGATAAAGAAATTTGCGGCCGATACGGGTGTCGCTGCCAATGCCCTTGCGCACCATATTCACGTCGGCGCCAACAAGTTCGCACAGGTTGGCAATGTCGTTCATAAACGATATGCGGGTGGCTAGCATCGAGTTGGCGGCGTATTTTATCATCTCGGCCGACGGAATGTCGGTGAAAATCATTCGCTCGCTGTTGAGCATAAACGGCTTGTAGAGCCGCGCCATAATCTTCTGTGCGCGCGGGCTGTCGGTGCCCACAACCACGCGGTCGGGACCCATAAAGTCCTTGATTGCGGCGCCCTCTTTCAGGAATTCGGGGTTCGAAGCCACATCAAATTCGACCTGCACACCGCGCTTGTCCAATTCCTGCTGAATGGCCGTTTTCACCTTCTGCGCCGTGCCCACAGGCACTGTCGATTTGGTTACCAGAATGGTATATTTGCTGATATTCTGCCCGAAGGTGCGAGCCACTGCCAGCACATATTGCAGGTCGGCGCTGCCGTCCTCGTCGGGCGGTGTGCCCACGGCCGAGAAAACCACCTCAACATTGTCGAGACAGGTGCGAAGGTCGGTTGTAAAGTGCAGACGTCCAGCCGCCACGTTGCGCAACAGCATCTCGTCGAGACCAGGCTCGTAGATTGGAATCTCGCCTTTTATCAACTTTTCTATTTTGACACTATCAATATCGACACAAGTTACATCGATACCCATCTCGGCAAAGCAAACGCCCGACACCAGCCCGACGTATCCCGTTCCTACAATCGCAATGTTCATATTTGTATGTTTAATTTGTTTTGTATCAGTTATTTTCGTTACGAAGATTTAGTGCTTCACTGTTGAGAAAGTTCAGTGCTTCACTGTTGAGTTTCCTCTCTTTCTAAACCATCTCAACTTTCTCAACCCTCTCAACCTTTCATCTCTCTGCCCTCATCGGGTTGTTCAAGAAATCGTTGTACGACAGGCGGATACCGTCTTCAAGTTCGGTTTTGTAGCGCCAGCCAAGTTTTTCAGCCTTCGACACATCGAGCAGTTTGCGCGGCGTGCCGTTGGGGCGCGTAGTGTCCCATTTTATCTCGCCAGTATAGCCCACAACTTTTGCCACAAGTTCGGTCAGTGCTTTGATTGTCAACTCTTTGCCCGTACCCGCATTGACGGTTTCGTTGCCACTGTAGTTGTTCATTAGGAAGACGCACAGGTTGGCAAGGTCATCAACGTAAAGGAACTCGCGCAGCGGACTGCCGTCACCCCAACAGGTAACAGATTGCGCACCAGACACCTTCGCCTCGTGGAAACGCCGAATCAAAGCGGGCAGCACGTGGCTGTGCTCGGGGTGATAGTTGTCGTTGGGCCCGTAAAGGTTGGTCGGCATCACGCTGATATAGTCGGTGCCGTATTGGCGGTTCAGGAACTCGCAGTATTTCAGGCCTGAAATCTTCGCCAAAGCGTAGGCCTCGTTGGTTTTTTCCAATTCCGACGTCAGCAGGCACGATTCCTTCATCGGCTGCGGCGCCATTCGCGGATAAATGCACGACGAACCCAAAAACTCAAGTTTCTTGCATCCGTTCTGCCAGGCGGCGTGTATCACGTTCATTTCCAGTATCATATTCTGATACATAAAGTCGGCCAGAGCGCTTTGGTTGGCCACAATGCCGCCCACTTTCGCCGCCGCCAGAAAAACATATTCGGGTTTCTCGGCCGCAAAAAACGCCTCAACATCCGCCTGACGGCAAAGGTCGAGTTCGCTGTGGGTGCGGGTGATTATGTTGTTGTAGCCCTGCCGCTGCAACTCGCGCACAATGGCCGAACCCACCATTCCGCGGTGGCCTGCTACGTA
>CAMJCK010000055.1:0-20796 GCA_946404125.1 uncultured Bacteroidota bacterium | reverse complement strand
AATTTGCGCGGCATACTGGCGATAAAGTGCTGTAAGTTTGTCTTTTATGCCGACTGAACTAACGTTTTCCATAAACTACTTGTTGTCGAATTCGCTTTTAATCCAGTCGTAGCCTTTCTCTTCAAGCTCAAGCGCGAGCTCTTTGCCGCCAGTCTTCACAATCTGGCCGTTGTAGAGCACGTGCACCACATCGGGCACAATGTAGTCGAGCAGGCGCTGATAGTGCGTGATGACAATCGACGATGTTTCGGGCGTTTTGAGTTTGTTCACGCCGCTGGCCACAATGCGCAGGGCGTCAATGTCAAGGCCCGAATCGGTCTCGTCGAGAATCGACAGGCGCGGCTCAAGCATCGCCATCTGGAAAATCTCGTTGCGCTTCTTCTCACCACCCGAAAAGCCCTCATTCACAGAGCGTGACGTGAGTCGTGAGTCAATCTCGACCAACTGGCTCTTCTCGCGCATCAGTTTCAGATATTCGGCAGCCGAAAGGGCGGGCAGGCCGTTGAATTTGCGCTTCTCGTTGACGGCGGCGCGCATAAAGTTGACCATACTGACGCCAGGAATCTCAACTGGGTACTGGAAACTCATAAAAAGCCCCAACCGCGCGCGGTCCTCAGGCGGCATTGCAAGCAGGTCGCGACCCAGAAACGTCACCTCGCCGCCATCGACAGTGAAGCGGCTGTTGCCCGTCAGCACCGACGAGAGCGTGCTTTTTCCCGACCCGTTGGGTCCCATAATGGCGTGCACCTCGCCCGCATTAATGTGCAAGTTGATTCCCTTCAGAATCGGCTTCCCGTCAATCGAAGCCCGTAAATCTTTTATTGTCAGCATCTATATATCGTTTAATTGTTTAATCGGTGAATCGTTTCTATCTCAATCCTTCATTTCTAATTTTTCATTTTCAATTGTTATTTCCAAAATCTTAACCTATTCACGCCTTCAATCCTTCAATTATTCAATCCTTCAATCCTTCAATCAATGGCTACCCCACACTACCTTCCAGACTGACTTGCAGCAGCTTCTGCGCCTCAACGGCGAATTCCATCGGCAGGGTGTTCAGCACCTCTTTGGCGTAACCGTTCACAATCAGGCCCACGGCGTCTTCGGTTGAAATGCCGCGCTGGTTGCAGTAGAAAATCTGGTCTTCGCCGATTTTCGACGTGGTGGCCTCGTGCTCGAGTACGGCAGTGTTGTTCAGGCACTCGACGTAAGGGAACGTGTGGGCACCGCATTTGTCGCCCAAAAGCAGCGAGTCGCACTGCGAGTAGTTGCGGGCGCCGTCGGCGTTGGCCGAGACCTTGACAAGGCCGCGGTAACTGTTCTGGCTCTGACCTGCCGAAATGCCCTTCGACACTATGCGGCTGCTGGTGTTGCGGCCAATGTGAATCATTTTTGAGCCTGTGTCGGCCTGCTGGTGGTTGTTGGTGACGGCCACCGAGTAGAACTCCGACGACGAGCCGTCGCCCAAGAGCACCGTGCCTGGATATTTCCACGTAATGGCCGAGCCCGTCTCCACCTGGCTCCACGACAGCCGCGCGTTCACGCCCTTGCACAGGCCGCGCTTGGTCACAAAATTGTAAATGCCGCCGCGGCCCTCCTTGTCGCCTGGATACCAATTCTGCACGGTCGAATATTTCACTTCGGCGTTGTTCATCACCACAATCTCCACAATGGCGGCGTGCAGTTGGTTCTCGTCGCGGCGGGGTGCGGTGCAGCCTTCAAGGTAACTCACATAACTATCATCGTCACAAACAATTAGCGTGCGCTCAAACTGTCCCGTTTTGGCGGCATTTATGCGGAAATAGGTGCTCAACTCCATCGGGCAGCGCACCCCTTTCGGGATATAGCAGAACGAGCCATCGCTGAAAACGGCCGAGTTAAGGGCCGCAAAATAGTTGTCGGTTGGCGGCACCACCGAGCCAAGATACTGCCGCACAAGGTCGGGGTGGTTGCGGACGGCCTCGCTGAACGAGCAGAAGATTATGCCGCGCTCGGCAAGTGCGTCTTTGTAGGTGGTTTTTACTGATACACTGTCCATTACGGCATCGAAAGCCACACCCGAGAGCGCTTTTTGCTCGTCGAGCGGAATGCCCAACTTGTCGAAAGTCTTTTTCAGTTCGGGGTCAATCTCGCCGTTTTCGGGCTTCACATTCTGTTTTGGCGCCGAATAGTAGATAATATCCTGATAGTCAATCTCGGGAATGTCAAGGTGCGCCCAAGTGGGCATTTTTTGCGTCAGCCAATGGCGATAGGCCTTCAAGCGGAACTCGAGCAGCCATTCGGGTTCCTCCTTCTTGCTCGAAATGAGCCGAATAACGTCTTCGTTCAAGCCCTTGCCAATGGTGTCGTGCTCAATGTCCGACACAAAGCCGTATTTGTACTCGCTGTCGGTTACCTCGCTGATTATGTTGGTGTTGTCCATCGTTTAAAGTTTAACAGGTTGAACAGGTTGAAGCGCTGTGCTGTTTAGAAGAGTTAGTCTCTAAATTTTCTCAACCTCTTATGCCTTTTGCCTTATGCCTAATTATGCCTTCAATTAATCAATCATTCCGCAAACTTCATCGTGCTCATAATGGCCTCAACCTGACGCATATAGTTGCGTTTGTCCTTCTTGCCTGCGTACACGTAGCCATCAACGGTGACAATGCGGCCGCGTTGCTCGTCGTACTGCGTAAGGCTGACGAAGGGGCCGCCCATAAAGTCGCCGCGAGTCTCCCATAGGCCGCGCAGTTCGGCGGTGTAGCGGTCGCGGCGGTTGAACGAGCGGAAGGTTGTCACGTCCTCGAATGCAACGGTGGACATATACGAGCCGTCGGACGGACCGCCAACAAAACGCTTGCACATCAGGTTGCGCATTGCCATTAGGCGGTCGCGGGTAAGCATCAGAGTATCAGTATATTTGTAATAATAGACGAAAAGACCCTGGCTGATTTCGGGCGTTTCGTGCGAAATCCAAATGAAGTGGCAGGTGTCGCCGTCGAGCGTGCAACTGGTGTCCATATCGTAGGTGTAACCCTTTGGTATTGTCATTGTTACGCTAGCCGAACGCTCAAGTTTCGACATCACCTCGCGGTCGGGGAAGGTGGCGTAGTTCTTTATGATTCGGTCTTGCTCGGCTTTGAGCAGAAGGGCCACAAGTTGGTCGCGGTTGGCCGATATTAGCGAGTCGAGCGCGCGGGCGCTGCGGGCGGTTATGCGGATAACGGTCTGCGGTGCGGCCCATAGGTCGTTGGCAACCATTATGCCTGCCGCGCTGTCCGACGCTACGCGGCAACTGACAATGTTGCGGTGACGCTGGAAAATCTCGGTGAAGGCCTTGTTGGGGATTCGCACCACATCGAACATCGGTTCCACTTGGGGCAGCCCTGGCACGTCGGCGGCCAAAATGTTCAGTATGGTGTCGGCGGTGGTTTTCCACACGTCGTCTTCAATCACAACAACCACTTCGCCCGCGGCACCCGATATTTGCGGAAGCATTTTCTCGCGGACTTTGCCTGTACAGGCGGTGATAACCGCGGCTGCAAACGCGGTGGCAATCAGCAGATAATTAGTCGGTTTCATATTATAAGGTATTAAGTTTTAACTTGTTAAGTTGTAAGTTTTTGTTTGCGTTTTCAGTCTGTGTTTGCGTTAATTATCCAACTTCAGCACCGCCAAGAACGCCTTCTGCGGCACCTCAACGGTTCCAATCTGGCGCATACGTTTCTTGCCTTCTTTCTGTTTTTCAAGCAGTTTGCGCTTTCGCGACACGTCACCGCCGTAGCATTTGGCCGTCACGTCCTTGCGCACCTGGCGCACAGTTTCGCGAGCGATGATTTTGGCGCCGATGGCCGCCTGAATGGCCACGTCGAACTGTTGGCGCGGAATCAGTTCCTTCAACTTCTCGCACATTTTGCGGCCAAGGTCGTAGGCGTGGTCGGCGTGAATGAGCGACGACAGCGCATCGACACCCTCGCCGTTGAGCAGAATATCGAGTTTCACAAGATTGGCACGTCCGTATCCGCACGGATGGTAGTCGAACGATGCGTAACCCTTTGAAATACTTTTCAGTTTGTCGTAAAAATCGAACACAATCTCCGACAGCGGCATATCGAACGTAACCTCAACACGGTTGCCCGTCACGTAGGTCTGGTTCTTCAGCACGCCGCGTTTTTCGATACAGAGTTTCATTATGTTGCCGATGTAATCGACATTCGAGATTATCTGCGCGTTGATGTACGGCTCCTCAATATAGTCGATGGTGTTCACCGCTGGCAGCCCCGACGGGTTGTGCACCTCAAGGGTTTCGCCTTTTTTGGTGTGGCAGATGAACGAGACGTTGGGCACCGTGGTGATGACGTCCATATTGAACTCGCGGTCGAGCCGTTCCTGAATGATTTCCATATGCAGCAGGCCCAAGAATCCGCAGCGGAAGCCGAAGCCCAACGCCGCCGACGATTCGGGCTGGAATGTCAATGAAGCGTCGTTCAGTTGCAGTTTCTCGAGCGATGCGCGAAGGTCCTCATACTCGTCGGCCACCACAGGATAGACACCCGCGAACACCATTGGCTTCACCTCTTCGAAACCCTCGATGGCGGCGGCGCACGGACGGTCAACGTGAGTGATGGTGTCGCCCACCTTCACCTCGCGCGATGTCTTGATGCCCGAAATAATGTAGCCCACGTCGCCTGTTTTCAGCACCTTGCGCGGCTCGCGGTCGAGCCTGAGAACGCCCACCTCGTCGGCGTTGTACTGCTTGCCCGTGTTCACAAACTTCACAAAATCGCCAGTCGCAATCTCGCCGTTCACAATCTTGAAGTAGGCGATGATGCCGCGGAACGAGTTGAATACCGAGTCGAAAATCAGAGCCTGCAGCGGCGCCTGCGGGTCGCCCTTCGGCGGCGGAATCACCTGCACAATGCGTTCAAGAATCTTGTCCACGCCCTCGCCCGTCTTGCCGCTGGCCGCAAGAATGTCGTCGCGGTCGCAGCCGATAAGGTCCACAATCTGGTCCTTCACCTCTTCGGGCATAGCGTTCGGCAGGTCGATTTTATTGATGACGGGGATTATCTCAAGATTATGCTCAATGGCAAGGTAAAGGTTCGAAATGGTCTGAGCCTGAATGCCTTGTGTGGCGTCGACAATGAGCAGCGCCCCCTCGCAGGCGGCAATCGAGCGCGAAACCTCATACGAGAAATCAACGTGTCCCGGGGTGTCAATCAGGTTCAGCACGTATTTCTTGCCCTCGTACATATAATCCATTTGGATGGCGTGGCTCTTGATGGTGATGCCGCGCTCGCGTTCAAGGTCCATATCGTCGAGCACCTGGTCCTGCGCCTGCCGCTCGTTGACGGTGCCCGTATACTGAAGCAGACGGTCGGCCAGAGTGCTCTTGCCGTGGTCGATGTGCGCTATGATGCAGAAATTGCGGATGTTGTCCATTTGCAAATTTTTAGGGTGCAAATATAGAGAAATGATTTTAGACTTCGGACAACAGACAATACCTAATGCCAAGTGCCTGATACCTTTTTGCCTTTTACAAAAAAAATCCCATATTGCGTTGATAAACAAAAACAAACGAGGCTATGAAAAAAGCATTATTCATTGGCGGCACAGGCACCATTAGCACGGCCATAACAAGGCGGCTGTCGGAAACTGAAGATTGGGAATTGTACGTTTTGAACCGCGGCAACCGCAACACTGTTCTGCCGAAAAATGTCCGCTCGATTGTGGTGAGCGACGTGAACAACGAGGCCGAAGTGTCGGCCAAACTGGCAGAGATGTCGTTCGACTGCGTGTGCGACTTCATTTGCTTTGAGCCGCAGCAGATTGAGCGCGACTATCGGCTTTTCCGCAACCGCACGCGGCAGTTTATGGTTATCAGTTCGGCCTCAGCCTACCAGAAACCGCTTGCAAACTATCTGATAACCGAGAGCACGCTGCTCGCAAACCCTTACTGGCAGTACTCCCGCAACAAAATAGCGATTGAAGATTTTCTGATGCGCAAATATCGCGACGAGCGCTTTCCCATAACCATTATCCGCCCCAGCCACACCTACGACGAGCGCTCGGTTCCGCTTGGCGTCCACGGCCGCAACGGCAGTTGGCAGGTCATAAAGCGGATGCTCGACGGCAAACCCGTCATTCTGCACGGCGACGGCACCTCGCTCTGGACCTTCACCCACAACAGCGATTTCGCAAAGGGATTCGTCGGGCTGATGGGCAATGCACACGCCATTGGCGAAGTGTTTCAGATAACCTCCGACGAGACCGTTACGTGGAACCAAGCCTATCAAACCATTGCCGACTGCCTCGGCGTCGAGTTCAAACCATATTATGTTGCTTCCGATTTTCTGGCAGCCGTCAGCGACTACGATTTCACTGGAAGCCTGTTGGGCGACAAATCAAACTCCGTGGTGTTCGACAACAGCAAACTGAAACGCGCCGTTCCCGACTTCTGCGCCACCGTCCGCTTTGACCAGGGCGTGCGCCGCACCATTGAGTTTGTACTCTCTCACCCCGAGTATCAGATTGAGGACCAAGAGTTTGACGCTTGGTGCGATGCGGTGATTGCCGAGTTGGAGCAGGCAAAGAAATCTCTTGCCGCGAAGTTTGTGGATGGGAAATAAGTTACCGCTGCCGGCCGCAAATCTCCTCAATGCGCGCCTTTACGTTCTCAATCAGCCACGATGGAGTTGATGTGGCGCCGCTGATGCCTACGCTACGCACTCCGGCAAACCATTCGGGGCGCAGTTCGTCAATATTCTCGATGAAGAATGAGTTGGTGTTCACTTGCTGACACATACCAAAAAGTGCTTTGGCGTTTGAGCTGTCGTGGCCGCCAACAAAAATCATCAGCTCGTGGCCGGCGGCAAACTGCTTGAGGTGCGGACCGCGGTTGGCCACCTGGCGGCAGATGGTGTCGTGCCAGCGAAACCGTGGCACACGCTGCTCCAGAATCTTCACCATCTTCATAAACTGGCCTATGTCTTTGGTTGTCTGCGAGAAAAACTCAACCGGCCGAGAGGCATCGATTTTCTCAAGGTCGGCTTCGTTCTCAACCAGAATGGCCTCGCCGTTGGTCTGCCCGATAAGACCCACCACCTCGGCGTGCCCTTTTTTGCCGAAAATCACCACTTGGCCGCCGCATTTGGTCATCGCCTGGTGCGCCTCCTTGATGCGCTCCTGCAGACGCAGCACCACGGGGCACGTGGCGTCGATGAGTTTTATGTTGCGGTCTTTGATGTTCGAGTAGCTCGACGGAGGCTCGCCGTGGGCGCGGAAGATGACTTTGGCGTCGTGCAGGCTGGCAAACTGGTCGTGGTCAATCACCACCAAGCCCATATCAGCCAGACGGTTCACCTCGATAGGATTGTGAACCATCGCGCCCAGGCTGTAGAGCGGCTTGCCGTCGGCCAGCTCAGCTGTGGCCTTGGTCACGGCGTTTTTAACCCCGAAGCAGAAGCCCGATTCGGGGTCGATGGAAATCTGAAGCGGTTGGCCGTTGCTATTGCTCATCGACAGTCAATAGTATTGTGATTATCAATCATTTGCCTCTTTAGCCTCGTCAACCATTTTGAGAATCAGCTCAAACTGCTCGTCGCGCGTCATCTGGCTGTTGTCAACCACACGAGCGTCGTCGGCCTGGCGCAGAGGCGACACCTCGCGGTGCTGGTCGATGTAGTCGCGCTGGGTTACGTTCTCAAGAATCTCGTCGAAGGTAACCTTCTCGCCTTTGGCCGTCAGCTCGTCGAAACGGCGCTGGGCGCGAACTTCGGGCGATGCGGTCATAAAAATCTTGAGGTCGGCGTTGGGGAAGACCACTGTGCCAATGTCGCGGCCGTCCATCACAATTCCGCCCTGACGACCCATATCCTGCTGCAGCTTAACCATTTGGGCGCGTACAAAATCGATGCGGCTCACGTAGCTCACCTTGTTCGACACCTCGATGCGGCGGATTTCGTCCTCAACCACCTCGCCGTTGAGCAGCGTGGTGTTTTTGCTGGTCTGCGGGTCGTAGATGAAGCTGATGCCGATTTTTTCAATATCGCGCCGGAGCGCCGCCTCATCAACAGTGCCGTCGTCGGCAATCAGGCCGTTGCGCATACAGTAGAGCGTTACGGCGCGGTACATTGCGCCCGTATCGACATAAACATAGCCCAGTTTCCGCGCAAGCTCCTTTGCCACTGTGCTTTTGCCGCACGACGAGAATCCGTCGATGGCGATGGTGAGTTTTTTCTCCTTCATATTTTCGTTAACTATTTCTATTCCAAAATTATAATGCGTTAATTTCACTTTCGGTTTGACGATAACCGGCTTCTTGAAGCTGATTGGGGCGATGGCCGGTTTTTTGATGTGCACAGGGGCAATCGCCGGTTTCTTGATTTCGGGAGTAACCACGCCCGGGGTTTCCAGCTTTACGCTTTTGACTTCAGGCAGCTTTATCTCGGGCGCTTTCACATTGATTTCCTTTAACTTAGGAACGGTAATTTTCGGTATTCTAATCTTCATCGGATTACAAGTTTTTTGGTTAAAGCAGGTTCATCCTAATCGGTAAAACTATGAATTGATGTGCACCGTCTGCGTCGGGAAGGCGAAGTTGAGCCCCTCGGCGTTGAACCGCTCAAGAATGGCAAGATTCACTTCGCTCTGCGTCTCAAAAATATCTTTTCCTTTGATAATGAAATAGATGAAACTGATGTTGATTGACGAATCGGCGAAGGTGTTGAAATAGACGATTGGGGAGTTCTCAACGTTGGGGTTCTGGTCGGCAATCTCGCGCAGAATCTCCATCGCGCGCTTCATCTGGCCGGGAGTGGTGTCGTAGGTGAGGCCCAGTTCGAGCACCACGCGGCGCGACGGCTCGCGCGAAACGTTCTCCACCACATTGTCGATGATGACGGCGCTCGGTATCACCACCTCGGTGCCTTCAAGCGTCGAGAGGCGGAAGCTGCGCAGTCCGATGGCCACAATGTAGCCGTCGTAGCCGCTTACGCGAACGCGGTCGCCAATGCGGAACGGCTTGTCGAAGAAGATGGTTATGCCCCCGAAGATGTTGGTCACCGTGTCTTTCGCCGCCAAGGCCAAAGCCAAACCGCCGATTCCGAGACCGGCCACCAGCGCCTTCACATCGTAGCCCGAATTGTTGAGCGCAATGACAATGCCGAAGCCCCAGATGATGGTCTGCACCGAGCGTTTGATGGCCGGAATCATCTGCTTGTCGGCACGTTTGCCAGGCAGCTTGTCCGACACCGACGGCCGCACATATTCAACAATGAGCAGCGCCACAAACCGCGACAGGAACCACGTCAGGCCAAGAATGAGCAGCATTGCGTAGGCGCGCGACATAAACGACACGGCGCGCGCGGGCAGCGTCAGCTCCTGCAGGGCCAGCTTGATGCCAATGAGCATCACCACGGCGGCCACCGGTCTCTCGATGGCCTCAACAATAATGTCGTCGATTTTTGGCGGCGTGCGCTTAACTATCTTCTTGATAATATGACGGATAATCCAAAGCAGAATGTGACTCACCACAAACGCCCCAACCACAAAGGCCACGGCCCAAAACCACTGGCCGATGGTGTTCTTCATAAACATCTGGTCGAAAAAATCTCGCATTCCAGTTTAATTTTCAATGTTTTATATCGATTTTTTCAGCGTTTCGTACATATTTCTGGCAATGCCCTGCCAGCTGTATTTGTCGTAGAAAGCCTGCGGCGTATCGCCCGTGAGCGACAGAGCGCCAACCAGACTGCTGGCGAACATATCCCAGTTGTTGTCGACCACCACCTGCAGCTTGCTCCCGCACACGGTGGTGTCAATTCCAATGGCGCCCATCGATGTGGAGACAACCGGACGGTTCTGCCCGATGGCCTCAATCACCTTCGACTTGATGCCGCCGCTCTGCAGCGCGGGGTTCATCACCACGTCGGAGCTGCGGATGTACTCGTTGATGTCATCAACAAAACCGGCATAGACGATGTTGTTGCGTTTGAGGTCGTTGAAACGGCTCTGATACTCTTTCGACAGACCGCCGCCGCAGATGAGAATCTTGTAGCCCGTGCCGCCCATCAGCTTTTGCAGACGCGGCGCAATCTCGTCGATGATTATTGACAGCGACTCGATGCTGGGCAGATATTTCAGCACGCCGAAGAACATAAAAATCTTGTCGTTGGGGTCGATGCCGTGGCGGCCGAGCACAGTGGCGCGCTCGCCGGCGGCAACCGGCTGCAGCTCGGTCTGCTCGATTCCGTAAGGTTTCAGGTGGCACTTGTCGGGACTCAAACTGAACTTGTTGATGGCAATCTGGCGGTCCTGATCGGTGGTGAAGAAGGCGCCTTTGGCAATCTTCATCGCAAAGCGCTCCCACTCGAACATTGCCGGCCACCACCATTTGCCCGTGGCCATCGACCGCAGATACTCAATGTTGATTGCGTGGATGAACACCGGCACTCCGGTTTTCTTCGAGAGTGTGCCCATCCAGCCCAGAACGGGCTGCTCCAGAATAATCAAATCGGGCTTGAGCTCAATCACCTGGTCGTAGATGATTTTGTAGTTGACGCGCGAGATGCGGCGGAAAGCCGACCTCGGAACGATGGGCCGCAGCTCGAACGAGCATTCGGGAATGGTTGAGCCGACGCCGGTGATGACCGTCAGATTGGCGAACTGCCCCAGGGCGTTAAGATAGCCGAAAACGCCTTTCTGGTCGCCCGAAACAGGCGGACAGAGCGGCTCGGGAGCTATCGACAGAATTTTCAGTTGGTCCATATTGAGGTTTATTTACGTGGTTCGGAATTGGTGCCGTCGGGCTGCGCATCGGTTTTGGCGGCCGGTGAGAGCAGGCGTTTGTACTCGTCGGGGTTGTTGAGCACGGCCACCGCCTTGATGAGCGTTGAGTCGGCGGGCAGCTGCGCCTTTGCGCGGCCCTCCTGATAGTAGTAGCGGCTGGCAATCTCCTCCTGGAGCAGCATACTGATTTCGGCCTGATGCGTCTTCAGGTCCTGCTCCTTGTTGTGAGCCAGCTTGTTGCGCAGCTGCTGAAGCTCGCCGTCGATGACGTCGGAATGGTTCTCGCGCTTGACGGCTTTCTCAAGGTCGGCTATAATCTTCTCGCTTTCAAGCGTATAGTCGTAGCTCTTGTCGGCCAGGAAGCTGACGAAATCTTCGTAATCGGTATCGCTCAGGGCGAATTTTTCCGGCTCGCAAATCGATGAGTGCTTCTGGGCGTAGAGTGTTGCGAAATCGAAAATCAGGTTTTTGCTGTAAAGGCTGTAGGTGATGTTGCTCATCATCTCCGGCTCCACCTTCACGTCGGGCAGCACACCGCCACCGTCGTACACATCGCGGCCAGCGCGTGTCTGGAACTTGGTGATGAGCGAGTCGGGCACCTTGCCCACGCTTCCGTCCGCGTTGCGGTGCGAGTAGTCGAGCGCCTGAATGCAGCGGCCGCTGGGGATGTAGTATTTTGCGGTGGTGAGCTTCAGCTTGGTGTTGTAGCTCAAGTCGCGGGTGGTCTGCACAAGGCCCTTGCCGTAGCTGCGGGTGCCCACAATAACGCCGCGGTCGAGGTCCTGAATCACGCCCGACACAATCTCCGATGCCGAAGCCGACCCGCTGTTGACGAGTACTGCCAGCGGAATCTCGGTGTCAACGGGCTCGCTGGTTGAATAGTAGGTTTTATTCCACATCTTCACCTTGCCCTTGGTGCTGACAATCTCCTGCCCTTTGCCCACAAAGATGTTCGACACGTTGATGGCCTCGTTGAGCAGGCCTCCCGGGTTTCCGCGAAGGTCGAGCACAAGGCCGCGCAGCTGGTTGTTCTTCTTCAGACTGAGCAGAGCCTCCTTTACCTCCTGGCTGCAATTCTCGGTAAAATTGTTGAGGTGGATGTATCCGATTCCGTCGGCCACCATTCCGTAGTAAGGCACGCTTTTCACCTTGATTTTCTGGCGGATAATCTCCACTTTGCGCAGCTGGCCCGTAAACGGAGTCTCAACGGTGAGCACCACCTTCGATTTGGGCTCGCCCTTGAGCAGCTCGCTCACATCCTCGCTTTTCATATCGGCAATGTCGCGGCCGTCAATCTCTTTGATGATGTCGCCTGCGCGGATTCCGGCCTGAGCCGCCGGAGCGTCGGCAATGGGCTCGTTCACCTCAACGTACTTGCCTTTGCTGTGGATGTAGGCTCCGATGCCGCCGTACTGGCCGGTGGTCATAAAGCGGAAATCCTCAATGTCCGACTCGGGAATATAAACCGTGTAGGGGTCGAGCGATTTCAGCATCTCGTCGATGCTCTTCTTCACAAGGTCGCCGGCGTCAATCTCGTCAACGTAATAGATTGACAGCTCGCGGAACAGTGTGTGATAGATGTCGAGGTTCTTCGACATCTCAAAATCGCGCTCGCCGGTGCCCATAAACCCGACGCCCAGCACTACGGCAGCCGCTATGGCCGCCACTCCCCATTTAACTTTCGATTTATTCATTGCATCTGTAAATTTCATTCAAAACCAGCGGACTTGCCGCCGCAAACAAAGGTAAAACATCGTCACAAATCTGCGCTCTCGCGGCCCACTTTTTCCGCCAGCCGCGCCAGCAGCTGCCTGACGCTGCTCTCGGCATCGGCAAACGTCATTGGCTCAGTGTTTTGCGCCACAAACAAGAACGACAGTTTCAGCGGTTTGTTGCACAGCGCGTCGGTCAAAATGTGGCGGTTGAGCCTGAAGGCCTCGCGCATAAGGCGTTTGTTGCGGTTGCGGTCAACGGCCAGATGGTGGATTTTCTTTGGTGCCACAAACCCAACCTGATGGCTGTAGGCGTCGGCCGGCTCCGCGGCAAAAACCAGCTTGATGCCGCCCGCCCGCAGCACGCGGTTCTGCACAAAAACAGCCTCAATAGCCTTGCGCAGCTTGAGGTGCTCGGTGCGCTTGTAAGTGTATTGGTGTTTGCTCTGCTCCATAGTGCCGCAATAAAGGAGCAAATATAGGGGAATTTGTTATCGGAATGCTCCTTTTAATCATTTCAGTTTTGAGCATATAACTTTGCTCTCAATGCTGCCCAATAGTCGGTGGTTTCATTGTCATTGTACACCTTTTGTGTCCGTGGGTTGAAAGAAAATGGCTTAACCTTCCTGTTAGTGGTTACATACTTGCGTCAACTTTTTTCAGTCTCACTTTGCGACTTTTGTCAGTCTCACTTTTTAAACAGAATTAAGGCATTTTTTAGGGTATTCGCAGAAAATAAAAATCCCCAACTCGTTGAAAGTCAGGGATTTATTTTCTTTCCAGCGGAGAGGACGAGATTCGAACTCGTGGTACACTAATCGCGTACGACAGTTTAGCAAACTGTTGGTTTCAGCCACTCACCCACCTCTCCAAGCGGTTTTGAGTTGAATTTGCCTCTTACTAAAGCGGTGCAAAAGTATGAATTTGGCTTTCAATAGCAAACTAAAAGAGATATTTTTTTTGAAAACCGCCCTATCGATGGTAGGTTTCAAACTTTTAGCTACTGATTGCTTCCCCGCTTGGTGTAAATCACAATGGCTCCGTTGCCTCCTTGCGCACCATATATATTGGCATCTCTAAGAATTTCAACGTGGTCAATTGCGTGGACGTCAACGCCCAACAGCGTTTCAACAATCACACCGTCAACAACATACAGAGCCTCAGTGGGTCCGTTGATTGAAGACGTGCCCCTGATGTATGCTTTCGAACCCTCGCCCATATTGCCACGCGAGACATTCAAGCTCGGAACTAACCCCATTAGAGCTTCAAGAACGTCGTCGCGGCCGGTGCGGACAATATCCTCACCCGAAATGACCTTTGTGGCGGCATTGTAACGTTCGCGCGTGCGCACATAATCGTACCCGATGCTCACAAGTTCATCGTCGTTTTCGGCCGTAAACAGCAATTCGTCGGCAAGGCGGATGCGGATGCCTTTGACTCCGTTCACCGGAATAGTGTACAACAACCCCCGGTGTCTGACGTGTAATGTGTCGTCGGGTTTCACATCGGTCAAGCCGAAACGGCCCTTGCGGTCGGACAGCGCATAGCGGTCCTCATTAACCGTGTAAACGCGGGCATTTTTTACCGGCTCGTTTTTAATGTTGAGAATCACGCCGTTGAACGGCACACCCTGACCGCCATTTTGTGCTATCGCAGCAAGTGGCAGCATTGCTAAAAAAATCAGAAACTTCTTCATAGCACTAAAATTTGCCTTAAAAGTGCAATTTTTTCTCAGAAAATCTATCATTTATAGACGTTTGGGAATTTTTAGCGTCCGAACGGACCAATAGTTCTACTTTCTCAATAATTCGGCATTCTCAATAAAATTCGTAAACTTGCACAACAAACAATAATTTTATGAAAAATGAGAAGACAGCATCCCTTATCCAATTAGATTGAGATTATTAACCCCATTAAAAAAAGCAATGAAAAAGATATTTGCAATTATGACAACTTTGTTAATAGCTAATCTTGTTTATTCACAGGAAGCAGTACGAATAAAAGAAAAAGGATTTGAGGGGTTTATATTCCCAAAAGAACATTCGATTTGGGGCTTCCAACCCGAATCAAATCGCTACACGCCAAAATTTGAGGACATTGCGCAAGCAGAAAAGATTTTACGAGACAGTATAGGAACGGATTATGTAAAATCAAAACAGAATGCATATCGCAAACCTCTCATAAACAAAAGAACGCTAAAAAAATATGTGCGTCAGTATGTTGGATATTTAACGGAAAATGGCGAAGTATTCATTCTTATTTACTTTAACAAAGGACTTGATATGGATGAAACCAATTTTTTAGAAGACATAATAGACGTCTGTGACGGAGGTAGCGACCACTGGTCTATAAAAATAAATATAACAACGAAGCAACTATTTGATATGGAAGTTAACGGGATAAGTTAGAATTGTCAACAAGTAAACCGAGGATGCCATACTTCAATAATCACCATTTGCCCAATTCGCCACTCCGCAATTCCTCGTTTCCCCAAAAATTTCGTAAACTTGCAGTCCGATTCTAAAACGACGCAGAGATGATAGTAGTTACGGGAGCCGCGGGCTTCATCGGTAGTTGTGTGGTGAGCCGCTTGAACGCCGACAATTTCAACGATATTGTGATTGTTGACGATTTCAGCAATCCTGAAAAGAACAAGAATTTTGAGGGCAAACGGTACACCGCCAAGGTCGACCGTATGCAATTTTTCGATTGGCTCGACGCCAACCACCGCTTTGTGGAGTTCATCTTCCACCTGGGCGCACGCTCGGCCACGACCGGCTTCCCGAAGGAAGTTTACGACGAGCTCAACCTGAACTACACCAAAACGCTTTGGACAAAATGCGTTGAGTACGGACTGCCACTTGTATATGCTTCGTCGGCAGCCACTTACGGAATGGGCGAGTATGGTTTTGATGATAATCACGACGTTATTTACAAACTCAAGCCGATGAACCTTTACGGCGAGTCGAAGAACGATTTCGACAAGTGGGCGCTGCAGCAGGAACGCAAGCCGTTCTTCTGGGCCGGTCTGAAATTCTTCAACGTTTACGGCCCCAACGAGTACCACAAGGGCCGGATGGCGTCGGTCATTCTGCACGCCTTCCATCAGATTCAGGAAACGGGCAAGATGAAACTTTTCAAATCGCACAATCCGCAGTATGCCGACGGCGGACAGACGCGCGATTTCGTCTATGTGAAAGACCTTTGCGAAGTGATGATGTTTCTGATGCACCACCGCCGCGACTCGGGGCTCTACAATGTGGGCACGGGCAAGGGCCGCACTTTCGCCGACCTGACAATCAACACTTTCCGCGGTATGGGGCTTGAGCCGAACATCGAGTACATCGATATGCCGATGGACATCCGCGACAAGTACCAATATTTTACCGAAGCCAATATGAGCAAACTGCGCTCTATCGGCTACGACCGGCCGTTCTACTCGCTCGAAGACGGTGTGGCCGACTACGTTAAGAACTATCTGATTCCCAACAAATACTACTAACCGATGGACAACATTTTTCTACTGATTTTCATAGCGTTTATAATTGGCGTGCTGATGTTCGACCTGCTGTTTGTCGGGCGCGGGCACCACGTGGTGAGCATCAAGGAAGCATCGGTGTGGACGGTGGTTTGGGTGACGCTGGCGCTCGGATTCTTCCTGTTTCTCAGGTTCGACGGCCATCTGGTTCACGGCATCGACACGTTCGACGAGCTGCTGCACGTGACGCAGAAATACGGCTTGAGTTTCAAGTACGACGGTCTGCCGCTTGAGCAGGCAATGGCTAACGGGCTCACCATCGAGTCGGCCATCAGTCAGTATCAGCACAGTATGTCGATTGATTTCCTTTCGGGATACCTGATTGAAGAGACGCTCTCAATCGACAATCTTTTTGTGATGCTGATGCTGCTCACGGGCTTTGGCGTGCGCAAGAAAGATTACAAATCGGTGCTTTTCTGGGGCATTCTGGGCGCCATCATCCTGCGGTTCTCGTTCATCTTCCTGGGCTCGACGCTCATTCAGAAATTCAACTGGATTCTGCTTGTTTTCGGCGCTTATCTGGCTTATATGGGCGTGAAAATGTTCTTCAAGAAGGAAGACGACAACGCCAATACCGACCCGCGCGACCATAAGCTGGTGAAGTTCCTGTCGAAGCATTTCAGCGTCTATCCGCGCTATGTGAACGGCCGTTTCTTCATCCGCGACCATCGGCACAAACTCTTCATCACGCCGCTGCTCATTGTGGTGATAACCATTGAGTTCACCGACCTGATTTTCGCTTTCGACAGCATACCCGCCATATTCTCAGTCACTTGCGACCCCTATGTGGTGTTCTTCTCGAACATCTTCGCCATCATCGGTCTGCGGTCGCTGTTCTTTATGCTCTCGGGCGCGGTTGACAAGTTCTGCTATCTGAAGCAGGGCGTTGCCGTACTGCTGCTCTTTGTGGGCGCCAAGCTGCTGCTGCACCACTGGCTCGACGAGATTGGCTTCAGCTCAGTGCACTCGCTCTACATCATTCTGGGGATCATCACGCTGAGCATTGTGCTCTCGCTGCTTTTCCCAAAGAAGGATGCGGAAGTTAGGAGTTAGGATGTAGGAATTAGGAGTTGAAAGTTAGATATTTGCAAATGGTATTGAAGGTTGGTTATAGGTATTAGGTGTTGGGTGTTGGTAGGGACGCACCGCGTGCGTCCGTTGTCAAACAATCGATTCACCAATTAAACAGTTCACCAATTAAACAATAAAATATGAAGAACCTGTTTTTTGCATCAACAATTTTTGCCGCAGCCATTATGATGCTGACAAAGGAAGCCAACGCGCAGTTTGTGGTTAGTGGAACCGCTGGCATTGTATCGGAAAATAGCGCTAACAATGGCGACAAGGAATCGTCATCATTCAGTTTTGAAGTTGTGCCGTCGGTTGGATACGTGATGGGAAGCTGGGAAGTTGGTGTGGGGTTCGGCTACAACCGCAGCAAAACATCGGTTTGGACAGACGGTCATAAAAGCTCAGAATCGGAATCGGCCTATGCCATAGAACCTTATCTGCATTATGATATTCTTCAGGCTGGCAGATTAATCTTTGGCGCCGAAGCCATTTCGGCCTTCGGTTTTGCCGACAGCGAGCGAAGCGTCAAGCTTGAGTTGCTGCCCGTGCTTACAATCGAGATAAACGACCGTTGGGATTTCGACATTTTTGCAAATGTGCTTGGGGTTAATTATTCACACACCAAAAACAAGGACACGGACCACACCACATCCAGCTTCGAGCTTATGGCAAACAACGGCCATCTGCTGAATATGGGGTTCACGTTTAAGTTTTAGCTTTAGGTTGTTTTACTCCTTGTAAGTCTTCACCTTCTCAAGCGCCGCACAGATTATTAATTGATATAAGGAACGAACTCTTGTGTATAACAAGCCTTATCTGTTTTAAATATGCCCTTTTCAAAGGCGTCTTTATGTAATTCAGGCAGTTTCTTGAATCTTTTCATTCGGAGCCTATCTACTTTTTTCGCAGACACAAAATCGTAATGGGCTTCGAACATTACTATTATTTCCAAAAAGTCACAATCGCCAGATAATTCAATTACCATAGTTTCCATTCCGACGGAACAGATTTTCAATTTTGAGACTTCTTTTGGATTTGAAATATCAAAATTTCCTTCAATATCAGTTACACCAAGCAACTCATCATTTTGGTTATTAATAGTTGCTTCTGGCAAAACTTCTAAATCTTCAGTGATTATCCGTCCTTTTAGCATTAAATCTTGAGCTTGAACAAACATACAAGAAGCTAACACCAGAACAGTTACAAATAATCTCATTTTTGCTGATTTTTTAATGAACAAGTTATTTGTTTTCCTTTTTCAAATATAAAGGAATTTATATTCCGATTCTCCTCTGTGTTTCAATGAATAGTGATTTTGGATAATCAAATTCTACCAGGGTATCACATTTTTATTGATGGAATTAATTTCAATGATTTTTCGTAAATATGAAAGCTTTTGGGTGTCAGTAAAAATACAACTTGAATTATCGAGGAATTCTAAAACAGCATTAATTGTTTCAGATAGATTTTCAAAATCTAAAAAAATATGTTGGTCTTTATCTTTGTCTATGAGAAACAAATAAGTAAAACTGTGGTCGGAAAACGTTCCAATCTTATATATTCCACAGTTATTATCCTTAATCCTATTCGAATTCAATAATTCATATACATAAACCGAAGATTCTTTGTCTTCTTTTATCTCCCCCTTGTTTATTAAATACTCTTTAACTAATCTGTCATAATCATTTTTGGGGGGGTGTTGTGTAATACCTTTGTAATAACTAGAAGAAATGGTATCGATATGTATTTGACACATTACATTATGATTCAAATTGCATAATATAATTGCAAAAAGAAAAACGTACTTAAGTGTCTTCATCGTTTTATTCTTCTTTAAGTTATTCAATAATTACTCCTTGTAAGTCTTCACCTTCTCAAGCGCCTCGTAAACCGAGTGTGCCCAATAGTTGCGAACGCCAAAGCCAGCGGGGGTGCCGCTCAATGTCCAATGGCTGATAACTTTGCGGGTGTCGATATCGAAAAGCACAAACACAAAAGTGCCCAATTCGCCGGGTTTGTCGAGAGTCTGCATAATCATACACAAACCCAGTCCGTGGTTGTAGCTTACAATGCACAAATCTCTGACTGTCTGCGCAATAGTTGAATCGCTGATGGTGTGCCCCTTGACAATTGTTTTGATGGAATCGAGCGGAATGGTGTCGTTCATATTGGTGACGGCGTCAACGCGGATGTCGTTCATCGGCTTGCCCACAAACTTGGCCACGTTGTACTTCTCGGGCTCGGTGATGAAAAGCATATTGATGTCGCCGAAAGCCTTGCGCAGCTTTTCGGGCTCGTCGGCCGCACCGTAAACTCGGCCTTTCGAAAAATCGATGCCATAGAAAATCATACCGCCCAAACCAGCCAGCGGACTTGTTTTTTTCTGCGCGGCAGCCGAAAGAACCAATGCGGCCACCATTGCCAATGATAATACAATTCGTTTCATATCTTTTTTTTGACTTCAGACAACGGACGTCAGACTACAGACATCTTCCATCCAAAAACTTATAACTTTTATAACTTACTACTTATAACTCATCTTAAATCGTAGAATTTCACCGGTTTGCGGCTCATTTCGGGATAGAGCAGTTTGTTGATGTACTCTGGCGACTCAAAACTGATGGACGGCGCCACTCGCACCTTCGAGCGGAAAATATCTTTGATTTCCTTGGCATAGGCTTCGTCAGACCGCGTTGAGCCGATGCGTACCTTGATGTCATCGGTGCCCAGCTCGTTGGTGAACACTTCAACCACGTAGTTCTTCACATCGTGGATGCCGTCCAGAATATCGAACAGTGCGGGCGGATAAAGTGTTGTGCCTTTGTATTTTATCATCTGACCCTTGCGCCCGATTACTGAGCTCAGGCGCATTGTATTGCGGCCACACTTACAAGGCTCGTTGTAGTGGTAGCACACATCGCCAGTCTTGAATCGCAGCAGCGGCATACCTTCAACGCCGAGCGATGTGATGGTGACCTCACCTGGCTCGTCGTCGGCCACGGGCTGGTTGTTCTCGTCAAGGAACTCAACAATGATGAGCTCTGGCTGCACGTGGCCGCCGTTGTACTGGTCGCAATCGGTGAACGACGACTGCATCTCGGTGCTGGCGTAGGTGGTGTGCAGTTTCAGTTCGGGCCACTTCTCGTTGATGCGCTGGCCGAGCGTGGTGTAGGTTCCGTCGGGTTTGTAGAGCGCTTCGCCAATGCAGATGCACTTTTTCAGGCTCGATTTATGGTGGTCGATGCCGTTCTTCTCGGCAAAATCGGCCAATTTGATAAGAAACGACGGCACGCACATACAGCACGTTGGATGGATGCGGTTGATGGTGTCCCACTGCAGTTCGGGGATTCCGTTGCCCACACGCGAGACACCCATCCCAACCTCGCGGCATCCAAGGAAGTAGGCCAGACCAGCCATAAAACGGCGGTCGATGGTGACCATTTCCTGCATAATGTCGTTGCGGGTGAGCCCAGCCGTGGTGAACGACAGATACTCGTTATAAGCCAGACGGTCGAGGTCGTTATTTGTCAAGGCGAACGTCACGGGGTTGCCCATTGTGCCCGATGTGGTTACGTAGTCGATGACATCAGCCTTGTCGACACACAGGAACTCATCGTTGTGCATCTGAAGGTCGGTTTTGGTGGTGACAGGAATCTGCCGCAAATCTTCAATGGTGCGTATCTTGCTGATGTCGATATGGTTATCGGC
>CAMJCK010000054.1:0-20833 GCA_946404125.1 uncultured Bacteroidota bacterium | reverse complement strand
GGTAAAATAGAAAACAGCCAAATGGTAAAATAGAAAACAGCCAAATGGTAAAATAATATTTGTCCAAATGATAAAATTACATAATTTTGTCGTTGATAATTAAGAAAATATGAAGGCATACAATACGAGGGTTGCAGACGGCTTGCTTTTACGAAAATTAGCAGGAAAGGGAGCCGTGTTGATTGAGGGTGCCAAGTGGTGCGGCAAAACCACCACTGCGGAGCAGACTGCCCAAAGCGTCATATATCTATCAGACCCTCTGCAATTGCAACGCTACACTATCGATGCTAATATGAGTCTTGATGGCCTTTTGGAGGGAGATACGCCGCACCTTATCGACGAATGGCAGCTGATACCCAAACTATGGGATAGCGTCCGTTTTGCTGTTGACCACCGTGGCGAGATGGGGCAGTTTATTCTTACAGGTTCTGCTGTTCCCACCAATACCGATGAGATAAATCATACTGGTACAGGACGAATTGGCCGACTCAAAATGCGTCCAATGGCACTTTGGGAGTCGCAAGAGTCAACAGGAACGGTCTCGCTACGCAATCTTTTTGAAAAAAACGACGATTTTTCAGGCAAAGATGCCAATCTCACACTTGAAGATATTTCATATATAATGTGTAGGGGCGGCTGGCCTCAGGCTGCAACTATGCGTGACAGGCTAATTGCTCTTGACCAGGCGTTTGACTATGTTGATGCCGTTGCTGAATCGGATTTGACAAGGGTTGATGGAGTGAAAAAAGATGCCAACAGAGTTAGGCGGATTCTAAAGTCGTATGCGCGGAATCAGGGAACACAAGCCTCACTGTCGGTTTTGTTGGACGATATCAAATCAAATGAAAATGAAACCGTTAGCGAGCCGACTCTCGGGACGTATCTTACAGCATTGCAAAAAATCTATCTGATAGAAGATATGCCTGCGTGGAATCCGAATTTGCGTTCGAAAACGGCTATTCGTTCTGCAAACACACGTTTTTTTGTTGACCCCTCGGTTGCTACTGCAGCATTGGGACTCGGACCGAATGATTTGTTGAACGACCTAAACACAATGGGGCTATTGTTCGAGACGATGGCTGTTCGCGATTTGCGGGTATATGCCGAGCCAATCGATGGGGCGGTTTACCACTATCGCGACAAAAACGGCTTGGAGTGCGACGCCGTTGTCCATTTGCGGAACGGCAAATATGGTTTGATTGAAATTAAACTTGGGGGCGAAAAACTTATTGATGAAGGTGCTGGCAATCTGATTTCGCTACACAAAAAAATCGATACCAACAAAATGCACGAACCTTCATTCCTGATGGTTCTAACGGCTAACGGCAGTTACCCGTATCGTCGCAAAGATGGTGTTTACGTCGTTCCTATTGGCTGCCTAAAACCTTAACTCTATGCGCATACTTCACATAATACCAAGATTGAACAAAGGCGGTGCCGAACGGCTCTGCATAGCCAATTGTCATTATCCATATAACTGTATTTACAATAATTTGCAACCCCCCAAATGACTGATTTCTCATATATAAAACTAATAATCTGGGATTTAGATGACACCCTTTGGAAAGGCACATTGAGTGAAGGTGATGTTATTTTGACTAAAGAAAATGCAGATTTAATCCGTCGAATGGCTGATTGTGGAATCGTGTCTTCCATTTGCTCTAAAAATGATGCCTCGGCGGTATTGGAAAAACTGAAAGAATTTGAATTACAGGATTATTTTGTTTTTAACTCGATTGATTGGACACCCAAGGGCGAACGGGTTTCCCGTATGATATCGGATATGGGGTTCCGTCAAGAAAACGTTTTGTTTATTGACGATAATACCACGAATTTAAATGAGGTTACATATTATGCCCCACAGATAAACATTGCGGAACCTGCTGTTATTCCGTCACTAATTGACTATTTCAAAGAAGTAGAACCGAAAGATTTGGGACATACTCGTTTGGCTAATTATAAGATTCTGGGAAAAAAACAGATTAGTAAATCCCATTATTCCGATAATATACAGTTCTTGTTTAGTACAAACACACGCTTAGAAATAAAGCGGGATTGCATTGCGGAAATAGATAGAATAGCGGAATTGGTAAAGCGGACAAACCAGTTGAATTATACCAAACTGCGAAGTTCTAAAGAAGAATTATTGACTTTATTGTCAGATGAAACCGTGGATGCTGGTTATGTTACGGTGGAAGATAATTTTGGCAAATATGGGATTGTTGGCTTTTTCGCCATAAAAAAAAATAAGTGCATTCATTTTTTGTTCTCTTGCCGAACTATTGGACAAGGTGTTGAGCAATATGTTTATTCGACCTTGAATTTTCCAGAAATACAGGTGGTTGGTGACGTGATTGTGGAATTACAAAAAGTGCCCGCGCCGCTATGGATAAATCAAAACAAAACTTCGTCAGCACAGGGTGCCAAAGCTAAATTGGCAGGGAAAGTGTTGTTTAAAGGCCCTTGCGATTTAAGTTCAATGGTGTTTAACTTCGATTCATCGTCAATTCTGACAGAGTTCACATATATTGGTGATAGGCAAAACTCGATAGAACACCATAACCACTCCGTAAATTATCTGCGCTTCCCGTTCCTTTCAGATGTTGAGAAGAAGGGATTGCTTGATGAGTGCGTTTTTAATGATTCTCAAATGTTTGAAACCGAATTGTTCAATTCCGAGGTGAAACTGGTCTTTCTCTCAACATTGATTGAAGCAAATTTGGCGGTTTATCGCCGTAAGCGCGACGGATATTTGTTGGCTTTTGGTGAGTATTGCAACGATTTGACGGATGCCAAAAATGTTGATGCTTTTTTAAGCGGCGAATTATATTGCTATTCAAACAATTACACAAAAAAATGGTTGCAAACTTTCTCAAATACTTGGGAATATAGAGGTCGGCTATCCGTTGATGAATACATTGAGAATATTAATGTTTTGTTGAAAAAGTTGCCCCAAGAAACAACGCTTTGTTTGATGTTAGGAAGCGAAACACCCTACTTGGCGAACACAAAAAAATCGTATGAGAACAGGCACGTTTATCACAAAGAACTAAACGATGCCTTACGTTTGTTTGCCAAGCAGAATAACCGGGTGTTGTTGCTTGATTTTAACGATTTTATAAAAGGGCAGGACGATTTTACCGACAATATCAATCATTTTCAGCGAAGAGTATATTTTGAAATATCGCAGAAAGCGAACGAATATATAGAAAAGATTTTGGGTGATAAAGTCCGACAAAAAAGCCGCCTGCGGAAATTGACTGATTATTATGTTCCGAAAATAAAAGGTTGGATTTATGACCGAACGCCTGAATTTGTAAAGGAATTAAGGAATCGATATAGAAAACAATAGATTATGCGAATACTACATATATTGCCATATTTACGAAAAGGAGGGGCACAACGCTTGGCTCTTGACATTTGTTTGGAATTACAAAAGAGAGGAAATGTTGTACGTATAATAAGTTTTGTTGATGAAAACGACTTTCGCTTTTTAACGAACAATCTTGATGTCCAAATAGTTCCCGCCTCCGTTCAACTCTCTATATTCCACCGAAATGTGCTGAATATTGATGCCTTGCAAAAGGCGATAGAAGATTTTGCTCCCGATGTGATTCACACTCATTTGTTTGAGGCAGAGATTGTTTCTCGTTCGTGCAATTATCCGCGGGCAAAATGGTTCTCGCATTGCCACGACAATATGCGGCAGTTCCAAAACTTTGGCGTTAAAACCTTGTTCAACAAGCAATTGCTGACAAACTTCTTTGAAAAACGCTACTTGTTTTCACGATACCAAGCCAATGGCGGCAATACTTTTATTGCCATTTCGCACGATACAGAGCGGTATTTTTGCAAAACTGCGAGGCAACACAATGTACAATTTTTGCCGAACGCCATTGATTATGAGAAATTTCACTGCGACAATAGCCGTCATCCCAACACAAAACTTCGGCTTGTGAATGTTGGTTCATTGAATATCAATAAAAATCAGGCGTTTTTAATCAATGTTGCTAAAATGTTGGCTGATAAAGGAGTTGTTTTTGATTTGAAATTAGTTGGTGGGGGACAGGATTACGAAATGCTAAAACAGGATATTGAAACACTTGGGCTTCAGGAAAACGTTTCTTTGTGTGGCAATGTGGATAACGTTGAGGACTATTTGCACGAATCGGATGTTTACGTTCATTCTTCATTGTCCGAAGCATTGGGCTTGACAATTATTGAAGCAATAGCCGCAGGCCTGCCCGTAGTAACCCTTGACGGCCGTGGCAACCGCGACCTGATTGTGCAGGGCAAAAACGGCTATATGGTCTATAAGCAGAATGCCGAACAGTTTGCCGACCGCATTCTCGAAATCTGGAACGACAAGCAGAAGTACCAGGAAATGTCGGCTTTTGCACAGGAATTTGCACGACAGTATGACATTAAACCATACGTTGACAGGCTGTTAGAGTTGTATAAAACGAATTGATTGTGATGAAACCAAAAACTCTCATACTTCTCTGCGACAATTACCCGCTCTCGGCGCGTGAGTTTTTCATTGACGACGAGATGCGTGTGATTGCACCAAAATTCGATAAGGTGCTGATATACACCGCGTCGGCTGATTCAGGAGAGAATCTGAACCGTTTTGTGCCTACGAATGCCGAAGTTGTCCCATTTTCACGCCAAAAACTTGAAAGTGGCAAACTGAAATCGATTTTCCGTATTTTCAAGCCGATGTTTGTAGCGGAACTATTCTTCGCCTTACGGAATTTGTCCGTAAAATATTGGTTGAGTGCCGTTAAGATAATGTATGTCGAAATTCACCGTGCGACGAACCTAAAGAAAGACCTTCTTGGTTTGTGCAAGGCGAAAAATCTGAATCCGTCCGACTGCGTGTTTTATTCCTATTGGCACGACTACAAAGCATTGACACTGGCGATGTTGCGGAAAGATGACCAGTCAATCAAATGCGTTGCAAGGGCACACCGATGGGACGTTTTTGCTGATAAAAATCTAATTCCATATCTTCCATTCAAATCATTCATAATAAACAATTTGTCACAGACATATTCCATCTCGGATGCAGGAAAAATCTATTTTGAGCAATATCTGAACCGCAAACTCGATGATAAAGTGACGGTTTCACGGTTGGGGAAATTTAACGACCGACAACCGAATATGGACAAGCAGCCCAACTCGGTGCTTATTTGCTCTTGTAGCAATCTCATTCCTGTAAAGCAAGTTGACAAGATTATCGAAGTTATTTCGCATTTGCAGACGAAAAATATTCGATGGGTTCATTTTGGCGACGGACCGTTACGAGCAGAACTTGAAGCAATGGCAGCCAACAAGTTACAAAATGTTGAATTTGAGTTCCGTGGCATTGTCGCAAACGACAAGATTTTAGATTTCTATGCCGAAAACCACGTTGATTTGTTTATAAACTTGAGCGCGTCCGAAGGCATTCCCGTGAGCATTATGGAAGCGTTGTCGGCTGGCATTCCTGCGCTGGCAACCAATGTGGGCGGCACCGCCGAAGCCGTAAACACCAAAAACGGTTTTCTGATTCCTGCTGATTTTGATTGCCGCAATGTGGCACAAATCATTGATAACTATTTAAATTCGCCAATTTCGGAGCAGAATATCTATCGGCAGAATGCCTACGATTTTTGGAAAGAGAATTATGATGCCGCGAAAAATTATGCTGTATTTTTGCAACACATTGAAAAACGATGAAACGTTACTTGATAATCCGGCTCAGTTCCATTGGCGACATTGTGCTCACGACGCCTGTTGTGCGGTGCCTGAAGGCGCGTTGCGACGCGGGCGACGAAGTGCATTTTCTCACCAAACCGCAGTTTGCGGGCATTGTTGAAAGCAATCCATACGTGGATAAAGTACTGACACTCAAGCCGCGGCTGATGGATACCATCAGGGAAATCCGCGCCGGCGGCTACGACTGCATCATCGATCTGCACCACAACCTGCGGTCGTTCGTAATCAAGCGGCTGACGGGTGTGAAATCGTACTCGTTCAACAAAATCAACGTGCGCAAGTGGCTGTTGGTACATCTGAAAATCAATGTTATGCCCGATGTGCACATTGTCGACCGCTATTTTGGCGCTGTGGCGCGATTGGGCGTTGTGAACGACCATCAGGGACTCGATTTCTTTGTGCCGAAAGAGCTCGATGATTATCCGAAAACCATTCTGCCTGAGCAGTTTAAGCAAGGCTACGTTTGTGCCGTCATCGGGGCGACGCACCCCACTAAACAGATTCCGCCCGACAAAATGGTGCAGATTCTGAACGCGGCGCAGATGCCGGTGTGCCTGATTGGCGGCAAAGATGTGCTCGAAAGCGCGGCCACCATTGAGCGCGGGCTGGCGGTTCCGTGCCACAACGGCGTGGGGCAGTTCAGCCTGAATCAGTCGGCGGCCATTGTGCGCGATGCCGAAGTGGTGCTCACCCCCGACACCGGAATGATGCACATTGCGGCGGCTTTCGGCAAGCGGATTGTATCGCTTTGGGGCAACACCGTGCCTGAGTTGGGAATGTACCCCTATTTGGCCGATGCCGATTCTAAAATATTCGAGACCAAAGGTTTGCGGTGCCGTCCGTGTTCAAAAATCGGCTACAAGAAATGTCCGAAAGGGCACTTCAAATGTATGAACAACATCAGCGCGCCGGACGTTGCCGCAGCCATCCGCAAGACGACCGCCAACAATCAGTAAATCAATCATTCAGTTAATAAATTATGCAGACGGTTTTTGGAAAGGAATTCAGTCGCGACGACATTGAGATTATGGCGCCGGTGGGCTCGTACGAGTCGCTTGCGGCGGCCATTCAGGCGGGGGCCAACTCAATCTATTTCGGTGTCGAGAACCTGAATATGCGGTCGCATTCGGCAAACAATTTCACCATCGGTGACCTGCACCGCATTGTGGGCATCTGCAAGGAACACGGCCAGAAATCGTACCTGACGGTGAACACCATCATCTACGACACTGAACTCGACCTAATGCGCAGCATTGTTGACGCGGCGGCCGAAGCCGGACTGACAGCCATCATTGCCTGCGACCTGTCGGTGCTGCAGTACGCACGCTCGAAAGGCGTTGAAGTGCACGCGTCTACTCAACTGAATATCACCAATATAGAAGCTGTGCGGTTTTTCGCGCAGTTCTGCGATGTGGTGGTCACCGCCCGCGAGCTGAACCTTGACCAAGTGGCCGCCATTGCCCGCGCCATCAGCGAGCAAAACATCCGTGGACCGAAGGGCGAACTTGTTCAGATTGAAGTGTTTGCGCACGGTGCGCTTTGTATGGCCATTTCCGGGAAGTGCTATTTGAGCCTGCATCAATACGGGCGCTCGGCCAATCGCGGACAGTGCTTCCAACCGTGCCGCCGCGGCTACGAAGTCACCGATTGCGAGACCGGTCAGCAGCTGCTCATCGACGACAAATACATTATGTCGCCCAAAGACCTTTGCACCCTGCCGTTTTTGGACCGCGTGCTGCGTGCCGGCGTGCGCGTGCTGAAGATTGAAGGCCGTGCCCGTGGGGCGGAATATGTGAAAACAGTGGTCGAGAGCTACCGCCGCGCCATTGATGCGATTTGCGATGAAACGTTCAGTCAACAGGTTGTCGATGAGCAAGTTAATCGACTCAAGACCGTATTCAACCGCGGATTTTGGGATGGCTATTATTTAGGCCGGCGCTTGGGCGAGTGGTCGGGCGTGTACGGCTCAAAGGCCACCAAACGCAAGGAATACGTGGGCCGCTGCACCAATTTCTTCACAAAACTGAACGTTGCCGAGATAACGCTCGAAAGCGGCGCTCTGCACACCGGCGACCAACTACTCATAATGGGCGAGACGACAGGCGTTTACGAGCACACAATCAGTGAGATGCGTGTGGATTTGAAACCCGTGGCCGAAGCCGTCAAAGGGCAGGCGCTGTCGATTGCCGTAACCGACATTGTCCGCCGCGGCGACCGGGTTTATAAGCTTGTGGATGCGCAGCCTGGGTTGATGGAATAGGAAAATGAAGATGTTTGGCGACTTCTAATATGTCGTTTCCAACCACCTCGAAAGGAACACGTTATAAACTGAATAGCTGCGCTCGGTTGGGGTAATGGTTTCGAGCAAAAGTTCTTTGTCGGTCAGCGATTCGAGGTTGCGGCGGGCGTTGGTGGCGCTGCCAATCTGGTATTTCGCCAGAAAATCGGCCGACGTTACGCCCTGCACCGACTGCTCTTTGGCCACGGCAATGAGCATCCGCCATTGTTGGTCGGTTATCAGGTCGCGAATTTGCAGGAAATTCGATGATTCCTTCTCCAAAATCTCACGGCTTGCCTTGCGCGCCACATCAATGGAAACCGTTTTTGCGCGCCTTGCAAATATTTCATTACAAAGCGATTGCGTGTAGAATGTGTGGCGGCGCGTCCATTCTAAAATGTAGTCCATTGCCTCGTCGGTGACTGTTGCCGGCGCAAATTTCTCGCGAATGAAATCCGAATATATTTTGGCATCAATCTTACCGAGCGACAGTTGCCGTGTGCTTGAATAAAAAGGTCTTGCTGCATCGGTAAATATCTGAGACATAATCGATTTCTTGCTGCCGCAATAGATGAACCTAATGTTGTGCATCTGTTGCGTGTAGGTTCGCAGCAGCGCCTCGACATTTTTTTCGGGATATTCTGTTATCTGCTGAAACTCATCGATTGCAAGCACCACGCGTTTTTTCTGCGAATTAAGGAAGTCGAAAAGACCTTTGAGAGTGTATTCCTGCTCGTTTGGCGAGACAAAGTTGAACCCCACCTGCGGCAAACCGCTTGCAGGGTCGTAACTGATTGTTGGCCGATAGCCTTTGAGCAGCGTCATAAACTTGCTGCCGATACTGGTTTTCTCGGGAAACTCCGCAAGAATGGCTTCCGACAATGTTTTTATGAAGTCTTTCAGCGAGAGTGTGGCGAAAATGTCAACATAAATAGGTGTTAATGGTAGTTTTTCTTCCGAAATTTTATAAAAAGTATGCAAAATCAGCCCTGTTTTTCCCATTTTTCGGGGAGAAATCAGCGTTGTATCCAGCCCATTTTGTATGTTTGATAACAATGTTTGGGTCTCATTTTTTCTATCACAGAACAATTCTGGCGAGATGTAACCCTTTGCTAAAAACGGATTTGCATTCATAATTCAAATGTTTTTGCAAATGTAAACATTTATTTTTGAAAACCTATTTTAGGTTACCTATTTTAGGCTACCTATTTTAGGTTGTGCGTTTTTGATGGAAATCACCTCTTTGTGTTGAACAGTTCTTCAAATTTTGCAGCAACATTGCCAATGTGGTATTGCTCTATATTGGTTATTTTCAACGCTGTGGAGTAATCGCCATTCAAAAAAGCATCAATTTGCGCATAATTGGGGTTTTGCGGGTCAACATCAAGTATGGGCCGGCCGGCAATGCCGTAATCAATCAGTTTGCTGGGCAACTGATTCGGGCTGTTGGCGTTTTTTATGTTCACAAGAAAATCCATTGTTTTCAGCACTTCAATCAACTCGGTGCGCTGAATGGGCTGCCTCACAATCAGTTTTTCATTCAGTCTATCAGTATAATCGACTAATAATGAGTTGAAACGGGTGTACACAACAAATCGGAAATCTTTTTGAACGGTTGACAGATATTCAAGCAATAACTTCGGATTACGGATGTCGGCATAGAACATTCCCGCAAAGGCGAAGGTCGGCACGTCGTTCCTTGGTGCCGACTTGCCAACTGCGTTCAAATCAAAATCGAACCCTTGCGGAATCACCTTGATTTTATCTCTAAATTCGGGATAATAAGCGTCTTTTGCGTTTTCAATCGGCACGGTTATGTAGTCGCACGCTTTGCAGAACATTTTTTCGTACCGAGCGAAAAAGGGCAGATGCTCCTTTGTGGTGCCGTTTTTCATAAACGGGTCGCCGCAGTCGGCAATCCACGTTTTGGGGAATTTTTCAGGATATTTGGCCTTTGCCCGGGCACACCCCCAATGAATGGGGTGCGGGTCAGCAATCGAAATCAACACATCGGCAGCCGCCTCATTTCTAATGATTTTGGCTATTCGAAAGTAAAATTCGAAAAGCGGAAATTCGAATTTTCGTAGTAATCGCCCCAAAATTTTGTCAATCAGTGTGCGCCGGCCACTTCCATCGCTATTGTTCGGGAAAAGCTCCCAACAGATTGGTATCGGCATAACCTTTATACCTGTTTCGCATTGAAATTCAGCATAATCATATTTGCCTAAAACCGCATAAACGGTAACTGAATGTCCGCGACGCGCCAACTCCTTAATCAATTCGGTGCTGCGGATTGAGCGTGGCGACTGAATCGGAAATATATGCTGGGTTATTACAAGTATATTCATCGTTATGCGAAAATCTTTTATATTTACTCTTTCCGATAATCCTTTTTCCCCGTCAATTTCCGATAGACAGAATATATAAACGCCAATTTTCTTTCGTCATTCGGGTAATCCCAATAATATTTGGCTTTTTCGTTCATTATCGAGTTGAATTCATCAACCGTCAACTCCAACTTGTCGCAGATTTCTTTAATCTCCGATTGAATTGTTTTCTCATCGTATGCGGGTTTCGACAACTCTTCAAGAGCCTGCTCGCGAGTCATTGTACCGGCGCATATCTGCGTAGAGAATGTGGCTCGGCGATAATCCATATTGAATTTTTTCGGCAATATGTACGCTTGCTCAAAACCAGTGTATTTTGATTCATAATGCTTTCCTCCGTAATATTTCCAATTGAGTTTTTCCTCCAAAATCTTCACGGCAGATTCCTTTGAATATGGCACATAATTCAAGAAATACACCATCTTGATGCCTCGAACCATTTTGCACCAAAACTCTTCTTTCCATCCGAAGAATGGGAATTTCCTGATTTTCACAGGACAATAGCGTTTCAGAATAGCCTTCATATAACGGGTGTCTTTGGCATTGTAGAACCACGAGTTTGGCAATATTCCTTCTGTCGCAAAATTGCCGCCTGATACTATATATTTCACATTGTATTTTGACGCATAATAATGGAGCGCTGCAGGAATAGCCATATCTGTTGGTGCTTCTATGTCTGGAACAGAAGCTCGCAGAAAGGCGATTTGCATTTGGCGGAACTCGTTCCAATCCAGCTTATATGTTTCAAAATCAAATCCCAATAAATCGACAATATTTTTAACGTTTGCTTCGCCTATAGGATTGTTCCAACCATTGTCCAAATGCACCAAAAGAACCCGCAATCCGCGCTCCTTCGCTAAAAACGCCACATATGTGCTGTCAACTCCGCCACTAATACCAATCACGCAATCGTACTTACTGTTGCGACCTTTTCTTTTCATAGTTTCAATCAAAGCATCGAATTCCTTGTCAGATTTCTCGCCCTGATATGCCATTCCGACAATGCGGCCTAAATAATTGTTGCAATGATTGCAATTACCCTTTTCATCAAAAGTTATCTCACAATCTGATGTGTCCATCACACATCGGTTACAAATTTTATACTCTGCCATATCTATTATTTTTTGATTTTAATAACAGCATTTACAATGCGTTCAGCCGTTCGGCCGTCCCAAAGTTCAGGCGTGCCGCCCTCTTTCCATTGCCCCGAAAACAGTTTTTTCAGCGCAGGAATCAGATTCTGCGGATTGGTGCCAATCAGCTCGTTGGTTCCTATGGTGCAGGTCTCCGGGCGTTCGGTGTTGTCGCGCAGTGTCAGGCACGGGACGCGTAAAATGGTGGTTTCTTCGGTTATGCCGCCCGAGTCGGTTATCACTGCTAATGAGTGTTTTACAAGATGGATGAACTCAAGATAGCCCATCGGCGAGACAAATCGGATGTTGGGAAAACTGCAGTCGATGCCCTCAAGTTTCTGCTTGGTGCGCGGGTGAATCGGAAAGACAACCGGCGTGCTGCCGACATTGCTGTCGATGGTTCGGAGCATTGTCAGAAGACCGTCAGTATCATCCACATTATTAGGCCGATGGAGTGTCAGCACAATGTAATTTTTCTCCTTCAAATTGAGTTGGTCGAACTCTGCTGATTTGCGCAGCCGCGGAAGATTAGCCAACAAACTGTCTATCATTACATTGCCGACAAAAAACACTTTCTCGTCGGGCACACCGCATTTTTTCAGATTCTCTCTGGCGTAGGCCGATGTGATGAAGTAATAGTCTGTCAGACTGTCGGTTACAATTCGGTTAACCTCCTCGGGCATTGTCATATCGAACGAACGGATGCCTGCCTCGACGTGAGCAAGCGGAATGCACTGTTTTTTTGTTACAATCGCGCACGCCATTGTCGATGTTACATCGCCCACAACCATCACTAAATCAGTTGGATGTTGCACCAGATATTTCTCAAAAGCCACCATAATGGAAGCCGTCTGCTCTGCTTGCGAGCCGCCGCCCGCAGCCAGATTCACATCGGGCTCGGGAATGTTCAGCTCCTCAAAGAACAAGCCGCTCATCACCTTGTCGTAATGCTGACCGGTGTGCACCAAACTATACTGAATATCAGCGCCTTCCGATTGTCGTCTTCGAATCTCGTTGATAATCGGACTGATTTTTATGAAGTTAGGCCGAGCGCCGGCTATTATTGTTATGTGCATTTTCAAATATAAATATCTGTAAATATATTGTTATTTATTTTTTACTCAATCACATCCAAAACTTCAACGTCGAAAATCAAATCGCTGTTGGCGGGAATCAATGGTGGTTGGCCTTCGTCGCCGTAGGCAAGACTGGCGGGCACAAGCAGTTTGAAGCGTGAGCCGTTGCGCATCAGAAGCGAGGCTTCCTCCCATCCCTTGATGATGAGGCCCGCGCCCACAGGGTAGCGGATTGGCGACTCCCGTTTCACCGACGAGTCGACCAGCCTTCCGTCGGGCAGATAGGCCGAATAGTGCGCCGTGACAATGCTCTTGCTCTGAATCAGCGGACCATAGCCCGGCTCAAACACAATGTAGCGCAAACCCGAGTTTGTGGCAATGGTGTCGAGGCCCGTGGCATCCCATTTGGCAACGTGCTTCTCTCGCGACAGGCACACCATCTCAATATCGAGCGTGACGTCGGTTTTGGGCGGGATGCGGTTGCCGTAGCCCTGTTCGCCAAACGCCAACTCACTTGGAATCACAAACCTGCACCGCGCGCCCTCGGCCATTGTCAGCAAGGCGGCGTCCATACCTTTGAACGTTTCGCCGGCGCCGGCCGTGAACCGCCGCGGGTCGCCCACGTTGCGGGTCGATGTGTAGATGGTGCCGTCGGGCAGCCAGCCGGTAAAATGCACATACACATTGTCGCCAGCACGCGCCGGACTTCCGTGTCCGCCATCAACCACATAGCATTTTATGCCGTCGGCCAGCTTCACCGCCTTGATGCCCTTGACATTGAAAGGCTCGATTGGCGGAAACTTGTCAACCTGGATTACCCTGATTTCGAAATGCAGCCGCGAGCCGCCCGGAACATATTCGGTTGTGGCATCGCCGTAGCCGAGCTGTGGCGGCACATCCAGATACATCACACCGCCCTCGCCTATCAGCGGCAGCGCCTCCTCCCAACCCTTGATGACCTGTCCCTGGCCAAGCCAGATGTCGATGTTGCCCGTTTCGTCGGTCGAGCCGAAGATGGTGCCGTCGTCGAGCCAACCGCGGTAGGTGAGCCACACGCGGCAGCCGGCGGCCGGATGCTTGTCATTGCCGGGTTTGGCAATCAGGTATTTGAGCCCCGAATCGGTTGCGATGAAATCCGATTGCGCTTTGGCCGTCATCGCCGAAAGGCAGAAAAGGAATAATATGGCTAAAAGGCTCTTTCTCATATCGATACTGGCTAAAAATAAATGTTTTGGTTGGGGTCGATGCGCTTGTTCCAATATTTTATCAGCAGAAACCCGAAGAGCATTCCGCCAAGGTGCGCCAGGTGCGCCACATTGTCGTTGGCTTGCGGTGCAATCACGGCCATCAGCTCAATGAGTCCGTAGCCGAGGACGAACCATTTGGCACGGATTGGAATGGGCGGGAAAATCAGCATCAGCTGGACGTTGGGGAACATCATTCCGAAGGCCAGCAGCACGCCGAACACCGCACCCGAGGCGCCCATAGTGGGCGTGTTCAGCAGCAGATTCAGCTTGCCGAGGTTCGGATCAACGTAGTTTTTACCCTCCATCAGGACGTTGTAGCCCTCGCGCATCACAAGGTCAACCGCCTCGGGGCTCATTGCCGCCATAAGGCTGTGAGTCTGGAGTGTCAGCACGCACATCTGGCAGAGCGCGGCGCCGATGCCCGTCACAAAATAGTAGACGTAGAACCGCTTGCCGCCCCACACCTGCTCCAGCACGCGCCCGAACATCACCAAAGCCAGCATATTGAAGAAGATGTGCGACACGTTGCCGTGCATAAACATATACGTAACCAATTGAATTGGCGAGAAATGCTCCGATTGGAAGTTGTGCAGCGCCAGCCAGTTGCCCAAGTTGATGCCGAATTTAATCGTAGCCAGCTGGTCGGCCATAAAAACCAGAATGTTAATAATCAGCAGGTTCTTGATTACCGGCGGAAGATTTCCGAACAAAGGCGTTCTATATCCTTGCATATCAGTCTATTTGAATAGTTTATCAATATCGTCGGTGCTGATGATTGACACAATCGGCCGCCCCGACGGTGTGAAGTTCGGCATCTTGCAGGCGAAAAGCTGCGCGTTCATATCGGCCATCTCCTCCTGCGTCAGCTGCCGCCCGTATCCAATGGCCATATAGCTTGCCAGCGATGCCGCCACGCCCTCCGTCATCGACTCCTTCATCGATATGTACTCCTCGCCCGTCAGCATCAGAATGGAGTTCACCCAATCTTTCAGCTCCCTTTCGGGAAAAGTGGCCGGAACCGCCGACACCGAGAAGCTGTTGCCGCCCAGGTCGTTGATTTCGAATCCCAGTTTCTCCAGCTCCGGCACCATCTGACGGAAAAGGTCTGTGTCTTTCAGGTTCAGGTCGAGGCGCTCGGGGTAGAGCAGGCGCTGCGAGGCGGTGTCGGTTGAGCGTTTCAGCATCTTTTCAAAAACAATGCGCTCGTGGGCGCGATGCTGGTCGATTATCATCAGTCCCGACTTGACGCTCGTCAGAATGTATTTGCCCTTGAGCTGGAAGAACCGTCCGCTCTGCACAGCCGCGCCCTCGTCAATGGGCAGTTGCTGCTGCACGGGTTCGGCCGGCATTGTGGCGAGCCGTGAGTTCTCAAAATCGCCGTAGAGCTTCTGCCAGTTGGTGTTGTCCGACATTTTGCTGCGGAAAGTGGTGTGCTGCGCCGGCATCGGGCTCCGGCCCTTCGTCTCCTCAAACGGGTTATAGCCCGGCGTGTAGTGAATTTGCGGCACCGCCACCGGGTCCGACGTCAGCGAGGGCATCTCAATTGCCGGCGGATTGTCGAAATCCATTGTCGGCGACACAATTATCTTTCCAAGCGCCTCGCGCACAGTGGCCTGCATTATCGGCCATATCGACTGTTCGTTTTCGAACTTGATTTCGGTTTTGGTTGGGTGGATGTTGATGTCGATGGTTGCCGGGTCAACATCAATGTAGATGAAGAATGTCGGATTCTTGCCCGGCTGTATCAGCCCGTCGTAAGCCTTCTGCACCGCGCGGCAGAACACGGGGTGCTTCATAAACCGCCCGTTCACAAAAAAGTATTGGTCGGCGTCGCTTTTGCTCACCTTGGCGCAGTCGGGCGTGCCAACGTAGCCTTTGATTCGCGCCACCGATGTTTCCGACTCCACGGGCAGCAGCTTTTTAGCGTACGTTTTGCCCACAACGCCCAGAATCCGGTTGTAGGAGTTGCCTGTCGGCAGATTGAGCATCTCAATTCCGTCGTGCGTAAGCGACATCTCAACATCGGGATGCGCCAAGGCAACGCGATAGAATTCTTTGGCCACCTCCCTCAGCTCGATGCTGTCCGATTTCAGGAACTTGCGCCGCGCCGGAACGTTGTAGAACAGGTTTTTGACCATTATGTTGGTGCCGTTGGAGCACGGTGTCGGCTCCTGCTCCTCCACCTCCGAGCCCGACATTTTGATGTACGTGCCCAGCTCGTCGCCATATTTGCGGGTGCGCATCTCAACCGTGGCAATGGCCACAATCGACGCCATAGCCTCGCCGCGGAAGCCCATTGTGCGGATGTCGAACAAATCGGCGGCCGCCTGAATTTTCGATGTGGCGTGGCGCTCGAAGCACATACGCGCGTCGGTGGCCGACATTCCGCAGCCGTTGTCGATGACCTGGATGAGCGTCTTGCCGCCTCCCTTCACAATCACTTGTATTTTGGTGGCGCCGGCGTCGATGGAATTCTCCACCAGCTCCTTAATCACCGATGCCGGGCGTTGCACAACTTCGCCAGCCGCAATCTGGTTGGCTACGTGGTCGGGTAGCAGATTGATAATATCGGCCATAAGCTATCGCAGAAAACGTTGTTGCAGAAAGAAATAAACGGCAGCCAAGGCGAGAAAGATAATCAGCACGCGTCTGCTCGACTTCTGCCGCTCCTTGCGCGCAAAATGGATGAAACTGGGAGCCTCGTCAATGCTTTCGCCCGCCTCGCTCCTAACCTCACGCTCAATCTGCTTCTGGCGCTCGCGGCGCTTCTCGTCCTGCTCGTTGTAGAACAGCGGTTTGTAATTGAACCGGCGGGTGCCGGGTAAACTGAAAAATGCCATATTCACATATATTTCTGCAATCGGCAAATCTATAAAATTTTTCTGTTGAAACGGTTTTTCACAGAAATCGCACCCCCGTGGCGGCAGGTTTCAAATGCAAACCGATGCCAAAAATATTTTACTGATTCTCAAACATCTGGCAGGTAGTAGGTATAATTACCTATGCCATCATTCGAATAAAACACCTATTATTGCAAATGAATTCGCGAAGAAACAACGCGGAGTCGCAACAAAACATTATTAACCTGATGGAAAACAGCGGATTTTTAAAAAGACGAAAGGGAACCGTATGTATAGGAAAACACTGGAATCAAATTGTCATTTGAACTAACGCACAAAGTATGCGATAACGAGAAATTGCAGATAAGATATTAACAACCATAAAACAATTGAAATGAGAAGAATTTTCAGACATTCGATGATTTTGGCGGCGGCTTTGTTTCTGACAACCGCCATAGCCAAGGCGCAGCCCGACGGCTTCAGCTATCAGGCAGTGGTCAGAGACTCGAAAGGCGAGTTAGTGAGCAACACGAAAGTCGGCGTGCGCATAACGCTGACCGACGAGAGCGGCAAGACCGTGATGTACCGCGAGACGCAGACAGCGCTCACCAACGGCTACGGTGTTCTGTCGGTGACCGTTGGCAAGGGCAAAGCCGATGGCGGCAAGACGCTCAACGATGTTGACTGGGCCGGCGGCAACGTGTGGATGCGCGTTGAGATGGACCCCGACGGCGGCACATCGTACACCGATATGGGACTGACCAAACTGCAGTCGGTGCCGTTCGCCTACTACGCGCTCAACGGCCCGAAGGGCGACAAGGGCGACACCGGTGAGGCCGGAGCCAAAGGCGATAAAGGCGACAAGGGCGACACCGGAGCACAGGGCGATAAAGGCGACAAGGGCGAGCAAGGCATCCAGGGACCCGAAGGCCCGCAGGGTGTGAAAGGCGACACCGGCGAGACCGGAGCCCAGGGTGAGAAAGGCGACAAAGGCGAGCAGGGCGTTGAAGGAAAGCAGGGCGCCAAGGGCGACAAAGGCGACAAGGGTGACACCGGCGAGACCGGACCTCAGGGCCCCAAAGGCGACAAAGGTGAGAAGGGCGACGCCGGCACAGGCCTCTCGAACAAGGGAGCCTGGGAGTCGGGCAAGTCATACAAGTCGGGCGACTACGTGTTCGCACCGAGCAGCATCGACAGCACCGTCAACACAATGTGGATAGCGCAGAAGAACGTTTCGTCGGCAACCGAGCCGCGCCACGACAGCACGTGGGTTGAGTTCACGGCACCGGCCGGACAGCCCGGCGTCGGCATCTCCAACATCACCAACGACAACGGCATCATAACCTTCGCGCTGACCAACGGCGACAACTACATCTATAACATCAAGGGCGCCACCGGCGAGAAAGGCGACCAGGGCGAGCAGGGTGAGCAGGGCCAGACCGGTCCGCAGGGCCCGAAGGGCGACAAGGGAGCTAAAGGTGACAAGGGCGACACCGGAGCGCAGGGCGTTCAGGGCCAGACCGGACCGCAGGGACCCAAAGGCGAAAAAGGTGATAAGGGTGACACCGGCGAGACCGGTGCCCAAGGCCCGAAAGGTGATAAAGGTGAGAAGGGTGACGCCGGAACAGGCCTCACCAACCGCGGCAACTGGAAGTCGGGCACAGCATACAAGGCTGGCGACTATGTTTTCGCGCCTAGCAAAAAAGATTCTACCGTCAACTCAATGTGGATAGCGCAAGATGCAGTGACATCGGCCACACAACCGAAAAACGACGCGGCAAAATGGGTTGAGTTCGAGGCTCCTGCCGGACAAGCCGGTGTGGGCATTGCCGACATAACGAGCACCGACGGCGTAGTGACTTTCACTATGACCAACGGCCAGACCTACGCCCACAACCTGAAGGGTGACAAGGGCGACAAAGGCGTTCAGGGCGAGCAAGGCATTCAAGGTATTCAAGGCCCACAAGGCCCAAAGGGCGATAAGGGTGACCAAGGTATCCAAGGTCCGAAAGGTGACCAGGGTGTCCAGGGTATCCAAGGCGAGCAAGGACCTAAGGGTGACAAGGGTGACCAAGGCGAGCAAGGTGAGCAGGGCGAGCAGGGTATCCAAGGTATTCAGGGTGCCCAAGGCCCGAAGGGTGACAAAGGTGACCAGGGAGATAAAGGTGACCAAGGTATCCAGGGTGCCCAAGGTCCTAAGGGAGACAAAGGTGACACCGGAGCAAAAGGTGACACCGGCGAGACTGGTCCTCAGGGACCTCAGGGTCCGAAGGGCGACAAGGGTGAAAAGGGTGACGCTGGTACAGGCCTGACCAACCGCGGCTCGTGGACATCAGGAACCGTCTACAGGACAGGTGATTACGTCTTCGCGCCAAGCAAAAAAGACTCCACCATCAACACAATGTGGATAGCCAAAAACGATTCGATGACAAGCACCAAGCAGCCACGCAAGGACGCCAACAGCTGGGTTGAGTTTGAGGCTCCCGCCGGACCTGCCGGCAACGGCATCGCCGATGTTGAGAAAGACACAGCGGGCATTGTAACCTTTACAATGGCCAATGGTCAGGCCTACGCCTTCAACCTTATGGGCTTGAAGGGCGACCAGGGCGAGAAAGGCGAGCAGGGTGAGAAAGGCGACCAGGGCGAGAAAGGTGACAAGGGCGACAAGGGTGACAAGGGTGACACCGGAGCACAAGGCGAGCAGGGCGTTCAAGGTATCCAAGGCCCCGTAGGACCGCAAGGCCCGAAGGGCGACAAAGGCGAGCAGGGCGAGCAGGGTCTGCAAGGCTTGCAAGGCCCCGCCGGACCTCAGGGTGCTAAAGGCGCCAAAGGCGACAAGGGTGACAAAGGCGACCAGGGCGAGCAGGGTCTGCAAGGCCCCGCCGGACCGCAAGGTGAGAAAGGCGACCCAGGACTTGACGGAGCCCAGGGCCCGAAGGGTGACAAAGGTGACACCGGAGCCAAAGGCGAGAAAGGTGACAAGGGCGACAAAGGTGACACCGGAGAAAAAGGCGAGAAAGGTGACAAGGGTGACCCGGGAACCGACGGCGCCAAAGGTGATAAGGGCGACAAAGGTGACAAGGGCGACAAGGGTGACGCCGGAACAGGCCTCACCAATAGAGGCACCTGGACAACCGGCACAGCATACAAGGCCGGCGACTATGTCTTCGCGCCGAGCAAGGACGATAATACCGTCAACTCAATGTGGATTGCGCAGAACAATGTAACATCGGCCACGCAGCCGAAGGGCGACGCCACCAACTGGGTTGAGTTCAAGGCTCCGGCCGGACACGACGGCGTGGGCATTGCCAGCGTATCGAACGACGACGGACTTGTAACCTTCAGTATGACAGACGGACAAGACTATACATATAACCTCAAAGGTGAGAAGGGCGCCGACGGAATGCAAGTTGCCGGTACCAAGGGACAGACTCTTGTGCACAACGGTACAACGTGGGTTGCCACCGATGAGATTTCACTCAAAAAACTCGATGTGAAACCCTCGACAAAATCCGACGACGCTCTGTTCGAGGTCAAGGACAAGGACGGCAACGTTGTGTTCGCAGTTTATCCCGATGGAGTTCACGTCTATGTTGATGAGAATTCGAAGGCAAAGCGCAGCGGCTTCGTGGTAACAGGCCGCGCGGCAACCAAAGACGACGAGGCAACCGATTACTTCGCCATCAACGCCGACGGAACGCACGTCTTTGTTGACGACAGCACCACAAGCAAAGCGCGCCGCAGCGGTTTCGTTGTAACCGGCCGCGCCGCCACCAAAGAGGGCGAGTCGAACAACTATTTTGCGGTTAACACCGATGGTACTCAGGTCTATGTCGATAACGACGACACCAAGGCCCGCCGCAGTGGTTTCGTGGTAACAGGCCGCGCAGCCACCAAAGACGGTGAGAACGCTGACTTCCTTGCTATTAACAACGAGGGAACTCAGGTTTACGTTGACAACGACGACACCAAGGCCCGCCGCAGCGGTTTCGTGGTAACAGGCCGCGCAGCCACCAAAGATGGCGAAAACGCTGACTTCCTCGCAATTAACAACGATGGAACGCACGTCTTTGTTGACGACAGCACCACAAGCAAAGCGCGCCGCAGCGGTT
>CAMJCK010000053.1:0-20959 GCA_946404125.1 uncultured Bacteroidota bacterium | reverse complement strand
TGACGGCCGACAAAGTTGCGGTTCGATGTCGAGATGGCCAACTTGCCGGCAGGCACCTTGTCGGGATTCATTGCCAGGCACGATGAGCACGACGGCAGGCGCAACTCGAATCCGGCTTCCTCAAGAACCTTGTCGATGCCTTCGTCGATAATTTGCTGACGCACGAGCCAAGAGCCAGGAACCAGCCACGCCACAACGTTCGGCGATTTCTTCTTGCCCTTCACAACCGACGCAAACGCGCGGAAATCCTCAATACGGCCGTTGGTGCAGGCGCCCAGGAAGCAATAATCAACAGGCGTACCCTCGAGTTTCTGTCCGGGTTTGAACTGCATATAATTCAGTTGCACAGTCAGTTGAGCCTTCTCGGCCTCGCTCATTCCGTCAAGAACAGGCACGGTCTCGTCGATGGCGATTCCGGCGCCGGGGTTTGTTCCGTAGGTGATGCGCGGCTTGATGTCTTCGGCACGGTAGGTAATCTCTTTGTCGAAGACAGCGTCGTCGTCGCTCTTCAGCGTGCGCCAGAAAGCAACGGCCTTGTCCCATTCAGCACCTTTCGGCGCATACTCACGGCCCTTCAGGTAGGCGAAGGTTGTCTCGTCGGGTGCGATGATACCGGCACGCGAACCCATTTCAATCGACAGGTTCGAGAGCGTCAGGCGGCCTTCCATTGACAGGTTGCGAATGGTTGAGCCGGCGTATTCAACGGCGTATCCTGTTGCGCCCGAAGTGGTCATTTTAGCCATAATGTAAAGCGCTATATCCTTGGCTACCACGCCTTTCTGCAGTTCGCCCTCGATATTGATGCGCATTGTTTTCGGTTTGCTCTGAAGGATGCACTGACTAGCCAGCACCTCTGCCACCTCGCTTGTGCCGATGCCCATTGCCAGAGCGCCCACTGCGCCGTGAGTCGATGTGTGCGAGTCGCCGCAGACGATGGTCATTCCCGGCAGCGACAGGCCTTTCTCCGGGCCCACCACGTGGATGATGCCGTTGTCCTTGGTGCCCATTGCAAAGTGGCGGATGCCGAATTCAGCGCAGTTGCGGGCGAGCGTCTCCACCTGCTTGCGGCCAATCGGGTCGTTGATGACCTTCTGTTGGTCCGACGGCGTGTTGTGGTCGGGCATTGCCACGACCTGCTCGGGGCGGAAAACCTTGATTCCCTTGTCGCGCAAAGTGTCGAATGCTTGGGGTGAAGTCACCTCGTGAGCATACAGACGGTCGATGTAGAGTTGGGTTGGCCCGTCGGGGATAACCTGCACGACGTGCGAGTCCCAAATCTTGTCAAATAGTGTCTTTCCCACTGTTTCAAATATTTATAAAGTTTAACAAATTTTCAAATTGCGCAAAAGTACACTTTTTTTGACATCAGTCATCGGACTACAGACAACTGACGGGGCGTGTAATACTAAAGATTCTTCGCCACCGTGTCGCCGTCGCGGTACTGCTGCGTGATGTAGTTGTTGTCGTACTCAAGGAAGTTGATGATGTCGTCGGCAATGCCCACGGGGTGGACGTGCGGAATGAGCGTGGTGCGGAACTGATAGCCGATGCCCGAATTCTGTATCAGTTTGATTGAGCGCCAGATATTTGGCATTATGTCGGTTGCGTCTTTGCCGATAACTTTGGTGTAACTCTCGGCGTCGGGGTTCGACTTAATGTCCATTGCAATGAAATCCAACAGTTTAGCCGCAAGTAGTTGTTCGAGCATATCGGGATTGGTGCCGTTCGAGTCGAGTTTCACGCAGTAGCCCATTTGCTTGACGCGCTTGATAAAATCAGGCAAATCGCCGTGAATGGTGGGCTCGCCGCCTGTTATCACCACACCTTCGAGCCAATCCTTCCGGTCTTCGAGATACTGCAAAACTTCCTGTTCTTCAATCAGTTTGTTCTGTCCGAACAAGTGCGGCAGCACCAACGACGGGTTGTGGCAATAGCCGCAGCGGAAATTGCAGCCCTGCGTAAAAATAACGCAAGCCATTCGGTCGGGATAGTCGATGAAACTCTGCTTTACAAGTCCGGCAATTTTCATAATTCAATACATTTTGGCGCGAAGGTACAATATTTTAGGTGCGCTTTGCAATTTGCCCGAAAGATTGCGCTGTCAAAACGATTGTAAAATCGCTACATTTGCGGCGGATAGCAGGCCGTCCTGTCGCGCTGCGCAAGCAGTGAGGAAAGTCTGGGCAACACAGAGCGCCGACCTTCCGAAAGAAAGGCGTCCGTGAGGGTGCAGAAGGGTAGAAGAAAATAACCGCCGCGCAAGCGGTAAGGGTGAGAAGGCGGTGTAAGAGACCACCAATGCCGCGGGCGACCGTGGCAGTTGTGCCCCTGTCGGGTTGAAAGGCCACGTATATCGCAAGCCGCTTCGGCGGGCAAGGCTGCTCGTCTTGTTTTTGGCGACAAAGATTGCGAGGGGTAGGCCGATAGTGGTTGCGGGCAACCGCAATTCGAGATAAATGACAGGACCTTGCTCCGGCAAGGACAGAACTTGGCTTACAGGCCTGCTATCTTTTTTCATTTACTGAAGGATTGAAGTCCCGATAGCTATCGGGATGAAGGATTGAAGGATTGAAGGCTGCCACTCCCCTTCTCTACTCCGCTAAATTGATAAGGCTCGCATAAATTCAACCGATTGGCACGACAATCGCACTTAATTGTGAACATTCAGGGCAGAAAATGTTGAAAAAACTGCCCCCGATTGCTATTTTTTTGTTGATTCTGACAAGAAAATGCATCATCTTTATAATTGGCTTTGACCAATGCGAATGAAACGAGGGAAAACAACATCGATAATAACATTTGCGCTGGTGGCGATTGTTGTTGCCAGCTCATTTCCAACGCCTTGCGCGGCAATTGAAGGACCGCCGCCAATGCAGTTGATGCCGAATGCGTCGCAATACGTAAAGCCTGATTTCCGCAATTTGGTTTACGCCGAGCACAATAATGCCGACACATCGATAGACAACGCGTGCGACAAACTGAGCATTGCTATGGTGGCCAAGAACACGCGTAATATTGTGAGGGCGTACAACGCGATTGCCTGGAGCTACTTCTGCCGCTCAAATTTCGGCAAGGCCATAACCACTTACCAAACGGCGCTGCAAATCTGCGACTCGATTGGCGACCGCAGAGGCGCCGCCAACTGCTACCACGACATTGCCAACTCGCTGGTAATGCTGAACCGCTACAACGAGGCCAACGAGTATGACCATAAAGCGCTCAACATCTTCTACGAGATGAACGATGAAGACGGTATCAGCAAGGTTTGCAAGACTTTGGGGCTGATGTGCATCACCCACCACCTCTACAATCAGGCGGCGGAGTACCTGAACCGCGCGCTCGACATCGACACCCGGATGAACATCCGCACCAACAACAATGCCACTGATGTTGCCATCGACTATATGTACCTGGGACTTGCCGACTACCGGAAATTCATCGACACCCGCGTTGACAGCCTTATACACCAAGCCAAGGCAAAAAACCTGCGGGCTTACAAAGAGTTTAAATCGGCAGGAAACACGACAATCTTTGCCGACGCCTGCAAAAACCTGATGTGCATATATTTGAGATACGCGCAAAACTCGAGGAGCGACCTCAAGCAGAAATATCTGGACAGCAGTCTGGTGTTCCACAACATCGGCTTGACCGCCGTGAGAAAAGCGAAAAACGACATTAGCAAAATCGATTACCTGCTGGGTGAGTGCAAGTTGGCTCTTGAATCGAGAGATTTCGACACGGCCCGCAAGCGTTTCAAATCGACACGGCAGGCCGTCGACAAAGAGCCAAACCGCGCGTACTACCTCAAGTACGGATTTCTGATGGTCAAATACTATGAATATGTGGGCGACTACCGTCACTCGTTTGAATGGGCAGAATGGACCAAGAGTCTGGAGAAACGGCAGCTGAACCGCGAGTACGCAGTGCTGTCGGCAAGGCTGAGCCTTAAAAACGAGCAGGACAAAATTCTGCTGCAAAACGAGATTGACACCGAGCACGAATACATCAAGCACCGCGAGCAAGAGATAAGGCTTGTGGTGATAACCGCCTCGACGGTGCTGGTGCTGGTGCTGATTACGATTCTGGTGGTTGTCATCCGCGGAAGCCTGAAACGCAAGAAACGGCTGGGCCGGAAGCTGATGGAGCGCAACGAGGAGCTTGAATCGCAGCGCGACCAGCTGGAGATTGTCAACGACCAGTTTTCGTCGAGCATCAATTTCGCGCACAGCCTGCAAACATCGATGCTGCCGACAGCCGAGCAGATGAACGAGATGTTCGGCGAAACGCTCATTCTGTGGCGGCCGCTCGACTTGGTTTCGGGCGATTTTTATTGGGCCACGCAGTGCGGACGGCGCAAGCTGGTGACCATTGCCGACTGCACGGGCCACGGCGTTCCGGGCGGATTTATGAGTATGCTCGGTATTTCGATTCTGTCGGACATCACCCTCACGCCCGAGTTCAAAAACGGACAGATGAGCGCCGGCAACGTGCTCGACATTATGCGCGAGAAGGTTGTGGAATCGCTGCGGCAGTCGGATGCTGACGCGATGTCGCTCGACGGAATGGATATGGCGCTGTGCATCATCGACGAGGACTCGCCCACTTTGCAGTTTGCCGGCGCGTTCCGCCCGATAATGCTTGTGCGCAACGGCACGGTTACCGAGTACAAAGGCGACAGGATGCCGATTAGCTTCCTATCGCAAAATCCGCGCCCGTTCAACACTGTGCGCATCGACATTGAGCCGGGCGACACCATTTTCATCTACTCCGACGGCATTACCGACCAGTTCGGCTACAACGAGAAGGGCGAACAATCGAAATACGCGGGGCGGCGGCTGCAAAAGCTTCTGGCCGAAAACGCAGGCAAGCCACTCGACGAGATGCACCGGCAGATTGAGGCTGCCATTGACAACTGGCGCGCTCCGGCCCAGCAACGGTCGATACCGCAAACCGACGATATTATTTTATTGGGAATCAGATTCTGACGGATGAAAAGGCTGATACTACATATAACAATTGTGATTCTGGTGCTGACGGCCGCGCTGACACCGCGCCGCATTATTGCCCAGCAAACTGACAACCAGCCACTCGCCGACAGTCTTGTTATTGTTATCAAGAATGTGACCGACGAAAAGCAGAAGCTGGAGATTCTGTTTGAGATTTGCAAAAACCACACAAATGTCGATTCCATCCACGAATACGCCGAGCAGATGCTGGCTTTGGCCACAAAACTAGATGATGCCATATCGTGCGCACGCGCCAACAAGTTCCTCGGGTGGAGCTACAACAGCAGAGGCAACTACGAGAAAGCTTTGGCCAGCCACTACCGCGCGCTCATCATCTACGACTCAATTGGCGACTCGCTCAACCTTGCCCGGAGCTACAACAAAACCGCCGAAGACCTGCTCCAACTGAAAGACTACTACCCTGCCGACAAGTATCTGCACAAATCGCTAGAGATATTCGCCGAGCTTGGCGTTGAATCGGAATACCCGACCATCTACCGCAACCTGGGCGTGATGTACCGCGACTACAAGGTTTTCGGGTTCGCAAAGCAATATTTTGAAACCGCCATTGAAATCGACTCAAGGCTGAACAACACCCGCGGCCTGGTTTCTGACTACAACTATCTGGCTGTGACCGAACAAGATGAGTATCACGAGTTTGGCAATCCGCAGAGCATTGTGTCGGCTATGAAGAACAACAACACCGCCTACCGGATGGCCGTTGAACTGAACGACACCGCACTGCTGATTCTGACCACCCAAAGCGCTCTGCCCATCAGCCTCGACTATTCAGGCACGCTCGACTCGGCCGCACGCCAACATCTGCTCGACAGCTGTGTTCAAATCTACCACGAGGCGGTAACGCTGTCGAATGCGTTCGGATACACAAACAACATCTCGACACTCGAAAACAGCCGCGCGCGCCATCTGCTGCTCAACCGCCGCTACACCGACTGCCTCAACCACCTTGAAGACACTCGGAAAAAGGCCCAGGCCAACAAAGACATTCATTATGAGATTGACTACGACAGCTACATTGAGTGTTACGTGGCTTTGGGCGACTACCGGAATGCTCTTGCATACCAGAGGAGAAAAGGTATGACGGAGAATCAGGAGTATTTCCTTGAAACGACAATGAACTCATCGAAATCGAGTGTCAAAGAGGAGTTTGAGCAAAAACTGCGCGACCAGGAGAAAATAAAAAAGAACCGCGACCTTCTGTTCGAGGAGCACAAAAAGATGATTCGTATCATCAACATTTCCGCCATCGTTTTCATTCTGATACTGTTGGTTTTCGCCATTGTGGCATTTTTTGAGATGCGCGCCCGCCAACGCAACAACCAGCTGCTGCTGGCGCAGAAAGACGAATCGGCAACCCAGCGTAACATCTTGGCAAGCATCAACATACAGATTACCGACAGCATACGCTACGCCAAGGAGATACAGAACGCGGTGATACCGTCGGCCCAGATTATGAACACGATTTTCGGTGAAAACCTTGTGATTTGGAAACCTCTCGACATTGTTTCGGGCAACTTCTACTGGGCCAAACAGACCGGGCGCTACAAGATGCTGGCCGTGGCCGACTGCCTGCGCCACGGCGTTCCGGGGGCGTTCACAAGTATGCTCGGCATCACATCGCTAAACGATATTGTAACAAGCGAAATATCTGACAACCACTGCCCTACGGCCTCGACAATCCTCGACAAGCTGCGCCGGAAAATTGAGAGCGCCATTCCGCAACAGGGACAGTCGGAACCCGCCAACGTGATTGACATTGCCCTGTGCATTATCGACACAAACACCAACATTATGCAGTTTGCCGGCGCCCACAGCCCGATGATTATCATCCGCCACCAGAAGCTGACGGCGATTGAATCGGACAACATTCACATTGGCGCACCCGATGGCAATAACGACGAATTCACCAACACGAAAGTGGCTCTGCGCGCCGGCGACGTGGTTTACCTCTACACCGACGGCATCGCCTCGCAGCTGAACACTGAATGGAATGATAATTCAACCGAAATTCTCACTGAGCTTCTGACCACAATCCACTATTTACCATTTGCAGAACAGTTGGAATACATCAATTACGCCCTGTCAAAATCACCTAAAAGTCAGGAGATTATCGACCAGATAGACGATATTCTGATGGTTGGAATCAGAATTGGGGATGCGACTGAAGAAGGCTAAAAACCGGGCGTTGTTAGCTAATGTTTGTTGGAAAGTTTAGAAGGTTTTGAGAGTTGAGAATTATCAGAAACTAAACATTCTCAACAACGAAGCTCTCAACTTTAAACCCGCGAAACTCGTTCACCTTAAACGCTTTACCGATTCTCCGCCTCAAATCACCAGTAAATCCTCGCTCTTCACCCACCCTTTGTTACCGTCTGACAAACGGATTTCTGACCACTCGCCGTTTTGGTTGGTGACCTTGATTTTCAGGCCTTCGTGTATCAGGAACAGTTCGGTGCCAGCGGCGTCGGGTGAACTTTTCACCACTACCGACGGCGTAACTACAATGGCTTCGGGCTCGTTGAGCACGGCGGCTTTCTGCTTGGACGAGAAACTGAACGAGAAGGCGGCCTCAACAATCAGCAGAAGGCCTATCCAGAAGGCGAAGCGGCGCAGCAGCGGGCGGTCTGTCAGGAAGAAGAGCAGCAAAAGCACCAGAGCCGCCACAAATGAGACAATGCTCAAAACGGCCCATTGGTTCGACGTGAGCGCCCGCACAAGCGACTGCCCCCACGATTTCAAGAAGAATTCGGGCAGTACTTCAATCTTGTCAACCACGTGAGTGTTAGCCAGTTGCAAATTGAACTGAATATCTTCGTCGGTGGCGTTGAGTTTCAGCGCGCGCTCGTAGTTGGCAATGGCGTACGGAAATTTGTTCGATTTGTAGTAGGCGTTGCCCAGATTGAAATACAATTCCGACGACTCATATCCTTGAGCCACAATGCTTTCGTAGATACTGATTGCCTGCTCGTATTTTGTGGCTTGGTAGCATACTGCCGCCGAATCAAGTTGAGCCTTGAAATCGGCTGCCGAACTGCAAAGCGGCATCAGCGCCGCAATTGCTATTATAATGTATTTTGCTATCTGTTTCATTGTCAAATATTTTTAATCTTTTGGTGAACTGGTGAATCGTTTAATCGGTGAATTGTATGCGTCCCTACGTTGTCTTTTGTTTGATTTTTATGATTCAAATTCAATAACTTATAACTTTAAACTTTTCAACTTTAAACTTACTTCACTTTCTGGTCGAGTTTTGACAGTGTGCTGTCGGCCTTGCGGAAAATCTCGTCCATTCCGCCCGAAACTGCCGCTGGCGCGTAGCGTGCAAACTCGCAAGAGTTGAGCAAATCCATAAGTTCGCCAATGAGTTGTGAGTCAACGTTGTGCGCTGCCAAAATATCGGTAACATTATCTTTCGAAAGGTTGGCCACCGGAATCGACAGTTTGTCGCTCAAATAGCCCCAAATGCCTTTCAGCAACTCGTCGTAGAACTGCGCTTCCTGGCCTTGCTTCATATACTTCGAAGCCTGACGCAGCCGCTTGCGCGACACCTTACCAGCCTTGCGGTTCTTGACTGCAGCCTGGTTGGCGTTCTGCTTAATCTGCGCCAAACGGAACAAGATTATCGCCACAAAAATCAGAAGCGGAATGGCGTAGCAACCGTAAAACAGCGGTGTGCCGAACATCAGCGCCTGCTTGCGGTCGAGTTGCTGCACGGGCTTAATGTAGCGGATATCTTTGCCGATAAACTTCACATCTTCTTTTGTAAGTGCTTGAACCACACCCGAATTAGCTTCAGCCTCACCATCGCCTTTCTCAACATTGATATTGAACTCCTGTGTGGTTAAAGTCTTGTAAGTCTTTGTTTTTGTGTCGAAATAGCTGAACGTGATTGGCGCAATGCGATAGTTGCCCGCATAGCGCGGAATGAACAGATAATCGAACGTTACCGAGCCCGACATTCCACTGGCGTCGGTTTTGATATTCTGCGTTGTTTTTGGGTCGTAAACATCGATGTCGGGCGGAAAATCAATCTTAATGTTATTGATAAACTTAAGGTTACCCGTACCCGAAACTTTCACTTTCAGCGTGACGGCCTCGTTGGCTTTCACTTCGGTTTTATCGACCGACGCATTGAGCGTGAAGTTGCCCACACCGCCCGAAAAATCGGCTGGTTTGCCGGCCGGAAGCGGGTCCACGTTTATCTTCACAGGCTTGCTGGTAAGTTTGTATGGTGTGGTGCGGTACGAGCCGCCGAAAAAGTCATCGAACGGGTTGTTGCTGCGAACGCGGGTGCGTGTCAGAAGGGTGATTTCCATCGGGTCGATAGTGAGCTCGCCCGAACGCTGCGGCATCAGAAGAACTTTTTTCAGCAATCCGGTGGTGTAAATCTGCCCGTTGACGTTCTCGCGCTGAAGCGATACTTGCTGCGGCGCCTCAAGGTCGCTGCTCCAAAATCCTGTAAAAGGTGGAAATTTAACATCCTCAAAACCAGATACATCCTTGCGGGTGTAGAGTTTTATGGTAGCAACCAAATATTGTCCTTGATAGAGTTTTTTCTTGTCGACGGTGATTGCCACAAAAAGGTCGTCGCTGCTCAAATCGGGATTTGTTGTGGTGGCAGGTGCACTGCCGCCGCTCTGTTGCCCGCCCTGACTGCCGCTGTTGGCTGCCGGTCTTGAGCCTGCCACAACCTCAATTGTTATAGGGTTCGACTGGTAGGTTTTGCCGCCCGATTTCACTGTTGCCGACGGAATGGTGAATTTGCCCTCGTGGTCGGCCATCAAGATGAATGTGTAGGTGTTGGTTGTGCTCTGCGACATTGAACCGTTAATCCACTGAATGCTGCTGCTCGACGAAGTGTTTGGCCCAGAGAGCACTTGAAAATCAGTGATATTCGGCTCCGAAAAACTGCTGCCTTTTGCGTTCAACACAAACTGAAGCCTGAACTGCTCGCCAACCTCGACGGCTTGCGGCGCGTTGGCGGTGAAAGTCACATCGTCGGCACTGGCCTTTAGGCTTACGCCGAAAACCAAAAGCACGAGAGCCGCTATCGCCCTCAAATGCAATGTTTTATATATTCGTGTCAGTTTCATCTTTATATCGTTTTGCGCTCTGCGAAAATAGTGAATAAATGTTGAATCGCTTTTTGGTGTTATATTCAAAATCTTTGAGTTACTTTTGTATCAATAATGAGTTGTTTTTTAACGTCAACGGGTTTACTGTTGTTTAGAATTCGACTCATTTTCTTATGCCTTTCGCCTTATGTCTTTTGAACTTATAACTTATTAACTTTCAACTTATAACTTAAACTACCAATCTTTCTGCGTCCGTCTCCGTTGCGGCTGTGCTTTTTGCTTCTGCACTTTTTCCTGCACGTCTTTCTCGTCGTTCTCCAAGGCCTCCAGAATTCTCATCGCATCCTCTTTCGACATCTGCTCGTCGTTCTGCTCCGGCTGCTGCTGTGCCTGTTGCGGCTGCTGTTGCTGATTATCCTGACTCTGCTGGTCTTGTTTGTCTTTCTGTTGTTGGTCCTGATTCTGCTGTTGGTCTTGCTGCTGGTCCTGATTTTGTTTTTGGTCCTGCTGCTGGTCCTGGTCTTGCTTGTTCTGGTTTTGATTCTGCTGATTCTCGTTTTGCTGTTGCTTCATCTTGTCCTGTGCCCAAGCCAGATTGTATTTGGTTTCCAAATCGTTAGGATTGTTGCGCAGAGCGTTTTTGTAAGCCTCGATTGCGCCTTGCAGATTCTCCGATTGCAGAAGGCAGTTGCCCAGATTGTGATAGGCGGCGGCTCGTTTCTCCTTCTCGACATCGGTTTTCGAACCGAGAGCCTGATATTGCCGTGCGGCCTCTTCCATACGGCCCTGACTCAACATTGTGTTGGCCAGATTGAACGAAGCGTCCCAGTTGTTCGGGTCCTCCTCGAGAGCCTTGCGGTAACTTGCTTCGGCATCACGCAGCAGCACCGAATCGACACGTGCCGTATCGGCGAAAGCCTTGTTAAACTGACGGTTGCCCTGACGGATGTATCGCCGCTCGACTTGTGCGCCGGCTATCTGCGGAAGCGCGATTGCCAGCATCAGTATTGCAACAAACAAACCTTTGATTTTCATATCTTTATCGATTAAGAGTCAGTTTTGAGTTTTTGAAAAGATTGATAGCGTTCAGACGGCGGTTGCGGCGATTGAGCACAAACACATCGATGAGCAGCAACAACAGCCCGAAGCCCAGAAAATATTGATATTGCTCCTCGTATTCCGAGTAGATTTTCGCATCCATTTCAACCTTCTCCATATTGTTCAGTTCGCTGAAGAGCGCGCTCAAGCCGCTTTTGGTGTTGTTGGCGCGGATGTATTTTCCGCCACCGGCTGCAGCAACCTGTTTCAGAGTTGTCTCCTCGAGTTTTGAAATCACAACATTGCCTTGAGCGTCAGTACGATAGTCGCGCTGTCCGTTGCGGTTGACTGTCGGGATTGGGGCGCCCTGCGGCAGTCCCATACCCACCATATGAATGGTTACTCCAGCCTCACTGGCCTTTGTCGCTGCCGCGATTGGGTCGCCGTCGTGGTCCTCGCCGTCGGTGATGATGACAATGGCTTTGTTTTTCTCATCGCCTGGCGTGAACGATTTGACTCCCAGATTGATAGCCTTCTCCAAGGCCGTTCCCTGGTTTGTCACCAGCGACGGATTGATTGACGAAAGGAACATTTTGGCGGCGGTGTAGTCGCTCGTCATCGGCAGTTGCACAAAGGCATCGCCCGCAAAGACAATGAGTGCCAGTTTGTCGTCCTTCAGGCCGTCAATCATTTTGGAAATGGCGCGTTTGGCGTTCTCAAGGCGGTTGGGCGTAATGTCCTCGGCGAGCATACTGTTCGATACGTCGAGAGCCACAACCAACTCAATTCCAGTGCGTTTCACCTCGCGCAACTTTGTGCCGAACTGCGGACCTGCGGCGGCAATGATTATCAGCGCAAGCGCCACCAGCCCCAAAATCAGTTTCACCCAAGGCTTCGAAGCCGAAACGTCGGGCATCAGGCCCTTGACAAGGTCGCTGTCGCCAAAAGCCTGCAACGCGCGGCGGCGCATCATCCGTCCCGCTATGAAAATGAGCAGCAGGGCTGGCACCAGCAGCAGAAACAAAAGATATTGTGGATTAGCAAATTGGAACATTTTTAAAGTTTTAAGTTCTGAAGTTTTAAGTTTTAAGTTTAGTGCTTTGCGGTTGAGAAAGTTGAGCGCTTCGCTGTTTAACATAAACTTACTCAACTTTCTAAACCTACTCAACTATCTCAACAACCTATCATTTTTAATTTTTCATTTTCAATTTTCAATTTAACTCACTCCCCGCATCACGGTGTTGCGCATCAGCAGTTCAAGGGCGAGCAGAGCCAGTCCTGCAAGCAGCAGCGGCAGGTACTCCTCGTTCTTCTTGCTGTATTCTTTGGTCTCGATTTTCGATTTCTCAAGTTGGTCAATCTGCTCGTAAACTTCCTGCAAGCGGCGGTTGCTGGTGGCGCGGAAGTAGCGGCCGTCGGTTTGGTTGGCAATCTGCGAAAGCACCTCCTCATCAATCTCAACATCGACATTCTGATAGTGCTTGTTGCCGAACGCGTCGGTGAACGGATATGGCGCCTGACCCTGTGTGCCAATGCCCACGGTGTAGACGCGGACGCCCATTGCCTGCGCAATGTCGGCGGCGGTGAGCGGCGGAATCTCGCCTCGGTTGTTCACACCGTCGGTCATCAGAATCACAACCTTGCTTTTGGCTGTCGATTCCTTCAGGCGGCTCACAGCGTTGGCCAGCCCCACGCCAATGGCCGTTCCGTCCTCAATCATTCCGCTTTTCACGTCGTTAATCAGATTGATAAGCACGGCGTGGTCGGTTGTGAGCGGGCACTGCGTGAAACTCTCGCCAGCAAACACCACAAGGCCTATGCGGTCGTTGGGGCGGCCCGATATGAATTTTATGGCGTCGCTTTTGGCGGCTTCAAGGCGGTTGGGCTTGAAATCCTCGGCGAGCATACTGCCCGAAATGTCGAGCGCCACCACAATGTCGATTCCCTCGGTGGTTGTGTTGCTCCAGCGGTCGGTCGACTGCGGACGGGCCAGAGCCACCATCAGCACGGCCATTGCAAGCGTGCGCAGGGCGAAGGGCACGTGGCGCAGATACCATTTATAGGTACGCGGCGCTTTGGCGAATCCGTCGAGCGTCGAAAGGCGCACCGACGTGTCCATATCGCGGTGCTTCCATACGTACCAACCCACCATTGGTATCAGTAAAAGCAACAGATACAGCAGGTTAGGATTGTTGAATGTTATATTTTCCATAGTCTACTCCGTTTTTTCGTTTTGTTCGACTTTGGCGTCGCCTTCGGGCGCATCTTCATCGTCGCGAAGTTGCTCCACAGGCTTGGTTGTCAGCACAAAATGCTCAACAAAGGCGAAACTTGCCTCGTTCTCGTTGGCCTCGGCCTGCGCTTTCGCGAATTTCACAAAATCGGCCCGTTCAAGCAGGTCTTGCAAGTTGCTGCGCAGGTCTTTGTCGATTTCGGGCACGTTCTTGGTCATCTGCATAATCTCGGCCGTGGTGCTCTCCATCGCCTGCACGCCGAATCGACCGTTCAGATAGACGCGCACAATGTCGGTGAGCGACGAGTAGAACTCCTTCACCAGCCCGCGCTGCCAGAGTTTTTGCTCCTTGAGTTCGTCCAATTGGCGCAGAGCGATAACGTGCGCAGGCTCCTGCGGTTTGGGTTTGGCGAAAATCGGCTCGTTGCGCTTGCGCTTGACAAGCACATAGACCAAAAGCGCCACAATGGCCACCACAAGCAGTGCAAGCATCGCCCATTTCACGTATGGCACCAGTTCGCTGATTTTGAACGGCGCCTCGGCCATCGGTTTCGGCGGGCAGATTGCGTTGGCGTTAGCGGTGTCGAGCGGCATTGTCATTACGCCGTAATACACTTGTTCTGAATAGATTGTGTCGGTATTGCCGTTCGGGTCGAGAATGGCGAACGGCAGTTGGCGCACTGCGTACCAGCCGCTGTCGAAGTTGGTGACCACATATTTTTGGCTTATGCGGACAATGCCGTCGGCCAGCACAGAATCGACCGTTCCAGCCTCAACAATCTCGAGTCCGCGCGACACGGTGTCGGCCATAACAGGCAGCATCACCTTGTAACCGTCTGGAAACGAAGCCTCAACGCGGAAATTGGTCTGGTCACCAATGAGCATCATCGAAGTGTCGATTTTGGCCGAAACGCTCACTTGCGCGAGGGCTTCACCCATCGCCAGCATCATCGCCATTACCAATATTGTCAGATATTTAGACATTTTTGAATTGTGATTTTCGATTTTTGATTCTCGCACAGATAACACAGAATACACTGATTAACACTGATTTATATCTCTAACCGATTTTATCAGATTCAATCCAAACTATGTTCATCTGTCTTCATTTTTAATTGTTAATTTTTAATTGTTTAACAGGTGTTTCGTTGTCATCGGGGGCGGACGCGATAAATCGCATCCCTACCAACACCCAACACCTAACACCATATTCTATACATTGACTAACTCCTAAATTCTAATTCCTAACTCCTAAATCTCACACGCTTCGGTGCTTAAACAGTCCGATAAGCGGTTTCACGTAGTCGTCGCCAGTGGCAATGGTTGCGAAATCGACACCGCTGCGCTTGAACGCCGACTCGACGTTGAGCGAGAGCGACGTCCACCAATGGCTGTAGGCCTCGCGCACGGCGCGGCTCGACGTGTCAACCCATTGCGTGGCGCCCGTTTCGGCATCGGTCATCTGCACAAGTCCAATCGACGGCATTTCGGTCTCGCGCTGGTCGTAAATGCGCAGTGCCACAAGGTCGTGCTTGCGGTTGGCAATGGTGAGCGCGTCGTTGAAACGCTCATCGATAAAGTCGGAAATGACAAATGCGATGCAGCGTTTCTTGATGGCGCTTGTCAGGTACTCCAAAGCCGCTGCCACATTGGTCTGACGGCTCTGTGGCTCAAAGTTTAGCAATTCCTGAATAATGCGCAGAATGTGCTTGCGACCCTTCTGCGGCGGAATGAACTTCTCAACCTTGTCGCTGAACATTATAACGCCAATCTTATCGTTGTTTTTGATGGCCGAAAACGAGAGCACGGCTGCAATCTCGGTCATAATGTCGAGTTTGTACTGACTTTGCGTACCGAAGTTTTTCGAGCCGCTGACGTCAATCAGCAGCATCACCGTCAGTTCGCGCTCCTCCTCAAAAACCTTGACAAAGGGGTGGTTGAGCCGCGCCGTAACGTTCCAGTCGATGTCGCGGATGGCATCGCCGTAGTTGTACTCGCGCACCTCGCTGAATGTCATACCTTTACCTTTGAACGCGCTGTGGTATTCGCCGGCGAAGATTTGGTTCGACAAACCGCGGGTCTTTATCTCAATATGCCGTACTTTCTTTAGTAATTCCGAAGTCTCCATAATCAAAGACTGACTGATTGATTAATTGACTAACTGATTAATTGAAAGGGGAACGGTTAGGGTTTAGAGTTAAGTTTAAAGTTTATCCCGATAGCTATCGGGGGCTTCGCTGTTTAACGGGTTGAAATATTTACGTTTATGTTTTCAGTTTACGTTAAACCTCTAAACTCTCGCCCCTTACCTTTTTTAAGGCACCTCCACCTTGTTAAGTATCTCGTTGATAATGTCTTCGGTAGTCAGATTTTCGGCTTCAGCCTGATAGGTGAGTCCGATACGGTGGCGCAACACATCGTGGCAGACGGCACGCACATCCTCGGGCACTACATAGCCGCGGCGCTTGATGAAAGCGTAGGCTTTTGCGGCCTTCGACAAGCTGATACTTGCACGCGGCGAACCACCAAAGCTAATCATCTCCTTAAGGTTGTCGAGTCCGTACTCTTCGGGGTAACGGGTAGCAAACACAATATCAACAATATAGCGCTCAATCTTCTCGTCCATATAGACGTCTTTCACAACCTCGCGAGCCTTGACAATCTCGTCGGTCGAGAGAATCTTGTTGGCTTTCGGGAATGTGCGCTGAATATTCTGACGCACAATGAGTTGCTCTTCGTCTTTCTTCGGGTAGCCGATAATCACCTTGAGCATAAAACGGTCCATTTGTGCCTCGGGCAGCGGATAGGTTCCCTCTTGCTCAATCGGGTTTTGAGTGGCCATTACCAGGAACGGCTTTTCGAGTTGGAAGGTGGTGTCGCCAATGGTGACTTGTTTCTCTTGCATCGCCTCGAGCAATGCACTCTGTACCTTTGCCGGGGCACGGTTAATCTCATCGGCCAAAACAAAGTTGGTGAAAATCGGGCCTTTCTTGACGCTGAACTCCTCGGTTTTGGGGCTGTAAATCATTGTACCAATGACATCAGCAGGCAGCAAATCGGGGGTGAACTGAATACGGCTGAACCCTGCGTTGATGGTCTGCGCCAATGTGTTAATTGCCAATGTTTTGGCCAATCCCGGAAGACCTTCGAGAAGAATGTGTCCGTCTGAAAGTAAGCCAATAAGCAGACATTCAGTCAGATGCTTCTGACCAACAATCACCTTGTTCATCTCAAGTGTGATAAGGTCGACAAACGAGCTCTCGCGCTGTATGCGGTCGTTAAGCTCTTTGATATCAACAATTTCGCTCATAGTTGTATAAATAAATATGTTTGTTTTTCAAGTCAACGGCGCAAATTTGATAAAACATTTGATAGGGCTGACACCTATTAACAAAAATTAACGGGGTTTAACGTTTTGTTAACGTTTGGGGGAATGCGGTTTTGCAAACAAAAAAGGCCGGAAACCATATCGAAATGATTCCCGACCTTTGAATGTCGAGTCGAATCCACCAACTATCAGAAACCGTGCCACTTACCGACATTTGTCGCAGCCGCAATTGCATCCTGCACTCCCACTTCCGCACCCGCAGCCACAATCGCAGCCTCCGCCGCGTGTGCGGTCGTAGATGCGTTTCACAATCCAAACGACTGCCGCGGCTACAATCAACCAAGTTATTATTTCCTGAACCATTGATATTTAGGAGTTAGAAGTTAGGATTTTGAATTATGAATTACGAGTTACGAATCATTACACTTTACACATTAATCATTACTCAATTCTTGTCCGATGTTTGTAGTCAAAAAATAAGCGTTCAAATCCTAATTCCTACATTCTAAATCCTAAATAAACAAACTTCCGATTTGGAACACCGCAAACGCCATAAGCCAGGCAAGCGCAGTTGTGTAGCAGCCCGTGAGTATGGCCCACTTGCGGCCGCCCTCCTTCTTGATGGCGGTGATGGCCGCAATGCACGGCATATAGATGAGAACGAAAATCATCATACCGAAAGCCACCAGCGGGCTGAACACTTTCTCGCCTTTGTGCGGACCGCTCTTGTAGGTTTGCTGCTGCAATTTGGTTTGAAGGGCGGCGGTGTCGTCGTCGGTGTCACCGGCTTGATAAAGCACGCCCATTGTGCTCACAACCACCTCTTTAGCTGCAAGTCCAGTCATTATGCACACGCCAATTTTCCAGTCGAAACCAAGCGGACGGATGACTGGCTCGATGAAGTGCCCAAGGCGCCCGATGTACGATTTCTCAAGATGCTCGGCTTCGCGCTCGCTTTCCAACTGACTGATGCTGACGGCTTTCTGACTGTCGGTCAGAGTGGTGTCTTGTTCAACTTGGGCAATAACCACATCATAAGGCGTTGAATAGTGCACTTTCTGCGGGAAGTGCCCGAGCGCCCATATGATAATTGACGCAAGCAGAATCACCGTTCCCATCTTGTGCAGATATTGCCAGCTCTTATCCCACATATGAATCAGCGTGTTACGCAAAGTCGGGATGCGGTAAGGCGGCAGCTCCATCACAAACGGAGCCTCGCTGTGACTGAAAAACAGCCGTTTGAACACCATCGCGGCTATCACCGCAAGAGCGATACCAATAATATATATCGACAGCAGAATGAGCGCCTGATGCGTGCTGAAGAATGCCGAAATGAGAAGAATGAATACCGGAAGCCGCGCGCTGCACGACATCAGCGGAACAATGAGCATTGTGAGCAGACGGTCTTTCTTGTTCTCGAGCGTGCGAGTGGCCATAATGGCAGGCACATTGCAACCAAAACCCATCAGCAAAGGAATGAACGACTTGCCGTGAAGCCCGATTTTATGCATCGCCACATCCATAATGAACGCCGCCCGAGCCATATAGCCGGTGTCTTCCATAATGGATATGAACAAGAACAGTATCAATATGTTAGGCAGGAAAACAATGACTCCGCCAACTCCACTGATGATGCCGTCGATAATCAAATCGTGAAGAGTGCCCTCGGGTATGAGCCCGGCCATAAACTCGCCAAGCCAATCAACCCCTGCCTCTATCCAGTCCATCGGATACTGGCCAAGCGTGAATGTGGCTTGGAACATCAGCCACATAAAAAAGATGAATGCGGGAATACCCAACCATTTGTGTGTCAGAATTTTATCCACCTTGTAACCTTTGCCGTTGTCGGGTTGCTGCGATGGTTGGAAGGTCTCTTTCAATGCGCCGCGGATGAAACCATAACGAGCGTCGGCAAGCACCGTTTCGGCCTGATTGCCATACTCGCGCTCAAGTTCGGCGCGCTCCTTGTCGGCCCACTCAATAATATGGTTGGCGTCGGGGTGAGCGGCAATGTTCTTGATGAAAATCTTGTCGCCTTCAATCAGTTTGATGGCCGCAAAACGCGGACAATATTTCTCGTTAAGTAGCTGATGCTGTTCAATTTCCGATTTCACCACGCTGATAGCTTTCTCAACATTGCTGCCGTAGTTAACCTGAATCTGGCGGGCATCGGCATCGCGTTCCTCAAACACCTCTATAATTCTGTCGAACAAGGTGTTAAGACCAGCGCCATCGCGGCCGTTGGTTGGCACAAACGGAATACCGAGCATCTTGCCAAGCATATCGTAGTCGAGCACATCGCCCTTACGTTCCAGTTCATCGAACATATTCAGCGCCACTACCATCCTGATATTCATCGCGATAAGCTGCGTGGTGAGGTATAGGTTGCGTTCAAGGTTCGATGCGTCGATGACGTTCAGAATGATGTCGGGGTTCTCCTCAAAAATGTGCTTTCTGACGTAGAGTTCCTCCGGCGTATATTCTGATATTGAGTAAGTTCCGGGCAGGTCGGTGATGTTGATGGTGTAGCCTTTGTGCGTGACGCTGGCCATTTTGGTATCAACGGTCACGCCGCTGTAGTTGCCAACCTTCTCGTGGCGGCCTGTGGCGTGGTTGAAGATTGATGTCTTGCCGCAATTGGGGTTTCCCACAAGGGCAATGTTGATGGTGTGGCTCATCTGCGTTGCGCGCTTGCGGAACGGCTCCGAGATGAGGGCATCCTTATCGAAATTTTCGCCTTTATTGGTTGCCGCGTTCGGGTCGGTAACCACTTCAATCAACTCGGCCTCACTTCGCCGCAGCGAAACGTGGTAGCCAAGCAACTCATATTCAATCGGGTCCTTCAGCGGCGCATATTTTATCAGCCTGATGCTGGTGCCCGACACAAATCCCATTTCGGTGATTCGCTTGCGGAAAGCGCCGTGTCCGAGCACTTTGGTGATGATTGCCGGATTGCTGTCGGTCAGTTCCGACAGGCGTTTTTTGTTAAAAACCTGCTCTTCCATACATTTCTCAATTTCGGGCGCAAATGTATTTTAAATATGTGATACCAATTTATTATGAGAATCATCAAAAATGGGGATTTTTTGAACCGCGATAGTCATTAGTTATGAGCCCGCAAAGCGATATTGCTCCAAGCGCATCGCCGCCATCTGAAAACAAAAAGGCCGGAAAACCAATAATCTTCCGGCCTCTTCTGTATAATTCTAAAACTAACTGACGGACGCGGCACGCCACGTCCCTACATTGTCCTCCAACTTTCTAATCCTAAATTACTTCACCCATCCGTTCATACGCAGCCATTTCTCGCAGGCGTCGTGCCAGAAGGCTTGAGTTTCAATCGGATTTCTTGCGCCAAGACCGTGGTCGCCGCGGGCATAAAGGTGCAGCTCGCACTCAACACCCTTTTCGCGCAAAGCGTTGGCGTAATTGACGCTGTTTGTGTAAGGCACCAGTTTGTCGTTCATAGCGTGAGCCAGGAACGTCGTCGGAGTTTCATTGGTAACTTGTTTCTCGCTTGAGAAGCGGTCAATCAAAGCTTGGTCGTTGGCGTCAGAGCCGAGAAGACAATCGCGCGTGCCTTTTTCGCTGTAGCTCGGTTCCATTGTGATTACAGGGTAGACGAGCACTGCAAAATCGGGTCTTGCGCTCACATTTTCAGCAGGTTTGTACACTTCGTCGTTGAAGTGAGTCGATGCCGTTGAAGCCAGATGTCCGCCCGCCGAGAAGCCCACAATGCCGATGTGGTCAGGGTTGATACCGTACTCAGCGGCGTGGCTGCGCACGTAGCGAATAGCCTGCTGAGCGTCCTGCAGCGGACCGTCGCAGCGTTTTTCCATAAACTCATCTTTTGGCATACGATAGCGCAAAACAAAGGCCGAAATGCCGATAGAGTTGAGCCACGCTGCTTGGTTGACGCCTTCAAAAGCGTATGACAGACCAGCATAGCTGCCGCCGGGGCAGACAACAACAGCCGTGCCTGTCGGGTTCTCGTCGGCAGGGTAATAGGCTATCGATGGCACCTTAATATCTCTCGCAAAGAAAGATTTGGTACTTACTTCGTCGAGTTTGCTTGCGTCAACATTTTTCGCGCCAGGAATATTGCCATTCCAAAGGTCGATGATTTTTTGCGGTTCCTTCGGTGCGGGTTGCCCGGGGAACTGCGCGTTTGCCGTTTGTGTAGCGGCTGTCAGGCAGATGGCTGCCATTGCTGATAAAATAGTGGTTTTCATTACTTTATTGTATTAAGTTGTTAGTC
>CAMJCK010000052.1:0-21763 GCA_946404125.1 uncultured Bacteroidota bacterium | reverse complement strand
AAAACTCTCACCTTCACGCCTTGCGGCAAAACCGACGGCAAATGGCTGGCTTACAAGCCTTTCAACGTTGAAGTGTCGGCCGATTCTATTGACAAAACTTTGGTTTACAGACTGATACCGCCTGGATACGAGATTTGGAACCGAATGGGAATCTATCAGCGCGATTTGGAAACATACAACGAGCGGGCAATCTACGAAAACCGCTATGGCAAAGGCAATTGCGTCAACTGCCACTCATTCTGCACCAACAATCCCGACCAAATGATGCTACACGTAAGAGTCAATATGGCAGGCACTTACGTATTCAGCGACAACACCATTGGCAAAGTTGAAGGCGACTTCAGCAAATTCGCCGCCAACCCAACCTACCCTTACTGGCACCCGTCGGGGCAGTTTATCGCATTCTCTCTCAACAAGATATATCAGGATTTCCACACTGCCGACCCGGACATTATCGAGGTTTACGACGATTTTTCCGACGTCATTGTCTTCGACCTTGAAAACAAGGCAGTTATCAGTTCTCCGCTGACTTGCAGCGCCAACGCTTTTGAGACGTTTCCGTGCTTCTCGCCCGACGGCAAATGGCTCTATTTCTGCACTTCGCAAGCATTCGACTCGGTGAAATGGAACTACCAAAACGCACATTACAGCATTTGCAGAATCGGATTCGACGCCGAAAAGAAAGAATTTGGCACAACAGTCGATACCATTGTAAACGCCGCCGCAATGGGCAAAAGTGCCTCATTTCCACGCATTTCTCCTGACGGACGGTTCCTGCTTTACACATTGTCTGACTATGGCAACTTCTCAATCTGGCACCACGAAGCCGACCTGAAAATGATTGACCTGCAAACTGGCGACAGTGTTGACATCAGCAATATAAACAGCAAATACACAGAAAGTTACCACTCGTGGTCGAGCAACTCGCGGTGGGTTGTCTTCAGTTCGCGCCGTGGCGACGGGCTCTACACACGCCCCTACTTTGCCCACCTCAACACCAACGGAACATTCTCAAAACCAATGCTTTTACCTCAGCAAAATCCGCAGGAATACTATCAGAAACTGTTCTTCTCGTACAACGTTCCCGAACTTGTAAAATCGGAAGTTGATTTGACGGCCCGAAAAACCGACCTGTTAGTGCGTAAAATGCAGAAATAACAGCATTTACAATTTTTACAAAAAGCAAACAGAACACTAAACTCAGGTGCGGAAAGTGGGGTAAAATATGCGGTTTCCGCACCTGAGTTGCATAATACCAACCACATATAATTCGGGCGAAAATGCACTATTTTTATGCCACTTTCGCCCGAATTATTTTTATTTCAAAGGTTCAAATATATCGTCTAAAGTTATGATTTTTAAGAATATATCAGAATAAGTATTGCGATTAACACTATTAGTTGTGACCAAAATATTTTGCACACCTTTTCGGCATTTTGTTTCTGTTTTAAAGGCTTCTTCGCGGTAGAGAATCCGCTCGTATTCAGCCTTTGTTAACGTAAAAGCCGTTTTCGAATATTTTGCTTCACACAATGTTACAATGCCGTCGGAACGGTCTATGGCAATGTCTATCTGTGTTTTTGGGTCGCTCACGCTGCTTCGCCAAGAGTAGTATTCGGTGTGAATGGTATCGAGGTGCAGGGCTTGCAGCAACTGGTGAACGTGCCACATACACACCCGCTCAAATGCAAGGCCGTACCACGTGTTTTGCTGCGGAGTGCCAATTCCGTTTTGCCAAAAGCGCGTGTCAGTTGTTCCTCGCAGACAAAACTGGTGATAGAAAAGCAGATAGAAGTCCATTAGTTGGTAAATACATTGGTTGCGCTTGGTGCCGTTGTAGTAGGTTCTGACAAAATCGCAGTTAACAAGATTGTCGAGTGTTTCGCCCAAATGCCCGTTGTCGGCGGTCCCCACGTTTTCGGCTATCTCTTTGCGTGTCAAGCCTTTCTTGCTTTTACTCAATTGGTTTATGATTTCGATATAATGGTCGGGGTTGCTGTAAAGCGATTGGAACAGCCGCTTGTACTCTTTATGCAGTTCGGCATTGTCGGCAAAAAACAGTCGGTCGATATTGGCGGCGGCGCTCTCGCTGAAATCGAGCAGGCTCAAATAATATGGTATTCCGCCTAACGCCATATAAATCTGTAGAATAGACAATCGGTCCCATTTGGCGCGGTGGATTTTGAAATAGAGTTCGGTCTGATTCAAATCGAAGGGCTTCAGGTGAATCTGGTGCGTGATACGGTTGTGCAGCCCGCCCCGATTATCGACAATGTTCTTTATCATCCACGACGTTGCCGAGCCGCATACAATCAGAAACACATTGTCGAGCCACGAGGCCTGGCTGTTCCAAAAATAGCCGAAAGCCTTGACAAACCGCGAGTTACGCGTATCGAAACACGGCAGTTCGTCGATAAAAACCACACAACGGCGCTTTTTGCCTTTCATTTTTCGTTTCAGCAGACCGCCCAATGCGGCAAAGGCGTCTATCCAATTGGAAAGTGGCTTGCCACGGTACCCGTATGCGGCCAAAGCATTGTTGAATGCAGCAAACTGCTCTTCTTTTGTGCCGTCGATAACGCCTGAAACGTAGAAATCGAACTTGTCATTGAAGAAGTTACGCACCAAAAAAGTCTTGCCCACGCGGCGGCGGCCATAGAGTGCCACAAACTCGTTTTTGCAACTTTTCATATACTTCGAAAGCAGTTCAAATTCTCGGTCGCGGCCAATGATTTTTTCGTCCATAGCATTTTGTTTTTCAGCCGAATACAAAGGTATGAATTAATGTCGGAATATCAAATAATTCGGGCGAAAATGCACTATTTTTATGCCACTTTCGCCCGAATTATGCCAACTCAAAACTCTTAAAATGCATTGCCATATTACTGATATACAGCAATATAATGAAATTTTTCAATGGTATAAAACAAGCAATTTTTAGCAATAAAACCCATCATAAATTCTCACAATTTAACGGTTTTTATATCAATAATTCAGGCGAAAATGTGTCTTTTTAGTACCACTTTCGCCCGAATTATTTTAAAACAAAATTTGCCGAATAATATGGTTATTATTGATATACAATAATTTATAAAACATTATCACTGGTATGGTTTTTGCAAAATTTGACAGAAATTCAGTGCTATTTTTCTCAAAAATCACCAAACTCAGGTGCGGAAAGTGGGGTAAAATATGCGGTTTCCGCACTTGAGTTGCATATATCGCTGTTTAGTGGCACAACAATCGGCCAAGTTCCCAAACGAAAATGAGCCAAGTTCCCAAATAAAAATCAGCCAAGTTCCCAAATAAAAACAGGCCAAGTTCCCAAATAAAAACAGGCCAAGTTCCCAAATAGGCGCCGAAATATTTGCATAATTGATTGATTTGTATCAACTTTGCAATAAAATAAAACAACGCATTATGAGCGCTTACAGACCACGCATTGCCGACCAAATGTTGGCTGCAAGATTAAGAAGAAAAGGGGCTGTTTTGGTTGAAGGTCCAAAATGGTGCGGAAAGACCACGACTGCCGAACAGCAGGCAGCAAGCATATTGTATATGGCCGACCCTATGCGCAAGCAGCAGAACCTTCAGGCCGCAAAAATGAATGTGCAGCAACTGCTTACGGGCGAGACTCCGCGTCTTATCGACGAATGGCAAATTGCACCGTCGCTTTGGGACAGCGTCAGGTTTGAAGTTGACCACCGTGGCGGCTGGGGGCATTTCATCCTCACGGGAAGCAGCGTGCCACCATCATCCGATGAAATATTTCACTCTGGCACAGGCCGTTTTGCAAAACTTAAAATGCGGACAATGTCGTTGTTCGAGTCGAGCGACTCAACAGGTACTGTCAGCCTATCGGACTTGTTTGATGCAGAAAAGAAGCCTATTTCGGGTAGCAGTAAAATCGACATTAACCGCCTTGCCTATCTGATATGCCGAGGAGGATGGCCAGGCGCACTGGATTTGAATGAAACGGATGCGCTTGCTCAAGCCTTTGATTATTACGATGTGGTATGTGATAGCGACATATCGCGCGTTGATGATGTGCAACGCGACCCGCAACGAGTGCGTCTGCTTTTGCGCTCATATGCCCGCCACCAAGGGACAATGGCCACCATCGGCACCATACTCGAAGACCTAAAAGCCAACGAATCAAGCAGTTTGTCGGACAACACTGTTTACGACTACATCAAGGCACTCAAAAAAATTTTTGTAATTGAAGATATGCCAGCGTGGAATCCCAACATCCGTAGCAAAACGGCCATCCGCACAAGCGACAACCACTATTTCATCGACCCGAGTATAGCGACTGCGGCATTAGGCGCAAGCCCCGACGACCTTTTAAATGACCTTGAAACAATGGGGCTATTGTTTGAAACGCTTGCTGTCCGCGACCTTCGCGTGTACACCGATGCTCTTGACGGACAAGTGTTCCACTATCGCGACAAAAAAGGTCTGGAATGCGATGCCGTGGTTCATTTGCGAAACGGCTCTTACGGACTTATCGAAATAAAACTCGGCGGAGACAATCTAATTGACGACGGAGCAAAGTCACTCGTCAAATTAGCAGCCGACATTGACACTTCGCGTATGAAATCACCATCGTTTATGATGGTTCTGACAGGCATTGGCGATTTTCCCTATCAAAGAGACGATGGCGTACTTGTAGTGCCGATTGGATGTTTGAAGGATTGATTTTTTACAGTGACCGTTCTAATGGAAAATTGACAGGCTGATTCTTAGAATGCAAGAGAAATAAGGCCTATCTGCACATTCAAACGTAATAATAAATATCAAACTCAGGTGCGGAAAGTGGGGTAAAATATGCGGTTTCCGCACCTGAGTTGAATATTGTCAAACAATCTTCTATTTCAGTTTTTCTTTAAGATTGTTCATCGAGAAGTCATTGATTCCGCCCACGCCTTCAAATCTCAGGTCTTCGCGGACACGGCGGCCGTCAGGGGTAATGGTTTCGTAGTGCGGAATGCCGTTAAACTCAAACAGCTCCTGCAAACGAGCAAATTCTGATACGGGCACGCAGACGGTTTCTTCATCGGCAAGCCATTCAGCCACATATTTTTTATAAGGTTCGCTACCTTCATAACTGAACTCTTCGGCAATAAAGATAAGTTTAACATCGGTACGTTGGGCTATTTCCGAGCGTCTTAACTTGCTGTTTTCAATAGCCGCACGGCACGGGCCGCAGCCCATTCCCCAGAAATCGAAAATAAGGAAACGCCCTGGATATTTCGCATTGAACGAGCGGATAAAATCGGCTGTCGGATTGTTCGGCAGCGGCGTTGCGGGTTCTGTTTGCGCTGTTGCTTTGGCAATGTATTGCTCGGCTTTCTGGCGGACATACTGATTGGTGAAATGCGCAAGGTGGTGCGGCATCAGGCTGTCGAGTTTTGGAACTTCGGCAACAACCCGCTCCCCCACGCTATCGGGTAAGTTCTTTTGCGCCAAAAATAGCGGAATGAAATTATTATTTTGTTCTTGGCAGGTTCTTACATCGTTCTGCATATTCTTGTATCCGCATATCTGCACTATTAGTGTAGACTGTCTGCCCGTCAGTTCATCAAAAATCACACAAGTGCTGTCAGCCGCTTTCTCCAAGTTTTTCTCATTTATAACCACATAACGATACCGTCCTGTAGGTCTCGAATATTGAAGGCGGTTAATAGTTATACTGAAATCATTGCTCATCACCAACAGCGGATTGTCGAAATCGACACGGTGCAATTGCGAGTAGTTCTCTACATCGTACAACTTCTTGAATTCCATACTGTCGGTGACCACAGTTTTATAATATGAGTATCCTTCTGGAAGTTCAACTTTTTCCTGACGTAGCAAAGCGTATTCTCGATTCATTGCATAACTCATTAGTGCATATGTGAACTCTATCTGCATATCGGCCAATGCCAACTGCATTTCCAAAGGCGAGAATCGGTTGCGTTGACCAATTGTGTTGACGTACAACAACAGATTCTGCCAAAGTTTTTCGGCTTCGACTTTTGCTTCGTCGAAATTTCCAGTGAAGCGAGCCAACGGACTTAACAAACGATAGTCGATATGCGTTGCTTTCAGCCAGCGCTCAACTTCTTTGCTGCTACCACTGTTGTAGAAACACTCGTAGCGGCCGCTTGCACCAGGGCGTACGGTTATGTCGATTGTCTCGCCAGGGCGCGCAAAAAATGGTATTTCGTTGAGTCCGATTTTTGAATCGTAGGTGTGAAATTTGTTGTTAATGGGATAACTTGCAACAAAACGCCGCTCGAATGTGCCGTCGGCAGCGATATCCAACACTATGGTTGTCGATTTTTCCGAAAAAACATCGTCGAAATACATCTCCATCGACGAAAATCCAAATTTTTCGGCATTGTAATCATCAAATTGGCCGCGAATGGTTATGGTGTCGGTTTTGAACCAATCATCAGGCACTTTATAGCGATTCTTTGCCGAAATTTGCTCTAATGTTGGCGTGTTTTGCTCAATTGTCTTGTCGTGAATACCCAATAGCATAAACGCACGGTCGCCGTCGCCTTCAATAAAGTCGAACATCTGCACCTTGCGCGGCATCGGCTCAAAATGCATTGTGAACTCCATAACACCGCTGTCGGGGATTGGAATAGATTTGTTGAGAGGCATTCCAACGGCAGAACGCAACGGATAACGGGTTCCGAGTTCATCTTTCAAAAAACTTTGTGACGAGAATTGAAATGTATGACCGACTGGATATTCCATTCTAAAATGGACGGTGGTAGCCGTGTCGCTCATAATCACTTTGGTGGCTTCAAAACTGGCTCCAGGAATAAAATTGTAATATGCCATCGCCACGGGCGATTCGATAACAATATTGCTGCGTGTGCAACTTGTTGTGGCAAGGAATGCCGTGGCTACCGAAATCATCAGCACGGCGCTGATAAGTTTTTTCTTCATAACGATAAGAGTTTAGATTAATAATGAATATAATGCTGAAAGATAGCGATATTTTTCAATCGGCAACCATCAACTAAAATTTCTTTTAAAAAGTATTTTTTACTTTTATTTTCCTATATTTGGCAGACAAAAACTTAAAACACAACTTTATGAACCGTTTGTTTACCACCGCAACTCTTTTGGTTACAGCCATTTGCGCATCAGCGCAGCAGAATCCGATTATCAAAACAGTCTTCACGCCCGACCCCGCGCCTTACGTGCACGGCGACACGGTCTATCTGTTTGTGGACCACGACGAAGACGACGCCACATACTTCAAAATGAAGGACTGGCTGCTGTTCAGCACCACCGATATGGTGAACTGGACCTATCTGGGCGCGCCCGTATCGACCGAGACGTTCAGTTGGGCGGCACATGGCGACCGTGCGTGGGCTTCGCAGGCGGTTGAGCGCGGCGGCAAATGGTACTGGTACGTCTGCTGCAACACCAACAAGGGCGAAGACGCTCTGGCGGTGGCTGTGGCCGACAATCCGCAAGGGCCTTACACCGATGCACTGGGCAAGCCGCTGGCCGTGGGCTGCTCGTTCATCGACCCATCGGTTTTTATTGACGACGACGGCGCTGCCTACCTGATTTGGGGCAACAAGGGCTGCTGGTATGGCCGATTGAACGACGATATGGTCTCATTTGCAGACGGTTACAAAGAGATTCCTGGCTTTACGGACCCTGCCTGCTTCGGTCCTGAATCGAAAAAAATGAACTGGTGCAAGGGCAAGGAAGAACTTATGACGGGCTACGAGGAAGGCCCGTGGCTTATGAAGCGCAACGGAACCTACTACCTGTCGTACCCCGCTGGCGGCGTGCCCGAGCATATGGCCTACTCGACGGCCACATCGATTGACGGGCCGTGGACCTACCGCGGGCGCATTATGGACGAGGCCGAGAACAGTTTCACAATCCACGGCGGCAACATCGAGTTCAAGGGGCACAACTATATGTTCTACCACAACGGCGCAACGCCCAACGGCGGCGGTTTCAAGCGCTCAACTTGCGTTGAAGAGTTTGAGTTCGGGGCCGACGGGTCGATTCCGTTCATTCCGTTCACCAAGACGGGCGTGAAGGCGGTGGCGACGCTCAATCCGTATGCGGTGACGCAGGCCGAGACAATGTCGGACTCGTGGGGCGTGAAGGTTGACCGTCGGGCTGGACGGCGGCATTTTGTGACATCGGTGCACAACGGCGACTGGATTAAGTTGAGCAATGTTGATTTTGGCGACCGTCAGCCGCAACTGGCTACGGTTGAGGTACTTAACTGTCAAAATCCTGGCACAATTGAGTTTTATATCGACAATATTGGCAACCGCCCGATTGCACAGGTGAAAGTGGGGCCCGAAAATGCTGTGTTTCACGGAAATATCACCGGCAAGGTGAGCGGCGTGCACGACCTTTATCTGCTCTTCCGCGGCGGCGACAAGGAATTGTTCGACCTTGACTGGTGGAAGTTCAACATCAGTGTAAACCAACCAATTATACAGACCAAATACACTGCCGACCCCGCACCGTATGTGCACGGCGACACCATCTATCTGTACACAACACACGACGAGGACACGGCCAACGGATTCCAAATGTTTGATTGGCTGCTATATACATCGACCGATATGGTGAACTGGACCGACCACGGTGCGGTGGCTTCGTTGGACGATTTCAAGTACTACGACGGCAAGAACGGCGCGTGGGCCGAGTGCGTGGTTGAGCGCAATGGCAAGTGGTTTATGTACTGCCCAATCCACGGTCACGGCATTGGCGTGCTGGTGGCCGATTCGCCTTTCGGACCCTTCCGCGACCCGCTGGGGCAGCCGCTCGTCTGGCAGAAGGAACACTGGTATGACATTGACCCATCGGTATTTATCGACGACGACGGGCAGGCCTATATGTATTGGGGCAACCCGAATGTTTATTACGTGAAGTTGAACGAGGATATGATTTCGTACTCGGGCAAGATTGTGCAGTTGGACTATAAAATACCTGATTATCAGGAAGGTCCGTGGTTCTACAAGCGCAACGGGCACTACTATCTGGCGTTTGCGTCGACGTGCTGCCCCGAGGGCATCGGCTACGCTATGAGCGACAGCCCGACAGGCCCGTGGCAGTACAAGGGGCACATTATGAACCACACGCAGCGCACGCGCGGCAACCACCCTGGAATCATTGATTATAAGGGGAAATCGTTTGTTTTCGGTCTGAATTACGACCTTATGCACCTTGAGACGTACAAGCACCACGAGCGCCGCTCGGTGTCGGCGGCCGAAATGCACTACAACGCCGACGGCACGATTGCGGAAGTGCCTTATTTTCACGACGCTACGCTTGAGCCGATTGACGCCTTCAATCCGTTCCGCAAGGTGCCTGCCGCCACAATGGCGTGGGGCTACGGCCTGAAAACAACCATCAACGGCAAGGGCAAAATCTGTCTCAACAACATCGACAACGGCGAGAGCCTGAAACTGCGCAACGTGGATTTTGGCGCTGGCGCGAAGTCGATAACCGTGAGCGCGGCAGCGGCTGGCGCGGCGAAAATTGAAGTCCGCATTGATTCGGCCGACGGCGAACTGCTTGGCACTGTGAATATTGCAAAGACGAAAGACACCAAAACATTCAAGGCTTTCAAGGCCGCACTGAAACCTGTTTCTGGCTGCCACGACCTGTATTTCATCTTCAAAGGCGACGCGGGGAAGGATTTAATGGTGATTGAAGATTGGGAAATGAAGAAATAGCGCAGAGGGCGCAGAGAAAGACGGAGAACACAGAGTTATTAAATTGGAAAGAGGGGCGCGATTGGTGCCCCTTTTTTTGTGTTCAAAGGCAATGCCGAAAAAGATTTAATGGTTTTTGAAAATTGGAAAATGAAGAAGTAATGCGCCTGACGACTTATTTTTTTCTTGGAAAAAAACATCGAACAATTCGCAATTTTCATAAGAAAAATTCGCAAAATTGATAATTCGTAATAAAAACACTAATTTTGCCAAATGAATATCGAATTTGGAAATACGGCATTAGAGGAGTTATACACTACAGGCTCAACGCAAGACCAACAATACAAGCGTCTGGCTAAAGATATTGTCAAGCGTTACATCAAAGTAGTTAACTTCATAAAGGCCGCGCGGCGGATTGAGGACTTGTTTCTAATCAAATCGCTGCACTACGAGAAAAAGAAAGGCGACCTTAATGGCGTTGACGCTGTGTGGATTAACGAACAATACCGCCTGCTATTCACAAGTTCGCCTGACGCGGACGGAATAATTGTAAACGCATTATTAATTGAAATTTCGAAACACTATGAAAAATAAAGAGTTGACACCATTTTTGGCAACGCATCCTGGCGAAATGATTAAGGATGAGTTGAAAGAACGCGGTATGACGCAGAAACAACTGGCCGCCGAAACGGGCATCAAGCCATCGGTTTTGAGCGAAACCATAAACGGCAAGCGCGGTGTGTCGTTAAGTGTGGCAATGGCTTTGGAAAAGGCACTCAACATTCCTGCCGACATCTGGATGAACCTGCAAACACAATACGACCTTGACACTGCGGCCATTGCAGAACGCAACAGCCAACGCGAAACGGTTTCAATCACCATCCCCGTCCGCGACCGCGAACTGCTTCGCGACTTAAGCCACAAGTTCGGTTGGGCTTGCATTTTCAATAAACAAAATGTTGCGATGGTGTAAAGCGACGGCGGCATTTTGGTTTTTATAAACAATCCGCTCTGTCTTTTTCGTGCGTTTTGCAGTTATCATTACATTTGTTGAAATGAAACATAGCGCACAATGACACCAACCGAACAGACACAAGCCGCCGCTGCGTTTGCCGATTTTTGGGCGGGCAAGGGCGACGAGAAGCAGGAAACTTCGCGTTTCTGGATTGACTTGTTACAGAATGTTTTAGACATTGACAATCCTGCAAAATACATTGAATTTGAAAAACGTGTAAAACTCTCGCACACGTCGTTTATCGATGCTTATATTCCTGATACAAAAGTTCTTATTGAACAGAAAGGTGCAAAGATTGACTTGCACAAAGCCTACGAGCAGAGCGACGGCAGTGTGCTGACGCCCTACGAACAGGCCAAACGCTATGCCGATGAGATGCCCAACTCGCTGCGGCCGCGCTGGATTGTGGTTTGCAATTTTCAGGAATTTTTGGTTTATGACCTTGAGAAACCTGGCTGCGAGCCCGAACAAATTTTCTTGAAAGACATTGAAAAAGAGCATTATAGACTGCAATTTCTTGCCGACGCGCGCCACGATTATCTGCGCCGCGAGGAAGAACTCTCGTTGCAGGCTGGCGTGCTGGTTGGCAAACTCTACGACGCGCTTATCAAGCAGTATATCAACCCGAAAGACGAGCAGAGCCTTCGCTCGCTCAACATTTTGTGCGTGCGGCTGGTGTTCTGCCTTTATGCCGAAGATGCTGGACTTTTCGCTACTCGCACGGCTTTCGAGGACTATATTCGCTCGTTCGCAATTGAAAACACGCGCGATGCTATCATAAAGTTATTTAAGGCGTTAGACACAAAAATTGAGAACCGCGACCGCTATGACACAAAACTGCAGCCGTTCCCATACGTTAATGGCGGACTGTTTGCGGCGGAAAATATTGAAATTCCGAACTTTACCAACGAGATTATTGATGTTCTTTGCGACCATTGCGCACCATTCAATTGGTCGGCAATTTCGCCAACCATTTTTGGCGCGGTGTTTGAGAGCACACTGAACCCCGAAACGCGCCGCCGTGGCGGAATGCACTACACGAGCGTGCAGAACATTCACAAGGTGATTGACCCGCTGTTTATGGATGGGCTAAATGCTGAATTTGAAGCAATTATGGGTGGTGGTGCAGAGACGCGGCGCGCCACGTCTCTACGCGAGCGCGACCAAAAATTACAAGATTTCCAAAAGAAATTAGGCGCACTGCGTTTTCTCGACCCCGCTTGCGGCAGCGGCAACTTCCTGACAGAAACCTACGTATCGCTTCGGCGGTTGGAAAACCGTGTGATTTCGGCATTGAACCGTGGCGAGCGCCTGTTGGGTTTCGACGATTTTATCCACGTGAAAATCAACCAATTCTACGGCATTGAGATAAACGATTTTGCCGTGACGGTTGCCAAAACCGCATTGTGGATTGCCGAAAGCCAAATGATTCGCGAAACCGAAACCATTTTGAGCCAAAATATTGATTTTCTGCCACTAACCACCAACGCATTTATTGTTGAAGGCAACGCCCTGCGTATGGATTGGGCCACACTGAAACCCATTGACACCGCCGCCGCGCCCATTGGCGGCCTGTTCAGCGGCTTCACCACCGAAACCGACGGCCAAACGCACCATTACGACTATATCATTGGCAATCCGCCGTTTGTGGGGGCAAGTATGATGAATGAACAACAGAAGAAAGATGCAACCGATATTTTTGGCAAGATACACCTTTCTAACAGCATTGATTATGTGGGTGCGTGGTACCACAAAGCGGCAGAATTGATAAAAAATACCAACTCCCATTGCGCATTTGTGTCCACCAACAGCATTACGCAAGGAGAACAGGTTTATCCGTTATGGCATAAATTGCTGAAAGACGGCATTCAAATTGATTTTGCGTGGCGCACGTTCCGTTGGGATTCCGAATCGAGCCAAAAGGCTGCAGTGCATTGCGTAATTGTGGGATTCTCGTGTAGGGACGCATTGAATGCGTCCGCCAACGCGAAAAATGCGGACGCACGCGGTGCGTCCCTACAACGTCGCATTTTCAATGCCGACGGCACCATTACAAACGCGCAAAATATTAATCCGTATCTTATTGATGCCCCGAATGTTATGATTGAAAGCACAAACACACCAATTTCTGATGTTCCAAAAATGACAAAAGGGAACCAGCCTACCGATGACGGAAATTTCATTTTTTCGGAAGATGAACGGAATAGTTTTGTGGCTGAATATCCAAATGAAGCGCACTTGCTTCACCGATATGTTGGTGCAAAAGATTTTTTGAACAAAGATGAAGTGCGTTATTGTTTGTGGCTCAAAGATGTAGCGCCGTCAGAATACGCGCGGAATAAAGAAATTATGCGTCGCCTTGATGCCATTAAAGCGTTCCGCGAGAAAAGTAGCGCAGAACCCACACGTAAATCGGCTCTAACACCGTGGAAATTTTTCTCGACACCACAAAAAGATGGGACATTTCTTTGTGTACCAGAAGTTTCAAGTGAGCGAAGAAAGTATATCCCAATTGGATTCCTTGATGGGAATACAATAGCGAGCAATAAAATGTTGATAGTACCCGATGGAACACTTTATCACTTTGGAACACTAATTTCAATTGTACATATGGCGTGGATGCGCGTTGTTTGTGGAAGATTAAAATCGGATTATTGCTATTCAAGCGCAATGGTTTACAACACGTTCCCGTGGTGCGCAGCCACAGATGAACAAAAGCAATCTATTGAGAAAACCGCTCAATCAATTTTGGACGCTCGCGCGAAATATCCCAATATGACATTGGCCGAACTTTATGGCGAGCATATGTATTTGTATCCCGAATTGGTAAAAGCCCACCGTGCCAACGACGAAGCCGTGCTCGCCGCCTATGGTTGGCCGAAAGATTTGCAGGAATCGGAAATTGTTGAGCGGCTGTTTGGGCTGTATGAGGCAATGGTGAAGGGGAAATGAAAATGTAACAAACCAATCCCAATGCCATTACCCGTCCGTCATACGCCCCGCGCCAATTGGCACAAATACAATGGTGCGGAATATTTTGTCACCATTTGCACGGGCGGGCGTGAACATTATTTCGGCGAGGTGCACAATGGCCAAACGCAATTGACGGCGGTGGGGGAATACACCAAACAATGCATTGAAAAAATCAGTGAAATAAATCAGGATGTTGATGTGCCATTGTACGTCATTATGCCTAACCATATTCATTTGATTGTGATTATTGATGGTGACAAACCCGATGCGGCCAATCAAATATCGCAAACCGCTGTAGGGCTGTCGTATTACGGCAGCCGCTGCGATGATGTGCGGCTGCCACAATGTGACAGCCCTACAACGCCACAATGTGACAGCCCTATAATGTCGCAACCAACAGAAAATGAAATCAATTTGGAAATGCAGCGCAGGGCGAATTGTTGCGGACGTTTATCGCATATAATCGGTCGTTTCAAATCCGCGGTCACCCGTTTCGCCCGCGAAAACGGAATCCCCTTTGCGTGGCAACCGCGCTACCACGACCGCATTGTGCGCAACCAAAACGAAATGAACCGCATTGCCGAATACATTGAACACAATCCGTTGGTTTGGGAATCAGACTGTTACAACGAATAGAAAAACACCCAAAAGCGGTACAAAAACAACACCCGAGAAACTGAAAACGGTTATCAGGCACCCGATAAAGTGAAATATATCTGAAAATCAATCGAAAGCACATTGCACAACATTGTGTCACACAACTTTGTGTTATACAATGTTGTGTGATTTGAAAATCTGGTTCGGAAGTTTTTTTTTAACCCGATCAACTGAATTTCAGCCGTTCTGACACCGCCACGCGGAACGATTCGCCAATGGGGATTATGGCGTTGTTTTCGATTGTAATCTGCGTGCGGCTGCTGGCGGTTATCCGACTCAGATTCACAATATACGACTTGTGGACGCGTGCGAAACGGTCGTCGGGCAGTTGCTCAAGAATGCGCTTCATACTCACTAGAACCACCAGCGGCGTGGCTGCGCCGTGCTGGAAAATCTTCAGGTACTCGCCCATTCCTTCAATGTAAAGAATGTTGTCGGGCTTGACGCGAACTTGCTTGTAATCAGTCTTGAAGACCAACTCACTTTCCGCTTTCCGCGCATTGGCCGCGGTGCGGTTCAACTCTTCGATTGTGGCCTGATTCTTCTGATTTTCAGCCTTGAGAGCCCGAATCTGCTTTTCAGTGCGAATGTTCTTGACATAGGCCATTGCACCCAAATCGACGCCTATAAGCAGCAGAGCCATAAGCAGTTTCATTGTCTCGGGGCGCATTGGGCGGTGTCCGCGGTCGGGCAAAATCTGCGGCGGCATTCCTTCGGCAGGGCGCATTTCGGCTGGCGCGGGACGGTTCAGAGTGTCAAACGGCGGCGGCGTTGCGTTGGCGGGCGGCACGTTCATTGGCATTGGCGGCGGCACAGAGCCTTCCTGCGCCATTGGCGGCGGGCCTTGGAACATTCCTTGCGGCCCCTGCGGCGGCATAATCGGGTTGCCCACATTGAAGCAATAAAACCCGAATCCGACAAGCAAAACCAGCGTCACTGGTATGTAAAAAATCAGTTTTCGACGGAAGAAAAGCGGGGCAAGAAGGAAATGGTGCAGCAAGAGCAAAAACAGATAGGGAAAAATCTGTATTGCAAACTGAGTCAGATAGTTAACCAATCCTGTTTGAGCCGTTTCCATACGTGCAAAGATACAGGATTTTGAAGCGGACAAAGCCGATTTGTTGAAGAAAAAGCGGCGTTTGTTGAATAAAGTTGGCGTTGGCGCAAGCCCGCCCTACTTTAGCGGCAGGTTTAACAAAAAAATGTGTGCTATGAAAAAAGGATATTTTGCTTTCGCGATGCTGCTGATAGGTTGCGGAAGTTGCTCAACCGACAATTTCGATGACATAACGCCCGTCGGCGAAAGCCAAACCGCCACGGCCGACACCACCACGGTGTCGCCAAAGTTCGACAGTTCAATCTTGGAAGAAGACAATTTTGCGGAAACCAAGTTCGACCGCACAATAAAAATAGTGTTTGCCGACGGCGGCGCGCAGGTTACGGGCGACGAGAACGGCATTGTGGCCGTCAGCGGAAACCACGTGACGGTGAACAACACCACCGACGAGAAGGTGATTTTCGAACTTTCGGGAACGGCGGCCGACGGCTCGCTGAAACTGTACAATCAGAAGAAACAGGCGCTGATTCTCAACAATTTGGACCTGACCAACACGCAGGGCGCAGCCATTAACAATCAGGGCAAAAAACGCTGCTTTGTGGTGGTGAAAGGCGACAACGCGCTGAAAGACGCCGCCACCTGTTCCACCCCCGACGGCGAAGATGAGAAAGCCGCCATTTTCAGCGAAGGGCAACTCATTTTCAGCGGCGACGGCACGCTCAGCGTCACCGCGCAAGGCAAATCGGCAATCACAAGCGACGACTACGTGCATTTTATGGGCACGCCCACGGTCACCGTCAGTTCGTCGGCGGGGCACGGCGTACGCGGGAAAGACGCCGTCATTGTGTCGGGCGGAACAATCAACGTCAGCGTGTCGGCCAATATGAAGAAGGGCATTGCTTCCGACTCGCTTGTCTGCATAAACGGCGGCACAACGGTGATAAACGTCACTGGTTCAGCGGCATACGATAGCGAAGACGCGGAATACAGCGGCACCGCGGGAATTAAGGCCGACTGCTTGTTCGAAATCAACGGCGGCTCGCTCGACATAACCAACTCGGGCGCTGGCGGCAAAGGCATAAGCGGCGATTTGACAGGCTGCTTCAACGGCGGCAGCGTGACGGTAACCGTCAGCAACTCAAACTACGGCCAATCGTCGGCCAATCCGTTCGGCCGCGGCAACTCTTCCAATTCAAACAGCGTTTCGGCCAAGGGCATAAAGTTCGACGGCAACATAATCTTTGCGGGCGGCTCGGTTGCGGTCAAATGCGCTGCAAATGAAGGAATTGAGTCGAAAGGCAACATAATCATTACCGACGGCGTGGTTTACAGTTATTCGGCCACCGACGATGCCATAAATTCGGCTGGAACATTCACAATCAGTGGCGGTTACGTGTGCGGACACGCCCCAAGCAACGACGGATTGGACGCCAACGGCAATTTCTACATTAAAGGCGGCACCGTTTACGCCATAGGCAGCACGGCGCCCGAACTGGCAATCGACGCCAACACCGAAGGCGGCTGCAAACTCTACGTGTCGGGCGGCACAATTGTGGCTGTGGGCGGACTGGAATCTGGCGCAAGCCTTACGCAGAGTTGCTATCAGGCGTCGTCGTGGAACAAAAACACCTGGTACTCGATGACCGCGGGCAACACCGTGATAGCCTTCAAAACCCCGTCAAGCGGCGGCACACCGCTGGTTGTGTCGGGCGCCGAAAAACCGACACTCGTGAGCGACGCGTCGGTGACGGGCGGAACGAGCCTGTTCAACGGAATGTTTGTTGTCGGCGGCTCGGCGAGCGAAGGTTTCGAAGTGTCGCTGTCGTCATACTCGGGCGGCAATGGCGGCGGATTCGGCGGCCCTGGCGGCGGCGGACGGCCTGGCGGATGGTAGTAAGTGGTCAATGCGATAAACGAATTAATGCCGACAGGTTTTCTAACTTGTCGGCGTTTTTATTTATTTTTGGCGGAAAAGCGAAGAAATATGAAAAGTCTACTACTGACAATATGCGTGGCGGCGAGCACTTTGATTGCCACAGCGCAAAGCGATTTGTTCATTCTGGGCGGCGAGTTGAGCAATTCGGCCGCAACCTGCGTCGCCGACATTGACGATGTGATGCCGCGGATGAAGGCCCTGGGGCTGAACACGGTGCTGGTGCCCGCCTATTGGGAAATGATGGAACCTTCGCCTGGCCAGTTCAACTTCACGCTTATCGACCGCACCGTTGAGCAGGCGCGGCAACTGCAACTCAAAGTGGTGTTTCTGTGGTTCGGGGCCTGGAAAAACTCAATGTCGTGCTACGCCCCGTCGTGGTTCAAGACCGACACCAGGCAGTTTCCGCGGGCGCGGACAGCCAGCGGAAAGCCACTCGAGATAGCAAGTTGCTTTTCGGAAAACGTGTTCAAAGCCGACAACAAGGCCTTTGGCGAGTTGATGAAACATATCAGCCAGACGGCCGCCGATGTGGTGACGATGGTGCAGGTTGAGAACGAGATTGGTATGCTCGAAGATGCCCGCGACCACTCACCGTTGGCCGACGAAATTTATAACAAAGGCGTTCCGAAGGAATTGATGGACTACTTGAAAAACAACACCAGCACACTTCACCCGTGGCTCAAAAATCGGTTCAACGCCAACGGCCACAGTTGGACCGAAGTATTTGGAAATGACGTATTTACCGACGAGATTTTTATGGCCTACAACTACGCCCGATATGTGGGCCGCCTTTGCGAGACAGCAAGGCAGTACACCAACATTCCGCTCTACGTGAACGCCGCAATGAACAGCCGCGAACGCCAGCCTGGGCAATATCCGTCGGCAGGACCGCTGGCTCACCTTATCGATATTTGGCGGGCGGGCGCGCCGCAACTGCTCTGCATAGCCCCCGACATTTACGACACTGGATTCAAGGGCTGGGCCGACCAGTACGCGCTGCCTGGCAATCCGCTGTTTATCCCCGAAAGCCGATGCTGCGAGAACAGCGGCGCAAGGGCGATGTACGCTTTCGGCCAGCACGGCGCCATTGGCTTCTCACCCTTCGCCATTGACCAGGCGCAGCCCGCTGAAACACAAAACGTTACCAATGCCTACAAACTACTAAAGCAAATTCGAAATCGGCAAACCAAAATCAAGCCGCTGCAATCTTACGGCCTGCTGTTCGACGCCGACGACAAAGAGCGCGTCATTACCGACAACGATATGGTGATAACCTGCCGCCACTATTTCACCCTGCCTTGGGACCCGCGCGCCACCGACGGCTCTGTCTGGCCCGAAGGCGGCGCCGTACTCTTGAAACTGGCCCCGAACCACTATTTGCTGGCTGGAACAGGCGTTGTGGTGACGTTCGCTTCGGCCTACGAAAAGGCTCACGAGCAGCAACTTGTGCTTGGCGAAGACGGTTTCATAGCCGCGGGCGGCACCGACAAGCCGACGCAAAACGGCAGTCAGTTCAAAGGGCCGCGCAAGGGCATTCTCTGTGTCGATGAAGTGACCATTGACGACCAGGGCGCGATAAACTTTGTGCGCCGCCACAACGGCGACCAAGACCACCAAGGCCGACACGCGCGAATATCCTGCGGCGAGTGGAAAATCCTGCATATATCGCTCTACGATTACGAATAATGAAACGTTTTATGCTCATAATCACAATCATTCTGGTCGCCATTGGCGGCGCTGTCGTATTTTTAAACTGCGGCGAATCAGACATTTATCGGAATTTTAAAGCCGAAATGCAAGAGCGTGAAGGCAGGACTGCCGAAGCGGCGGGACTTTGCACGGCCGACGAGATAAACCGATTGCCCGTCTGCCTGAAGGATTTCTGCGAATTTATCGGCCTTGCGGGCACCCCAAAGCACAACATTACGCACTGCCTTTTCCGACAAGCCGATTTCGTGTTCAACGAGAAGAAGGGCGTGAGCATTCGAATGGACTACGACCTGTGGATTTTCGCCGACCGTCCGCACCGCGAAGCGTTCTGTAAATCAGCCATTATGGGCATTCCGTTCGAAGGCGTTGACTATTTCGACACCACAACGCGAAACGGCGGAATGAAAGGCTACATTGCAAAACACTTCCAACTTTTCGACCAAAAAGCGCCCAATATGGAACGCACGATGTACCTAACCTTGCTGGCCGAAAACGCAATGCTCAATCCGTCGTTTCTGCTATCTGATTTTATTGAATATGAAGACGTTGACAGCGCTAGTTGCCGAGCCGCAATCACATTCAACGGCGTCAGTGGCGAAGGCGTTTTCCGTTTCGACAAAGAGAACGGCGTTCTGAAATTCGAGAGCCAACAGCGGCAGACCGAAGAACTCGAAGACGGCACCGTCAGATATATCGGCTGGCGCTGCGAAGGCGGTAACTTCCACAGTGGCAATGAGTTCAAAGTGCCTTCCTTCTGCAAAGTGACCAAAATCTTCCCCGACCGCGAAGTGGTTTATTTCGACGCAAAAGAGTATGAACTGGAACTGAAGAAGTGAGCGCAAATGTCCGTCGTTTCCACCTAATGAACCTTGCAAATGCCATAACAACCGTCAGAATTTTGTGCAGCGCAGCCATTTTGTTCTGCAATGCGCTCACGCCGACGTTCTTCGCGCTGTATGTCGCCGCTGGCGTTTCCGACATTGCCGACGGTTGGGTGGCAAGGCGCACAAACACCGCAAGCGAGTTCGGCTCGAAGTTCGACACTGCCGCCGATATGGCCTTTGTCATTGTCTGCCTGATAAAACTTGTTCCCGTCGTCAACATTCCCGTCTGGCTCATTGTCTGGACGGGCGCAATCGCCTGCATAAAGATTTTCAATATTGTCTCGGTCTACGCCGAAAAGCGGCAGTTTGCGGCCGTTCATTCTGCAATGAACAAAGTGGCGGGCGCACTGCTGTTCGCTCTGCCGCTGACTTTGGCGGCAATCGACATAAAATATAGTGCGCCAATAGTTTGCACCATTGCCACACTCGCCGCCATAGACGAAAGTCGGCGAATCAGAAAAAAACTTTAAACTTGACGTCACCTTTTGCCTGGCAGACTTGTTATTTAGGCGAACTGGTTCAAAAAACAGAAGTCTAACAATTAAAAATTTAAGAAAATGCAAAATTTATTTCAACTTTTAGTGCCAATCGCCATCTGCTGCGTGCTTCCGATTATGATAGTCTGGCTGAACAACCGCCGCAGAATCATCGAAAACAACTCGCGCACACAGATTGTGCTGGCCGCAATGGAAAAAAATTCAGACGTGGATATTGAGCAACTGCTCAAGAAAATGGCGCCAACACAAAAAAAGAAACTGCTGAAGGAGAAACTGCTCACCAAACTGCTGTGGGGCTGCATTACATTACTATTGGGTGTTGGATTAGCGATTTTCTGTCTTTGCACAAGTTTTGGCGGCGGAATGACACCGAGCAACCTTTGGTTTTCGGGATTTATGAGCGCCATTATGATTGCTGTCGGTATTGCCTTCTTAATCAATTACTTTATTGGCAAGAAAATGCTCGCCAAAGAGATTGAAGCCGAACAGAACAAGTTGTCAGCACAAGCGTAAAACGTGACTCGCGAAGAATTCATCGGACACATTGAGAGTGAGCAGGCGGCCGTGCGTGGTTTCCTGCTTGCGCTCTGTTGCGGCAACAAGGCCGACGCCGACGACCTGGCGCAGGACGCGCTGGTGAAGGCCTACATTGCTTCGGCAGGCTATCGCGACGAGGGGCGGTTCCGCTCGTGGCTCTTCAAGATTGCCCACAACACTTTCCTGAACCACAGGGCGAGTTGCCGCACAATGGAGAGCATCGACGAGGCGCGGACGCTCATCAGCCCAACGGCGGCCGACTCATCGTTCGAGCATCAGAGCCTTTATCTGGCCCTGCGGACGCTGCCGCCAAAGGAGCGCTCGGCCATAACTCTGTTCTACCTGAACGGATACAATATCAAAGAGATAGCGGCAATCACCGACACATCGGAAGACGCTGTGAAGAAACAATTATCGCGCGGACGCGACAAACTGAAAGAAAAACTGGAGATATGAACAAAGACAAAGCACTTGAGGAACTTTTTCTCGCGCAGAAACCGCAATTCAATGATAGCGAGGAGTTTATGGCATCGCTCGAAAAGCGTTTGGAGGCTGTTGAATTTATAAAGCGGCATCAGGAGGCAACCATCCGCCGCTACAAAATGGCTATGGTGGCGGCTTTTGTGGTGGGCATCGTCAGCGGCGGCGTCACCATTGCGTTTTTGCTTTCGGCACCCGCCGCCATTCCGCTTTTCAGTTTCCAAGCGCAAACGGTCCTGCTCTCGTGGCTGGCCGAAAACGCCCGCTCGATTGTGGCCGCCGCTCTCGCCCTGCTTATGACGTTCGGACTAATCAGCAT
>CAMJCK010000051.1:0-22433 GCA_946404125.1 uncultured Bacteroidota bacterium | reverse complement strand
CTTTTTTCTATTTTATCAACTCAATACATCCCACAATGAGTCGCAAAAAACTGATAATACTGACAGGCCCGACGGGCATTGGCAAGACCGACTTGAGCATTGAACTGGCTCTGAAGTTGGGCACCGAAATCGTGTCGTGCGACTCGCGGCAGATGTACCGTGAACTGCAGATTGGCGCCGCGCCGCCGTCGGCAGAGCAGTTGACCAGGGTGAAGCATTATTTTATTGGAAATCTCTCAATAACTGACTATTACAGCGCGGGACGGTTCGAACTGCAGGCGCTCGAATTGCTCGACACTCTGTTCGCCACGCACGATAAGGTGCTGATGGTAGGCGGCTCGGGAATGTATATCGATGCTGTTGTGCAGGGCATTGACGATTTGCCGACAGCGTCGCCTGAAATTCGCGCGCAGATGATGCAACGCCTTAAAAATGAAGGTATTGACGCATTGCGCGCCGAACTGGCCCAACTCGACCCCGACTATTACAACACTGCCGACATTGTGAACCCAAAACGTGTGCTGAAGGCGCTTGAAGTGATTGCGCAGACGGGCAAGACATACTCGTCGCTGCGGACAGGGCAAGGCAAACAGCGGCCGTTCGATATTGTGATGGTTGGCCTGACAATGGACCGTCAAAAACTCTACGACCGTATCGACAGCCGCGTTGACGCGATGCTTGCCGCAGGTTTGGAAGCCGAAGCGCGTAATCTGCACCAATACAAGCAGTTGAACTCACTCAACACAGTCGGCTACAAAGAGTTTTTCGGCTACTTCGACGGTGAGTATGATTTTGACGAAGCCGTGCGCTTAATTAAAAGAAACTCACGACGTTACGCCAAAAAACAGATGACGTGGTTCAACCGTTATCCGCAAATGCACTGGTTCGACCGCGCCGATGAGAAAGCAATATTTGATTTCGTTCTAAACCAATGAGCAGCAAGGTTTTATACATATCGTACGACGGAATGACCGACGCTTTGGGGCAGTCGCAGGTGCTGCCGTACCTGTGCGGACTGGCGCAGCGCGGACACCAAATCACGCTAATAAGCGCCGAAAAGCCCGAAGTTTTTGCTGCTGGCCGCGCCACTGTCGAAAAGATTGTGGCAGAAGCGGGAATCGATTGGCAACCAACGGTTTACACCAAACGTCCGCCAATCGTGTCAACGCTGAAAGACATTCTGAAAATCAAGCGTTTGGCACTGTCGCTGCAGCGGCGCGGTGGCTTCGATATTGTGCATTGCCGCAGTTATATTGCTGCTTTTGTGGGACTTACGTTGAAAAAGAAGTTCGGGTGCCGCTTTGTGTTCGATATGCGCGGATTCTATGCTGATGAGCGCGTTGATGGAAATATCTGGAATACCAAAAAACTGATTTACAGGCTTGTATATAACTTTTTTAAGCGTAAGGAAAAGGTGTTTATGACCAAATCGGACGCCATTGTGAGCCTAACCAACGCCGCCAAAGGCGAGATTCTGCAATGGAATCTGCCCAATGTGACGGCCGACAAAATAACGGTTATTCCCTGTTGCGCCGATGTCAATCACTTTGATTATAATGCTGTGAATCAGGCGGATATTGATAATTGGCGCAAAAAATTGAATATCAGTCCCGACACATTCGTGCTTTCGTATCTGGGCTCGGTTGGCACTTGGTATATGCTGCCCGAGATGATGGATTTCTTTGGCGAACTGCTTAAGTATAAGCCAGATGCACAATTCTTGTTTATCACTCGCGACAGCAGAAAAATGATACTCGACGAAGCCGAGCGGCACGGAATCAGCACCGACCGCATTGTTGTGCAACCCGCCAAGCGCAGCGAAGTGCCGTCGCTGGCAATGCTGTCCAATGCGTCGCTGTTCTTCATAAAGCCTGTTTGGTCGAAAAAGGCGTCGTCGCCAACCAAACTTGCTGAGTTGATGGCGCTTGGCATTCCGTGCCTGACCAATCGCGGCGTGGGCGATGTCGATGAGATTATGAGCCGCAACCCGCAGGGCGTGCTGATTGACGGTTGGAATAGCGCCGACTATGCCGCTGCAATCGAAAAAATGCTAAAATTGCCGCCCGATGGCCGCAGCCAATCGCGACAGATGGCTTGCGAGATGTTCTCGCTCGAAAATGGCGTCAATGCTTATAATACAATTTACAAAAGTATAACAAGTTGAAACATAGATTGTTATATATAGCCCCACACCGCCCTGGACGCTCGCCTGGACAGAGATTTCGATTCGAGCAGTACACTGATTTTCTTGAGTCTGAAGGATTTACGATTACATACTCGTTTCTGCTCAATGCCTGGGACGACCGCAAATTCTACAAGCGAGGCAACTATCTGTTGAAATGCTGGATAGCGTTCAAATGCGTAATAATCAGGCTGCTCGATGTGCTGCGGGCTTCGCGTTTCGACTATATTATTGTGTACCGTGAGGCGCATTTCTGGGGCTGGGCAATCTTCGAGACACTGCTGTCGAAGAGTCGTGCCGCGCTGCTTTTTGACTTCGATGACGCTATCTGGCTGAACGACATATCGGAATCGAACAAGAATTTGAGTTGGCTGAAAAGTTCGGCAAAAACGGCAAAAATCGCCCAACTGGCTAATGTTGTGATGGTCGGCAACTCGTTTCTGGCCGATTATGCGCGGCAGTCGAGCCAAAACGTTGTGATTATCCCAACTGTCATTGACACAGCGCTTTACAAATATCGCGGCGCGGTGGATTCAACGCCTGTGACCATTGGCTGGATTGGTAGCACCACAACTTTGAAGCACTTCCAAAACGCTATTCCCGCCTTGACGGCCATTAAAGAAAAATACGGCAATAAGGTGAATTTCAAGGTGATAGTTGATGTTGACTACTCTGTCGACGAACTTGAACTGAAAAGCACTAAATGGAATAAAGACACTGAATTAGAAGAACTTAACAAGGTCGATATCGGCATTATGCCGCTGCCCGACGACCGCTGGTCGTGTGGGAAATGCGGCTTCAAGGGCATTCAGTATATGGCGCTCGGCATTGCCACGGTAATGTCGCCTGTGGGCGTGAACACCGACATTATTGAGCACGGCGTAAACGGTTTTTTGGCTTCCACCGACAACGAATGGATTGATTGCCTTTCGCAACTGATTGAATCAGTGGAACTTCGGCAACGTTTAGGCGAAGCGGCCCGCAAAACTATCGACGAACGCTATTCGGTCCGTTCACAGCAGGGTAATTTGCTGAATGCCATATTGTTGGCGGGAGAGTTGAAAGGCACTAGGAATTAGGCATTAGGCACTAGTTAATTATGAATTACGAATTATGAATTACGATTTACCGATTCACCAATTCACCAATTCACCAATTAAACATTAAACAATGGAATACACCGAAATAGAACGTAAGTTTCTGGTTAAAAGCGAGTTTCGTCACCTAGCAACGGCTGAATACAAAATCTGTCAGGGCTACTTGGCTGCGGACCCGCAACGCACGGTGCGTGTGCGAATTAAAGGCGACAAAGGCTACCTGACCATTAAAGGTGCCAGCACCGCCGACGGCTTGAGCCGTTTTGAGTGGGAAAAGGAAATTGCTGCGAATGAAGCCGAAATGCTGCTGAAACTCTGTCTGCCAGGCGCAATCGAAAAGACGCGCTACATTGTCCCGTTCGGTGGCCTGACATTTGAAGTTGACGTGTTCGGCGGTGAAAACGAAGGACTTACAATGGCCGAAGTGGAAATTGACCGCCCCGACCGCCCCGTTCAACTTCCCGATTGGATTGGCCAGGAAGTAACAGGCGACAAGCGGTATTACAATTCATATCTGTCGCAACGGCCGTTTTCGAAGTGGTAGTGTTAAAATCGACAAGAAAGTGCACTGCGTATATTGCAGTAAACAAATAAAATAACCACTAATCGGATAAAACATATAGTTGACTATATGATTTGTCCAATATTAAAAGTAAAACGTCAGGTGGCGGGCCATTGAGCGGCTGCTGCAACAAAAAATCCGCCCCTTGTGCAGGGACGGATTAGCGGCGTTGGCGGAATATCGATTTTCCAAACTATTTTATTCTGACAATATTCAGCGAGTATGGCGGCACATCGAGTAGCACGCTGTCGCCGACGGGTGAGAGCAGTTGCTCGACGGGGTGAATGTTGGTGGGGGTGTCGAGAGTGTTCTCGTCGGTGCCGTCGCTTGCGGCCAGACGCACCACGCGGGCGCTCTGCGGTTTGAAATTCTTAAGGTTCAGGCTGGCGGTTGTGGCCACATCGCTGGTGTTGGCCGCCTTGACTATCAGTTCGCCTGTGGCCTCGTCAATGGTGGCGCTGCTGAATATGCCCTTCGTTTCATCGTGTTTCAGCACCGTGTCGAAGACCATCTCGCCGTCGAGCCAAGCCTTGACGCTGTCGCCAGCAACTTGCAGCGTAACGTCGTACCAGCGGCCTTGCTCTACGTGGCCGCGCTTGCCTGCGGTCAGCAGTTTGCCGCCGTTGCTAATCTGCTCAATGGCGTGCTGCGTGTTGGTCCACCCGCCAAAATTTACCCAGCAGTAGTTTTTGTCATCGACATAATTGAATATGATAATGAATCCCTCGGCACCCTCGTCTTTGCGAGCGCGGAATTTGCAGGTGTAATGGTCGCTGTCAATGATTTCCTTCTCAATGCAGAGCGTGGCATCCTTGCCGCCCGTCTGCCGCACGGTGCCGCCATCTTTCTGCCAGTCGCCATAGACGAATTCAACATCTTTTGTGGTCTCAAATGTGGCGCGGGTGTTCCAAGTTCCGAATCCCACTCGGTTCTGCTTGGGTGTCAGCGGTTTAAGGCTTTGCTTGTAAGGATTGCTCTGGCCGACTTTCACCACCTGTGTGCCCAGGTTGGCGGGCATCAGTTGCTGCACGTAGTAACTTGGCGTGCCCATAACTCGGCTGCTGCTGAAGCGTATCATATCGGGGCGCCAGCGGGCATCGTTCTCGTTGACGAAGATTGGCGCATACGAAGCCAGTTCCACAATGTCAGAGTTGTTTTCCATTCCCATCATATAGACGGCCTCGCCCAAGGCGGCGTTCATATTGCCGAGCACGCCATAGCCGTTTGTCACGGCATACTCGCCAACATAGATTTTCGGGCCGCGGCGGTCGTAGGCGTCGTATTTGCTGAAAGCGGCGGCAAACCAGTCGGGCGAGCGGTAGTAGTGCTCGTCGAGCAGGTCAACGGGCAGTGTCGAGTTCCATTTCGGGTTGTCATCGCCCCAGGCCACCACGTTGCCAATAATTTTCATTTCGGGATATTTGGCCTTGACGGCTTTGTAGAACTGCTCATAGCGCTCGTAATAGTGGTCGCTCTGCTGGCTCTGGACTGGCTGGTTGTTCTCGTTGCCAACTTCAAGATATTCAATGCCGAAGGGCTCTGGGTGGCCGTTTTTGGCACGAATGGCGCCGTATTTCGACGTCACGGGGCCGTTGGCGTATTCGAGCGCGTTCATACACTCGTCAATCCAAGGCTGGATACTGTCGAATGGCGTTTGGCCGCCGTGCCATATTCCCACGTTGACGACAAACAGCGGCTTTGCGCCAAGGTCTTCGGCCAGTTGCAGATATTCGTGATAGCCCAGTCCGTCGGTGGTGCGGTAGCCCCAGTTCACGTTCCAGTGCCCTTCGCGTTCCTCAATCGGACCAATGGTGCGTTCCCATCGGAAGGCGTTGTCGGGGCTGTCCTGGCCCTCAACAAAGCATCCGCCAGGAAACCGCATAAACTTCGGGTGCATCTGCCACAGCATATTGGCCAGGTCGGGGCGCATACCGTTCTCGCGGTTCTTGAACGTGGGCGGAAACAGGCTCACCACATCAATCTGCACCACGCCCGAGCCGTCGAACACAAGGGCGAACTGCGCTTGCGAATCGTTGTCGCTCGCGGTGAACGTGGCCTCATATTTGGTCCAGCCTTTCGCCTTGGCGGGAAACCCAGCAATGGCGCTTTCGGCGTAAATCTGCGAGCCGTCCTTCGAGCAGAGCACGGCCTTCAGCGAGCCTTGGTATTTCAGCGTTTTTGCCCAAAACGACAGCCGATAACTGCGTCCCTGCACAGCGTTGATACCCCAGAAACCTTCATTCACAAGGCAGACAGGGTTTTGCGCGCTAGCCTCGACGGTCAGTTGCAAGGCGTTGTGCTGCACGTTGTTGAGCAGCGGCGTTTTCTTGGTATTCTGAATGAGTTGCGCCGTGATTAGCGACGTTGGTGCCGCCTTGGTTGTCCAGCCTTGCATATCGGCAGGCGCGCCATATTGCGGCCCGTCCTCAAACGAGCGGTTGCGTATCAGTTCGGCATACAGCCCGCCGTCGGCAGCGTGGTTGATATCTTCGTAGAAAATGCCGTAGAGCATCGGGCTCACCTTTGGCCCGCGCTGCTGAGCGTCGATATCGATAATTACTTGCGCTTGCGCGGATACGACAATAGCGGCGCACCCAGCGGCAAGAAGAATGTTTTTGAGCGGCTGAGCCACCCTCAGTTTTCTGTTCATACTCAGTGGTTTATTGTGATTATGGTGTAAAAGTAAAAAATACTTTTAATATTCGGCTGTGTTTTGGGCAAAAAAGAGTCGCGCACATTGCAAAGTGCGTCCGAAAGAACACTCGGCAGGCCACGGGAACAAAAAAATCCGCCCCTTGTGCAGGAACGGATTATAAAGCAGAGCCGACTGTTCGGTGCGCTTATTTCAGTTTTTGGCCGTCGGCGAAGGCGTTGCCGACACTCTTCCCAAGTTCGATATATGTGTGGTGCACAGGGTCGAAGGTGATAATGCCCATTTTCTCGACGTCGGGTTTGCCGTCGGCGGCCAGGTACTTCTCGTCGCACAGAATGTTGACAATTTCGGCCACAAGGTTGCAGCCGCTTGCATCTTTGCCAATCGTCTGCTTCACGCGGCACTCAAGCGTCATTGGGAACTCGCCAAACACAGGTGCGTTCACGTTGGGCGCTTTCGCGATAGTCCAGCCCGTTCGGGCCATTTTGTCGGGCGTGTTGCGGCCGCTCACAATGCCCACATAGTCGGCGGCAACCATTGTGGCTGCGGTGGCGAAAGTAACGGTAAACTCGGGATTAACGTCCAGATTGTCAGTGGTTTGGTGCGAGCCGAGCGAAATCGCGATTTCGTGTGCGTCCCATTGTCCGCCCCAGGCGGCGTTCATTGCGTTCGGTTTGCCGTTTTTGTCATACGTGCCGATAATCAGCACGGGTTGTGGCAGCAGCCACGCGTTCGATTTAAAACTTTTCATTTCCGTAAAATTTGTTTGTCAATATAAAATATTCATTTTGTAAGCAGATACATATCTTCAAAAAGTGTCAACCAATGGTTACGTGTCGCGCTTCAGGTTCTTTTTGAGTTGCGCAATCATGTCGTCGAGCGTTTGGAACAGTGCGGGCATGGTTTCGGGCGTCAGGCTTTTGCAGGCCACGGCGCCACCAACGGCAAAGGGCACGTCGGTCAGTGCGGTTTGCAGTTGCTGTCCCTTATCGGTCAGACTGACAATTATTTGCCGAGCGTCGTTTATCCCTTTCGCGCGGGTGACAATGCCTTGCTTCTCCATTCGCTGCACGAGCGGCGTCACGGTGTTGGTCTCCAGGCAGAGCCGTTTGGCAATGTCGTTGACAGGCTGCGCGTCGTTCTCCCACAAAACCAGCAGAACCAGATACTGCGGATAGGTGAGCCCGTGGGCCGAGAGCAGCGGATTGTAGGCCTGCGTGAGTAGCCGCGACGCAGTGTATAGCCTGAAACACAATTGGTTATCGAGCCGAAACTCTTCTTTCATCACAGCAGGGTTTTAAGGTCGGCTTCAATCTCCTCGGGCGTTGTGGTGGGCGCGTAACGCTTCACGGTCTTGCCGTCGCGGCTGATAACGAACTTGGTGAAGTTCCACAGAATGTCGCCATCGTTGACGGCCGAGTTGCTGATTTTTTTCAGCATTGTGTGCGTCGCCTTGGCTTTCAGGCCTTTGTACTCCTCGGTCGGGGCTTGGCTTTTCAGATACTCGAAGACGGGGCTCGCATTGCTGCCGTTGACGTCAATCTTTTTCATCAGCGGGAAGGTGACGCCGTGGTTCAGGCGGCAGAACTCGGCAATCTCCTCGTCGGTGCCAGGCTCTTGGTGCGCGAATTGGTCGCAGGGGAAGCCTAGAATGACCAGTCCTTGGTCCTTATATTTCTGATAGAGAGCCTCCAAGCCGTCGTACTGCGGCGTGAAACCGCACTTTGAAGCGGTGTTGACAATCATCAGCACTTGGTCCTTGTACTGCGCAAGGTCCACCTCGGCCCCCTTGTTGTTCAGGGCTTTGAAATCGTAAATTGTAGCCATTTTGTTGTTGTTTTGCGTGCAGGCCGTCAGTGCCAACGCAAGGCAGACCACCGCACTTGTTATACTTTTATTTATTGCGTTCAATGTTGATTTGTTCTTTTTCATCGTTTTGAATCTTTAAACTGTTATTTATATCGTTCACGATACAAAAGTAGTGGAATTATTTTATATCGCAAGCGATATATTTAAAAAATTTATTAAATGGGTAAAATTTGGCTGAAAATTAAAGGTTTCGCACAGACAACACGAGACAACACTGATTTACACAGATTTTAGTTAACCACGGAAAACACGGAATCCCGATAGCTATCGGGAACGGAATTTGGCAACCTAAAGGTTGCTGTTTTGTGGCTAACCAAACTAATCCAAAATGAAACCAAATTATGCAACTGACAGTTGAGACGGCGTGCCTTTAATTTCGCAACACGCAAAAAATACAGCGCTAACGTTGTGCAACTTCAGCTTCCCCTCTTTTGCAATACTCTTTAAACACTCGTGCGGGCATTGCCACACCTCTTGCCGCATTTTGGTCGATACCGTATGTAAATGGGTGGGGCAAAGACGTGTATTGTGATAATTCAAGTTTGACGCGATAAGGTTTGTCGTAACCATTGTAACGACTGCCACCGACCAGCTTATCCCGCTCCAAAATTTCTTTAGCATCAATTACTGAAAAACTTTCTACACGATAGAATCCCGTTACTTTATGCTCGTTTATGGCTGCAAAGTATTTTATCTGTTGGAAATCAACTCCCGACAACAACGTGCTGTAGCCAGAGATAAACTCCACAGCCGTTCCGTTGGAAATTTCTGCAACATTATTGTTGACGTGTGTGTCAATTGACGAAAGGAAATATGGACCTTTACCAACACCATCTTCCTCATACCTCAATCCTTTCTGTGGAATGGCCTTTTCAAGCAATGTTTCCGCAGGTTTATCATCTTCAAGCCACGTTTTTATTTGCTGATACAGAACATCTTCGGACGAAGTGTCATCAAGCAGCAAAGCATTATATGAGCCATCTTCATTATACATTTGTAGCCAATGGCCGCCAGGTTTCAGTGGAAAGGCACCAATATTTACCTCATCAACACTTCGCTGATAGTATGAGCCAACGAACTCATTTTTAGTCATATTGCCAGGATAGAGCACGTAGCCGCCAATCACCTCGCGCTTAAGACGCTCATCGGCTGATTGATTATAGTAAATAGCGTCGCGGTAGCGGTGAAGTTGGTTTATGGCATCGACAGGCGGCACATCAACACCTTTTACCGCCGTGTCACGAATGCGGTATTTGGCATCGAAAAGATAGGTGTATTGTATCGTGTTGGCGGTTTTGCTGAGCCGCAGTACAATGTCGGGACGCTGTTCGGTGGTCTTCGAAGTGGTGTCGGCAATATCGGTGTTTTTGTTTATTGCCGACTCGTCTTTCAATTGTTCTTCATCGTCGGTTGTGGCGTTATACATCAGCGAAGCGAGTTGCACATCGGGCTGTTCGCTTTCAACAAAAATCACTTCTGATTTACTTCCCTGAAGCAATGTTTGGATAAAGTCGCCACTAATTGCCTTGTTTTTGTCCGTGTCGCTATCCTTGACAGAAGCCTTGTCGCGCAGAATGTGCTGCACCATCCGCTTCACCATTATGAAACACCAAATCTCGTAGAGTTCCGAAATGTCTTTCACTTCGAGTTGCAACACTCCGTCCTGAAGGTCGTAGCCGCATTGAAGTTTAATCCAGTTTTCGTATACATCGCGGTAGCCAGCAGCCTGTTTCATAACCAATGAATCCTGCGAGAACCCTCGGAATGCGCCAATGCCACGAAAAAATGAATCGTTGGCAAGGGTATCCAACTCATTCTCCATTTCTGCAATTTCATCGCGCATACCAATATTATCAGCTTTCAGCACCAACTCAACATTGCGGCTGACACGCTTGAAGCGGTCAGAAATGTTTGCCAGAGCGTATTTCAAGAATCGGTTTTCGACAGTATCCTTACTCAAATACATCTCCTCCATACGGTATAAATGCTCAGGACTATCTTTGAATTCCTCATACTCATTTTCCAAATCGACGGGCATATACGGCATCCGCTCGGCTCGCTCGTAGCGCACCACGGTTTGCAATCGGCGTTTTGGATTGCCGATAATGAGCCGTGCAGCGTTGGTAATATTTTTGAAACAATCGCGGAAAATCTGCCACCAGATTAAGTCGGGCGACTCATTGTTTGACGAGCGAAATGTCAGATAGGTCTCTTTCAGATAAGAGTAACTGAGCATTGCAAACTCCTCCTCAATGTCGCGAATCACATTGCGCATATCGGTGCGATAGTCCATCTTGTAGCTCAGCACCTCGGTGGTGAAGTCAAGGTTCTGTTGCTCGCCGTCTTTCTCATAAAGAACTTTGATATTGGTTCGTCCAACCTGATTCCGATAGTTGACCGACCCGAAAATAATATCATCTTCTGCAGCAACGTGTATATTCCGCTCCTTGCCGATAGTGAGCCCCAATAATTTGACATTGGGCTCGTTGGCTTTAACGTGCAACGGATAATCGGTGTTCTCAAAGAAAAAAGCATCCCAATCGTGCGTTTGTTCTTCGGTTACCCATTCTTCACTTTCACCCCGACGAAACTCAACACCTTCCGACGTCTGTCCAAAAATTGCTTTTTTTCGTTTTTGAACATCTGCGTCATCACCATTAATCCGCAGATTATCGACACACTCCCTGATTCGCCTGCCATAGTTCGGACAAGTGAAACTGATAGTTACATCGCTGTTGCGGACATCGAAATGTTCTATGACTGCGTATTCTGCCATCAGGTCCAGTACGAAACAAATTGTTTGCTGTTAAGCGTTTCAGTCATCTGCTCCAATTTCTCGTGCGATTTCGGATAAACGGTGGTTATTACCGATTGCAGATTGTCCAACAAATTGTCAATCGAGCGTTTATCGCCTTCGATTCGTGAAAGGATTTTCATTAGTGTGAACTCGTCCAAAGCCGCGTTTATATCGGCATCGGGGTTCAACTGCCGTGCGGCGCTCACATAGAGCAACGCCTCGTTGGCGGCACGGTAGCCGAGTTTGAACGGCGTGTTGTTCAATGTGGTGTTTATGGCCGTCAAATACGTTTTCACATCTTCGGCTCCGTTATTCTCGGCATCCAATCCGCGTATCGGGCGGTGAATGAGCCAATCGCGCATTCCTTCGTCCATCTCGGCCACAGTGTTTTCACTCTCGCCGTTGAAGAAAGCATCGTACTCCACATCGTTCATAACGATTGACATTGCACGGTCGAGCACCTTGCGGCTGAACGAGAATGTGGTCTCGTCCATATTGACGGTGCCAAGCACAAGAAGGTTCGGCGGCAAGGTCAATCCTTTGGTGCGGAAACGTTCTACAAGTTTTGCTTCAGGGCTGTCGGCTCTGACATTGGCCGCATCGACAGTGCCCACAAGGTGGTTGAGCATAGTTGTGCAGACATCGTTGCCAAATTCGGCGAATGGTTTAACTATTGGGTCGGTCTCGTATTCGCCATTTTCGAGCGAACGGCTCTCAATTGCACTTAAAAACTCGGCAAAATATTGTTCAACGGGCGCAAGGTTCATCTCGTCGAGACAGAGAAAGAACGGTACATCTTGATTCTGCCACGCCCTTGCCACAAACTCGACAAACGGCGTGAACTCATAATGAGCGCCTCCAATATTCGATTTGTAGCCCACCACCTCAAGTGAATTGTGCCAATTGGGTTTCACCTGCACCAACTCAAAGTTGGCAGGTTTGTGAAGTTGCCACCTGTTGAACCCGTCGGCAACTGATTTTGGGTCATATTTCCGTTGCAATTCCTCGGTTACGCTTGCCTTTGCCAACTCCCTAACAATGCGACTTTTACCTGTTCCGCTTATGCCTGCCAAAAGCACGAATGGCTTGGTGCGTAGGGCGGTGAGAAGGGGGGCGTATTGTTGGGACGCTTCACTATATTCAAAATGATTATTTCCACGACTTTGAATATTGAGCAATTCTGTCAATTTCTCAACGTCTTGTTTGATATTTGAATCGTATATGCCCATAGTTATAAATTTATTTGTGAAAAGAACTCATCAGCGTCAATTGTGAGAGTTGAACTGTTTTTACTTGTATTCGAAATCAAACCTGCTTCTTCAAGGAAACTACGTATATATGAATAACAAGTAGTTGGTAAAACGGCACCATCTTCTCTTGTAAATTCATAAGTACTTATTTCATTTCTCTTGTTTTTTATTTCGTTAATAACATTCTCGAAATCAACGCCTTTATCAACGCGATAAATAGCATATAAAAACTCATTCCATTTTATTGTGCGGAATTCTTTTAATAGTTTAAGAGCCAACCACATATTGTGATTTTTGAATTCCGCGTTTTTATACATATTCAGCAATCCTTGTCTTTGTGCGTTGTATTTAATACTTTTTGTGCGCTCAACAACTTCTTGTTTATTAGGTGTTTCTATGGTTATATTGTTTAATACTCTTGTCGCAAGGACAAATTGTGTCCCTAAATCAGTAAAACATTTATTAGCAGGGAATTGTCCATCATAATTAACGAAACCTAATTTCTTGAGAAGTGGGAAAATCGTACGTATGACACTATCATCTTTTGCTTTCTTGAACAAATTTTGTATCTCTGCTTCTTCTTGAATTGTTTTGTAATTGATTATTCTGTCGCCCATATTGTCTAACATTTCATATATTAGCACAATCTGAGCACAACGGGCGTCAGACAGACTGCTTCCATCAACGCTTTTATAACTACTTTTCGGTAAAACAATTTTCATAGTAGTATTTTTTTAATTTGTTCTGCAATCACGTTGGCCAACATCGGTGGAACCGCATTGCCAACTTGTTTGTATTGGCTACCGCGTGTTCCAATTATTTCAAAATCATCTGGAAATGACTGTATTCTTGCGGATTCTCTAACAGTTGGAATCCTTGGCTCTGCATAGTGAAAATAGTTTCTATGGCCTGTGTCAATGGTATTTGAAGGTTTAAAAGTTCCCATTCGTTCAAATGCCTTATTATATTTTCTAACATTCCACATCTCCTTTGGCAAATCCTTGATATTTCCACCATCAGGGACTTGGTTTATTATATCCATTGTCTGTTGAGAATGGTTGGTATAATCCTGATTTATTGGACTTTTGCATTTGCCTCGCATTGTTTTTTGAAAGTCATTCTGCGGTAATGAACCATAATGTTCATTATCTGCACCTTCTAAATCGCTAATACCATCTTTTGCTGTTAACTTGTAGTTAAGTGGCTCGGGAAATTCAAACTTCTTGTTTTTTATGCCAACATAAAAAACTCTGTATCTGTTTTGTGGAATACCGTAATCTGCCGCATTTAGTAGTTTGTACGATATTTTATAACCCAAACCATTTTCGGATTCGCCAAACCTCTCTAATAAGTCATTTACAAATGCTCCTTTATTCAAAGTCAACATTCCTCTAACATTCTCTATAACGAAGAAATCAGGCTTAGCCAACTTGACGGTTTTGTAGAATTCCAAGTACATTTTATTTCGTGGGTCATCTACTTCTCGGCGACCTACGGTGCTAAAACCTTGACACGGCGGACCGCCTATAACACCCGTAATGTGCTCTTTCTTTATCAGTTCAGGCAATTCGCTCTCGTTAAACTCTTCAACCGTTTCTGTTTTTGCCACTTTGTCAGCACGATTATGGTTAAAGGTTGTTATGGCGTCCTTCCACATATCAACCGCTGCAACAACTTCAAACCCTGCTTGTTCAAAGCCAAGGCTCAAACCACCAATTCCACAGAACAAGTCAATTATCTTCATTTTTTCTCAAGTATTTTTAGGATTGCATCAGCAATGGCTTTTGCCAAAAGTGGTGGCACAGCATTGCCGATTTGTTTGTATTGACTACCACGCGAACCAAGGAATTCAAATCTGTCAGAAAAAGATTGCAAACGCGCAGATTCTCTTACACTTGGTATTCTGTCGTATAATGGGTGGAAATAATTGCTATGAGCATTCCCCGTGTCTATTGTACACGATTGAGTATTAGGGTCAAGCCGCTTATATGCAGACGAATGTCTGTTTTTTCTATTGTTGCTCCATAGATTTTCAGGAACATCTTCCCAATTACCGCCTTGTGGTACACAATGAATGCGGTCTTGAACTTTTTGTGCAGGATAACGTGCTTCGTGGTCTTGAACCGTGTTATCTTTAGTCCGCAAATATTTCCTAAAATCAGAAGTTGGTTCTTCTTTAATGGTTTTTACGCCCGCACCATCTTTTTCAAATTGATATAATTCCCCAATGGCATCTTCAACAGTCACTTTGGGCTTTTTATCCAAAGTGTCAAAATCAAAAGTTTCTTGCAGAAAATCTTGACGAATTCCAATAATGATAGCACGCTTGCGATTTTGTGGTACGCCATACTCAGAAGCGTCAAGCACTTGCATATTTAATTTGTAGCCTTCTTCCTCTAAAATTGTTGTAATGCGTTCTTTTGCATATCCGTTGTTGCGAGTTAATAGACCTCTAACATTTTCTATTAGAACAACTTTGGGCCGTAATAATTTCACAAAACGGATATACTCAAAAAACAATTTATTACGGGGGTCATCCTTTTCTTTTTGCCACCTATTAGCCGTAGAAAAACCTTGGCACGGTGGCCCACCAACCATAACATCAACATCCGAATAGTCTTTTTTAACTTCTTCGTCTGTAATGTCTTCTATATAACCTGTGTGAACTTTTGCTTGCTTAAAATTGTGTTGAAATGTTGCTGTGGCATCTTTATTAAAATCAACTCCACCAATGATATTATAACCTGCTAATTCAAAGCCGTAACTAATACCTCCGCAGCCACAAAACAAATCAAGAACATTGTATTTCTTTGAAGTGCTTGACATAAAACAAATTACCGCCCGCCAAACACCCCGAATCGGACCTTATTATCAATCAGTTATCCTACAGCCACAAACAAAAAAACGTGGGTATCTGAACCTTTACCCGTCGCTTTCTGTGGTGTAGGAAGACCATTGACTTTAACGAGCAAAGAGATATCCACGTTGCGTGTATATAGCCCGCAGAAGTGTGCAGGGACAAAATTGCCCCAATGCACACCCACGGAATGCTTATACCACACCCGTAGCATCGTCTTTTGCATTGTTTTTGAAGTCGTTTGAAATTTCCTACGTTTCAGAAAGCCAAAAACAAGCATCAGGTGACGCTTTTATGTATGTAGCGCAGCGGCAAAAATTTTGCGCGCGGCAAAGGCAAAGGTAGAAAATGTTGGCGGAATTTGGGGAAGGGGTGGGGAAAAAGTTTGCGGCTATTTTAGAAGGTTTTTCCCGTCGGTGTTCTCAAGCACTTTCATTTGTTGTATGGCTATCTTGTTTAGTTTCAGCAGTCTGTCGTTTTGTGGAACTCCGTCGTTGATAAGCACGGCATTAATGTTTTCCATATTCGAAAGGCATATTAGTTCGTTGATAGTTGCATAATCACGAATATTGCCTTTAAGGTCAGGGTTGGCTTCGCGCCATTGTTTCGCGGTGAGCCCGAACATTGCCACATTCAGCACATCGGCTTCTTCGGCATAAATTATGCTGGCTTGCGCTGGTGTTATCTCGCTTGGTATCAGGTTGGTTTTAATGGCGTCGGTGTGAATGTGGTAGTTGATTTTTGAGAGTTCGCGTTTGGCGCTCCAATTCAGTGCTTTTTGCTCGTCGGCTTTTAAGCGTTGGAACTCTTTGACTAGATATAATTTGAACTCAACTGATATCCACGAAGCAAACTCAAATGCTATGTCGGAACAAGCATAAGTGCCGCCATAACGTCCTGATTGTGTTGTGATTCCGATTGCATTGGTGGATTCTATCCAACGCGTAGGCGACATTGTGAATGCGTTAAGCCCAGCCTCTTTTCTAAACCCCTCGAATTCGAAGGGGTTAAAATTTGGATTGTATAGTGTTTCCCAAATTCCAAGAAATTCAATTGTGTTCCTGTTGCGCATCCAATTGGCAATCACGCCATTGGGGTCGGTAGGATTTTTTTGTCGGGCAATGTCGGTAATACAAATATAATCGGCATCTCCTTTAAACTCAGTCCTGACCACCGTGTTGTTTACTGTAATTTCTCTTCGTTTAGCCATAGATAGTTGGTGTTGATTCAAGCCATACGCTCTTTGTGACACAAAACAGCAAAAGCAAATATAGAAAATGTTGGCGGAATTTGGGGAATGGGAAATGTTAAAAATGAAAAAATGCCGGGGAAGCGGTGGTGTTTCGGGCGAGATTTGGGGCTTTTCTTACTGCAATTTGTTCAGTAAGTCGTCAGTCGCGATTTCCATTTTGCTGAAGGCGAACCACTTCTTGCCCAAATCCTTTAGTGAAGCACCAATGTGGTAAACCGCGTCGTCAATGCAAAGGAAACGGTCGTGGGCATTGGCGAAGGTTTCGGCGGCAAGCGGCGGATATTGGGCGTTATGGCGGTCAATGTCGAGTTGCAGTTGCTGCGAGATTGTTTTTGTGAGAATGTGAACCGTTACGCCGCTCTGGCGCTTGTCGAGCATTGTGAGCACGGTGTCGTCAACATAGTTGTCGAACAGAACTATCCGCTTTTTTGCCGCACGCACAAGGTCGCACACAAACGTGTAAGCGTCGAAAATCTGGCCGTCGAAGAATATGCCTTGTGTGGGTGGAAGCGAAGTTCTGACAAAGAAATCCACCTTTTCTTCAAGGTGTTGAATCCTTTCGGAATGGTCTTGCAACTGCCCGTTTATTTGAACTATATTCCGATTAATGCTGTATCCTTGCAAAAGGTGTTCTTTAAGAACTTCGGTAGCCCATTTGCGGAACATTATGCCACGCTTGGTGTTTACTCTGTAGCCCACAGAAATAATCGCGTCAAGATTATAATACTCCAACACTCTTGTAACATTTCGTGAGCCTTCTTTTTGAACTGTTCGGAATTTCCGAACAGTTGCTTCTTTCGACAATTCGTGTTGTTGGTAAATGCTTTTAATGTGTTCACTCACATTCGCCTTGCTCGATTGGAAAAGTTCAACCATTTGCATTTGCGTCAGCCACACGGTTTCCTCCGACAATTGGACGTCCAAACGCAGCGAATCATCATCGCTTTGATATACGATTACTGAATTATCTTCGGGTTGGTACAAATCCAATTTTTCATCCATAAACATATTTTTAATATGTGGCGTTTGTCTGGCAATTTTGTGCGCGGCAAAGGCAAATATAGAAAATGTGATATCAAGTGTGACGAACTTGAAGTCACAAATTGTGATTTCAAGTTTTCAAATTCACTTTTAGTAAGTTGGAACATAAAGTCAGTCGGGAAACGGTCAGTATTTCGTTTCACAGCCTGATTAAGCGCTCTTGTCTCAATGCCGTAAAGTGCGGCTATGTCACTGTCAATCATAACCTGCACGCCACGAATATTGAAAATCATATTCTCAATGTCGGTTGTCGATACTGAAACATTCTCAATTTCAACAATGTCGGTGGTATGTGCTTTCTTTTTCACGCATTAATGTATGTAGCGCAGCGGCAAAAATTTTGCGCGCGGCAAAGGCAAAGGTAGAAAATGTTGGCGGAATTTGGGGAAAAAGATTGGCGGGGAATTAAAAAATGTGCAGCCCAGAACGGGCGGCATAGTACAGGCAGGGGTGTGAACCCCTGTATAGCGAGTGTTAACACCACATCGGGAACCCCGAAGGGTGTGACACCGACAATCAATCAGTCAAAAGGTAATCGGGATTGAATTCGACCTTGTACGCAGCCAAAAACGCCTTGTATTCATCCCTGAACGAAACTGTTTTATGGTGTTCCGCTTGATTGTTGATATAATCGATTGTTTTATCGATTACCGACGGACTGACACTGAACGCCCCATAACCCGTCTGCCATTCAAACCCAGCATAATGTGACCCCAATGTTTTTATCCAACGGCTTGAGTTGGCCTTAATGCTGCGGACAAAATCGGACAGTGCCATCGTTTTGGGCAGCGTGCAGAGAATATGCACGTGGTCGGCAACACCGCCAATACACACAGGAACAGATTGTTGGTTCCCGATTATGCCACCAATGTATTTGTGAATGAGTGGAATGTCGTCTTTCCGCATTTCCACGCTCGTTGTTTTGATATGGAAAACAATGTGTACGTCGATTTTGACTAATGTGGCTGCCATATTGCCGATTGTTTATATTGGTTTGTGCCACCCCTTCGGGGTTCCATATATGTTTGATTTCTGTATTACAGGGGTTTACACCCCTGCCTATGCTATTTTACCCCTTCGGGGTTCAAAAAACACTTTATGTATGTAACGCCACAAGTGCTAAAATGGCACAAACGGCTAACGACAAATGTAGTGAATTGTGGAAAAGATTGGCGGGGAATTAAAAAATGTGCAGCCCAGAATGGGCGGCATAACACAGGCGGGGGTGTGAACCCCCTGTATAGCGAGTGTTAACACCACATCGGTAACCCTGAAGGGGTGGTACTAACAATCAATCGGCCAAAAGAAAATCAGGTTTGAAGTCAACATTGTATGCCGTCAAAAAAGCCGCGTATTCATCGTCGAACGAAACCTTTTTGTGGTGCTCGGCCTGATTGTTGATATAATTCCAAGAAATTCAATTGTATTCCTGTTGCGTATTCAATTAGCAATACCTATCTATCAGTATATAAAGTATTTATGGTTGCGGTGTGGCTTGCAACTCAAGTTTGTAGCAGACGCATTCCGAGTCGCGGTAGAACTCGGTCGCGCCCCAGCGCTGCCAGTATTGGTGGGTTTTCAGGCGGTGAAGCACGGGAATGAAAATGAAGTCGTAGCGGGCTTTCAGTTCGGGCATTATCGACATTAACATATTGTAGTTCAGTTGCGTGCCGCGATATGGCTCGGCGACAATGAACGAGAAAACCGCCGTGTAGCGACGGGCGTTGAGCCGTGCAAGCAAATCGGGGGCGTCGGTGGCAATCTGCGGCACTTCGTCCTGAATGCGGTAGTCGCTCATATTGAGCAGGCCGATAACCTTGCCGTCGGCATCTATCGCCTTGACACTCAGCGGCCAGTTGAAGTGCAGCGTGCGCACCCATTGCTCCACATCGGCGCGGTCGAAGCCGTATTGGCGCACCATCCAGTCGGTGGTCAGCGGCGCGTCGGCGGCGGTCATCCGCTCCAAAGTGTAGGGCTTGCAGATTCTCAACGTGTTGTAAGTCAGTAATATTTCGGGGTGATACGACAGTTTTGCCTTTCGAAGTCCAGGCAGACCCATATCTTCTTCGCGGTTCAGATAGGTGAATTGTTCGGGCAGGTGCGCGGCAAATTGCTGATTGATAATGGCAAAGGCGCCTTCAATGCGGCGGTCGGCTTTCTCAACGCAGACGTCGAACGTGTCGGTGGTGACGGCGGCGCCGTAGGTGAATGCCACCATCTGCCCGTCGATAAAAATGCTTCCGCCAGTCATTTGCAGGGCGTCCCAATTGGCGAAAACGGTCTCCATCACGCGCTGCTCGGCCAGAATGGTGCGGTTGGCGTCTTTCTCTTCGAGCCACGTTGCCGTGAGTCGTCGGCACTCGTCGAAGAGTTCGGGCGCAAGCGGGCGGTACTCAAAATCGGGGTGCTCGGCGCGAAATCGGTTCGCGTGGTTGCGCTTGGCCTGATAGGCGCCGCCCTGAAGCGTGGCAAGGCTACTGCGGCGGTAGATATAGTCGTATTGGTTGCGGACGGCTTCCGCATTGATTATCAGGTCGGAATGCTGGCTCTTGACGGCCTGCACCTGCGAATCTTCAAGGCCGAGCAGCATCAGGCAGCCGCCGCTGTCGGCAAGAAGGTCGCTCAGCAGTTCGGGCTGAAGGTTGCCCGCCGTGCAGACCATATAGGCCCGTCGGCCATCGAAGGTGAAGCGCAGCACCACGGCATCGGCCAGCACGCAGACTTCGGTTTGAAACCAAAACTGCCAGCCCACAAGGTTGGCGAAGTCGTAGTTGCAGTTGCGCCGTCCAGCCTTGAGCGACACGGCCTGCACTGCCGCGCGATCCGTAACTGAAAGGGTGTGGAACGTCAGCATAAAACAATTTCCATTGTGGTTTTCTGCACCTGCATTCCCATATTTTGGTAGAACGACAGGGCAGCGTCGTTGCCTGCCCAAACATTCAGCGTAATGTTGTGGCAACCAATCGATTGCGCATAGTTGCGGACGTGCTCGAACAACGATTTGCCAACGTGGCGGCCACGGGCGCTCTCGTCAACGCAAATGTCGTCGATATACAGAGTTTTGGTGTCTTGCAGCAGTTTATTGTTCTGAACTTCAGTGATTTGGCAAAATGCATAACCGAGCACGCCGTCGTCGTCGAAAACGAAAATCGGCTTGTTGTCGTCGGTCAGCATTTGGCTGAGTTCCAACTCGTTATACTTGGTTGTGTGCGGTTTGAACAAATCGGGGCGGATATGGTAATGAACCATATTCACCTGGTGCAATAGATTGATAATCTGCCCAATATCGGCAGTGGTTGCGTGTCGAATCATTGTGTTGATATTCATTGCTTTCCGCAAAAACTGCGTAGCTCGCCTTCTTTGGCAAAGTTGAGCAAACGGCCGTCTTGAATGTTGATTTCGGGGTAGGAGGCCTGCAAATCCTTTACAGCCTTGTCGATACTGCTTCCGCCGCTGGTGGCGAAGAGACGGACGGTTTTGCCACTGAAATCGTAGCTCTCGAAGAATGTGTTGATAATGGTCGGCGCGGTGTACCACCAAATCGGAAAACCAACATAAACGGTCTGATAATCAGACATATTGGTGAGTTTGTCGGTAATGGCCGGGCGCGAATTTTTGTCGGCCATTTCAACCGACGAGCGGCTCTGCTTGTCGTGCCAGTCGAGGTCGGCGCGGGTGTAGGCCTTGGCGGGTTTGATTTCGTGCAGGTCGGCGCCAGCCACTTTTGCCAATTGCTGGGCAATGCCTTTTGTTGTGCCCGAAGCCGAAAAATAGGCAACTAAAGTTTTGTTACTCATTTCTTTATTGTTTTGATTGTTACTGTTTTGCGCGTTTGCGGCAACTGTTGCCGTCCAAAGCGCGGCTAAAATTAGATAAAGCTTTTTCATTGTTAATTGCTGAATTTGAATTTTTTCTCGCCGCCCTGAATGTAAATCTGTCCGCGGACAGGTGCGCTGATTCGGCGGCCTTGAAGGTCGTACATTTGCCCGTCGGGCGTTGCCGCGCGGTCGGTCTGCCGAATGCCTGTCGGTGTCTCGTTATTGTTCTGATTTTCAGAATTGTTTCCCGCCGATAGCGACAGCGTGATTGTGCAATCGCCTTCGCCCAAAGCGGCTTTCAGTTCCTGCTGCGTGGCGTTGTCGATTTTGCCCAAACGGGTGTAGTCCCACGAGTTCGAGCCGTAGAAAATCACAATCTGACTGCCGTTGTAGAGAACAATGTCGCCAGGTTCGGTGGTTGTCTGCTCGTTGGCTGTCGGCAGCGAGCGCCCGAGCGGCCCCACCTTCTCAAAACTGCCGTAGTCGGTGGCGCTGTAGGTGATTGGCGATTCGCGTAAAGCGGCCACAAGTGCTTGAGTGGCAGCGTTTTCGGCCAGCGTTGCGGTGAGCGTGACGCTGCCAATGGTTATGTAGAGTTTTTCGGTCATATTGCTTTTAAAATCAAGAGTTTTGGTCCAATTAGCGAGCAGAGTCGGCATATCGCTGCGGTTTTTGTTGTTAATCCAAAGCGGTTCGCCGACGAATTTTCCGTTGGAAATCAGCCGTTTGGCGTCGGCTACGACCGAAGAAATGCCGCTGCTTGCGCTCGACACAATCAGAGCAATGTTTTTGCCAGCCATTTCCGCGCCGTTCGCGAAAAGAAACGTCTGCATTGGCGCTGCCATATTGCTCCACCACAACGGCGTGGCCACTATAATGTTGTCGTACAGGCCAAAATCGACGCTCAGTGGCTTTATTTCGGGGTAACTTTCAGCCTTGTCGGGATTCTCGCGAATGGCCAAAATGAGCGCGCTGCCAATGGCGTAGTTGTCGGCTTCGTATCGCTCGCCTTCCTTAGCGGGCTGAATTTCAACAATATCGGCATTTGTCAGCCC
>CAMJCK010000050.1:0-23085 GCA_946404125.1 uncultured Bacteroidota bacterium | reverse complement strand
TAACTCTAACCAAACTAATTCACATTTATCCAAACATAGCGCGCTGAAGGCGCAAAACAACATAGCCCAAGGCAAGCGAAGCGGCGCCTTGGGAAACGTTGCCGTTTAACATTGGCGCGCTGAAAGCGCAGCTCATACAAATTTAATGAATTGCGCTTTCAGCGCGCTATGGTTTGTTGTGAACGCATCACCCAACGTGCCGTTCGCTGCGCTCTCTCCGCGTTGGGCTATTGATGATTTGGGCTTTCAGCCCGTTTTTGCGCGCTAACCGAACGAACCCAAATGTATCCAAACAATTTTCGGGTTTGGTTCGGATGCGTTTGGTTAGAGATTATAATTTCTCGCGTAAGCGAAAACCGTTTTCGATAAATTGGACCACAGACTTCAGACTCAGCACATTCCTAGTGCCTAATACCTAAATTCCAACACCCATCACCATTTAATTGTTAATTGTTTAACTGGTTACTCGCGGCGGACGCCGCACGCCACGTCCCACCCCCATCCATACCAAAATCACGTATCCTCACACAAAAAAATCGCCTTTGACGAAAAAATCTCTTGCACATTAAAAATATTTCCGCACATTTGCGCCGCAAAATTAAAAGTGATGAACACATTTTTTGGAAACGGTAATTGGTGGTGGCGCTTACAGATTTCAATTTGTGAGTAACGCACCCTGTTGTCCAAAAATCAAAGAATATCAGCCCGTCGTACTCACGACGGGCTTTTTTTATGTCAATTTTTAATAATAAAACAATATGAAGTACAATGTAGATGAGAATGGTTACTACGGAGAGTTCGGCGGCGCTTACGTGCCCGAGATTCTCTACCGCAACGTTAAAGATTTGAAGGCCAACTATCTGAAGATTATGGGCGACCCCGATTTTCAGAAAGAACTGAACCAACTGCTGCACGACTATGTGGGCCGCCCCACACCGCTCTATCAGGCCAAGCGGCTGTCGGAGGCGGTGGGCGCCAAGGTCTATCTGAAGCGCGAGGACCTGTGCCACACGGGAGCGCACAAACTCAACAACGCTCTGGGGCAGATTCTGCTGGCGCGGCGGATGGGCAAGACGCGCATTGTGGCCGAGACGGGCGCTGGTCAGCACGGAGTGGCAACGGCCACCGTCTGCGCGCTGATGAATATGGAGTGCGTGGTTTATATGGGCGAGACCGATGTTAAACGCCAGTTCCTTAATGTTCAGCGTATGAAGATGTTAGGTGCGAAGGTTGTTCCCGTAATGTCGGGCAACCGCACACTGAAGGACGCCACCAACGAGGCCATCCGCGATTGGTGCTGCAATCCGCGCGACACGTTCTACATCATCGGCTCTGTTGTGGGCCCCGACCCATATCCCGATATGGTTGCCCGCTTCCAATCGGTTATCAGCGAGGAGATTAAGCGCCAACTCAAGGAGCAGGAAGGCCGCGATAATCCCGACTATCTTGTCGCCTGCGTGGGCGGCGGAAGCAACGCTGCGGGAACCTTCTACCACTATCTCGACAACGAGGATGTGAAACTCATCGCCGCAGAGGCCGCAGGTTTGGGCATCGACACCGACAAGAGCGCAGCCACCATCCATTTGGGACGTGTTGGCGTGCTTCACGGCAGCAAGTCGTTGGTGATGCAGACCGACGACGGCCAAATCATTGAGCCATACTCAATTTCGGCAGGTCTCGACTATCCAGGCATCGGACCGATGCACGCTCACCTTGCCGACTGCGGACGCTCGAAGGTGCTTGCCATCACCGACAGCGACGCAATGCAGGCCGCCCTGCGGCTCACCCGTCTCGAGGGAATCATCCCAGCCATCGAGAGCGCGCACGCTTTGGCCGCACTTTCGAAAGTCGATTTCAAACCGACCGATGTGGTGGTGCTCACCGTTTCGGGCCGCGGCGACAAGGATATGAACACCTTCTCGACATATTTTGATGGAAAATTGTAATATTCAAATATTTAAGTCTATGTATAGTTATAAAATCAATTACCGCACAATTTTGGGTGACCTTCACACACCAGTGAGCACCTATTTGAAACTGCGTGACGCTTTCTCGCAGAGCGTCCTGATGGAAAGTTCTGATTATCACGGAAGTGAAAACAACCGCTCGTTCATCGCCATTGGACCGATGGCCAGCGTGCAGGTGAGCCACGGCAAGGCCACACTCACCTTCCCCGACCACACCAGTTGCCAGCGCGAAATCGGCGCCGATTACAAAGTGGATGCGGCCATTAACGAGTTTTTGAGCCAGTTCAGCGTCAAGGGCGACTACCTTCGCTACTGCGGACTCTACGGCTACACAACGTTCAACGCCACTCGCTACTTCGAGAGCATTCCCGTCAAAGACAGCGTCACCGACCAAAACGACGCACCCGATATGTGCTACACCTTGTTTAAATATGTGGTGGTTTTCAACGACTTCCGTCACGAGTTGCTGCTCATTGAGTTGTTGGCTGACGGCGAGCAGAGCAAACTTGCTGACATTGAGGCAAAAATCACAGGCAACCATATTGTGGAATATGCCTTCAAACGTGTAGGCGAGACCACCAGCACACTCACCGACGACGAGCACCGCGCCAACATCCGCAAAGGAATCGCGCACTGCCTTCGCGGCGATGTTTTCCAGATTGTGCTTTCGCGACGTTTCGTGCAGAAATTCAGCGGCGACGATTTCAAACTCTACCGAGCACTTCGCAGCATCAACCCGTCACCATATCTGTTCTATTTCGATTTCGGCGGATTCCGTCTGTTGGGCTCGTCGCCCGAGACTCACTGCCGCATCGACGAAGGCCGCGCCTACATCGACCCCATTGCGGGAACAACCCGCCGCACGGGCAACCGCAAAGAGGATGAAGAACTTGCAGCCGCCCTGCTCGCCGACCCGAAAGAGAACGCGGAGCACGTGATGCTTGTCGACCTTGCCCGCAACGACTTGAGCCGCAACTGCACAGGCGTGAAGGTCGATTTCTTCAAAGAGACGCAGTACTACAGCCACGTGATTCACCTTGTGAGCCGTGTGAGCGGCACCCTGCGTCCCGCTGCCGACCCAGTCCGCACGTTCATCGACACCTTCCCAGCAGGAACATTGAGCGGTGCGCCGAAAGTTCGCGCAATGCAACTCATCAGCGAGATTGAACCACACAACCGCGGCGCTTACGGTGGCTGCATCGGCGTCATCGGTCTCGACGGCTCGCTCAACCAGGCCATCACCATCCGCACCTTTGTGAGCCGCAACAACGAATTGTGGTTCCAGGCAGGCGGCGGCATTGTGGCCAAAAGCAATGTCGAGAATGAACTTCAGGAGGTCAACAACAAGTTGGGAGCACTGAAAAAAGCCATCGAAATAGCGGAAACTATTTAATATGTAGGAGTTAGGATTTAGAAATTAGGAATTAACAATTAATAATTAACAATGAAGGGCTGAAGGAGATTCAGAGAGTTATAAGTTTTAGAAGTTGTAAGTTATAAGTATTTCAACCTGTTAAACAGCGAAGCGTTTAAACCCGTTAAACTAAACTTTCTCAACCTTCTAAACTTCTCAACCTTCACCTTCTAAACATTTAAAACAATGAAAGTCACAATTATAGATAATTACGATTCGTTCACCTACAACCTTTCTCTGATGATTGAGGAGGCGGGAGCCGAGGTTGAGGTTTTGCGTAACGACCAGTTTGAGATGAGCCAACTTGCGAGCGCTGACAAATTAGTGCTGTCGCCAGGTCCAGGCATTCCGTCGGAGGCAGGCCAACTCATCGATGTAATCAAAACTTACGCCGCCACCAAGCCCATTTTAGGTGTTTGTTTGGGCCATCAGGCCATTGGCGAGGTATTCGGCAGCCAACTCACCAACTTGAGCAACGTGTTCCACGGCGTGCAGACACCCGTCGATGTTGTTGCTGACGACTATCTGTTCACAGGTCTGCCGAAGCAACTCATTGCAGGCCGCTATCACTCGTGGGTGATTGACCGTGAGCACTTCAGCCCCGACCTGACCATCACAGCCGTGAGCAAGGAAGGGCACATTATGGCCGTGCGCCACAACAAGTTCGATGTGCACGGAATCCAGTTCCATCCCGAATCGGTGCTGACACCAGGCGGAAGAAGAATCATTGAGAATTTTGTAAATCATTAAAAATCAGTCAATATGAAGGCAATATTAGAGAAATTGTTCAATCACGAGGTGTTGACTAGCGATGAGGCTAAAAACCTGTTAGTCAATGTAACGCAGGGCAAATACAACGAGAATCAGGTTTCGGCCTTGCTCACCGTTTACCGTATGCGCGACATCACCGTCGACGAGATTATCGGCTTCCGCGAGGCTCTTATGCAGAGCCAGAACCCGTTGGATTTCAACGCTTTCAACCCAATCGACATTGTGGGCACGGGCGGCGACGGCAAAAACACCTTCAACATCTCAACCTGCTCGTGCTTTGTTGTTGCGGGCGCAGGCTACAAGGTGGCCAAACACGGCAATTACGGCGCAACATCGGTCAGCGGAGCAAGCAATGTTATTGAACTTCACGGAGTTAAATTCACCAACGACCCCGACGCTTTGACACGCTCAATCGACCAGTGCGGCATTGTTTATATGCACGCGCCGCTTTTCACCCCAGCAATGAAGGGTGTGGCACCAGTGCGTAAGAGTCTGCAATTCAAGACGATATTCAATCTTTTGGGCCCGCTTGTGAATCCGTGCCGTCCCAAAAACCAACTTTTGGGCACCGCCGACCTGTCGCAGTTGCGTCTGTATACCAATGTATATCAGAAACTTAACATCAACTACGGTGTTGTTACAAGTCTCGATGTTTACGATGAGATTTCGCTCACAGGCGAATTTAAGGTAGCATCGAACACATTGGAACGTATTTACACACCTGAAATGTTTGATTTCAAGCGTGTTGCGATGAACGAGATTTTTGGAGGACAGACAGCCGAAGATGCAAAAAACATTTTCGACAGTGTGCTTGAGAACTGCGCCACAGCCGCCCAGAAGAACGTTGTGGTGGCCAACGCAGGATTCGCCATTCACACCATCAATCAGCAAAAAAGCGTCGAGGTGTGTATGGCCGAGGCTCGCGAGTCGATTGAGAGCGGCCGCGCCCTTGCAACATTGAAGAAATTCGTTGAACTGAATTCTTGAAATATTTAGGAATGCCGCTTCGCGGGAAATTGAAAGAAAATCTATAAGAAAATTATAAAAAAATGATTTTCAGATTTTTATCGCTAACCGAAAGAACCCTAATGAATCCTAGCACAAGGTTTGGGTTTAGTTTGGTTAGAGATTAAATTTTGTAAAATTTTTAAATCGAATTTTCTAAAAATTTCCGCCCGTCAGGGTGCATACCGAAACAAAGATTGTAATAATGAACATTTTAGAAGAAATCGTCGCCAACAAGCGCATTGAAATCGACAACCTGAAATCGACCGTCAAGCGGGAATTTTGGAAGCAGACGGCCGAGTTTGGCCATCGCTGCGTGTCGCTCAAGGCGAGTCTTGCGGCATCCGACACAGGCATCATTGCCGAATTCAAGCGCCGCTCACCATCGAAAGGCGACATAAACCCCGCTGCCACAGTCGCTTCGGTGGTGCCAGGCTATGCCAAAGCAGGCGCCAGCGCGGTGTCGGTGCTGCAGGACGAGAAGTTTTTCGGCGGAGGGCGGAAATATATGGTTGAAGCCCGCCAACTGACTGATATTCCGCTGCTTTACAAGGAGTTTGTGATTGACGACTATCAGTTGCTGATGGCCAAAGGCAGCGGTGCCGACGCGGTGCTGCTCATTGCCGCCATCCTGTCGCCCGACGAGTGCCGCCGATTGGCCGACAAGGCTCACCAGTTGGGGCTCGAGACGCTTTTGGAACTGCACTCGTCCGACGAGACAGGCCACATCTGCGACAGCATCGACATTGTGGGCATCAACAACCGCAACCTTAAGACCTTCAATGTTGATATTGAAGCATCTATCAGGCTCTGCCACAGCATTCCCGACCGTTTCCTGAAGATTTCGGAAAGTGGACTGTCGTCGCCCGAAACTGTTGTGAAACTGCGCCGCGAGGGCTTCCGTGGATTCCTGATGGGCGAGACTTTTATGAAAACCGATAACCCGCCGTTGGCACTCAACAAGTTTATCGATGAGTTGCGACGGCTGCAAAAATCTGACAGTTATGCTGATTAAAGTCTGCGGAATGCGTGATGCCGACAATATTGAGCAAGTTCGCCGCCTGAAACCCGATATGATGGGGCTGATTTTCTATGCCCGCTCATCGCGATTTGTGGGCACGGAGTCGCTGCCGCATCTGCGGGCCGATTTTGCGCCAGCAGCAAAGGTGGGAGTCTTTGTCAATGAGACAGTTGAGCACATTGTCGACATTGCCGCGCAGTTTAATCTGAATGCCGTTCAGTTGCACGGAAACGAAAGTCCAGCGGAGTGCGCCACACTGCGCGGAACGGGGCTCAAGGTTATTAAAGCCTTTGGCATCGAGTCCGCCGCTGACTTTGAGCGTTGCGACTCATATTCAGGATGTTGCGATATGTTTCTGTTCGATACCCGCACTATCGGATACGGCGGTGCAGGCACAAAGTTCGATTGGAGCATAATAGCTGAATATAAGCAGGATATGCCGTTCATCTTGAGCGGTGGCATTGGCCCCGACGATGCAGAATCCATCAGCCACCTGCAGCATCCGTCATTAGTCGGCATCGACCTGAACAGCCGCTTTGAGACCGCACCCGCCTTGAAGGATGTGGCAAAACTTGAAAGGTTTATTTCACAGATAAGAACAACAATAGACTACTGACGACAGACAATGAAAGGATGAATGCTCATATTGAGGCTCAAATCAGACTGTAGTCTGTAGTCTGATGTCCGAAGTCAAAAACTAAACTCTAAACATTTAACATTAAACATTTTACAATATGGACAGATTAGAAAATTTATTCGCAAAAAAGGGCAAGAACATACTGTCGGTGTACTTCACCGCAGGGTTCCCAACCAAAGACAGCACCGTTGAGGTAATCAAGAGCCTTACCGCAGCAGGTGTCGATATGATTGAGATTGGCGTGCCATTCTCTGACCCGATGGCCGACGGCCCTGTGATTCAGCACAGCAGCCAGTGCGCGCTCATCAACGGAATGACGCAGACGCTGCTTTTCGAGCAGTTGAAAGACATTCGCAAAGTGACTGACATTCCGCTGATTATGATGGGTTACCTGAACACCGCAATGCAGTTCGGGTTCGAGAACTACTGCCGCAAGGCCGCCGAGGTTGGCGTCGACGGGTTCATTATTCCCGACATTCCGCTTGAGGAGTATGAGTCTCACTACAAGCCAATTGCCGAGCGCTACGGCCTGAAATTCGTGCTGCTTGTCACCCCCGAAACCGACGAGGAGCGCGTCCGCCGTATCGATGACATTAGCACGGGCTTCGTCTATCTTGTTTCGTCGGCTTCGACAACAGGCGCCCAAAAGAGTTTCAACGACGAGAAACAGGCCTACTTCAAACGCATTGCCGCTATGGGCCTGAAAAACCGCACTTTGGTGGGCTTCGGCGTATCCAACAAAGCCACTTTCGACGCAGCCTGCCAGTACTCGAGCGGCGCCATTGTGGGCAGCGCCTTCGTCAAAGCACTCGAGGCTGAGCCAACGGTTGATAAGGCTGTAGCACGGCTGATAGAAGACTTGAAGAAATAGGAAAGAATGGCGCGGGAGTAAAATCCCGCCCTGCCTTATTGCATCTGCATAATCGCCAGCAGCTCATCCTTCTTGCGGCGCGAGACCTCAACCGTTGAGCCGTCGGCCATCACAACGCTGCCGCCGTCACCGTTGATGTACTGGTCAACGTAACGCGCGTTTATCAGGTGCGACTTGTGAACGCGCAGAAACTTGCGGTCGGCAAAAAGCTCCTCGTACATCTTCAGGCTCTTTGTAACGAGCAGATGGCGGCCATCGGTCAGATGGAACATTGTGTAGTTGCCGTCCGACTCGCATCGTATAATGTCATCAACATTGACAAAGACTATGGCGCTGCCCGACGGCAGACCTATCTTCTTGAAACTGTTGATGTTGGTGAGCAGCTCCTCAATGCGGACGTCTTTGACCTTGCTTCGCGACTCAATGTCGTCCTTAACCTTCTCAACCGCCTCAACAAAGGCGTCGGGGTCGAGGGGTTTGAGCAGATAGTCTGATGCGCTGTACTTGATGGCTTTGAGCGCGAACTGGTCGAAGGAGGTCACAAAAATCACCTTGAAAGCCCTTTCGGAGACCTTCTCCAAAAGGTTGAAACCGGTGCCGTCCTGCATCTGAATGTCGAGAAAAACAATGTCGGGATGCCGCTCGTTGATAACTGCAACGCCGTTTTTCACCGAGTCGGCCTCGCCGCACACCTCAATATAGGGGCAGTAACGCGCAATATACTGCTTGATAATGCCACGGCCCTGCTCCTCGTCGTCAACCACAACTACTCTAATCATCAGCTCTTTACGTTTTAGTTCGATGTCATCGCCGGCGCGAATCGGGTTGAATGGCGACTCGGCTCAGACACGAAAAATTTCATAAAAATAGAAAAAACGGCTGAAAATCCAAACGCCGGCGGCTATTGCTTTTCGTCGCTGCCCACGGCCTTGCGGTAGAACTGCCGGCAGAGTTCCTTGCTGATGGGGTGCTCCTCAACAACGTGCGTTTTCAGGTCGCAGACGTAGAGTTTGTCGGTTTGGGCAATGTGCAGTTTCGAGTAGCGAATGGCGTTAGAGTCCTGAAGCTCAGTCATATAATAAACCGTGAGCTGCACCTCGTGGCGCGTCAGGTTGTCTTTTGTGAAGATGAAGAGCTCAAACTGGTCGAACGAACCGTAGAAACCGTCGGCAACCTTGTGCACCTTGCTCTTGATAATCCGCTTCAGCGGCAACGCCAGCGACCAGTAGCGTTTCTCCAGTTCGCCCATATACTGCCCGTAATCGAGGCCGTAGGAGTAGCCATAGAGGCGGATGTCCTGCAAATCGGACTCGCTGACGCAGAAAATCTCCTTTCCGGCCAGCTCGTTCACCAGCAGCTCGGCCTCGGTGCGGTTCTCCTTCATCGAGCGCGTGACCTCAATGCCCAGGCTGTGCCCTACATCCTGCAAATCGGGCCTGTCGGAGTTGACAAGACGGTCATACTTCGCGCCAAGCACGGTCTGCAGCGCAATCATCGCGTAGCGCTCAAAAAAGGTGGTATCGAATTTCGGTTCAATCATTCTGTGCTTCCGGCAAAATGTGAGTTTCAAATATAACGCATTTTGCGAAGAATGGGCGGAAATGTTATTATAAAGCGGAATTGCCGGTTCTCCACTTGGTGGTCCACCAGTTGGTGAACCTTTATTTTCTAATTGTATTTTAACCATTTACAACACAAGGCACCACTTCCGAAATAGCCATTTTCGAAACGGCGGTTTCGGAGAAATCGGATGTGTGTGATTCTCCAAAGAACAATGGCTACGGCCAACACAAACTGCTTGAAAAACCGCCCAAAATCGCCCCCAACGCTAAATTTTTGCGTTAAATGGAAGGCGCGGGTTTCGGACGTGAACAAAAATCCTTATTTTCGCAAGTTTAAAAGAACTGACATTCCGCACTTTATTCATACGAAAAAGATGAAGAAGTTTTTTGCAATAACAATCGCCGCGCTCGCCGTTATGCCGGCCATCGCCCAGCGAAACGTGACACTGAAGGCCGACAAGGCGTTTGAGGCCGGCAAATATTTCGACGCCGTCGATGAGTACAAATACGCCTACGCGAAGGCCAAAGACAAAGACAAGAAAAACGACATAATGTTTATGGTGGCCGAATGCTACCGTATGGTGCAGAACAGCCGTCAGGCCGAGATATGGTACCGCAAGGTCATCAAGAAAAACTACAGCAACCCGCTGGCAACGCTCTACCTTGCCGACGCCATCCGCGCCCAGGGCCAGTATGAGGAGGCAATGAAGGAGTACCAGAACTACGCCAAGCTTGCCCCGTCGGACGACCGCGGACCGGCAGGCGTTGAGTCGTGCGCGGCGGCCATTGAGTGGATGGGGCAGCCCACCCGCTACAAGATTGAGAATATGCACTATTTCAACTCGAAGTTCAGCGATTTCGGCATCGCCTACGCGAAAGACGACTACAGTATGGTTATTTTCACGTCGTCGCGCGAAGGCTGCACAGGCGGCAAAATCAGCGGTGTGACGGGCGAATACTACTGCGACCTATTCCGCTCGCGTGTGGACCGCAAGGGAAAATGGTCGGAACCGGCACCGCTTGAGGAGGTAATCAACACCGCGTTCGAAGAGGGAATGCCCAGCACCAATAAAAAGTGCAACACGCTGTATTTCACCAGCTTCCGCGAAGACAAGAACAAGAATATGGTCTGCAAGATTTTCAGCTCGGCAAAAGAGAACGCCGAATGGGGCGAGCCCAAAGAGCTGAATCTGGCTCCCGACACGGTGGCTGTGGGCCATCCGGCCATCAGCGGCGATGAGCTGACTCTGGTTTTTGTGTCGGAGATGGCTGGCGGATATGGCGGCAAAGACCTCTGGAAAGCCACCCGCGCCAGCAAATCGGCCGATTGGGGCAAACCGGTGAATATGGGCCCGGCCATCAACACCGAAGGCGACGAGATGTTCCCGTTCATCCACGCCGACGGCACGCTCTACTTCTCGTCGAACGGCCATCCGGGAATGGGCGGACTCGACATTTTCGCGGCAAGCGAGACCAACTCGGGATGGAAAGTCGAGAATATGAAATACCCCATCAATAGCTCGTCGGACGACTTCGGCATCTGCATCGAGGCCGAGATGGAGCGCGGCTATTTCTGCTCGAACCGCCCCGGCGGCAAGGGCTCTGACGACATCTACCAGTTCTCGCTTCCGCCGATTGAGTTCACTCTGACTGGTGTTGTGCGCAACGGCAAAACCGACGCCATCATTGCCGGAGCCGAGGTGAACCTGATTGGTAGCGACGGTACCAACATCACCGCCAAAACCGAAACCGACGGCTCATACAACTTCAATCTGGCGCCGAACGCTGATTACCGCATTGTTGTGAAGCGCGGCGGCTTCCTCAACTCAAAGGACAAGACATCGACCAAAGGTCTGACCGACAGCGAGCAGCTGAAGGTGAACATCGACCTTCAGCCCGACGACCGCCGTATGGACCTCGACGGAATTGAATACGAGTTCAACAGCGCCAAGCTGAAACCGTCGTCGATTGCCGGACTTGAGGTGCTTGTGGGCATCCTGAACGACAACTCGAACATCACCATCGAGATTGGTTCGCACGCCGACTATCGCGGAAGCGACGACGCCAACCTGAAACTGTCGGAGGCGCGCGCCAAATCGGTTGTCGACTTCCTGACCACCTACGGCATCGACCGCGAGCGCCTGACATCGCACGGCTACGGCGAGACAATGCCGAAGGAAGTGGACAAGAAGATGGCCGAGAAATATCCGTTCCTGAAAGAGGGCGACACGCTGACCGAGGCTTTCATCAAGCGCCTGACCAACGAGCAGCAGGAGATTTGCAACCAAATCAACCGCCGCACCGACTTTGTTGTCACCGGCCGCGATTACGTTCCAAAGGTTAGAAAACGCAGGTAAGAGAGTAAGGTTCAAAGAGTAAGGTGTAAGGGTTAAAGTGTAAAGTTAATTGCTCACTACTCATTACTCACTGCTCATTACTCATTACACTTTACACATTACTCAACATTAATATGTCAACAATCAAACTGAACAACGGTGTTGAAATGCCCGCAATGGGCTTTGGCACGTGGGCCATTGCCGACGGCGCGGAAGTTGCCGAGGCCGTAAAAACAGCCATCGAGTGCGGATTCCGCCACATCGACACAGCATCGTTCTACAAGAACGAAACGGGCGTTGGACGCGGCATTGCCGCCAGCGGCATCAATCGCAGCCAACTGTGGGTTACAACAAAGGTTTGGCCAACCGAGACGGGCTACGACAACACCCTGCGCGCCTTCGACGCATCGCTCAAGCGTTTGGGTCTCGATTACCTCGATTTGTACCTGATTCACTGGCCGGCGTCACCTTCTCTTTATTCCGACTGGCGCGAGCGCAACCTCGACACCTGGCGCGCCTTTGAGAAACTCTATGCCGACGGCCGCGTGCGTGCCATTGGTGTGAGCAATTTCCTTGCGAGCCATCTGCAGCCGCTCATCGACAGCTGCACGGTCAAGCCGATGGTTGACCAGCTAGAGATTCATCCTGGATACACGCAAGCCGATGACGTGAAATTCTGCCAAGCCAACAATATTGTGGTTGAGGCGTGGAGTCCGTTTGGACGCGGTGCGGCGTTCAAAAGTGCTGAGCTGAGGCAGATTGCCGACCGCAACAACTGTTCGGTGGCGCAACTCTGCCTTGCCTGGTGCCGCCAGAAGCAGATTGTGCCGCTACCCAAGTCGGTAACGCCCGAACGTGTTAAAGAAAATCTTGAATCAGATGGCCTTAACCTATCTGAAAACGACATTCTTAAAATCGACAAACTGCCTGAATTCGGATGGTCGGGGCAACATCCCGACAAAGTGACTTTTTAACCAATGAACCGTATGTTTGCGATTGTTCCGCTACTGTTTTTCGCCATCATTGGTTTGGCCGCTTACTATATGGCCAGCCGCATAGCCTTTGCCACAGGCATTGGCAAGTGGTGGCTTTTTGCAGGCCTTTTTATACTGGCTTTCTTCTCGATTAACTCGATGATGGCCGCCAAAAACTACTTCCCGGTGCTTCATCCGGTGGTTGTGGCGCTGTCGGCAATGGTTGGAGTTTTTCTTTATATGCTGTTGGTTATGTTGCTGACAGACATAGTGAATATATTTGCGCACTTCCAACCCAAAACCTTCGGATTGATTGTTGCTGCCGGAACAGTTCTGATCTCGTTGTTCGGCATTGTCAACACATCGTGGCCACAACTGAAAACCATTGACATTGAACTGCCGAAACTCACTGAGCCAGTGCAGATTGCACAATTATCGGATGTTCATTTGGGGCATTTCCGCGGGCGGCGCAACCTTGAGAAACTAGTCAATATTGTTAACAAGACCGATGCGCAGATGGTGGTCATCACCGGCGATATGTTCGAGAGTTTCTATAATCTTGAGCCAAAGACACTTGAGCCGCTGAAAAAGCTCTCGGTGCCAATCTTTTTCGTCTCGGGCAACCACGATATGTACGTCGATGTTGACAGCGTGAAGCGGCTGATGCGCGAAGCGGGCGTCAACGTGCTGGAGAACACTATGACGGAGTGCTGCGGTATTCAGATTGTCGGGCTCGACTATATGCGCCCCGACGACCGCACCATCGACCATATGCACGCCGGAGTGGGTGCGAAAACCATTGAGAACACACTGCCTACCATTGCTCTCGACAGCACCCTCCCGTCGATTCTGCTGCACCACAACCCTGTGGGCGCCGAATATGCCGAACGGGCCGGCATCGGGCTCTATCTGGCAGGCCACACTCACGGCGGACAGCTCTTCCCGGTCACTCTCGTGAACGACCGCATTTTCAACTTTAACCGAGGCTTGTATCAACACGGCAGCCTTCAAATCTACACTTCGGAAGGTTCGGGCACATTCGGCCCGCCAATGCGCGTGGGCACTCGCAGCGAGGTGACGCTGATTCGACTCAAACCGGGGAAATAACCACGGAACGCACGGAAATCACGGAATTGTTAGAAACGTCTCCAACGGATAGTCGCACACAATGGGCTGCACCTCAATGTCGGTTGCAATATCGTCGAGCCAGACTTCCTCAACCTCCAAAATATCGTTTTTGATTGTCGGCACTTTAGGTGTGTTACTGCACGCTGCGATAACCATTGCCTCAGCAAGAAATAAAACGCTTGTTTTCATAATAAAGTTGTTCACTTAATATGGTGGACAATAAACACCACATTATCATCTTCTTTAATATTAGCAAGTTGATGGTATCGGGTGACGCAGTCGGGCTGATAATTCAATATGGTATTACAAGGGATGTACGTTACTAGTTTGCCATCTTGCAAAGCCGCAAATAAACACCCAAGAAATGGGAAATCCTCCCTAATGGTATAACCATCAATCGCTGTCGTTCTTTGTTCTTTCGTAGTGGCGTCTATTTCAGACAGATATTGCATAAACTTTGATGCTTTAATACCATCAACGTAACAATATTCAAAACAATTGTAATACAGATAAAGTTTCCCGTTATAACTCATTATCTGCCCGAAATGAGTCACCACGTTTAATCCATTAGAGACTATGACTCGTGATTTCTCGTAAAAGGTTTCCGGAGTTTCGGGAATCTTATCAAAACCAGGAAAATCAACTTCAACAATCTTGTTATAGCCCGATTGGTTGTAGAGATACAAACTGTAATCGAATAGTTTTGAGAGAAGTATGCCCTTGTCGGTTCTGCACATCGGGGACCAACTACCCACACCCATTCCGCGTGCCTCAAACTTGTCCCATTCTTCCAAAACGCCGCCAGTCTTCCAGTCAAGCAACCGATAGTTTAATTTGCTGTTGCTGACGTTGTTGGCAAACATCAATATGCTGTCACGCCCGGCCACCAACATACTACAGTAGTCGTCATCCACCTCCATCTGGTCTATGAATTTTCCGTTGGTGTTGTAGCGCAAAACATAACCCGACCCAGAAAAAACGTAAACAAAACCATCATAAACATCGAAATTAAGAATATTAACATATTCGCCAGGACCTCGGCCAAGACGACTTATTTTGTTGAGATACTTGCCCTTCCAATCGAAAATCAGAATGGCTTTTTGTGTTCTGTCCTCAACAAAAAAGCAGCTGTCGTGCAGTTTGACTTTCTCGATTTCTCCTATCAGCGATTCTTCGGTTGTTTCGAGTGGAATAATCTCGAAATCAGGCTCAAACATTTCAGCGGGAGCAACACAATTCTTCAAATCAATTGAAACGACTTCCGACTTTTTCTCGCTGCAAGAGCAAAACAAAATCAGCGAAGCGCAAAAGGCTGTTGCCGACAAACGGGGTGTTTTCATAATAAAGTTGTTTTATGATGTTTAATAACAACAAATATAGTGTTTTGCGGAGGAAACCAATCTCAAAGTACGATTTACCCATCGAAATTTGCTCAGCTCGCCATTTGGAATAAATTTTAGAGCAAATAAATATCTTTCTGATTATCAATATACAATGGTTGGTTTTTGCAAATCGAAAGACAGACTTTCGATTTGCAAAAATAACAGGTAAATATTTGGAAACTTGGCAATTAAATGTCTACATTTGCAAAAAACGAAACAATATGGCGGCACTTGTAACCAGAAACATTCAAAGTTTTATAATTCAAAACCTTCAGGTTTTTCCTGCGGTGGTGATTCTCGGCTCGCGGCAGTGCGGAAAAAGCACGCTTATAAAGATGATGTCGGAACAGATAGGCAACTATCTCTATCTTGATTTGCAGAACCGCAGCGACCTTGCAAAACTCTCGGAGCCCGAACTTTTCTTCGACAACAATGCCGACAAAACCATTTGTCTCGACGAGATTCAATTGCGTCCCGACCTGTTTAGCATTCTGCGAAGCATTATCGACCGCGACCGACGCAACGGACGGTTCATCCTGTTGGGTTCAGCCTCGCGCGACCTTGTGCAACACACAACCGAAACCCTTGCCGGCCGGGTCGGGCTGATTGACCTCACACCCTTTATGGTTGACGAGATTTGCAATCGGTCTGATTTCGATATTAAAAAATATTGGTTTAGAGGTGGTTACCCCGATAGTTACAATGCCGATTCTGATGCAGCAAGCGCCCTTTGGCGCGAGAATTTCATCCGCACCTACATTGAACGCGACATTCCGCAACTCGGTTTTCAAATAGCCGCCCCAATGCTTATGCGTATGCTTTCTATGACCGCCCACGAGCACGGTGCAATACTTAATTTGGCCAAATTTGCGTCATCGCTTGGTGTTACAGCGCCCACCGTCCGCCATTACTTCGACATTATGGAGCAAACATACATTGTGCGGACTTTGCAACCATATTTTGCCAATACAAAGAAGCGGCTTGTGAAATCGCCCAAAATATATATTCGCGACAGCGGTATCTTGCATCAAATCTTGCAGTTGCCATCGTTCAACGAACTTATGGGACATACCATTTTCGGCAATTCGTGGGAGGGAATGGTGGTTGAGAACGTGTGTGCAAAAGCCCGCAACGCGCAGTGCTGCTTCTACCGCAGCGCCACTGGCGAGGAGATGGATTTGGTTCTGCTCTACCCCAACGCCACAATCGCCATTGAGTGCAAATCGTCAGCTTCCCCCACGGTTCAAGAAGGGTTCTGGAAGGCGATAGAATTTCTGAAACCCACCAAAACCTTTGTTGTGGCACCAGTTGACGACTCGTATTTTATGGCTGAAAATGTGGAGGTTTGCAACCTACAAACACTACCGGGGAAACTATAACTCCTCAAATCACCTTCTAAACCACCCCAAACTCTTCACCACCGCGTCAAAATCGTAGTATTTTGCCATCACAAAGTCGCCGCTGCTCAAGAGCAGGTAGAAATTGTCGGGGTCGGGGGTGGCGGATTGCGGAAGGCGGCGCTCAAAGGCCTTGTACCACACTTCGCGGCCGTCGTCGGTGGTGACTGACAGCGAGTATATTGGCTGCGTGGCCGTTATCGAGTCGATTTGTGACTGCGGAAGTTGCACATAATCAGCAAAATCCTTGCGGGTGAACTGCGACACATAGCGTTCCAGTTTGTCGGCGTCGGCATCGGTGATTTTCAGGCCGACGGGGTACGAGAAAATCTCACTTTGGCGGCCTTTATGCTTGATAACGAATGAGTTTTCGGGTTTGGTGGTGCTGTTGAAGATTATCTGCCGCACGCGGTCGGGCTTGACGGCAAAAACGGTGCGGCTCTTCCAGTCGGCAGCGCCCGACAAACGCAGAACCGACAGAAAACGGTTGTAGCCAGGCACTTCTACGGCAAACACACGGTCAGAGCCAGCGGCCCAGGCATAGCACTCGCCGTTGGCTGCAAACAGTAACTTGTAGTGCGCCAGCGTTTTGCGTCGGCTGTTGATTTTGATTGTGTAGCCGCTTCTATCCATTTCGGCAATCATCTTTTTGGCATCGGCTTTGGCCACGGGTTTGGTGATGCTGATGTCGTGCACGGCTTTCAGCAGAACGGGCACAAGGTCGGTGCGGGCGGGTGTTTGGCCATCGACAAGCCACTGACCGTCAGTGCGTTGCAACTCAACGCTGTTGTCAGCGTTAGAGATTGAAACAAGTGCGACGGCAGCCGTATCTTTAACCATCAGACGCTCTTCGCGTCCACCAAAAGTCGATTTCCGATTGCTCAAAACCACTGCCAGCGTTGCCGCCAGAAGCACGGCAAACGCAATCAGCAACCGAGCGTTTTTTGTAATCATTGGTAGCGGCGTTTTCTTAATGCGTTGAATATAAACCCGAAAGCCACAATTATTAAAACTGGAACTACAACATTCAGCATCTGCCAGGTGGTGCGCTGTTCGGTGATTTTGGCGCGGTTCAGCATCCGCAGTTTGAACTCTTTCGAGCGGCTTTCCATCAACTCATCGAACCCGCACAAGTAGTTTATCGCGTTAAGCAGAAATTCCTTATTACCAAACGTTTGGCGCGTGTAGCGGTCGTAGCCGAGCGGCAGCGGCTCACGCTGGTCGCCGTTCTGGCGGAACTGTTGGCGGATGATGTCGCCATCCGAAATCACAATCATACGCGTCGGCTCGCTCTCACGGCGGAACTGCTGGCGGCTGAAGCCGTCGACCTGCAGCGGACGATTCGCGAAAGCGCTGCGGAACTCACCTTCGAGCAGCACCCCGACGGCTAGCCCCGAGTGCGTAAATGCTTCAGGCGCAATGCGTTCGCTGATTATCGACAAATCGACTCGCGCGGGAAGCGGAACCACACGGCAGTTGACAGACGCGGCCAGCAGAATGCTCTTCGCCACGCTCGCATCGCGCCCAACGGTGTCAATTGAACTGGCGAAATCGATGCGAATCATATCCAGATTCTTGGTGAGCGGATGGTTGCCTGCGGGCGTGATGATGGGCGAGAACACCCACGGCGCTGGCGCAAACTGCGGCGGCTGCCCCACCAGGGCGGTGTTGACGGGGACGACGGCGCACTGCATATCCTGAACCAGATTGGCGTTGATGCGCACGCCGTAGTTGAAGAGCAGGTCGTCGAGATTCAGGTCCAACAGCATTGCCTGCACTTCGCGCCCGTGCGACAGGCTGTCGATGCTGGCTGTGGTGTTATCGATGAGCCAGAGCACGCGGCCGCCAGCCATCACATACTGGTCAATCATAAATTTTTCGGCATCGCTGAATCGCGAAAGCGGCTGCGCAACCACAAGAGCGCGGTAGGTGAGCCGCCCTGCCGAGTCGGTGCTGGCAAGTTCGGGCGTGGCGTCAACCTGGCGCAGAGTGTAGAATTTGCCGAGCGTGTAGGCCATATCTTCCATCTGCTCGGGCGTGAGTTCGCCGTGGCCGCGCAGGAAGCCGATGACGGGCGCTTCGGGCGTGAGCAGTTGGTTGATGGCGAATGTCAGGTCGTATTCGAGCGATTGAATCGATGTCTGCAGATTGGCTTCGGCCGATGCCGAAACGTGATTTTTCAAGATGTTGACGGCCACATCGCGCCCAGCGTACGACACAATGATGCCTGGGAAGATGAGTTTCTGCGCCGTGCTGCCGTCTTTTTCCTTGATTTGCAGATTGGTGGGGTCGAGCCCCTTCTCGTAAAGTTCGCGGAAAACGCGCTCGCGGCCTTGCTGGTTGGGGTTTTCGGCAGGGTCGATGAACTCATACTGGATGTTCTCGCCACCGTAGGCGCGGAACTCGTCGAGCATCTCGCGCACCGAGTTCTGAAGGCGCTGGAACCCAGCGGGCAGGTCGCCGTCGAGATAGACGCGGAACAGAATCTCGTCGTCAATCCGCTGCAGCATCTGCTTTGTGGGCTTCGAGAGCGAGTAGCGGCGGTCGGCGGTCAGGTCGAAACGCGCGTGGAAGTACGACGACAGAATGCCAATCATCAGCAGAATGGCCACCTTGACGGCCGTTTCAATTGTGAGTTGTTTTCGCATAGCCGTCTATTTTTTGTCGAGTTTGAGTTTGTATTGCGTGAGCAGCACAAAGAACGCCGCCGTGCAGACGAAATAAACCAAATCGCGGGTGTCGGCCACGCCGCGGCTGATTGAGCGGTAGTGCTCATCGATGCTCAAAGCGCTCATAATCTGACCGATACCGCCAAAGGCGTCGCCAGCCACATCGAACCCCATATAGAAAACAAAGGTGATGACGATGGCCAGTAGAAACGCAACCACCTGACTGTCGGTGAGCGACGAGCAGAAACACCCGATGCTCACATAGACCATTGCCAGCAGCACCAGCCCGATGTAAGAGCCCCACGTGCCGCCCGTGTCGATGTTGCCCGCAGGATTGCCCAGCGCGTAAACCGACAGGAAATATATCAGCGTTGGCGCGATGGCGATGAGCGCAATGGCCAGCGATGCCAGATTCTTGCCCAAAACCAGTTGGGTTTCAGTGAGCGGGCGCGTTTGCAGCAGGTCGAGAGTGCCCGTTTTGCGCTCTTCGGCGAAACTGCGCATTGTGATGGCGGGAATCAGGAACAGAAACAGCCACGGCGCCAGCCCGAAAAGCCCGTCGAGAGTGGCATAGCCGCCGTCGAGAACATTGTTGCCGCCAGGTATCACCCAAAGGAACAACCCAGTGGCTATCAAGAAGATAAGAATTGCCAGATAGCCCATTATAGAACTAAAAAAGGCGGCCAACTCTTTTTTGAAAACTGCAAACATTGCTTCAGAAGTTTTGCGGCGAAGATAAGAAAAGGTTGAATTTTACAATCGCTGAATCAGAGGGTTTGTGAGATGGTTGCCGGCAAGATTAAAATCAAAACAGCGCCACCCTACCCCTATTGTTTCAAAAAATGAAACGCATTGAGGAATTTGATGCGGTGACCGTGGGCCACGTGAAGGTCGGGTGTGGGCTGCATCAGCTTGACAACAGCCTCGTAGATGTCGTCGGGCGAGTAGCCGCAAATCTCGTAGAGCTCGTGTGAGGCGCCGTGCTCAACAAACTTGTCGGGAATGCCGAGACGCACCACGGTGGCCGTGAAATTATGGTCGGCCATAAACTCAAGAACAGCGCTTCCGAAGCCGCCCTGAAGCACTCCGTCTTCTATGGTGACGATTTTGTTGAACCGTCTGAAAACACTGAGTAGTAACTCTTTATCCATCGGCTTTACGAAGCGCATATCGTAATGTGCATAGTCGATGCCGTGGGCCAAAATCTTATCAGCAACCTCGTTGACAAAATTGCCGGTGTTGCCGATAGTGAGAATGGCCACATCGGAGCCTTCGCGGATGGTTCGCGCCTTGCCCACGGGGACGAGCTCAAACGGCCCGTGCCAGTTGTTGCCGGGCGCTTTTCCTCGCGGATAGCGGATTGAGAACGGCCCCGAAGGCTTGTACTGCGCGGTGTACATCATATTGCGGAGCTCGTGCTCGTCCATCGGAGCGGCAATGGTCATATTCGGGATGCTGCGCATAAAGGCGATGTCGAAAGCACCGTGGTGTGTTGGACCGTCGGCGCCAACAATGCCGGCGCGATCGAGGCAGAAGACAACGTTGAGGTTCTGCAGGGCCACATCGTGGATTATCTGGTCGTAGGCGCGCTGCATAAAGGATGAGTAGATGTTGCAGAACGGCACCATTCCCTGCGCGGCCAGTCCGGCGGCGAACGTCACGGCGTGCTCCTCGGCAATGCCCACATCGAAGGTGCGGTCGGGCATCTTCTCCATCATAATGTTCATACTGCAACCCGTTGGCATTGCCGGCGTAATGCCCACAATCTTCGGGTTGTGCTCGGCAAGTTCGAGCAGCGTGTGCCCGAACACGTCCTGAAAGCGCGGACGGTCGTCGGTTTTTCCTTTGATAATCTCACCCGTTTCCTTGTCGAACAGGCCCGGAGCGTGCCAGGTTGTCTGGTCCTGCTCGGCCTGCGGGAAGCCTTTGCCCTTCACGGTTTTAATGTGCAGCAGTTTCGGCCCCTGAATGCGTTTCAGGTCTTCGAGAACCTTGGCCAAATAGATGACATCGTGGCCGTCGATGGGCCCGAAGTAGCGGAAGTTCAAGGCCTCGAACAAGTTGCCCTGCTTCATCAGGATGGCCTTCACGCCGTGGTCGATTTTCTGTATAAGAGCCTGAGTGTTAGGTCCGAAGCGGTTCAGCTTGCCCAACACGTTCCACACATCCTCCTTCAGCTTGTTGTATTTCTGCGATGTCGAGACATCGACCAGATAGTCTTTGAACGCGCCCACGCTGGGGTCGATGGCCATATTGTTGTCGTTGAGGATGACAAGCAGATTGGTTTTCTGCACTCCGGCGTTGTTAAGCCCCTCGAAGGCCAGGCCGCCGGTCATTGAGCCGTCGCCGATGACGGCCACCACATTGCGGTCGGTTTCGCCTTTGAGCTTGGCACCCATCGCCAGACCCAAAGCGGCTGATATTGAGGTTGATGCGTGTCCGGCACCAAACGAGTCGTACTCACTCTCGCTGCGCTTCGGGAAACCCGAAATGCCGTGCAGCAGACGGTTCGACGGGAAAAGGTCGCGGCGGCCGGTGAGAATCTTGTGCCCGTAGGCTTGGTGCCCCACGTCCCACACAAGCTGGTCGTAAGGCGTGTTATAGACGTAATGAAGTGCCACCGTGAGCTCAACCACACCCAAACTGGAGCCGAAATGCCCCGGGTGCTTGCTCACCACATCGATGATGTATTGGCGCAGCTCGTCGCAAACCAACGGCAGCTCCTCAACCTTGAGTTTCTTAAGGTCGTCAGGCGAATTTATCTGTGAAAGATACTTACTGTCAGGCATTGCCGTACGCTTTTACGAGTGTCCACTAACAAAAGCGCAAATATAAACCCGCGTTCGATACGTTCGCCGTTTTTGTGGTGTTTTTTGCGATTGAGTTGACCCAAGAAGGATTTCAAGCGTCATCTGCGCACTGCGCGGACTGAAATTCCATAAAACCTGTTGTTGCTCACAATGTCGCAATAGCCATCGTGAAAACTGACAAAAATGGCGAAAGAAGAATTGTCTCTGTCAAGAACGGACGACCAATAATCGCCGGTGATAGCTACTTGATTGAGTCTGTTTTTGTCATAGAAACCCGCCGCTGGCAGAAAAATATGAACGCCTTGTTTGTATCTATGAGCGACAATGTAACCAGCTACTGAAGTGTTTTTGTAATTGTCAGTCCACGTCCACCGGCATTCATCAATCAATTCGCGCCATTGTTCCTCGGTGGGGATGCACCATCCTTTGCCCATAACAACAGACGCGGCATCGTCTTCGGGATTTAACATAATGCGATAATCGGTAAAACCATTGTCGCCATATTCTGGATTGCAGCAATATTTTGTCAAGGCTTTGAAACTACGGTTGCAAAGTCGGTAGTTTGGCCAGCAGTATCCATAATAGCCATCCTGCAACGGTTTCGACCATCTGCCCCTATAAAAATGCGGCACAATCTCGCCCCAGCCGAAATAATCTCCATATTGTTCGGGAGATTTTGCGCCCACATTGCAGGTAGCCCAGAGCGTACCGCTACTAAGCCCAAGGTCAACATAACTTTTCTTGCCCTGCGCCATAACGCCAATGACTATCATAACGGCGGCAAATAATGAGATTAATCTTTTCATAATCAGATGTCAGATTTGTTTTCACAAAAAAAACAAAAAATAATATCGTAAAATGACGCCAAACAAATCTGAACTGAAACCCATTTCGCCCCGAAGGGGCAGAAGCCTATAGCCCAAGGCAGCGCCTTGGGAACGATTGCAGCCATCGAAGGTTCGCCCTGAAGGGGCAAAAGAATGGTTGTTATTGTATATTCAAATTGTCTGTTGCCCTTACAGGGCGTTTTTTGTGGGGTCGCATTACCCAAGGCGCCGCTGCGCTTGCCTTGGGCTATGTGTGAATTGCGCCTTCAGCGCGCCAGATTGGATAAATTTGGGTTAGTTTGGTTAGAGTTTTT